>NZ_JBZYDN010000019.1:0-802 GCF_058933135.1 Halomicrobium sp. HArcel3 | reverse complement strand
TGCGTTTGATGCTGGAAAAGACAGTTTCGGACATCCAGCGCTGGTTGTACGCGTCGGTGTCCATGCGGCCGTTGTGCGCGTGGTCGAACGGCGCCAAGATCCGGTGTTTGATTAGCGGCCGGATGCCGTGTTCGCGGAGTTCAGCACGAAACGCCATCGAATCGTAGCCCGAGTCAGCGGCGAGGCTCCGCAGGTCGTCCGCGTTGCGGCGGACGACCTGCGGGCCGGTCCGGAAATCAGAGGGTTTGCCCGCCGCAGCGTGGATATCCGTGATGTAGAGGGTTTCGACGTCGACGAGCGCGGTCACTTTCAGCGCGCGCAGGTGGTAGTGGGCGCGCTGGGCGTAGTGGCGGCTGGGCTGATCGCGGTCGAACCCCGTCGCGTCGATGGCGGCGTGGCCGCTGCGGTGGCGGGCGGAGACGTCCAGAAACGCCCGCCAGCGCTCGATCGGGATCTTCACGAACCACGCGTGAACTGACGTGAAATGTGGAACCTGCGAGAGACCTATCTCGGCCAGAATGCCGGGCATCTCCGCGAGCAAATCACACGTCCCGCGGTAGGATTTGCCCAGTTCGATCCGGAGGGCATTCACCGTCAGCATCGCCCAGTCGGCGTAGCTGCCGCCTCCCGCCGGATCGGCAGCTTCGGCAGGGTTCGCGACAACTTCTTTTGCTCTGGCCACCGATTCACGAGTGAAGAGACGGATCTCGGAACACATTCACCCGTCTCTTCGCATTCTACCGATATAGCGTAGTCGCGGCCCTGCCGTCTAGCGATCCTACAGAGCAGACTGAAAGGGCGA
>NZ_JBZYDN010000018.1:0-2833 GCF_058933135.1 Halomicrobium sp. HArcel3 | reverse complement strand
TAGCCGGTGCCGTCCAAGTTGTGACATTACTGGTCGAGCGCTCCTGCAGCGAGAGCGCACCGACCTCGTCAGCCTCGGTCACGTCGGCGTTGAGACCCGTCGTGACGTTCATGTCGTACTCGGTCGCTCCGAGGATGTCTGAACCGGTCGGTGCATTACTCCCGTTGAACGAACCTCCTTCGTCGATGTAATCGACGGAGTCGTCGGAGTCGTCAGCCGAAATCTTTGTCGACTCAGAAACGTTCGGGGAGCCTGCAGCGAAGGTGTTGAACTGGACGGTGACTTCGCCGTCGTCGTCACCGTCTTCGACGTTCGCTTTGATCCAGTAGTTCTGGTCCGAGCTACCGATGACGATCGTCCCTTCGTCGGTGTTCTCCATCTGCAGGGTGATGTCGGCGACGTCACCGACCTGGTCCTGGACGACGTCTTCTTCGAACTGGATGTCGCCGTCACCAGCCTCGCTCACGTTGACCGAGGCGCTGGAGCTGGCGGTGGTGTCGTCAGCTTCGAAGTCGAACGTGTACTGGCCAGCGTCTACGCCAGAGAAGTTCGCTTCGTAGTCACCACGCGTGGCTCCGCTGATCGTGATACGGTCCTCGTCGTCGTCCTCGTCGATGTTGGAGGCCTCGAACCCGTCAGTGTTACCCTCGTCGTTGAAGGTAGCGTTCAGTTCGCTCGCGCTGAGGTCGCCGTCAGCGGAGATGTTGAGCGCAAAGTCGTTCCGGTTGGAACTGATTTCGTACTCCGCGTTCCCCTCTTCGTCGGTGACGTTGGTGTCATCGAAGTCGACATCGAGCGTCTGCTCGGTCACTTCGAACGAAGTGGAGGTGTCGACGGTTTCCCCACCGGTGGTGAGGAAGTAATCACCTTCACCGAGGTCATCCGTCTCGATGGTGATCGCTCCGTTCGAGCCGGAATTGTAGTTCCGTTCGTGAGAGCTATCCGTGATGGTCGTACCATCTGTGTCGTCGACACTACGCAGTTGATAATCTACACCCTGATCCAGACCTGTCGCATTGACGGTCTGACCAGCGTACACGAGGTTCGTGGACGATCCATCCACCTCGTAAGTTACGTTAGCGTGATTCGCAGCAGCTGAGCCGGGCAGCGCGACGGTCATCGCGAAGACCGAGAAGACCATCAGCGTAGCCAGGAACAGGCTACGAAGTTTGTCGTTTGTCGTTGTCATAGGTTGTTGATTGTCCGATTGGGCGGCGACAACAGCTTTCGTCCCGTTCGGCCGTCCGAGCGGCGTGTTTTTGACCGAATAGGAGTACTCGTTGATGCCACCATGGGTAGGGGTACATTCAAACGGTATGGTGGGTGTTATAAATCCTTTGTGGTAATGTGGGAGTGTTGACACCGCCCCTCAAGGCCTCTACCGCCGGATTTCGCCCGCTTTGGGAACATATGTTATGCTTCTAATTATATCGGAGAGAAGTAACGAACTGGCGTTAGTTCCTGTCTCGGCAGAGAATTCCCGCGATCCGGATCAGCCTATTATGCGGTTCTGTTGACTACTTGGTATGAAATATCGCCACAGCTACCGCTCGTCAGTTGGCGTCGAAGAAAAATCGAAAATTCAGGAGCCGGACAGAGTCCGGTAGTTAGCTACCTCAGTTGTTGCGGCGGACTGCCAGCAGTGCCGCAGCGATGAGGGCACCGAGAGCCGCGACGACCGTGAAGCCGGGCCCGCTGTCGTCAGTGGGCGTGTCGGTTTCCGTGTCAGGCTCGTCGGTGTCCGCATCGGTGTCAGGCGCTTCCGTGTCGGTTTCGGTGTCCGTCTCGGTCTCGGTGACCGTCTCGGTTACCGTCTCCGTCTCGGTCTCGCCACCGAGTTCGCCTTCAGCAACGACCTGACCGTCCCAGTCGTCAGACTCACGGTCGAGTTCCAGCGTCAGGTTCGTACCCTCGCTGAGGTCGCTGAAGTCCGTGCTCACGCTGAGCGTTCCGTCAGGCTGAACCGTAGCCTCGGGACGGGTCAGGAACGGACTCGTGGAGTCGTCGGAGCTGATCCGAATCTCCAGTTCGGTGCCCGGTGCCCACGTGGACGTCCCGGAGACCGTCTGGTTATCCGCGGCTTCGACGAGCACGAGGTCGTCCTCGTTCGTGTCGAGGCTGGATTCGCCGTCGATGACCTCGAACGACGACGTCTCCGTCTCCGGGTCGTCGTCGTTCGTGTTCAGCTCACTCCCGGCGTTGACCGTGAAGTTCGCCTCGTACGCGCCGTCACTATCGAAGTTACCGACTGCACCGGTGTCGATTGCAACGTAGTACGTGTCGTTGTTAGCATCGTCAACGACCGTCATGTTCGAAGCGGCGAGGTTGAGCGTCTCTTCGGGTGCGTTCGGACCGGTGTTAGTTCGCTCGACCTCGAACGAAGTCTCGCCGTTGTTCAGGAAGGCGAGAGTGGCATCGTCGTTCGTGCTAGCGAAGGCGCCTTCGAGGCCAGAGGATTCGACCTGGATGACCGCGAAGTCACTGTGATCGGACGTGTTTGCGACCTCCTCGGACTGGGTCAGGTTCGACCCGGCCGCAGCCGCGATCGTGCCCTCGTCCCAGTCGCCGAAGTCAGTACCGGCGGGTGCCGTCCAGGTCGTGACGTTACTGGTCGAGCGCTCCTGCAGCGAGAGCGCACCGACCTCGTCAGCCTCGGTCACCTCGGCGTTGAGACCCGTCGTGACGTTCATGTCGTACTCGGTCGCGCCGAGCATGTTGTCACCAGCGGGGTCAGCGTTAGTGTAGGAACCGCCTTCCTTCTGGAAGGTGACGGTGTCGTCGTCGTCCTCTGCCCAGACCTTCTGATCATCAGGAGCGCCGGATCCTGCAGTGT
>NZ_JBZYDN010000017.1:0-6077 GCF_058933135.1 Halomicrobium sp. HArcel3 | reverse complement strand
TCTGATTTTGCCGTCTAGGTTTATTTTCCCCCTCTGACTATTTGTAAATATTAACGGGTCATGATTCGGGATATTCAGCGCTAATCCCGATTCTATTGTCGCTCCTTCGCTCTGAGAAAATTTTAGCTTGAGGTCTTCCTCTGACTTGGTATTCCACCACTTCTTGAAATACTGACCAGGCCCCTCACCATCCATTGCGTCAAAAAACACTGAAGTCTGTTCTATGAGAAAGAATGTGTCTCTAATTTCGTCAAATGTACTTCGTTTCACTGCCTCAGATAGCAGCAATTCCATATCGTCAGACTGAATCTCTTTATATTCTAACGGCACGCGGACCAATTCAACTCCGTGCTCTTCTTCTAAATTATTAAGATATGACAAGTAACGAAGGTGGTCGAACTTCCTGCTACTAGAGGTTATGAGGGGGAGGGGTATATTGTCTTCAGACATACTCGTACACTGCTCTGATAAGCGGATTGGGTATCCGTGTATAAATTGGTTCCCCACCTTTTTGATTATCTACCCCAAGGAAGCCTTATGCGAATAGAAACGGGTAGTCGCCTTCATTTTGGACTTATTGACTTGAGCTCAAAGTTAAGCCGTGTTGACGGCGGAATCGGACTTGGGATAAAATATCCCGGGGTGAGCCTGGAAGTTGAAGAGTCGACTTGTTTGAAGGTCCACGGACCGATGCGAGAAAGAGCAAAAAACGCAGCGGAAGCTGTAATAGACCAATATAATCTCAAGCCGGTCGAAATCACCATCAAAGAAGCGATCCCCCAACATAGGGGATTAGGCTCTGGTACCCAAACGGATTTAGCTGCTGGCTTTGCGGTTGCGAGAACGAACAACGTGGAGCTCTCTACTTCCGAAGTAGCTGAGGTTGTAGGACGAGGCGGGACATCTGGAATTGGAACTGCTGTGTTTGATAAGGGGGGATTTGTGTTAGATGGCGGCCATGACCTAAATGAAAAAGGTGGATTTCTTCCATCCGGGGCATCATCTGTATCCCCTCCACCAGTAATCTCCCGACTGGACTTCCCTGATTGGAATGTCAAAATAATAATTCCTGATTCGACGGGCGCATATGGTTCTGATGAGGTGTCAGTGTTTAAAAACGAGTGCCCGATTCCTATCTCTGAAGTGCGAAAAATCTCGCATGTGATTTTGATGCAACTCATGCCTAGTGTTGCAGAGCCAGATTTTGACCTATTTAGGGATTCTATCAAACAGATTCAGGAGATCGGATTTAAAAAGAGGGAACTACAGCGACAACCGCTTTCGCTTTCCATTGTTGAAGAACTCCAAAATAGAGGGTATGCGGCCGGGATGTCATCTTTAGGACCCGCTGTTTTTGCCATATCTCCAGATCCAATATCTGTACCCTATGACGACATCAAAACGATCGATACCAGAGCGATGAATCGAGCCGCTAAATTCTCATAGCTTTCTGATCAAATTTTCAGATGTCATTTAGATACTTCCGACGCTGCTCCATTTTCTTCCGCTCAGTACGCCTGTCGTAGTGCTTGTCGAGTACTTCTGTGGATACATTGGCACGTGCCCCAACAATCGGTTCAGGCACATCGGATGAAAGCCAGTGAGTAATTGCACCACGGCGGACGCTATGTGGGGACCGGGTGGACGGACACTTTGATGCACCAGTTCGGACTCCTGCAGCATCACACCGGTCTATTTCTCGATTATGTGGGCACCCGTCTGTGAACATACAGGGGGTCGTCACAGAATATACGTAATTTTGGATTGTGCTCACGTGTAGTCGCCCTTGTGACGAAGCAAGCAGTGGTTTCCTGCCATAGTCGTCTTCCACATCCGGCCGTTGATCAGCTAACCAGTCGTCGAGCACTGCGCATGTCTCGTCATTCAATGCGATGAACCGCTCACCTCGCGTTTTGTTCTTTATTGGTGTATCTGTCTCCGGGCGGTGTTTCACTTCGATAGACATCTTTTCTGCATCGTAGTCGCTGATATCTAGTGTCCGGACAGCTCCTCTCCGAAGGAGCGCTCGCCACATCAACAGAAAACAGACATGCCGAGCTGAAGCATACTCATAAGAAGATAGGTAGTCTAAGATCTGTTCTGCGACCTCAGAATCGACCATTACATCCTTAGCTTCCTCCTCATCACTCATGCTCGGTGAGACGACCTTGGCGTGAAGGTCAGATGGTACTGCATCGATGGTCGCACACCAGCGAATGAATACACGAAGAGTATCCATCTGTGTCTTCTCAGAAATCGGTGCGAGGTCGCCATCAGATCGCCGCCACAAACGGAACCGGTGTAGATCCCGTCCAGAGAGTTTGTTTAGATTTTCGAGGTCCTGCTCGTCACACCAGCGGGTAAAATGACCAAGTCGAGACTTATGGCCATATTGCGACCGCTTAGAAAGCTCACTCTCTTTGTCGTTTAGATACAATTCTACTGCTGTTTCGGGTTCGATTGGCTCTAATGACATGGCTGGCGTGGATGGGAACCGCAACCAGCCGACACATCTTCGATCTTCCAACAGAATCAGTATTGAGACGATTTTCATCGCGTCGTGAGTGAACCCCGACGAGCTCACTTCTGATTATCAACCTAATCCAATGGCTTTGAGTGATTCTACGGACGGCCGTGATTGGGTCAACTGGAATTCATGACGGCTCAGGCCGGAATCCGCTCTGGCTTGCGGTTCGTACTCTTCAAATCAGGGCGAGTTAGAGATAATCAACCGGGCATTGACCGAAGATCACTGTCATCGCGGTTTTTGGCTGACTTCAAATGGAGAGAAGCACGCTAAAGTCCAGAAATTAATGCGGAACTGCGATTTGCTCCCTATCGCCAATCTACCAAGTCTTACCTTCTTCTGTCACAATAGATATCAAAGAAAGAGATAGAGTCATCACAGGCCAGTTGCAATCCTTAGAACCGCTAAGCCGAGTAGGTGTTCGGAACGAATGCGAAATAACCGATTGATTATTTCGAAGCTGCGTCTGATGGCGGTATGGAGATAGAGGCCGGAACGGTCTATGAACACGGCGAGTATGGCCAGGTCGTCGTACTTGGTGTACAACACGTGTACGGGACTTACGACACCGACGCTGATGAGGGGACGCTTGACTCTGTGGTCGTCAGGTGGGCCAGCGAGTGGGATGCCTATGGAGCACTGTGGGGTCACAGCCGGACTGAACCTCTCGATGCCTTCCTCACTGCTGTTGGAGACCCCATTGACAATATCACCTTCACTCCTCCCGAAAAGTAGGTGGTAATTCACAATCGTGTCCTCCCCTAGGCGATCTACTACACAACCGCAGCCGAAATTAGGCTATTGAAGGGTGTGAACCGAGAATTTAACCGATACAGTTGCATGCATCGTTACAACAAAGCTGTACGTGCCGGGGAAATTATCAATGGTGGCACCATCGCTATAGTATGCCGCTTAATCTACCTCAACTAATTGCCGATTATCAATTAGAAGCAAACGACCCGCCAATCGAGTACCAGAGCTCGAATGCATGGCGCACAGAACAAGATAGCCGTTTAACTAATATCTCTGCAGCTATCCAGCAGCGCCCGAATCAGCATATCAAACTTAGAGAACTTCGAAGTATTGGCGTGTGGAAAACAGGGGGGAACCGTATAGATCACCATTTAGATGAAAATTTTGACAGCGAGGTCATCTCATGTACGATCAACGCCTTCGAACGGCAGAGTACCCCCGCAGAGAGGGTCGACGCGCTTCAAGAACTCAATGGTGTGCGAGTTCCGATGGCAAGTGCGATTCTGGCCTGTTTCGATCCAAGTTCTTTTGCAGTTATTGACTTCCGGGCTATACGGGCCTTACCCACAGTAATCCCGTCAATGGTGGACACGGCAACCTATGGCGAGTATGCGTCATTCATGAAACTGTTCCAAGACTACCAGACTAATTCAGCACTGTACGCGGATTATCTCGACATGATACGGGATGTAGCAGCGTCAAACAATCTAACACCCCGCGAGGTCGACATGGCTTTGTGGACCTACGATTCCAAGAGAACTTGACAATTGAGCAGTTAATATGTAGTGTCTCGGATGATGGCAAGAAGTCTTAACGGATCTCTCGACACAGATATTACAAGAAACACTATTCATTAGCAGAAATACTCTTGTGAGGATTCTAAATTCAGAAATACAGCATTCTGAGGAGGCGAAGTTAGATTCTCTCAATCGCTTCTCCGAATCTGAATTTACTAATATGATTTGACTGCTGCCGATTTTCCTCAGAACCCATTCTATCTAAATCCGTAAATGTCACGCGCTGTCGCTTCCCGCTCGCCTCAGAAATTGGGATGAAAAATGTAGTCTCTTCATCCCGGGAATACCCTGCTAACAGTTCAACATACGATTTCTCGTAGCGTTTGGCGTCAGCTTGGATATAATATCGATTGCTCTCTTCATGTTTTGCCGTTTTAACCTGAATTCTGTACAAGGAGCCATTCTTGTCAACGATAAGGTCGTACTGATAGTTGTGACCAAACGGGAAGGACACACCATACCCCTGAGCCATGAGTTCTGAGGCGACGGCTAATTCTGATTCCTCCCCTCGTCTAGGGCTAACATTCTGTTTCACACGATCAGAACTCTACGACGGCATATTAAAGCTAGAGACGTTATACGAACGCGATTGCTCAAATCAATTATTGGGGGGTCCGGTAGTCTTTGGTGAATTGATCAATTGATTCTTCCAAATCAACAAAGGTTTTCAAACCAGTCTTCAACTCTTCTACCAGGTTGTCTGGATTGGCAAAGTCGATGAGGATGACTTTCGAGTACATGTGGTACTTATTGTACGATGCCTCAGAGTCTACTTCATCCAGACGTTCGTCTACATTCCGAAACCCACCGCGGCTGAGACTCTTCCTCTCGGCATCTCCAAGATATTTCTGATAGGCCTCCCGCCGCTTCTGCGATTCTGTGTTGTCATTGAGTGCTACCGTCATTTCAAAATGTGGTTCAGCAGGGCGGTATGCGTCAGCGCCCTCATTGTCACCGTGCCAACTCAGCCGTTTCTCCGTCCCTTGGATTTCCAACGTGAACACTGGTCGGCCACTGACCTCGTCAGTTAGATGCCAATCATCTTTGTAGAGACGGATGTACCTGGTGTTCTTGCCAAAATTTCTAGACCGATCAAACTGACCGTCCCATCGGTCGATCTCGTAACTCTTTTCAAACCACTGCCAGAGATGATTATAGATGTCTTTTCGGTCGTTCTGGTAGCTGTCTGCATTAATTTCGATCTGAAAGCCTTCTAGGTAATCCCGGTACTTGAGATAGAGCTCTGATTCTTTCGAGAACGAAACCCCATGCCGGATTACGTGCTTGTTGATGTTCGTGATGAAGTCATCGAAGAGTGCAATATCATGTCCACCCTCTAGCTTGCCGCGGCATTCTTGGAAGGCCTTAATCACCTGGTTCCAAGTGGCGATGTGTTCGGCATAATGAGCATTCTCGATCTCCGAACCGATGTGGGGGAGATACAACATCTCAACCACCTTCTGCTGGTGTTCCTGCGCGTACTCTCTGAGCGCGGCCGCCTCCTTCTCGAATTTCTTCTGCGATTCTGTGTGCGTGGTCTTGATTTCAACTCCAATAACCATACTATCGGTTTCGATGACGAGATCGATTTCGGCCCGCCCATGTCCCGTGCTATTCAATACAACGAGATACTCCACATTGGCTGGAGCGGTGGCTTTGATATCAAAGCATTCTAAGAACGCATCAAGAAAAGCCGATCCAGCATTATGCGAACCGGACGTGTCTAGCAACCAAGCAAGAAAGCACGTCAGTCGTTTTTCGTGGTTTTCTATGTCGAGGATTTCGAAAACGTTTGTGCCAGTACCCTGCACATCCTGCAGTAGCGTATACATCCCGGAAAGGTCCCGAATGCCATCTTCTTGCATGTTTTTTGGTAGTTGGACACAAGTAAAAAGATAATGTAAAAACGGCACTGAGTAAATCGGTCAAGATAGGCTAGTTTTTCCCAACTTGGCAAACACCGCTCCAGATTTCTATGGTGACCCGGATATGAGTAGCAT
>NZ_JBZYDN010000016.1:0-8602 GCF_058933135.1 Halomicrobium sp. HArcel3 | reverse complement strand
GCGTTCTCCGAAAAGCCGATAGAGACGAATCTGATATCGAAATACTCGAAAGAGGTTGTGAAGAGGAGATCTTTGGCAAAGATATTATATACATCTGCGGTGGGTGTGATAAGTATTATACACAAGATTCGATGCCTGGATCTTGTGAATGCGGTGCGGAGCTTCCAGGTGACTCATCATCACCAGATGTCGTAAAATACTATTCCAAATCATATCCGGACATTTTGGAGGACCTTCTTGGAGAGTCCTTTTACGAATTTGATATACAATATAATAGAGTAGAATTAGAGGACATCGCAGCAATTGATCTTGAGCCTTCTCCGAGTGAGGAACAATATCTCCATATCTCTCCATTCTTCAATTTCGAGTCCATAGTTCATGTTTTCCCAAATTATAATGACGTATTCGTAAGTTGGGATAGTTTGCCCGAGGTTGTAGATGAGTCGGAGGACTTGAGAGAAGAGATATCAAATTTTCTAGCCGGGCTGGAGGACGGTCGAATGCTTGTAACAAGGCAGGGCATTGAACCAATCGGAAATTCTGGAACCGCCGCTCCCCGGCCCACTATTGATACTTCTTGGTACACGAAGCTTCACAGAACAAATAAAGCGACTGTGAATTCTGAGTCCAAGTCCCGATTTGGTCGGAATTATAATCAGCAATTTGAACGGCTTGGGAATGAGTTTTTGAATATCTTATTTCCGTACGCCCTGACCCTTCAGGCGGGTGGTTCAGAGCAGCCAGATGGTTATTCTATCTTTGAAGATCAGGCATATCTGGTGGAAGCAAAGTGCTATTCCGGCGATTTCAAGATATCGAAAGAGCAAGACAAGGCAGGTCGCTACGTTAGACGGTTTCGTCAGTATGTCGAGGACGATTTTTCGAGTGACTATAATCTAATGGGATATATCTTCATAGCTCACGAATTTAACGAGAATGAGTTCGTCCACGATCTCCGAGAGTTCAGAAACAGCGTTATTGATGTAGCAAATTTGGACGTGATATGCATTACTGACGACATGATGGCTAAGGCTGTAGATAGACTCTCTGATTTATATCGAGTCACCCCTTCAGCATCTTGGAGAATCCACGACAAGTCTAACCACTACTCAGACATATTGGATAAATTGTCCACGATAACAGGCCCAAATCAGATTAATAAAGGCGCTTTTGAGCAGATAATGGCTTTAGTGGAAGAAATTGGCCAAGAAGAATCCATAAAAGAGAGAGAGATTAAGGAAGGGGTGCAAAAGGGATCCTCGTTTAGCACTAAAGCAGATGAAGCCCTAAATTGAATCAATAATCAAATTCTCATCTCTGAAGCGCACGCTCAACCGTTGGCCAGGGCCGATATCTAGCATCTATCTTCCCGTCGAGGTAGTGAATCCCGTCAATTGTAAGTTCATACATGTCGCCAGAGATCGGCGCGATGAGGCCAGCATACTGGAGCATCTGGCACCGCTCCCGGATATGACCCTCCGACGCGCAAAAGCCGCGCTCACGGGCAAGAATTGACGGTGTGGACCACCCCTCCATCTCCAGCACTTCTAGTATTCTCTCGTCGAGCTGTTTCATCCAGAACGCCGACTTTCTCCGCTGCATATATCAGGCTTCTTCGTGGTTGTTTCCAGAGTTCGAGCCGTTATCGCTGGACGATTCAATTCGGTCTTGTGAGTCCACGGAAGTATCTAATTCCCCCTTCAGATACTTCTCCCCACGATCTGTGATGGCGTAAACTCCGCTGCCATAGCGGTTCAACAATCCATGCTCGACCATCTTGGAACACCGCTGAGAGATATATCCGTTTGAGTAGCGAACAAACCCGCTCTTGACCATTTCTGACGGGCTAGCGGCCTCTTCCTCGCTTAGATACTCCAGTATCCTATCGTCGGCGAGGACCATCCAATCGCCCGAATAGCGCTTAGTCATCCTTGCTAAATTAATTATCAATAGTCGCAGGCATTATACCAGCGCTAACGAGATATACGCCGTGGTATACTAAGCACCGTTAACTATATCAAGCGAGGCTTAATTGATTAGCAATGCATGCCTACCAGAAGCCTGTCCGTTTCCGTGTCGATGCCAACGGAAATGGACGAGACGATAGCTGAAGAGGCCGATGAGCACGGAATGACTTACTCGCAGTACCTTCGCCACATCATCCGCGAGCACGAAAGCACTCCCTTCGAGTGCAATGACCCGGTGCTATGCGTGGACGAGAACGGCGAGAACTCTCGAAAGGAGGGGGCGGCGTAAGATGCCTGCCAGCAATCCCGACGCTGCCCCCAGCTTTTCGGACGAAACGGGCGACGAAAAGAGTGACGACGACGGTACGGAGGGTCCATGAACTGCACTCTCACTTGCCGCGTTTGCGGCGAGGAGTTCGAAGGAGAGCGGTTCACCGACGTCAAGGAGGCCCTGACCGCACACTTCCAGGCCCACCAGCGGGCCGGTGAAACCGGGGTGGGGGCCGCGTGAGCGCCACATTCCGGTTCTGTCCCAACTGTGGCGCCCGTCTCGTCGCTCGCACGACGCGCGGCGGTCTCAAGAGACACGACTGTCCGCAGTGCCCCGGAGGCGATCGATGAGCTCCGAAGGCCGCTTACAGTGATGGCGGGCAGCAACCATGACCCGCCGGACCTCTCGCCGCGAGAGGCGTGTGACCGGTGGCTCGACAAGCTCCGCGTTCAGCGCCGCGACCAGACGGTCACGACGTACTACTACCGGCTGAAGCTGTTCGTCGAGTGGGCGGAGAGCGAGGGCATCGAGAGTGTCGCCGACCTCTCCGGTTGGGATCTCGAGTCTTTTGAGACACACCGGCGGAGCAAGGAGCCGTCAATGGCGTCGCTGAAAAACGAGTTCCAGACGCTGCGGCTGTGGCTGGAGTACCTCGAAAAGATCGAGGTCGTCGAGGAAGGCCTTCACGAGAAGGTAGACATTCCCGACGTCCCGAAGGGCGAGCGGAGTAACGACGAGCGGCTCTCGCACGACCGAGCCACGAAGCTACTGGCGCACTACCGCGACTCGTCGGAGCAGTACGGGACTCGCGGTCACGTCCTGTTGGAACTCGCGTGGCACACCGGCGCCCGAATCGGTGGCCTGCGGGCCCTGGACGTCCGGGACTTCAAGGAGTACAGCTTCGAGGACGGCGAGCGCCAGTCCGCCTACTACGTCGAGTTTCAGCACCGGCCTGAGACCGGAACGCCGCTGAAGAACGGGCCGGACGGAGAGCGTCCGGTAGCGCTGCTACCCGAGGTCGCCGACGTCGTTCAGACCTATCTCGATGAGCACCGGATAGATTCGCACGATAGCTCCGGACGGCAGCCGCTACTCATGTCCCAGCAGGGCCGCCCGGCATCGGGCACTATCCGGGGCTGGATGTACCTCGCCACGCTTCCGTGCAACGTCGGTCCCTGTCCTCACGATCGTGACCCGGAGACCTGCGAGTACATCGACTATAACGCCGCGAGCAAGTGCCCCTCGTCGCGAAGTCCCCACAAAGTTCGAACCGGCTCAATCACATGGATGCGGAACCGCGGCCTGCCGGTCGAGGTTGTCGCGGGCCGGGTGAACGCCAGCGTAGACGTCATCAACGAACACTACGACGTCGAGGATCCGCTGAAACAGATGCTGCAGCGCCGGATTCCGTACCTTACGAACCTGTCTTTCGACCCCGATACAGCCGAACCATGAACCCAGCAATCACCACGAGAGAGAACCGTATCGTACCACCAGCGACAAGCCCAGAAACCCGGTTTATCAAAATCCGGGTGGTCCCATACCCACAATAAAGGAAGCGGCCGTTTCTACCGCTTCTACTGCCGGTTTTCGAGGGGGTGGTCCGCGTGAGCCAGACCCCCTCGCGCGAGAAATCAGACCTTCCCCAGACTGGGGTCCGCAATCGGTCGCAGTATGCTGACACGCTTCACCGGCAGGACCCGGACGCGGACGAACCGACGCCCGCCTGTCCGGAAGCTGACTACCGGGGAGATTGCGATTTCACGGACGTTCCGATAGCCGCGTACTACCCGCACTACAAGCTGTGTGGCAATCCTGAGTGTTTCGGGGGTGAGTGGCGGTGATGCGACTCTCTGGCGGCGAGGGAGATCGCGGAACCTGCCAGCACTGCGGCGCCCACGTCTCGCGGGATTACCGACGTACCTTCGGCGACGAGGAGAACGTCGCCCATCGGTGCCCCGCGTGCGACTCCTGGCCGCGCATTTTCGAGGGGACCGCCGCAGGCCTGGATGTCGACTACCCTGACCCGGAGGAACAGCCGCAACGCGCCCAGGGCCACCGTGTAGAGGCCCGAAGCGACGGAGGTGAGCGACTGTGAAACACCAGGCCCGACTCATCGAGTTCGAGGAGGACCTATCAGACCTCTCGGACGCGCAGCGTGAGGTCTACCAGGCCATCGAGCAGGACGGGTTTGGCGTCCGTGAGTACGCGCGGAAGACCGGCCGCTCGAAGGGCACTGTCGGGAACCTGCTACGCCGGGCTCGCGACCGGCTGAAGGGGGAGAGCGCATGACGTCCGAGTTCTGGGCCGGTGCCGCCTCGGGTGCCTCGCGGAAGATGCTGGCGCAGGCACAGCGGTGGCTCGAAGGCCCCCGCCCGTCGCGGATACTGGTCAACTATCAGACCATGCTCTCGGAGCCAGACGGCCGCTGGCACAACTACGATCTCATGATCGATCCGGGAGCGTACTCGATGTTCGCGCCGTCGCCAATCGGACAGGGCCACGCGGACTATCCCGAGTCCACAGACACGTACGTCCACGATATCGGTCGACTCCAACCCCGCTACTATGCCTGGCGTGACTACGTTTGCGAGGAGGACGTACGCGAGCATCACGGGTGGAGTGTCGATGAGCAACAAGAGCGGACGATAGCCGCCCACATCGAGTGTGCTGACCTCCACGACGACTACGGGATTACTGCGGAACCGGTCGCCGTCGTGCAGGGCTGGGAACCAGCAGATTACCGGGAGCACGCGCAGTTGCTGGCCGACTACGGTCTCGTCACCGACCGGGTGGGCATCGGGACTATGTGCGGTCGGGCCGATGTAGAGGTTTGCGAGGACATCGTTGCCACTGTCCGTGAGGTTCTCCCCTCGGTTGAGTTGCACGCGTTCGGGCTCGACCGGGCGGCCTACGCCTCGGAGTACATCGTTGATGAAATCGCCAGCACGGACTCGCTGGCGTATTGCTACCGGTACAAGCGCCCAGCGGGCTGGTCCCGGTGGGAGTTCGTACTCAAGATGTACTTGAACCACCGGGCGGACTGGGACGACGCTGTCGGTGGTGCGGAGTACCAGTCCGGTGAGACGCGCGACACCGCCCAGCGCTCAGTGGGGGAGTTCGCATGACGCGGTTCGTCCGTGCTTCCTGCCTCTACGACGTTCAGCGGGCCAAGAGCATCCCGTGGGACTGGGGAAAGATGCAGCCTATCACGGAGTCCCAGCGCGAAGTCGAGCGGGCTGTCGCCGAAGTGGAGGGTACATGATGCAGGGTGGTAGCGCTCGCAATCGTGAGCGGTTTCCACAGCTGCGCAAGCGCCTCGGTGAAGATCCCGCTCGATGGCTCGACTGGTCCATTCTCGGGAATCGCGACCGTGAGCGACTGGTCCGGACCCGCATCGAGAGCATCGACCGCATCGAGGTAGTCCGGGCCTGGAAGGCTGTCGAGCGCCGGCTTGCTCGGGGTAATGGCGGAGGGCCTCGACCGGGCATCCTTCAGGCGCTCGACGAGCGCGAGGAAGTCCTGGAGGAGATCGGCGATCGGCCGGAGCGTCTCGAACCCCGTACCGAATCTCGGGACCTGCCGCCGGTGGAGACGGCCTGGCCGGACCGGCCGGCCGTCGACGAACCCGGCGACCGCGCAGTGTACTCACGACCCCGCCGATTCGGGCCAGATGACGCGGTCGCGACCGACGGAGGTCGATGCGAACGATAGGGCTGGCCCCTCACGAACTCACGGCCAATTTGCTGTTCAATAGCCATGGGCTCGCGCCTTTCTTCGCTATGGACAGCCAGGTCAAGGCCGGTGAGGGGTCACGGAGTGCAGAGTTCATCGACCAGGGTGAGCAGTGGGTCGTGCGTCTGAGCTACCAGTCAAGCAACATCGTCCACCCCGGAGACCGAACCCCGGAAGGGACGGAGTGGCGACTGAATAAGATGCGCGAGTACCGCCTGAAAGTCGCCCGCCACCCGTCCGAAGACGATGCCGGCCAGCAAGATTTCGTCGCACACGTCGCGCCGCGCTGGCCGGGGATGCAGGGTGAGAGAGACGACGAAACGCGGGTAGATATCCCGGTGCCAGACGGTTTCGGGGAGGGTGTGAACGTCCGTATCAAGGGGTCGAACATCGGTTTCGACCGGTATCCCAAGCTACTCCGGCGGGCGGCCATCGGGATCGGAGTCGCGGGCAAGTACTTCGAGGAACCCCACGAGTTCAGTAACATTCAGGATGCCGAGCGGTACGTGCGGGTCCACAAGGACGCCAGCGGCCCCGTACATGGGCGTGATGGGCCACTCGCGGCGATGGGTCACCTCTTAGAATCAGACCGCCAGGGCTACCGTAAAATCGTCCAAAACGACGACGATGAACGCGGGCGGAATCTCCCGGGCTACTATCACACGGCCACTCTGGATGAACGACGGATCCGCGAGGCGTTCCCCGACCACTCGCTGCCGAAAGAGGTGAAACACTACTACGCCAGGGAAGCCCTCGGCGTCCCGGATGATCACCCGCTGGCACATCCGAAGATCGGTGCATCGTTGCAGGTGTCGCTACTCGACCGCGATGAATCCGTCCGATGGACGGATGTGGACCGCCTCCGGCGCGAGTTAGACCAGACTGTGCTATCGGTGCTGGCCGATGCAGGTCTCGATATCGCGCCGGGAAACGGTGACGGACCGTTCATTGAGGATGCGTACTTCGACCCCGAGGTGGATCACTCCGGCCCTGACCCGGTGACGCTGGACCTGACCCGAGTCGAGCAACAACAGGAGAGTGTGGTCGTGCGGCACCTCTCAGACGGGCTCTCGCCGGTACAATGGGACTCTCTAGAGATGCTGGTCACGGACGGGGGCGAAGTGTCGCCAGGCGATATTGCGGACCAGTACGGCCGTCACGTCGAGAGTGTGCGGCGAGCACTCCGAGAGATGGAGGATCTCGTCGTAAGTGAGTACGCCGACGTGAAGCTCCGGTCGAAGTACGTTGCGGAGATGGTTCACGAGGCAGTGAAAGAGGCCCGCGATGCGACCCGACGGGCTGTTGAGACGACAGCAAAGGCCGCAGAAGCCGCTGAGCGTGGGCTGGGCGAGACGATGAGCGCATTCATCGCATGGGCCGCCCGGCACGGTGTCGACGTGAATGACGCCCGTGAGGCCCAGATGACGCTCCGCTTTGATGGGACGAAGACGATCACGAAGGCCGGCGAGTCACTCCGCGAGGGATTCCGGGTGTGGACAGACGCCGAACTGCCAGAAGAACGGTTCCGACAGGCAACCGTACGATTCTCCGACGGGAGTGTCGGCCAGGCTTGGCGGTTCCTGAACACCGGGTAGCGCCGGGCCTGGATAGAGGCATCACTGTTCTACACCCCGAAAACACCGCTATTTTCGCCGCTTTCTCGCCGTCCCAGCCACGGCGACGATCTCGAGGAGCATGGACTGGCCACTGAGCCGAGAGCCTGGCCGCTTCGAATCCAACCCGGTGGGTTATATTCCGCTTTAGAGGTGTGGCTAAGGCCACATCATCAAAATACACCGTACCACCCCGCATGAAGCCCGCAGAAAATGTGGGATGGGGAATCCGATTCGGCATACGTCTTTACTTCCACCCACCAATCATGGACGCATAGAATGGAGGATATGCCGGCGAAGAAGACACAGGCGTCACCAATATCAGAGTTCCATTGTCAACCGACTTGAGGAGGAGCGCTACACAACCCGATTTATCCAAGATGAAAGATTCCGAATCTGTTAATTGTGATACAATCGAACATATAGCGGCGCAAGAGCCGGTGAAAGACCTGCCCGATCAGTTATTCAAGTGACATCCCTCATGAAACTGGCAAAGACGGTGGCTCAATTGAGAAACTTATTGTTCAATCAGTCATACGCTGTTGACAATGCAAACTGGTACCAGGGTGCCCATTACGTTAGTCACTCTGATATTCCTACTTGCGCCTGGTCTCATCGGTCTTAGATTCTTCTATAAGAGAGCTAACCTCCAGAACTCACTCTCTCGTATCCGCCTTGTTGTTTATAGCACTACTCTTAGTGGAGTGTCAATTCTAGCGTTGTATATGTTATCTGGGGTCCTTTACCCGAGACTTGAGCCCGTTAGTACGAGAGCCCACAACTGGTTGAATATACTATCCAGAACCCAGATCGAGCAACTCTCGTTACCTTTTCTCATTTCCGTCTATCTTCTCCATGTTCTACTAACGATGGGGATCGGTTTCGGTGTTGGATCTATGTATGGAGACTATCGAGATAGGGTTCTTAATGAGCTGTTCGACCGTCGCGAAGCATGGGAATTTGCGTTTACCGAGTCACCACGTCATGGTGAATGGGTTGAGGTTGCCCTAAGAAGT
>NZ_JBZYDN010000015.1:0-12514 GCF_058933135.1 Halomicrobium sp. HArcel3 | reverse complement strand
ACGGTCAATTCGTCGGGATCTCCTTCTAGACAGTATGTATGGGCGAAGGAGGACATTGGGGAGGATTTTAATTCATACCTTCAGAATGTTTGTTCTGAAGATTTTCCAGAGGTAGAGGTAGTCCAGCCCGACTTTGATGCCGATTCTATGACAGAGGTACAAGAGGTCAAGATGGAAATCCAGTCAGTTGGTGTGATTGAACTTTTGAAGGTGGTCGATCGGATTCCTATGTTTCATAAGTATTATTTTGAGAACTATCCGGGCGATGGTCGCTTCCAGACTCCGTATTAAGATTGCTGACTATACACCGAATTTGTAGATCCTTTCTCGGTAGAGTGATTCAATGTCTTCGTAGTAGGAGTGAATGTAGTGGTCAATACCACCTGCAGGGTCGTTCACGCCACCCGCAGACGTGTCGCCACGCATATACTTGATAAGTTCCCGATTGGTGTCCTGTTCGACCCGCCAGAAGGTCGTAAATCGATGGCGACCGTAGTGTGAGGTAACCGCACGGTGCTGTTCCGTCTCTGCGTACTCTGGATGGAAGTACTCTTTCCAGGCGTTGTTGATCGCTTCGTCATCGACCTTGGTGTTATTTGTATGCGACAGGAACAGCCAGGGTTCGTCGTTGTCAGGACGGATCAACAGATAGTTGATCCACAGACGGCGCAGTTCGTCATCCACAGGGAGAACGCGCGGTCGCTTCGATTTGTTCCCCTGCCGGTCGTGAGGAATGTAGACCGCGTTTTTGAATCGGGAGACCTGCCCATCCGTTCCCAAATCGTCGTAATGACGTTCGATTTCCCTGTTCGCCAGGTTGACTTCACTGATCTTGATATTCGCCATTTCGCTGGCGCGAAGGCCCAGTTTCAGCTGGGTGACGATGAAGGCACGTTCTCGAATATTAGTGACATCATCAATGACTTCCCGAAGATCTTCAATCGACATTCGTGGCGGTTCCTTTACCCGCTTAGTCGACAGAGACATCTTTTTCTTCGCTATCATAAACGGGTTGTAGTCCATTGGGTGAGGAAACTCCGCGCCGTTCTGCCAGTACTTGTAAACCCTATTCAGTTCCCATATCTTCTTTTTCGCCGTTCGGCGGCTGTTCCCCTTTTCATCTAATTCCCGGCGGATGAACTGCTTGACGTGGTCCTCATTTGGACAGGCTGGATGGCGTCCTTGACCGGTCATGAATTCGCACCACTCCCGGATCGACTGGTCGTAGGAATCGATGGTTCCCTGGGACGGGTCCTTCGGCTTCAGGACATCGTCCATGAAAAGGCCGAAGACGTCGATGTCGACATCTTCGAAGGTGGCTGCGTGATCTGCTAATGGGTCAATATCCCTGTCAAACGCGTTCGCAAGTGCTTGTCTTTCGTTTTCGGACATGAGTGTCACCGTTTGTCGTTTTGCTCTAATTTGCGATTCCAAACGTCAAGGGCGAATCCCCCATTGGCGGCCGCCATCCGAACAGGATGGTATACATGCGGGTGGTCCGTATGGTATTGAAGCCAGGAATAGAAGGCATCGACAGGCTGGAAGTATTCGAAGTAGACTGTCTGTAGCTTTCGCTTGTGGCTCTGTCGTCCAACGTCTCCGTCCCGCAAGGCGACCAGGAAGGCTTCGACGTGCTGTGGGTCTGCCAAAGCATGATGACGCCCTACGTCGCCCATGAATGTCTTGAAGTATCGACCTGCCTTGTCGTACCGTTTCTGCGTCGTCTTCGCGTCGAACGTCTCCGTCTTCTTGGCTTCGAAAGTAGTCCAAACGTCCCGCTCATCGTAGGCAGCTGTGTGTTTGTGAAGTCGATAGCGGTCCGGAACGTCATTGATCGACGTATAGACGCCCATTCGGTCCTGGACGTCGGTTGACAGTCGCGGGCGATTCTTTGGTCCCGACACTATGAACCCTCCCCGTCATCGGTGACGTCATCCCGGCGGTAGTACTGGCCGTCTTCAATTTGGAAGACATCCCCCTCCATATCGTCTAAGTGAGTCGTTACCCGTCCGGGGACGGTGTCGATCACGTGCTGGATGATGTCGTCGTAGGTCGCCCCGGGATTGTCTTCCACGAACTCCTTGATCGTCTGGCGTTCACCGTGGTAGACAGCATCCTCTAGCTCCTGTATCCTGTCTCTGGAGCGGTTCAGTTCCGTCTTCAATTGATTCCGCTGGTCCCGTAGTTCCCGGCTGGTTTCATCCGGCTGGACCGCGCCGTCGAACTTCTTCATCCCAGCTTCAACCATCGCTTCGATGAACTCCGACATCGACATGTCCAGGTCGTCGGCTTCTGCCTTCCATCGTTCATACTGCTGGTCGGTCGGGTATGTCGCGGCGTGCTTACTACTCCCCATCGTTGACCCCCCACAGCATTGACCGGCCTACCTCCCGACCGGTGATTCGGCCGTCATCACGAAGGGCCGACAGACGGTAGGTGGCGGTCCTCCGGGAACATCCAACTTTTTCTGCGACCTCCTTCGTCGTCCCCTCTCCTCCTAGCCGTTGAAGTGCATCCACGAAGTCATCCGGGTCGTACTGTTCGGAGAACTTCCCGGAGTCGTCGCGGTCATCCTTCGAAGGTTTGTCCTTAGCCATTTCCCACATTCACAATGACTGACCAGTCACTTAGCCGTTTCCTTACTTCGCAATGGCGAAAGCTCCTTCTCACCGTCGGCCTCCGGCGGTCGAACTAACAGGTGCTGACAGGCCTCAAACCGGCCGAAATCGGGGCAGGACCGAAGTTCCGACGGGAACAGCCCGGTGGCCATGATGGCGTACCCTGCGTCCTGCAGGTCGGAAAGCGGCGTCTCCAGCGGTCGCCGAGAGAGAACGACGTGAACGACTGGGGCGTCCATGTACGGGGACGGTTGAAGGTCGCAGGTGTGGACGACGTTCGACCAGGACCGGAGCGACCGGGCCGACCGACTCTCCGTCATTCGTCCACCTGACCGCCGTCGGTGACGGGTGTCGCGGCCATCAGACCGTCCATCTGTTTTTTCAGCCACGCCTTGTCGAAGTCGTTGTCCCTCTCAGAATCTCCGCCTGGGCCGGTGTCTTGGTTGGCCGAACCCTGGGGATCGCGGGCCAAAGATGGGCCTCCGCGCCGGGATCTGGACGCTGACTCGGACTTGTCCGTCTGACTGGTCCGCTTCCTATCGTCGGATACGGCTTCTAGGATGTCCGGATCTGTGACGTCTGCCAGGTCGACCCGTAGCCGTTCCTTCCCGTGACGGGTGACGATGTTGAAACCCTCCGCGTCGCCTGCCTGCCGTATGACATCCCGGGCGTGACCTGGGGACGGGCGGTCGTTGAAGACGTCCCGACGAACCGTCGCGGCGTCGGTCTGTCCCCTCCCTTCGTTCCTTCGGGCATCCCGCGCCAGTTCGATGCGAACCCCGCGAACCTTCTCCGACCGGGACAGGGCATCGTAGGGCTTCCGGTCGATAGCGGGCGCGTCTGGGGACGGAGAACCAAGGTCGGCGGCGAAGGTCTCCGCTTCCTCCTTCGAAATAAACAGGTCGGCGTTCTGCGGATGTTCGACGTACTCTAGCCGGGACAGGACCTTCTCCGTGTAGTCCTGAATCGTCGGGTCGGAGTCGCCCGCGACAGTGGCGATGGCATCTTCCAGCTCCTCCTGGGTGAACTGTTCGCCTAGTTCGCGGCATATCACCACGGTCCGCTTTTCCCGGAGAGACAGGCCATCACCGGCTTCCGTCAGTAGGGCTTCGGCGTCATCGACGATCCGATTCATCTTGTCAAGAATCCGGCGCGACCGTCCGCCGTCGCGGTGCTGTCGAAGGGCGCGGGCCAGGGCGACTCCCAGCCGGTCGTCCGACGTCTCCTTCACGAACGCCGCGAAGTCCTCCTTCACCTCCCCGTCCACGCGGTAATGGACGCGGGTCGTGTCCTCCCCGCCCGGCGGGTCCGAAACAGGTTTTTTCTCCGTGAGGCTTCCGGGAGTCCGTCCAGCCGCCTGAACCAGCCGGTCCACCAAGTCTTCTACAGCTGCGTAGTCGTCGCCGTCGACCCACTCCAGCATCGCGCGTTCCAATTCACTGGAGACGTGCCCCTTGTTTTCCCCGTGTTCGTCTTGGACGAAGTCGATAAACGCGTCCAACTCATCGGACGGGACGCGCCAGTCGACCTTCTCCCGCCCATTCATGCGGACCACCGGTCACGGACAGCCTTACCCCAAACTGGGGTAAACCGGAGTCTATCACCACCACCACTTACCCCATACTGGGGGCAAACAAATACAAAGGACGGGACGCCGTCCCTCCCTGTTGTTGTGTCGGCCAGCCGCCCATCACGTCCCCGTCGGGTGATTCGGGCCGTTCCGGTGGTCCTCTGACGTCCCTCCCTACGCAGTCGCGGAACGTTCGCGCAAAAAAAGCGCGTCACCTTCCATTCCGACGTCGACGTCGTCACTCTCCATCACCTCCACCTGGGGAGACGCAAAGGTCGCCATCTTCGACCCGTACGTTCACGGCATCTGTAGCCACGGGGTCGATACCGATTTTGGCCAATTCGTCGGCATTCACCCACAGGGCGGCTCCGATGGGGTCGCCGGACGCGTCCGTGTTAATGCTAGCCGTCCGTGAGGACGTGGAATCACCTTCGTTTACTTCACGATCCGTCTCTGCCGTGGATTTATAGGTCCGTATGTCGTTTTTACTCATTGGATTGCTGCCTCAGGGTAAGTTGAATCCGAAACTGGCGGGGCGGTGATCCGACGCCGTCGGGTGGTTCCAGCACCCGCCGGCATCGTTCCGAAAACTACACGCTACCACCAGATTCGTCCTGATAGAAACCCAGTCTCTTGAGACGGTGGTACTGGATCTCAGAGATGCGGATTTGTTCTTCGGCCACGGGATTCACGATCTCCTTTCCGTTGACGTCGATCGTCAGGCCATCCTTGACCATGCCAGACAGGGCGATCCACTTCCGGTAATGGTCAACCGCAATGCGGGTCAAGAGGTCTTCCGGGGGGTTGGTCACTTCCCTCCGGAAGGCGACCCGCTGGCGGTCCACGTCCGCCTTGACGTCGTCGTCAAGGACATCGTACACATCCAAGGCGTCCGCCCGCAGGAACCGGATCAGGGCGCTTTGTGTTGTTTGAGACACCAGGGGGCCGCGGTCGCCGGACATGAAAGCGCTAGTTTCAGCCGGCGGCGCGGGCTGGTCGTGGTCGCCAGTCATGGGGACGGATCACCTCCTAGGACGCCGCCGGGGCCACTGTGGGTCGGGGCGCCGCCGTCCCGACGTTCAGCGACCTTCTTGGCCGCTTCACCCCAGTCTGCAATGGCGTCCGCCTGCTGGGTAGCCGGGTCGTTCAGGATTCCAAGTTCCTTCAGCGCCCGAATCGTGTCGCTGGCCATTCGGCTGTAGGGCAGGTTCGCAGGGTTCTCTTCCTTCTTGACGATAGGATCGCCGTCGTCATCGTAGCCTACGACGTTCTCCGTGATCACGCCCTCTGAGGCGATGTAGTCGTTCGCCTGCCGGCGCTTGTGTTCGTCGATGGCGCACTTCCGAAGGAGTTCCAGCCCGGCTAGATTCTCTTTGGTGAACGGAGCGTCGTCCAGCCAAGCGTCAACCATCCCGTCGACCCAGGCCCGTTCATCATCGTCCAGGCGCTGGTAGTATTTCGACCGGTCGGCACGCAGGCCATGGCGTTCCGCGTTCGCGTTCAGGTTGGGCGCACCCCCATCGTTGCCTACGCTGTTGGCGTTCCCGGGCGGCGCTCCATGTCCAGCAGGAGGCCCGTCGCCATCGTCCCGGTGGAGGTAACACTGGTCCCCTGGGTTCGATACGGTCCGCCCACACGGGTCGCCAGACGTCGTGTCTGTCGATCCACAGACGGGCGCGTCGTCATCGGACAGGTCCTCCCCGGACATCATTGCTCTATGCCGATGTAGCGCCAGGGCTGGCCTACGACCCGCGGCGGGTCGACCCCGGGAATGTCGCGAAGGACTGGACGTCCCACCGCTCTGAACCAGTTGTCAGGGCTAGCGAAGTGACCTTCCGCCCGGCCGGATTGGGTTGGCTTGAATTGGTCTTTCAGGTCGTCGCTATCGGCTTCGCCGTGTTCCTGAAGGTGCGAAAACGCTTTTTCGACCCCCAGGCGATTGCGGACCTTGCAGTAGTCCCCTTCAACGCCGGGATATTCGAAGGACTGGATGACAGCGACTACGGCGTCGTCGGTCGGGTCGACCGGGTCAGCAGGGACCGCGGGGCGCGCTTCCCCGTCCGGGTTGAACTTCCAGTCGCCGGTCCCGGGGACGACTCCAGGGAGAAGCCGTAAGAACTGGCCCCCAGCTTCAGACCACCAGGCCGTCCGGGTGTTGTACAGCCGGCCGATGTTGGTATCCTGCCACACGGCCAGGGCGATCGCGTTCGGCGTTGCTTGGCCAGCTTCCTTGAGGAAGTAGTAAGCCTTCCGCAGTGCGATCATCTCCCCGCCGCGGTCCGGCGCGTCGTGGGGGAGTTCGTCGGCCAGCCGTCGGATGTGGTCCATGATGTCGTCCGGGTCCGTCTTCTGGTCCGCGGCGGCGATATCGTCGTCGCCCGCAATTTCGAAGCCGCGATCCAGGAGCGCGTCGACGTCGACGTCGTCGTCTTCATCCACGGTCAGCAGTTCTCCCGGGGCTATGTCGATCTCCTTCGCCGCGTCGCGGAAGTGGCTGTCGCGGGACCAGACTAGCGTCGTTGACGTCATTTTTGGGACCCCTCCAGTTCTGCCAGGATCGCTTTCTGGACCTCTGCCACCGTTCCGTAGTTGCCAGCGAACACCCCGTACTCCGCTTTCAGGTACTCCGCGGGCGACTGGTCGCTTTGATTGGCCGCCACGCGGTCGGACCCGTCCATCGCTTTCATCGCGATTTCGTCTTTGGACTGATTCCCAGCGGAACCGTCCGATCCCGGACCCGTCCGATTGGCTGCGCTCACATGGACTGAAGTCTGCTGGCCTTCGCTCCCCTCAAGTTCAGCCATGACTGCATCTTTGACGTTCTCCGGGTCGTGGTAGTCGTTCGGGTCGACCCCGTACTCCGATTTCACGTACTCCGCGGGGGTCTGTCCGTTCTCCTTGGCCGCCACGCGGTCGGACCCGTCCATGGCCTTCATCGCCATGTAGTTTTCAGGTTCGCGTCGGTCGGAGTCACCCCGGTCCTTCCACCAGTCGCGCACCATCAGTTGGCCCCCGTCGTCGCAGTCGGCGTGTCTTCTCCGATGGCGTCCGGTTCGTACTGGTCCGCCATCTTGGTCAGCAGTTCGTTGAAGCTCTCTCCGGAACGCTTCAGCGCCTTCAGCTTGGTCCACGTAGTCTTTGACACGCGGACCGTCGTGTTTTCTGACATTGCGTATAGAATCTATACTGGACCCGACTATAAGCGGGCGTGACGCGCTGGTGATTCGCCTTAGAAGCCATCTAACCGGGATTAGGAGAGTATGCGATTGAATTCAGTTGTATGTGACGCGCTGGTCTATCCGTCAGCCGCGATCGCAACGACCCGGACGCGGAAGTGGTTCGTTCCCGATGCCCTGCTGGTCACGTCGACACGCATCCCCCATGGGACCGGGTCGTCTTCCCAGCTAAACCCGTTCGCCGTCTCCTTGGCCGACAGAATGTCGTGAGGGTCCCACGACGGATCTTTTCGAAGCGGACCGTTCGCTACCTCTTGGCGCAGTTCGTAGTCCGCTGGCGCCCCACCAGCGCCGTCGTTGACGTAGATATACAACATGTCCGCCCCGACTGTGTATAAGGTCGGTAACTCCCCTTCGACGTCTTCGATGCTTTCGCCTTGTGCCAGTGAGACTGTGACTTCGGCTTCGTCTACTTTGTCACCCATGCGACGGTCTGGCCCCTTCACGCTCAAATAGAAGCGTGACGCGCTGGCAGGAATCGCCAACAAAGATACGACCGAACATTCAACTACTTTGTTTCCGACATGAACAATATGGCGGGTAACGATTCCGGAGACGGGTCTGCTTTGGATTCAACAGCCGTCTCATCAGACGGTAGTGTAGATTCGAAGGTCTGGGGCCGACGTGCATACGTCGGGAAAGCCGGAAGGGAGATGCTGAACGACATTGGCCGCGACATCGCCCAGACCTGTCCCGACGACGTCGATCAGCCCGAAGAACCCCGTCTATCCGACGTCATCCGCTACGGGTACGACCCGCAAGTAAAAGCAGATCTCCTTCTTGATCTAGTTGACCAGGGATTGACCTTCGGAGAAGCCGTCTGCTGGTACCTCTATAGGGATGCGCAGTTGGAATTTACAGAGATTCACTACGCCACAACCCCGCACGATAAAGGAGGGGACCACGATGCACGCAGGGAACACGTCGAAGATATCGTCAGTAAACTTCAGTCTGCGGCTGAGAAGCTAGACGCCGAAATCAGCCTACCAGACGACGTCTAAACATAGCTTATTCACTGGTTTCGCTGTCGTTTCTATCCTCTTCCTCTGGAGCTGCATCTTCCTCTTTATCCTCTTCTTCGTCCCTTCTTTTCCGGTCGCTCATCCAATCGTGATCATCGGGATTGTTCAGGTTCATTGGTCCTGTCCTTGGTCGCCCTGACCACCGTTCGTGGTGACGCGCCACCAGACCGTATTTCGACCACCGATAGATTTACTGGCGACGTCACCTTGGTCCTCCAACCTGCGAAGGCGGTCTAACGTCCCCCGGCGCTTGATAGGGAGACTGTCGGCTATTTCTGCGGTCGATAAGACCGGATCGGCGCTTTCATCGAACACTGCTAGCAAGTCGTCGTCGGACACCCGCGGCTTTCGGCCGCCGTCAGTTTGTCCATCCCCGCCAGGAGGCATACATTGACTAAGCCGTTGATAGACTAAAAGGCATGCCTTCTACGACGTTCCGTCTACGGAGGTAACTGGCCAAATATGCCAGAAAGGAGCCCATACACTAGTTTTATTGTTGATGCCGTCTAAGGAACTAACATGAAGCCGGCCTCTCTGGGGCGGAGAGGTTCGAAGGAACGCCCGGGCGCTACAGACGCCCAGGCCGGCTTCACCAGGAAGCCATGTCGACAATCGAAGCTATCGCTGATGAATCCAGCGACACGACAGACGAACTTCCCACAGATGACTACGCACGAATAGACGTCGCGGACACAGGTGGTGGCCTGGTGGTCTTCGGCGTCGAACAGGAGTATGACCCTCGCCGACAGACGTTGGCGGACGTCGGACGGGTCCTGGTCGGTTTCGCTGACGTCACAGACTGGGAAGAAATCCAGACTGCTGTTCGAAACCGGGGATTGGAACACGGCGGTGTCTATCACCTTCCCGTGTTCGCTACGGAAGAGCTGCCAGTCCCAGGCGCTGACGAGGGGCAGTAACGATGTCCACCCGCTCACCAGACTATCTGTATTTGGTGTTCGCCGCTGCCGCCGCATCGGGGTACTACGATGAAGGGACTAATGCTGCCCTGGATGACCTTCGAGGGATGCTGAACCGTAGCCAGTTATTGCACGGCGAATCGCAGTATCTGAGCCATGAAGAACAGGTCCGGATAGAGACGATTGTGTCCAAAATAGTTCTTGACAAACAGCTCTCTGACGACATGGAACGAGAGTTGGCCCTGGCAGCAGAGAAGGTAACTGGCAAGGGACGTTAATACGCTATAGTATTATCACGAGTGTCGAATTTGCGATCTGATCTGTTCGATGTCGTCTGCTAGTACGGTTTGTGAGTCATCGTCCACTGATTCTTTTCTTCCAAAATGTTCTGGTGATACGGCCTGCTGCATATCCGAAAGTTTGAATCGAAGCTCTCCGCTAGTAGACTTTACTAACTCTTGATCTGGCCATGAATGTACTTTCAAGCCCCCTATTTCGTCAGCTAACTGTTGTACCAGATTGATCTGTTCAAGCGCATACTCCACCCATGTATCATGATCTTCTAATTTTTTGAGTTCATCAGCTAGCTCCGTTCTCCCTGACTCCTTAGCAGCCTGGACACACATCTGGAAATTCTTCCCTCTGGGGTTAATGGGCTCATGAAAGACAACTTCTGGGTGCAAAGCTTTGAGATAGGTCATTAAATCCCAGAGTTCTTGTTCACCCATTGTTGGGAAAGTAGGAGACATTGAAACGAATCGCGGTATCCCCGCTTCCCGAAGCTTATCTAATGCAGTCCATCGAGCAGATGGCGGCGGTGCACCTGGTTCCAATATTTTCACAAGTTCGTCATCAAGGGATGGAATCGACGAACCAACTGAAATACGATCTCCGGCCTGTTTAAACAAATCAATGTCTCTGACTACGGCCGGACTGCGTGTGAGTACTCTCACAGACCGATCATGGGATATCAACTCCTGAATACATCCACGTGTGATCTGGGCGGCTCGTCGATCCTGATAGCAATCTGTCCCACTAGAAAGCATAACTACTCCACGGCCTCGATCCGTAGATTTCCAGTCATCCATTGTTTCGAGTTCCATTCGAAGACGCTCAGGAAGGTCATCCCGATACAACAGATAACTCCCCCATTCCTCTTGAGCATCTTCAACATCAGCCTGGTCATTTAACATATCGCCCCGATTCCTAATCGCAGGTGTCGTCGGCACATAGCAGAATTTGCATCCATGACGACATCCAGTAGCGACATTGATCACGTAGTCACAGAGGCTTTTCTTGTGAAGGCGCGACTCACTTAGAACGGCCTGGGTTGGGTCCGTATTTATTACAAGACTGCTTTCTTTCTCGCTCTGAACACTCTGAGCACAGTCCCCGCAGAAAATGTTTCCACTTGGCGAAGCACCAAATCGGCCGTTGATTTCGTTACCGCACTTATGGCAGAGCAGTCCGGTCTGCCAAAGATCGATTCTCTGACCATATTTTCGCTCAGCCTCACGGAGATCGATGAGTGATGGTTCATTGCCGAACAATTCAACTACAGCATCATCTTCATCGACAAGGGCGTATTCCCTGTCGAACCAGCTGCCCTGTTGTTTCCACGTGAGGCGCATGATATTCTTCCAGTTGAATAGAAGCGACGCACTCCCAAATAACGTAGGTTAGCTCAGTGGAAGTGGATATCTCAAGAGGGTAAGGGGATTTCTGGAATTTGCTCCGGTGACGGGGTATCACGTTGGCGTTGTAACTTTTCCTTCTTTTCTGAATCGACAGCAGAGATAACCTGTTTATCCGGCCAAGTATGGATATCAACTCCGTACTCCTCTCCTAGTTCCTCCGCCCACTGCATTTGTTTTAGCGAGTATTGAACCCAATGTTCCCTGTCGAGGAGTTTTTCTAACTCCGCTGCAAGCTCTTCTTCCCCAGCGTTGCGTGCGGCGTCTATAGTCATCTGGAAATTTCCACCACGGGGGTTGATAGGCTCATGGAATACGACCTCTGGATCAAGTTCCGCAAATTTTTCCATCAAAGTATCAAAGTCGTCTCTATCCTGTGTAGGATACGTAGGCGACATTGAAACATAAACTGGAACGCCTGCCTCACTAAGCGTTTGTAATGCTTGCAATCGGGCTGAAGGCACAGGAGCGCCGGGTTCAATTGCACGAACTTGGCTTTCATCTAGACAAGGGATAGATGAACCGACCCGGACTAACATACCATCATCTGTTCGTTCCTTTGCAGCGGTGTAAAGGTCAATATCACGGCATACTGCGGGGCTCCTTGTTAGAATTCGAACAGGAATTCTATTTTTAACCAGTTCAGCTACGCAACCCCGTGTTATCTGGGCGGTTCGCCGATCTTGATAACAGTCCGTTCCACTGGATAGCATGACCACTCCCCGGCCACGATCTGTCCGATTCCACTTTCGCTTCCTTTCTAGTTTTTTAGCAAGACGTTCTGGTAGGTCATCTCGATAAAGTAGATAGTTTCCCCACTCCTGCTGGCCATCTTGGACTCCAGCTTGCTCATTTAACATTTCTTGTCGAGCGGTTACATTCGGAGTGCTGGGAACGTAACAGAACTTGCAACCATGGGTGCAGCCAGTAGCGACATTAATTACGTAGTCACAGAGGCTCTTGTGATAGAGACCAGATTTACTCAGGACTACTTTTGCTGGGTCAGTTGTTCGGACAATATCTTGGCTTGACTCAACTGGGTCAGATAACGCACAGTCCCAGCACAGGAGATCGCCAGTCGGGGTGGCGCTGAATCGATCCCTCAAAACAATTCCACAATTAGTACAAGCCAAGTCAGATTCAGTTATATTGAAGCGTTCCGTTGGAATTCCATATTCCCGTTCACTCTGTCTGAGTGCATCTAAGGAAGGCTGTTGCTCAAATATTTCAATGACTTCCCCATCCACTTTGAGTGAATATTGTTTCTCGCCATCAGGGAGCGGTTCAGTATGAAATTTCATGAATAGTTATCACCTTAGAAGAACTCATCCAGTCCCGATTGATTTTCGTCGTGGGAGTCCTCATTACCATCAAGAAGGTCATCATCGATATCTCTGTCCCTTGGCAGAAAGCTGTCGATCATTGCCTGGTCACCATGCATCATCTGTAACATGTCT
>NZ_JBZYDN010000014.1:0-18164 GCF_058933135.1 Halomicrobium sp. HArcel3 | reverse complement strand
AGCGGGGAGCAAAAGTTGAGTGGTTAACGTTGGAGTAACATCATCCCCGCCGTGAATTGCCCAGTCTTTATCCCACCATAGACAGGAGTAACGCTCAGTAATGAATTTGGCAATCTTCTCCGGGAGTGATTCTCAATGAGGCCAGCACAGGAAGACTCTTCTCAAGCAGAATTCGTTGAGAGTGCATTCAAAACCAGTGTTACTGACGAGGAAATCAACAAAATTATTCAAGCGCTGGATGCTGTTGTCAGTGATCTTCGGAATCGTTTCGATACAGATGATCTTCTTGAAGCGGTTCTACGAAGAGAATCTGGAAAAAACGGCATAAAAGGCAGTTTCTCTACTAACAATCAAGACCCGGAACCACTCACCCAACAAGCAGTCATACAGCCGCTAATGACGGCGCTTGGGCACGATAACTGGACAACAGAAGTCAGTGGTGCCTCAGAAGATCGCAGTCGTATTGCTGACTACTCAATTCCACTTGACGAGTACAGTTCTATTGATTCTAAGCAACTACTGATTGAAGCAGAACCCATTAACAAGCCCCTCGATACTCGAGGACACGGTATCTCTCAAGTTGAAGACTGGCTTGGTCAACGTGAATTCGAGAGTGATTTCGGATTTGCAACAGATGGCTTTCGGTGGGTATTCATTCGGTATGACCCTGACACCTATAACCACGATCGCATCAAGACGATAGACCTATCTGATATCTGCCTCACTCTGTTTCTTAATCAGACTGGTTCGCGTGACGACCCCATAACCGTAGTCGAAGCAGGTAGTCGTGCAACCTTGGAGGAGTTCCTTCGTACATTCCAGCACGATAACTTCGTTTCTATTGCCACTGACGCTCGAGAGGTTATCAAGCAGACACAGCAGGACATCACCGATGATTTCTACGACACGTATATCCAGGTCGTCTTTGGTGTCCGACAAGGCGGGGATGTACGTTCTGATCGTTCGCTTGTAGGTGATGGTGTTGAAGCTCCAGAAGCAGCAACCGGTGATGATAACCGGCTATTCGCTGTAAAGACAATGAACCGTCTTCTCTTTGTAAAGTTCCTTGAAGACAAAGGTATCGTACAATCTGATCTCTTAGCCGATCTCAAACAAACCTACGAGAACGGTGCTTACCCCCAGTCATTGTACAAGACATTCGTGGAAACGCTGTTCTTTGACGTAATGAATCAGCGTCCGGAAGAACGGTCTGAGTACGTCGACAACCTTTCTCAATTCAAGGATATTCCATATCTGAATGGCGGATTGTTTCGGCCAGTACTTAGCGAAGACCACGACATCGAGGAACGGGATTTCGACATCAACAATAGTGTCCTCAATTCAATCATTGATCTTCTCGAAAAGTATGCGTTCTCCGCCGATGGTGGGCCATACGATCTTGATCCAAGTGTTCTCGGGAACGTCTTCGAGAAAACAATCAATTATCTCACTGGAGACCCCGCAGACAAAAACAAAGAACTCGGTGCATACTACACCCCAAGTGAGATTACACGCTTCAGTGCAGAACGAACTGTTCGACCGGCTCTTTACGACCGGTTCCAGCCTATCGTACAGGAAGAACTCGGCTGGCCAGACGAAACATTCGACCGCTATGACACCATCTATAGTCTAATTGAAGCACTCCCAGCCGATATGGCTGTACTTGGCCCGCTACTTGAAGAGCTTGATGAGCTTCGCGTTGTTGACCCTGCGATGGGTAGTGGCCACTTCTTGACCAGCGTTCTTGAGGAGATTGTTTCTGTCCGGAAGGCGATATACGCTCAGAATGATGCCTATCCCAATGAATATCGACTAAAGAAAACCACCGTTCAAAACAATATCTATGGTGTCGACATTGTCGGCCCAGCAGTTGAGATCGGGAAGTTGAGGCTTTGGTTATCAATTATCGCCGAGATTACCGAGGAAGACGTGGATGAATTAGACGTTGGTGAGCTGGCCCTTCCGAATATCGCGTTCAACCTTCGACAAGGGAATAGTCTCATTGGGTATACTGGATTTCCGGAAGAAGCCGATGAGAAAGACTCCTACACGCTTGGAAAATACAGCAAACAAAGTGTTAGAGACCGATACAACAACATTATCGAACAAATTGAAAAATACGAAGATGCTGAAGGGTTCCCTGAGCAAGCAGAGAAACATCGGAAGAAGGCGATCGAATATCTTGAAAACGCCCGAGAGGAGCTTGTTCCGAAGCTCCAGCATGATTTCCACAATGCGGGCGTGACGAATATTTCACGCACCAAGGTTGAAGAGTTCGATCCGTTCAATTGGGTATTAGAATTTGCAGAGGTGTATGCTGATGGCGGATTTGATGTTATTGTTGGGAACCCGCCGTGGGAACGGATTAAGCCGAACCGTGAGGATTTCTTCTCACGATATGATCCAGACTTCCGGTCGCTACGTGGTGATAATAAAGATGATCGTATGGAGGAACTTTTGGAACGGGATGATGTGTCTAAGGCCTGGGATGAGTATGAGGAAGGCATAGAGATTCAATCGCAATTCTACAATGGTGGTTCATTCCAAATGCAAAGTGCACAGATCGGTGGGCGAACACAACGAACCGAGAACGATTTATCATCCTTGTTCTTTGAGCGTGTGTTCGAGATAGCAAGGGATGACGGATACGTTGCGCAGGTTCTTCCTGGGCGTATCTTTCACGGAGCCCCGACTAAGACGCTTCGTCAACACCTGCTAAATGAGACTACCGTTGATACGCTAGTCTCCTTCGAGAATCATGGAATATTCGATGACATCGACAACCGCTATAACTTTGGTGTTTTGACATTCGAGAACCGTGGTGAAGCAGATGTACTTAGGGGGATTTTCCAGCACCGTGACCTCAACATCTTGCAGAACACAGAGGATTTAATCGATATCCCGCGACAGGTTCTCACAAATTTTGCACCAAGTTCGATGCTGTTCCCGCGGATTCAATCAGAGGAAGACGTTGGGATGCTTCGTATGGCTGTGCAACATCCTGCTGTCGGTGATAAAGACAGGAATTGGTATGCCGATCCTTTCTATCCTTTGCACAAAACGAGCGATAAAGAACGGTTCTTTGATGAACCGGATGGATGCGACTACGAAATTCTGACTGGAAGGAACTTCTATAGTTACAATCACGATAATACCTTCATCGATCTAGATCCGCCTTTCCAATGGAGTGTCGACGAAGATGTCGACAAGGAACGTAGTGGCAAATGGAGAATCAGAGAGAAGAGACTCTCAGGTCTGAAGAAATCCATTTACAACCAACTTGGTGGCTCTGGGTCGATGGTCGGATACGTAAACGAACGGCTTGAAGAAGCTCGTGGAAAACAGCTGTCTGAATGGGACGTACTGTTGCCATCCACCACGTATCGACTAGGCTTCCGGCGGGTCGCTCGTGGGACTGACGAACGGACTATGATATCAGCTGTGGTACCGCCTGGGCCGGTGTGTGACTATAGTTTCTACGTTTGCGATCCATTTGAGATCTCAGTGTCTGAAGAAGATCTATCCGAATCTCCTCTTCATGGAGTCTACGAGCGGGTATTCACAGACGAAGAGTTGTTCACCGCTCTCGGTCTTATGAACAGTCTTCCGTTTGATTTCCTTATCCGACGTAAAATCGACAATAGCATACCAATGTACAGCTTCGAGGAGACCCAACTCCCTGATTTAACCAGTGGTGACGAATGGTTCGAGTTCATTTGGACAAGAGCTGCTCGGTTGAATTGCTATGGTGATGAGTTTGAAGAGATGCGGGAACGACTCGGTGGCATTGACCCAGCAACGTCTGAGACCGAGCGTCGTAAGTTACAAGCAGAGATTGACGCAGCTGCGATGCATGCGTACCGGATGCAACGAGAACAGGCCGCATTTGTCGTTGAGCAATATCATCGCGTACAAAATCCACGGATTCGAGATGACGAATACTTCGGTCTTGTGCTCAAAAAGTACGACGAAATCGCGTAAAAAGACCAGTCTTCCTCTTTAATACGACGTTGGTGAATTGGAACTGAGGAAATTCCACCGGCTCCGTTTTTCTGAAGGCATCTCCGATTTCAGCGAGGTGGCCATTCCTAAATGGAAGATGCTCACGACTGTTTCGATATTTGTTGGCACTTGCGCGTCGAGAGAAATCAATTCCCGATTTTGCACACACCCCATCGATCGGCGTGTGCAATATAACCGAGCAAAGCACCCATATCGGTCTGGTTGATCAGGCACTCTGTTCGCTTTCGTCCGCTCTTTAAGTACCAACCGTGTTTCAGTGAGTCGAAAAAACTAGAATCTCGGGGGGCGTGTGCACAATCATGCGTCTCCGAATGAACGACCGACGGGAACGACGGTTCGAATACCTCCAGGAAGCGACCGGCGAGAACACGAAGAGCGGTGCCCTTGACGTCGCAGCCGATTACTACCTCGCGATGGCCGGTGGAACGGGAGCATACCCGAACGGCGCCATCGAGGAGCTCATGCAGCTCGCTTGTGAGAAGGGGAACGTGACGCCGGCGGAGATCGCGGAAGTCCTGGGCGACGAGAATCTTCCAATCGAGTATGAACGCAGGTGTTCAGTGGGTCACGATTAGGCGGCTAAAATTAGACCTTGGTACGAGCGCCAATCGATGGGTCTCGTGGCCTCCTTCAGCCTCGTTTCAGAACCACTGTGGGCAGTTCGTGTCTTGGAGGTATTTCTAACGGGAAACCATCTTCTGTTTTCTGCTTCAATTTTTTGGAAGATCTGCCCGATTCGATATGATGACCCGATTGGCATGTTTGGACAAGAGTGCCCGCTGTGCGGCCACGAGTTCGCTCATCGTGAACCACGGTGGCGACATTCTTTCGACAACCACAGGCCAGAGGACGCTGGACTGGCGCTGCTCGGAACGATTCACGCAGACTCCAAAAAGAACAACTTGGCGAGGTTGACTCGCTACCGGACAGTCAGTCCTCACCATCGGTCACCAGCTCCGGGTCGGGACAGTAGACGATCTGCATTGGGAGATCTCTCTTATCGGTCTCGACCTTCTCAGGTAGTGTCCTGAGGTCATCTGCATCGCCACGGGCAGTTAGCGCGAGCGCGAACGCGTCAACGAAATCACCGTTATCAGCTCGATGGGCATCCTCCGAGAGTCCAGCTGATTTGAGGTGTGAAATGATATCAGAGTCAATTGCTTGGAGGGCTCTGACGCGCTCCCAGTAGGCGCTGGCGCCGCCACTAGTTTTGGAGTGAGGCATCGGCCCGTCGGCGAATGCTGCAAAGCAGACCTCTGGGTGGGATTCTCGGAATACGTCCCTCGCAGGTGGTGTGTCACGGAGAAGCTGGTCGATGTTGGCGATTTTCGGGGTGATCCCCCAGCTTTGCCGGCTCAAGCTCCTATCTGTCTGCTCCTCTTGAACGCGTTTCGCGTCCTCATAGGATCCTTCCCTCGTTGCAGCACGAATTGGTGGAGTGAATACGCTCCGGTATCGGTCTGGTTTCAGAAACTCCCGCGCGGCAGAATCACATGGCCGCGGGTTGCCTGTGCGCTCTCGGAGGCCGATCGGGATATCTACGAGAATTTGCTTGGCATTGTCGTGTGCTGCCCAGAGCGCTTCTATCTTCTCGTAGAAATCAGCACCGCTGTACCCTTCGTCCGTGTAGGTGATTGCAATCCAGCCTTCGGAGCAGCCATCGACGCCGACATACATGTCTCAGAGCCCTCGGCCGAGTTGGATGAAAGTTCATGGTGTGGGTTTTTCCGTCGGAGTATTTTATGGAGATAGAATGCCGTGAACTCCATGACTCAGCAGCCGGCTTGAATAAGCCCCTCAAAGGCTGAGAGCTGATTTGAGCTGCTTTGATAACGTCGTCTGAGGGTCGAGGCGCGCGTCAGGATGGATGCTACGGCGGATGAACGTGTACTCTCTTACTTCTCCTTCAGTCTCGGCAACTTCGGTGCTGCCATAGAGCAAGGCGGCAGTTGCATCCTCGCTTGGTCTGAGCAGGTCCACAGCATATGCCAGCACCTGCCGGTGATCATCAAGCTTCTTCTGGTGCTTGAACTTGGCATCTGCGACCCAGAGCCCATCTCCCTCCTGTGTGATTGCAAAGTCAGGGAACCCACTCCCGTGGCCCAAGTTGAGTTCTGTCCTGAAGTACTGACTTACTAATCCTGATTGATCTTTGCTCCTCCGCGGCCGATCACCAGATTGGTTATAATGAAGGGTGATATCACCAGGGAAATCATACGTGCTTTGCAGTCGCTGAGTGGGTTGCTGGCCGGTCAAATCCGAAAGAACCTCAAGTAAGAGCCGCAAGCACCAGAGTTCGTAGGTGTTGCTGAGCGGCTTCAGAGCGGACGTGAAATTCTTCGCTAGCGCGAGTTCAAGGTTGGCATTTTGGAGATATGCCTCCCATAGGTCCACGATGGCTTGAAATGATTGGTCAGCTTGGTCTCGCAGCTGAGACAACACCGCAGCATCAGTGAAGTCAGTTTCGAGAGCGACGTCGCGCAGCTTGTTGAAAATACGTTGCTCGAGTAGATGTTGGTGGTAGGAGAGCTGGCTGTCAAACATCTCACCGTACTGCGGGTACGCTTCGGAGATCTGGACCATTTTGCCAGCCAGCTCCGCATGGAATCGAACTAGGAGCCTGTTCTGAAGCGTGTCCGGTGTGAAATTCACTTCTGTGGACACCACTTCTCCTGAACGCTGAGCAGCCTTCCGCATCGTCTGGTTGGGCTTAATCCGGCCGCGTGGCTCCGGGCCATGCCGCTCGTTGCGCTCCACCTCGACGGGTGGACGTTGAGCCAATAGTGCCTCAGTCTGCTCAATCAGGGCGTTGCTAATCGGTGCAATTTGCGCGTAGCGGTCGAGCAGCACGTCCGGATTCAACGGAAGTGCCGCGCTGATTGTGCTGGGGCCAATAATCTCAGCCCAATCTTGGACTTCATTCGCTATCTGTAAGTACTGGTCCTTGCTAAGCTTCTGCCCATTGCTCCGGTAATCTCGGGGAAGAATCTCCACAGCGGGCGTCAGCTCACCGACCCAACTTTTCGGATCCAGCGAGCCCTCTTTGTACTCTGGAGGGTCTTCATCAATTGTCAGAGCATCGCCATCTGCTGGTTCAACAAATCGTCCAGAACCAGTGCGTTCCGTCCGCTCACCAGCATCATCTCTGGCTTTCAGCGATTTTTTAATTGCGCTGACTACGAGGTTGACTCGCTTGTTCAGATGGGATTGCTGGTCGCTATCTAGCTCCGGTCGATCCTGCACTCGGTTCCACGTGTAGGTCTCAAAGGTGGTCATGGTCAACCAAGGATAGAGTGCGAGTCGAGTGCGTCCTCCAGTCGGCTGGCAGTTTCGGAGAGGCCCAAATTCTCTGCGAGAACGATAATCTTCTTGAACTCGCTCTCGATCTTGTCGTCTTGGCTGAGGGCGTCTGCCTGTCGAAGGTCACTCATGACATTTTCGAACTGGGGGACTAGGTACGCACAGCAGGCCTGATCAACGGTTTCCTGGTCCGCCTCATTAGGGAATGCCAGTTCATACGCAAGAACGTAAGCGACGACGTCCATAACGATGGCTCGCCCGACCTCAATCACTTCATGCTCGGTGGCTGCATTGGACAGCGCTAGAACAGCACGGATGAAGTTATCTCCCTCGAGCCCCATGTCACTCTCCAGAACGGTCTTGAGGCCCTCGTTGATTCGAGGATTGCTCGCGAACTGGGGATAGAGGGCCCGTGGATCGACCTCTGGCGCGCCCTCCGTCTGATGCTCATCCTGCTCGGCGTAGTTCAGACGATCTGCTGCCCATGAGGCAACCGCCTTCACATCTGACGCAGAGACCGATTCAAGAGCCTCACTGGCATCAATTTTCGGCACGGTGTACTCGCTCGGTTTGACAGAGGTCGAGCCACTCGATCCAAGCTGTGAGGGAACTTCGAGGAAAGCGAATCGTCGACGGAATGCATACCCAAGTGAGAACAACTGTGCCAAGTCGTAGGTGTTCTGCGTCGCCAGAATGCGGAACGCGTACGGCAGGGGTTGCGTCTCGTTTGCGTACTCGAGGGCTTTGCTGGCCCGGTACTCGAGGTCAAGCAGTGTGAAGACGTCACCGAAGGCTTGGTCGAGGTTTGCTCTGTTCAGCTCGTCGATGAGCAACCAGCTAGGTCGGGCCGAATTATCGAGGCTCTCTGCACAGTCCTTTGCGACCCCCGTGATGATACCCTGCTCGGGATGCCAGTCCGAGGCATCATTATCGACTTCTCTCGGGGTGTCTGCTGGGCCTGGTGCCCAGCCCCCGACCATGTCGTAGTTTGTCCATTCAGCATTTGCTGTCTCGATTGTGAGGGCATGCTGGCCGCAGATGGCTTTGCTCAGCTGCTTTGCCGCATGGGTTTTCCCTGTACCTGGTGGCCCGTAGAAGACGATATTCCGTCCTGCAATGAGATGTGCGAATGCCTCCTTTAGAAGATCAGCTCTGTCGGACTCTGAGATTTCTTCCACCGCCCGAACACCAGAGCCGTGATGCCAATCGAAGATCACGGCAAGTTCCTGCTGCGACAGCTCGTTAATGCCACGTCGCCAGATCTCTCCTTTGTCAATGAGGGGATTAACGGCCTCGAGGTCGATCGGCTCAATCCACTCAAGACGCCTGGTTTTCGCGACCCATTCTTTCTCTCCATCTTCATTTATTGTCTTAAGCTGGACATCACCTAGTGTACCAGCTGCAACGATTGCCCAGAAGTCCTCTTGCTGCTCAAGGGCGGCAAACGGCACTTCTTCTGACCGCTCAATGGCTGTTTTGAGCTGATCATATCCTGGGATACCTTCCTTGAAGTGGTACTCATTGGATATCTCGTCGCTATACTCGCCAGAATTTATCGTGAGGAGAAACTGTGAGCTGCTCTCCTGGAGGGCGTCTTGTATGGGCTCGAGGTTTGAGGTGTTATGAGTTCCCCTTAGGCCGGCCGGGGTCCACAATGAGGCGTCCTCAGATGATGGAACGGCTGGTCTAGTTTGACCAAGCTCTCCGAATAGGTTTTCGAGAATTGTGTTTGCACCCCCTCCCTTTAGAGAAATCTTAAAATTCACCTGCTGGAACATCCCTGAAATATCATATAGATGGGGTGAAATATCGCCTGCATTGGCAAACTCTCGGATCTCTTCCCTGAATTGCGATCGTGTGATATCTGGTTCTAAAACCGGAGTTGTAGAAAAGATAATATCGCTATACCTCTCACTTCCATGGAGGGATTCTGCGATTTCCTCACGAACTGGCTTCGGGAGGTCATCAAGAACTATATCAGCACGTTGGAGATACTCAACCGAAGAAGTCCCTTTCCCAGAGATATGTGCAATCCAGTCACCCGACTGGATTGAGTGGAATTCTCGTGAGTTCTTTGTACACCAAGCGGTTAGGTGTTCTGCCTCGAGTGCCCACCGGACTTGATTCCGCACATCTGGAAGCTTCTCGAGTGCCTCTGCTACCTCGTTCCGTTCTTCCTCTGAAAGTGGTGACCCCACGGAACCATGCAAATTGTCGAGAAAAGCGTCGCCGGAGCCATAGTTCTCGTATAGCTGTGTGACCCCTTGAGGTACAGAATTTGCTTCGTTTGGTCTAACACAATGAGTTTTCTTCGCTGCTGCCAGATTTGGCACAGAACTCAGATGAGTGCTTGCTTTTCGAGATTCGAGTGAATCGTCGGCTTCTAGCTTCTTCTGCAGTTCCTCGAATGAACTCTGTTTTTTCGTTACTGCGGTGTTCTGTTCAAAGAGGTTATCCTCGAGCGTTAGCCCATTATCAAGGTCGTCGAGGTTAACTTGCCAGTTGATACGTCGGAAGTGACAATCTGAGCTATCCCCGACTGGGAGATCCTGGTCATGCTCATACTCGCTGGCAACAATACCAATGCCTTGAGGAGTGTCGACTCCAGATTTGGCGATTACAATGTCGCCAACCTCAATTTTGTCGACGAATCGATAGAGGAACTGCTCCCGTGAATTCCCATTGACGGGAGCATCCCGGCTGGGGCTTCGCTCTGCAACGTCATCGGGGTCAGATACACCAGCCATACTCGGGTCATCACTATCCCAACCAAGAGCGATGAGTCCCGCGTCGTGGTACTCACTCCATCCATCGTTCGTTCCAATGGCCCAGACGTTTACCACGTCAAAGGGAGAACAGTCCGAGTTGTCTTCCATCTACTCCTCAATTTTCACGAGCTCAGAAAGTAGTATCGCATGAGATGGTAGCTAAATCAGAATCATGCCATGCAAACCTAAACAGCAAGTAAAAACTGCATCTGTAACTCACGCTCTGGCCGGTCGGCCTCTACCCCCGGACGTATTTCCGTGATAGTACGGTAGGACGTCATATGCCTCTTCAGACCAGTCGTGCCTTCGTTTCCACTCTCTTCGACTGGCATCAGGAGAACAGATGACACGGCTTGCCCTTGTACAAATCCAAAGGTAATGCCTTCAAGACGCTGGTCGCGGAGATTCTCCTCCAGTGCACCTCGGCGTCCGCTGTCTCTGATGGTTACGTGCCATTCATAGCTCTCTATTCCACGCCGAATTGCGTGGTAGTGGCCACCTCGGGCGAAATCACGCAGATGAGCGCTCCACTGAAGCTCACGAAACGCGCTGGTTATCTCGGACGCTGCTCCGGACAGATCCTGGAGCGACGCGATGGGGAAGTGTCTCGACGCCGGAGTGACATCCGGACTTCCACGGAGTAGGTGACTACACCGTGTGCTCGGTGGCAGTGCACGCGTTCGGCGAGGGGGTGAAGGCAGAACCGTCGTTTCCCGGTGCCTACCCCCGCGTGAATCTGTGTCGCGGGATTATATTCCAAGGAGGGGGCGTTCAAATGTAGGCCAATCGGATAATGCGGAAGGCACCCATCTCGACGAAATCACCGCTATCATGCAGCATGATATTCGGCATCCGACATGGATATACTATCTACAGTCAGGATCCAAATCGTTGTATCCCACTACAATGGTTTTTTCTGAGCTGTAGAAGTTACTATCTCTCCCCGAGCGATCGACACCACTGAAGAAATCACTCCCAGATTTAGATTTTCGTCGTAGCGAAGTATTCAACACACATACCGATAGACAGTAACATACCCAATGGCTGGACTCGATCCTCTCGTCGACAACAGTGGCCGTACGCTTGAGGATACTTTCAAACAGGTCATTCCTGGAAGTGAGGAGATCAGAATTTCTACCGGGTACTTCTATGTTTCCGGGTTCGATTTAATAAAAGACGATCTGGAGAATTTGCGGGATCCGGACGGGATGGATCACGCCCCGTTCCGTATTCTGATGGGGCGGAAGACCAATCAATCCACAGCAGACGAAATCAGCGAAGGGAAGAGTCTCTTCGATCAGTTTCAACGAGAATTGAAGGACGATATTCAGAGCCTGAACAACGCCCAAGTGGAGCGATTGGATAGGCTGCGGGACTTCATCGCCAACGATATCGTCGACGTCAGAGTCCGTAATCCAGAGCAGGGGTACTTTCATGCCAAGGGTGCGTGCTTCCGCGAAGCGGTTGATGACCCCAGCGTTCGCGAAGGTGACACTGACCGTCGCGAGGTAACTACCATTGTGGGGTCATCGAACTTCTCACAGAGCGGGCAACGCCACAACATCGAACTCAATCTCACCAGCAAAGAACGAGGCGATGGAGAGGCATTCGAGGACTGGTACGACAACCAGTGGGCGAATGCAGAGGATTTCAGCGAGGAAATAGTCAGTATCATCGAGAACAGCGAGCGCTACAAAAAATGGCAGAAACAGAAGGGAGGCGGTGACATCGATACAGAGCTGGGTACGTTTATCGAGCCCTTCGAGATGTACAAGCTTCTCGCCTATGACGAACTGAACGGGAACGTCAGTATCCGTGATAGCCCACTCTATTACTTCCAGACACTCGGATACGAGAGTGCAAAGACGAAGCTCTCACAGTACGATGGCTGCATAATCTCCGATTCGGTCGGTTTAGGCAAGTCGTTCATCGGGAGCGAACTCCTTTACGATTATCGAGAACAAGGTGACCGGTGTCTCCTCATCGTTCCGGCCAATCTAACTGGCCAGTGGCGCGACCTCCTCCAAGAAACGACAGATGAAGACGGAGACCCATTCTTCGGCCTCGAAGTGGATGGAGAACACCTGCAGGTCATGAGTATCAGCAAATTCCAGAACCTCACATATGAGGAGGTGAACGCTCTGGACGACCGGTTTGACGTAGTACTCATCGACGAAGCTCACCGGTTCCGAAATCACGGGAAGTGGAATCCAGATCCGGTTGACGACGACGATTACAAAGGAACGCGTCGGCATGCGAACGTTCGCCTCCTCCGGAATAACACGATAATAATGCTGACTGCGACGCCAATCAATAATTCAGCTACCGACCTCAAGAATCTCATCGGGTTGTTCACCGATGAAAACGAGCTGATGAACAAGGCATCGCTGAAATTCAGTGCCTTTGACGAATACATCGACCTCGCTGCGGAGCGTAAGCGGATTGCTGCCGGGAAAGACGAAGCCTCTGAGGAGGACCAGCGCCAGATGACAGAGCAGCTCAAGCGCCACTCGGACGAGATTTCTGAGATACTCAACGAGGTGATGGTGCTCCGAACTCGAAAACACGTCAAGGAGACGCTGACCGATCAAGATGAATTCGATATGAGCTTCAAGCCGCCAGAGCTCAACAAGGAGCAGTACTCCCTCCCACCCGCCTACCAGCCCATTTATCGTATGCTCCCGGACGTGATGGATGCACTCCACCTCCCACATATTACAATCAAAAATCCACAGGCAGGCGGGACGTTGAAAGCACTGTACAAACTAAACCTGCTGAAACGCCTCGAATCATCCACGTACGCCTTCGTCCAATCAATTCAGACGTTACACGAGAGTGAACGTTCACTCCTTGGATTCCTTGACGGACTCCCCGAGGACGAAGATATCGATGTACTCCGTACAATCGGTGGCGATGGAGCGGGAACGACATTAGAGGATTTCGTTGAGGGAGCGGACGCAGCTGAAGACCTAGAGCAAACGCTCGAAGAGTTCGGATTCGACAGTGGTGCCCTTCAGGCAGATGGAGGCGACGCAGACGACGAACTAGCCGATGCCACGGTGGGAGAGGTGAAAACGTACATTCGCGAAGACCTGACGCTCCTTGCGTACTTCCTCTCCCGGTTCATCGGCCGTGTAGCCCGCGACTCCGGATCGATCGCCGATCTGGAGGTCGAACTGGAACAGTGGCTCGCTGATCACGGTGCAGCAGTTCTTCCAGATGTGCCCGAAGACGACCCGAGCCCTATCCTCTATCCCCAGCACGATTTAAGCGAAGCCGACGGCGCCACGCTGGACTTCTACAAAGCGGTATTCGCGCTCCGAGAGTTCCGTGATCCCAAGATCGACCGGCTGGCCGAGGTCTTGAACGGATACGACCAGAAGGTACTCATTTTTACCCAGTACCGCGCGACCGCAGACTACGTCCACCGGACACTCGTCGACGACGACTCGTCCCCCATGACGTTGGAGAACAGTGCAGTCGTGAAGGGCGGTGACGAGAACAAGCAAGACATCATTAAACGGTTCGCACCAGAGGCGTCAGGATATCAGCAGACGTTAGCCGAGAGTGACGAGACAGAGTTGCAGTACGTGGTCGCGACAGACACCCTCAGCGAGGGTGTGAACCTTCAGGACATCTCAGTGGTCATCAACTACGACCTGCCATGGAACCCCATGCGAATCGTCCAGCGTGTTGGTCGCATCGACCGTATCGGATCGACCGCGGACAAGTACGTACATAATTTCTATCCAGACGGAGACATAGAGGCCGCAATCAAGCTTCTCCAGCGCTTGCAGGCGAAGATCAACGACATTGCACTTATTGTCGGAAAAGAGAACAACATCCTTGACCCGAACGAAGATGCGGTGCTTGAGAAGGCAGGAGTCGAGACGGAGAAGACGATCGGAGAACTGGAGATTGAGGAGATCGAGTCGTCGATTCGAGAATCCCGTGAGGTGACCGACTACAACGAGCTGGACGACACCTCGAAGAACCCGCTGCTACGAAACGCTGGGAGTGACGAAAACGCGGCATTCGAACGTGTGCTACTCAAAGAAGAGCTGAACGACGACTATGGACTCTCTTCAGAGGACTTCGAATTCGCGGAGGACTATTTCGAGGAACAGACTGACGAACGCGAGTTCCTCTACACGAACGCCATGGACCACGATACCGGGCCGCGCCCGGGTGTCTTTGGTCTTGTCCATCTGTGGTTCGAGAATGATGAGACAGGAGAACCCGAAGACGCCCCGCTTGGACGTGTACGGCGAGCGTTGTACTACAAGCCGTTCAGTGGTGATCTGAAGGAGCGGCCCGTTGGTACACTCGGCATCGAACCGGAAACACAAGGTGAACAACTTTCCGGGAACACCGACAGAGTAATGGCGAACAGGGAGTTGATTGAGAAGCATCTCACCGAGCGGTTAGAGGAGATACGTGAAGGGCAGGTCGAGGAAGTGTTTAGCGGCGGTGGTCAGTCAGCCACGCAGGAGATGCTACTCGACATGATGCAGATGAGAATCCTCCCGAAGTACGGCGACCAGCCCGCCCCTGTAGACGGGCATGACACGGTCGGAGAGTGGACGAATGCCTTGTTCGACCGGCTGGACCGAGTCAAGCTCAAACACACAGATGAAGATCGAGTGTTGCGAGAAACCTTCCGGGAACACCCAGACTACACTTCGCTCGGCGACTGGCCGGTTGAGGAGTTCCTTATCGAACTGGAGGCGTTCATCGAGGACAATATCGAAGCGTCTGCGGAGTATCAGACCACTCTTGTGGGTGAGAGCGCTGTCCAGGCTCGGCTCATCTGCTGGGGCGTCATCGGCCAGTAGGTCACACTATTCAGCCGAGCTTGCGTCTAACTGGCGAGCCATTGACTATTGTGTCTGAGGGCAGCGCCTATTTCCAATAAAGGAAAAATGCTCGTCATTAGCTCTGTGAAATTCTCTATGTGTGAGTATCTACAACTGAGATTCGATTTTCTTCAGATCTGCTGCGAAACGAGCGATTTCCGAATCTTTCTCAACCGGGCCATCGTAGACCTGCTTTATTCGTTGCTCGACATTGGATTCCGTGCGGTTGGTCGCCTCGGCGACGTTTCGAATGGCCCGCCGTGCTCGATCCACCTCCACCGGAAGTTTCTGTTGTCGTGTCTGGACGTGCAACGGAATTGGCTCTAGTTCCAAGAACTCGGCTACGACTTGGTCTCTGTAATCACTCCCCGGAGCAAACCGGTAGAATACCTCGTCGGTTGCAGCTGCTTGTTCGTCCGTGAGCGGTCGGTTCGCGTTGTTGACTAGGTCACCTAATCCCATGCATAGTCACCTATGTAGGGTGGGATAATTGAGCGCAGTCCATAGTGTGCCAATTACTAGTTGCAGTGTTCAGCATACTATGCAAAAAGTATTAGTGTCAGTTCTATCTGGGCGATTTTATACAATTTCGAACAGAGCCAAGCGGATCTATTCAAACGGAGGCCGTAGGTCTCGCCACCGCAGATCCAATTGTACGCCTGAGTCTATTTGGATACGGTAGAGGAACGAGTCTCGCTCATCACTGGTGGAAGCACCTGCATCGTCGCGAATTACGTCAACAACCTCTCCATGCTCACAATGGTATCGATAGTCCGGGTCATCCTTATCTGGGATGTCGATCCGAACTCTGTCCATATTTCAGCACTTTGCATCTCTACAATCACCAGTCAATATCGCCGACCTTCGACCGCCGGAGTTCAGACAGGCTCATCTCGTGTTCTGGGTGTAGCCAGTACGGGTATCCATTGACGTTGAACTCACGACCGGTCGCTTGTTCGAGTACCTCTTGAGCCAAAGCAGTGAATGAGTACTCTGCACCGTTTTCCAGCCACTCCACGTTGTCACTCCGTCCCGTCTTCCCAGTAATCCGGGCTCGCCAGAAGTCGTCCTCTGGGTCGTACTCCCGCTCAGCATCGTCTGGTAGGCTTTCCTCGTCGAACAGGACGACATCCCCCTCTTTGACGAGCCCTGCCTCGAGCAGAACTGTGATCGCCCTTTCAGCGCGACTCGACGACCGACTCTGCTGACGTTCCTTCTGCCGGCGCTTGGCCATGTACTCCTCGGCCTCTGGGATGGGGAGCACTTGTCGGGCACTGACGAAAACCTCCTCGTCACGTTGGTGGACGTCCAGTTCGATGCAGGTGATATCCATCCCGTACTCACGTTCGAGCCATACGACTGGGGTTGTGATCTCCGGGCCGAAGCTGCCAGCGGCGAGTAAAATCCGTGGTCGATCATCCAGAACGAAATCCGCGTAGCCGTCCTCTGTGGTGACGACGTCCTCACCGAGGAATTCGCTGAATTGTTCGCCAACGGCCTCTGGTGTCAGTTGGTTGTCCTCGTCGCGACGATTGTTCCAGAAAGCCCGGTAATCCTGCTGGAGTTCCTCAGCGCTGATGGTCGAGCAGTAGCTAGCGTACTTGATGGCCTGGAGGTCAGTCGTCTCGTCGGCGCTGTCCCGCTTCAATTCGATTACCACGAGTTTTCCGTCGGAGTCGAGTGCCAATACGTCGGGACGTTCGGTAGTCCGGTCGAACTTAGCGTACTGGGAGGCAACCACAAGTAGGTCTTCGCCGAGTAACGAAGGTGTCTCGATAATCCACTCTTCAATCTCAGCTTCGGTTAGATTGAGAGCATCAAAGCTAGTTGGTTCGAGCGCGGTGACACCCTTGTCGTTGACGTGGTAGACCATTGTTGTTGCGCAGTGATGTGTTGCTCTTCAGGCCCTACTCAAAAGGCCCCTCCTGCTCAAGCTGATCAAACTTCTCAAAAACCAAATCAAAGTATTCCTCAGTCATTCTCCGAGCCTTCGAGACCCGATGGAAGTCATCGAGAATAAACTGAGTTTCCCGCCGATCAAATCCGTAGGCGTGAAATGCAGCAGCGTCGATTTCAGCCTGTAATCGCTCCCTTTCCGGTTCTTCGATAACTGGATCAATTCCACCCAACCTGGTGCGCATTTCCTCAAATTCTTCTCCAAGGCAATTCAATTTCGCTGCTCTGTCTGCGATGTAATGGAACCAGTTGTCCCCCTTCGTTAGCCTTGGTACCTGTGATTCAAGGAACTTATACATAACTACCGACACATCGACTTTCGTTCTCATTAGGAAGTCAAACGGAACGCTGTTCAAGAGCCCTACTGCTACAAAAAGCTCTTTGTCGGTGAACTCCCGTTCGTACACATTGTGCAGGGGGGACTCAGAGAGGTGTTCCTTTTTCGGTTTAATGTCAAAAGGCCGAATTACACGGAGTTTCTCCGTACAGACAACTCCCTTTGGTAGTACTGTTGCAATCATCGTCCGTTCGTCTGTCGAACGAGCAATGTCTCGGTAACCAATTCTGTAAGTAGTACAATCAAGACGTACATCATCCATAGAAAGCGGTTCACCTCGATGTTCCTCGAGGAGGTCATTGACGAAGCCTTTCTGGGAACCAGTCCCATCGAAAGCATCGTACAGTGCCCGCTTCAGAACCTTCGTATTCTTTTTCTGGATTCGTCTTTTTGAACTTACATCTGGGTCATCGCTCTCAACACTCCAAAGACGAACCCCATCCAACCCGTCCATATGTCGGGGGTGCGGAATATATTGATAGATGTTTCTACCACCGAATACTGGATATTCCCCTTCTGACTCCGTTTCAACGGTTGTGTCGAGGTCATATGCATTTTTTAGCTCCAAATATGGTTGCATCCGCCATCTTTCGCCAATATCGTCGCCAATCGGGGGGAATTCGGTGATCTTGTCCAGAATATCAACATACTGTTCTGACTGGATATACGGTACTGTACGTGCCTCTGGCGAGTACTCTTTCAGGATTTTCCCACTTACTTCTATCAGTTTTGAATCAACGTCTCGCAAAACATCGACATTACCAATTTCAAACTTAGTTCGAACGAGGTCTGTAGTTGATGAATTGGCGAACTTAATGATGCCAAACTTGTACTGGGGGTGGATATCTTGGAAGATTCCGTGATTCTCAAAAAGTGCCAAGACGTCAAGATTTGTCTCTTCAAGAAGGTGAACACGGAGGTCTT
>NZ_JBZYDN010000013.1:0-29793 GCF_058933135.1 Halomicrobium sp. HArcel3 | reverse complement strand
GTGATAACTGTATATAAGTAAGCGATCAAGCCAAGTAATCTCACTTGGAAAATTTGGAGATCGTGATCTTCGATCACAGAATAACACTCAATTTAGGCCGTAATAACGTTCAGTGAATCTCTGATATAGAAAGTTCGTCTTAGAGAGGGCCCACACGCAATAGTTGGCTGATTCTGTAGTTCTACTCTGGAATTCTCTCAGCATATTCGTGGGCGGCTATAGCAGAGTTTTCAGTCACCAGAGACAGTAAAGGACCTGCCAATGGCATACCCTCTATTCTCTAATTTCTCGGCTGTGATTCCCCAGTAGATGAATCGGTATGTCCCGGGCTTCAGGGTATCGCAGACGTAGTATCCCGTCAAGCCTTCTTTCGTAAATGGCAGTTCCCACGTCAATCCTTCTCCTGGATCGTGGCGATACGCGAGATCATTGTACAACGCCTGTTCCATTTTCGTTCCAAAGATGGAATGCCACCCACTCTCCCCCTGATACTGGATGTCGTATTTTTGCTTGACTGCCGTCTCTTGGGGTTCATTAGTGACATTTAGTGCGTGGGCCGTGAGGGTATCCCCTAGTGCTATCGAGCGGGTATCGAGACTCAGCTTGAACCCGCCAAGGGGACCTGGTCCATGGACGACCCAGTTAGGTTTCAATGGATGATACCCGTCAGGGCAGGACGGTGCAGGGCTCGCTCGCCCGTCTTCGATCGGTGTTGCGGTTGTATCAATGCTATTGGGCGTCTGAGACGGCGACGGTGTGGATGTCGCTGTCTGAGATGGGGTAGCGGAGTCGACAGACCTCTCATCCTCGGTAGCAGTATTGGACGTCAAACAGCCAGTAGCCGGGGTACTAAGGCCCGCTGTGGCAAGAGCGAGTAATCGGCGCCGAGTCAGAGAGGGCATTCTTCTGGAGCGTGGGTGTTCCTCCATGAATATTTTCTGGGAAATGTGCTAAGTGTATTCCGCGACAGAAGGGGAGGATCAAGGCTATCGCTGCGGCCCACGGCTAGATGGAACAGAAAAAGCACGGCTGTTCTCCGCCGAGGGAGTTGTGTAACAGGTCCTGTTGGATAAGCTCTGTATACACCCGTGAGTGGTCAGTAAAGGTGAACTATCTACCGGACTCCGATCTCGCTACTGACGGAGTCCCAGTTTCGTCTTCTCGGAGTTTCTTTCCTGCCTGATACAATTCGTATGTGAAGAATCCCATCCCAAGGATGCTAATGGGCGGTATCAGAAGTATCACTCCAAGAATTATCTTCCATCGAGGGAGGTACTCGATACGTGCTTCAATTTCCTCAAGAAGATTCCGTTGACTCACACCCGTATGTTGACAGATGAGGGCATAAACTTTCGCCGAACTTTCGATTCGCCGGTTAGCGATAGATACAGGAGGTGAATGGATTGGTTGGTACGGGTGGTATCCTGGCAAAAATAGTATGGCTCATTCGAGTGGTTGGACGTAGTCAACTTGTTTCGGTTGGAAGTTCGTGTCGCGGTAGAACCGGCGAGCGCCCTCATTCTGCCACTCACAAGACACCTTGAGATGGTCACAGTCCCGCTCAAGAGCCAATTCCTTCACGCGCTCGATGACAGTTGTCCCGTGGCCCTGATTGCGGTGGGCTTCGTCAATAGCGAGGTTCACGATACAAAGATAGCGAGAGTACTGTCGGGACGAATGACGGCCCTCACGGAGCGTGAGGAAGCCAATTGTTTCGTCGTCGTGGACGATGAGGTAGTCGGTGATGGCCTCGTCGTCGAGATGACCACGGAACCCATCCTCGGGTACCTCATCAACATCTGTATAGACGAGTTCGTTCAGTTCGGAGTAGTTCTCCATGGCTTCTGCGAGGTCATACCACCGTTCAACGAGTTCGTCGAGATCATCAACGGTGGCTTCAACGAGTTTCATATCGTGCCTCAACCGGGCTTCCTCTTGAATGTTCTTCTGAGTGAAATGGCTAGTGCCCGAGTTCGAAGCTTCAATCGGTCGATACGCACATCTACTGAGCGGCTGTTTCACTACAAATTAGGTGGTGAAAACCCGCCTCGACGGATTGGGTCTCTTCGGTCAATACAGGCGAACCATTTGGCGATTAGCTGTGGTGCTCACCGGGTACGGAGATAGACGGCGACGCGAAGCGGAATGAGTGTGAGAAATGTCGCTAGCATCGTGAGTACCGTCCACGTGGGAGCCACAGCAAATCCGAGTTGGCCGACCATAATGAGTACGAAGAGACCAGCGAACCGGATGCGAAAGTCTGCCCAGAGTCGTTGGAACCGCTCGTTCACGGACGAGCCGTACGTAACAGCAATCCCGAGAACCACACCGAGGATCGTCGCACCGGCAAGTCGTTGTGGCGTAATCGAGACGGTGATCGAGAACGGCTCCCAGTACGCGAGCGCGCCGAGTACGACGATCGCCAGCCCTATCCAGAAGAGATCGTAGTAGAAGCCTGGCCGAGAATCCGGCTCACCCCACTCCCGCGGAATCACGGACATTTTCCGAGACACCACGCCCCGCAATGATAATGGTACGTACCCGCCTTCGAACCCCACCGAACCGAAACGACTATTCATAACTATCCAAAGCTACTTTCAACTATCGATGAGAATAGTATTACATGGACAGACGCAGATATTTGTCCACAGTCGGCGTCGTTCTTGGATCCGCTCTCGCTGGCTGTAGCGGTCAAGGGGGTCCAATTGAGGAAATCTCAATCGGCAACAAACAGATTACAGTCTCTATCGGCAGTGGGGGCGACATCGACTCGCTGCTGTTGCTTGCTGACGGGAAGAACGAGGTCGATTCGGTGGACGTCTCTCCCGGACAGGAACAGGCGACGTTGTCAATAAAGGGAGTCGGCGAGGGAACTCACAAGATCGTTGCAGCAAAAGATGGATCGGAGGTTGCCTCCCAGGAGGTGACTCTCGACCAGAACTACGAAGTCCGGGACCTACGGGTGGTCGAGACTGAGTTTGACGAAGAAGAGACAGAGCCGTTCGGTGGTCGCCTCCGGGCAACGATCGCAAACACTGGCGACGTCCCGATCACACTCACGTTCTTCGGGGCAACTGAGGGAGTCCTTACCCCATCAAACCCATCCGAGGTCTTAGGAGTGAAAATTCCCGGTAATGAGTATCCGGAGCCTTCCATTCAGGTGATTCCCGGAGCTGAACAAGAAGTCGAGACTGTATCGTTTCCGCTTCGCTATTACCGACAACCGGGACAGGCAGAAAAGACGAAAGAGGAGGCCATCGATTCGGCCTGCGAGGGGACGACGAGAACAGCTACCGTAACGGTTCAGACGGAAAATGGGTCTCCGACAACGGGTGAAGTTGGCATCCGCTACGATGGCGATGCGGTCGTGTCGACGACATCGAACGAATACGGCTGCACCGAGGTCAAGATGGAGTCGGCAACGTTCTAGACGAGATTTGACCACAGATCGTCATCGTCCTCAGGTTCTTCGACCGTTGCCAACGGACTATCGGCCTCGGTATCGGCCTTTGACGCACCCGAGCTAGTAAGGTCTGGGAGCGGATAGCAGGTGTCCTCGTCAGCATCGTAGTACTGCAGTGGGAGGTCAGGATCTTTCGGAAGCACGGCAATATCCCAGGCGTCAGGCGACGGAAGTCCGCCCTGGAACTCCTCCCGCGGTAGGTACGGCGAGTTGACTGGCGTGTACTCCTCTCGGAACTGGGTCTTCGAAATTGTGGCATCATCTCCCCGGACGTCGACGTAGCCGTCGTCACTGACTTCGTACGTCACCGGGAAATCGGCGGGTGAGCGGTCGAGCCAGTCGTCGATCGAATCGAACCTCGCGTACTCGTCTCCGTCTGAGTTGCGCAGGACGACTGCCGAGTCGCCGTCGTCGACCCACTGGTACGTCACGTCTCCCGGGAGTGCGACGTAGCTGTCTCCATCCGCTGACGCGGCGCACCTGTAGTCGCAGTGGTGGTACCGACGGTCAGCGTCGTTCGGGGTGCGGGCCTTCGTGTAAGTCAGCATCGGGTCGGCGAGCTTGTCCGAGATCTGGCGTGCTCCGTCGGCGAAGCCGTCTTCGTCCGCGTTCACGACGAACAGGACTTGGTCGCCGCTCTCGACGCCCTTCCGCAAGTTGTCGCCGATCTGGGCCGGTGCCGAACGGGTCGCCTTCTCGAACTCGACGGCGACGTCTTGCTCGCCACTGAGTGCGAAGATACCAGAATAGTCGTCGAGCAACTGCTCCCGGTTCTGTTTGGCCTCTTCGAGCGTCGCTCCGCCAGTCTCGATCGGGATTTCGGCCACGAGGTCGGGCATCTCGTCGCCCGTCTGGCGCGGGACGCGAACGTGGTACCCGAGGGCGCTGAGTCCGCGAGCGATGTACTCCATTGGCGCCTGGTGGCCGATCTTCCCGGCGTTGCCCGACTGGCCGGAATCCCACAGCTGTTCGCGACCGTCGGGGGCCAGGTCGATACGTTCTCCGTCAGGCGTGACGTCAACGAGCCCCTGGGCATTGGCCTTCTGGATCAGCGTGTCGACGTGCTGGCCACTCACCGAGAGCTGTCGTTCGGTGCGCTCGATCACCGGGTCAATAGGGGCGCCGTCCTCGGGGAAGTCGTGATCGACGAGAACACCGAAGGTCGTGGCGAGAATCTGGTCGGCTCGTTCGTCCGTGAGTTCGAGGACGGTACCGCCATCGTTGGGCGAGTCGAGACCCGCCAGCGCCGACGTGAAACGGTTCGGGACGCTCTTGAGATCCTCCTCCGCGGACTTCGTCTCGACGCCGTACTCGTCGAGCGAGCGCTTCAGAATCTCGACGACCGTGTCCAGCCCGCGCCGTGGTGGCACGGGCGGGACCAACTCGGCGACGAAGCCCGGCGCCGTCTTCCCCTGGTCGTCGGTGATCGCCATGGTCGCGTGGAACTGGTCGACGAGCAAGTCGTTGGGCGACCGATCGCGGAACGCCGACGCGACGGCGCTCTGTTCCTTCGCATCGTCGCCGGGGTGGAAGGCGACGGTCGTCGCAGTGTTCGAGATGATCTTCTCCTGGACGAAGTTGCCGGCGCGTCCGCTCGGGAGCTGGTTCAGCTGCTGGGTGAGCAGGACCAGACCGAGTTTCTTCTTCCGGGCCTCGGCGAGCATGTCGACCATCTTCGTGTTCTTGCTCAGGAGCGAGTGGACCTCGTCGAGCACCAGGTAGAACGGCTCTGGCTCGTACTCCTCGTCGCCGTCGACGGCCTCCGGGAGGTCCGCACCCATCTCCTCCATCAGGAACTGCTGTTCCGAGGACGGGCGAGCCATGCAGACCGACCAGATCATCCGCGAGATCGCGCTCGTGACGATCTGGCGAACCTCGTCGGGCGCCTTGTCGCACTTGATGAGCAGTATCTTCCCCTCCCGAACGACCTCGGGGATGGAGATGGTCGTCTTCCGCTGAGAGACGATGGGGCGGATGGTCTCGGACTCGACCCAGTTTCGGAGCCGTCGGATCAGGGGTTCGAGCTTGTTGTCGCCCTCGTCCATGTCCGCGAGGATGCGGGCGTAGGGCTCCAGGCGAACGAGTTCCTCTTCGACCACCATCTCGTGCCAAGCCTCCCGGTTGGACTGGCTCCCGATGATGTGGTACATATCGTTGATCGTGTAGTTCTCGTCGGCGCCGGCTGTGTCGTCGTCCCCACCGAAGTGGTCGACGACGGCCTCGCCGAACTGCGTCGACTCGCCGTTGTCTTGGCGGGTGTAATCCGCCTCGATCAGGCCGCGGAGGACGTGGGCGGCGACGCCCTTCATGCGCTGGTACTCGTCGGCGTTCAGTAGCGGGAGGATGTCGGAGACGCGGTTCTCCACTTCGACGTCGAAGCCGGGTTCACCCGGGTCGTGGTAGGTGTCCAGCAGGTTGAAGCCGACGTGTCGGTCGGTGTAGTCGGCGCCGACGTCCAGAAGGACGACGTCGTCGAGCCGGTCCTCCGGCGCCTGGCGAATGATGTTGAAGACGGCCTCGCCGCCAGGGTCGACCACGCAGAGCCCGTTGTCCGACCAGGTGTGCTGGGCGCCCAGGGTTTCGAGGAAGGTGGTCTTCCCGCCACCGGTTTGCCCGAGGCCGATGATGTGTCGGAACATCTGTTCCTGCTCGATCGGCACCGGCTCGGCGTACTCGTCGATCCCGACGTAGAACGGCTGGTCGTCGACGTTCGCGTGGTTCTCGATCCAGGCTCGTGGCCACGCGCCGGCGAAGACGTCCTCCGGGTCGGGGACGTCGGTCTCCTCCTCGGGATCGCGAAAGACCTTGTACTCGTGGCCGTCCCGCATCACGCGACCGGAGCGTCCGGGCGCCGGTCGGAAGTCGTAGGGCCACTCGTAGTCCGGGTCTCGGAACTGCTCCTCGCTCGTTCTCGGTACGCTCATGGCTCTCGCTGTCGGTCGGTGTAGCCGGTCTCGTCGTACTTCTCGAACCCGTCGACGGACGCTGGCACGCCCTCGTCGGACCGCTGGTGCGTGTACTCGACGGCGGGCGTGTTGAGGTCCGTCGGCGGGGCACCCAGCGCGACGGCCTCGTCGATCGACATGGGCATCTCCCGGTCGACCCACTTCCGGCGAGCGGCGTTCGAGAGGACCTCGCCGACGTCGACGTCGAAGACCGGCTTGAACCCCTGCCCGTGGGTGGAGTTGTAGTAGTTCCTGTACTTCTCGCACGTCGACGCCACCCGCCGTTCGGCCAGCTCGGGCTCGTCAGCGATCCCGACGACGCGGATGTTGACGTGGAACCCTTTCCGGTTGCGCTGGTTCGCGATGACGTTCGCCGCCTCCTTGTCCTCGCTGGAGAGGTACCCCTCCTGGGTCGCTTTCACGTCCAGGTCTTCCTCGACGAAGGTATTGGCGACCACTGTGAGAATGCTTTGCCACCGGAACCCCTCGTTGGGCTGTTTCATCCGCTTGGCGACCTCGTCGACGCCGTCGTGCCAGTTCAGCGAGTCCTGGTCAGCGTGGGAGATCGCGGGCTTGAACACGAGCTGGGTCACGACCGAGGCCGATCGGCTCCCGTCGCCGACCATCCTGCTCGTGATCGAATCGTAGGGGTCGGGGTGGAAGTCGCTCGGGTTCAGGCCCGGGTTGTTGACCGGACGGAGTGGCTCTGGATGTCGGAGCGTGAGCCACGCCGCGGAGGCGTAGTCGCCTTCGTCGACGTCGACGAACGTGGGCGGGCTTCGGGTCACGTCGCTGTCGTGGTAGCAGGATTCGATCTCCTGCCGAATCTCGCTCCGGAGGACGTCCTCGTCGGCGACGTAGCGGAAGCCGATCGTCCCCTCGCTCCCGTCGTAGTGGACCTCGAACGTGAACGGCGAAGAGATGTTCTCCCTCCGTCTGGGCCCACCACGACGAACGCGGTGGACACCCCGGAAGAACGACCTGCTGGTATCGTGGTTGCGATCGCGCTTGTACGGCGTCAGGTGGACAACCGGACCGGCCGCCTCCACGCGCTCCCGGAGCTCGTCGACGAGGTCCCGATTCACCTCGATCGAGTTCGGCGTGCCTGGACCGTCGTTCCCCGATGGACCGAACGGAAGGACACGTCGAAGGCCCATCAGTCCCACCTCCAGTTGCAGACGTCTGCCCGATCACCGTACTGGCGAAGGTACTCCCGGAAGTCGTCGCTGTGGTCGGCCTTCGTCGGGTCGTACTGGTAGATCGAGAACTGCCGGGGGTTCATGTGGTCGCTCATCTCCACCCTGAGTGGGTACTCGTCCTCGTCGACGACGAGCAACGCCTGGGAGTAGCCTTCCTCCTTCTTGCCGACCTGGGCATCGTCGACGAAGTGCTGGGATCGGTGCGAGAGGTCGAGGACGTCGCCCCACCGGTCGTTCATCTCCTTCGTGTAGTGGTAGAGCTGCATGGCCTGATTGTTGAAGATCACACGAGCCGAGTCGGTAAGCCCGAGGCCGTCGTCGTTCTCGACGAAGAGGTCGTTGATCTCCTGGGTTGCGAGCCAGACCGCCAGATCCCAGTGCCGGGACGCCCGGTGCGTCTGCTTGAAGAACTGCTTGGCTCGCGGATTTCGCAGCATGTAGTTGAACTCGTCGACGGCGAAGAACGTCTCGCCCTCGAAGGATTTGGCCTGCTCGTACAGGTCCGACAGGCGCATCTGCATCTCCAGGCCGCCGGCGCGCTTGTCGGACTCGTAGCGCTGGAAGTCGAGGTAAACGACGTCGTGGCGCTGGAGGTCGACGTCGGAGGTCCGGGTGAAGTGTTCGAAACGCCCGTTCGCGCGGAAGGGTTCGATGTCGTGGGCGATGATCTGCCGGGCCTGTTCCCGACGCTTCTCGCGAGTTTCTTCGTCGCCCGTTAGCGCGTCCGTCTCGAACGCGTCGGGCGCCTCGACCATCCGTTCGAGGACGGAGATGGCGTCCCGCAGCGTCGCGCTCTCGTTCCCGTAGGTTCCGGGTTCGCCGGGCTCGATCCCCTTTCGCGTCTGGGCGGCCTTGATCGCCCGTTCCCAGGTTCCTTTCTTGCTCCCCCAGCCGGCGAGGCCCTCCATGTCGTAGTACGATTCGAGGAACGCCATCGCCCGGTCGAGCATGTCTTTCCAGGGCGTCTGGAGTCCGACGGTCTTCAACTTCGACGCGGGAACGTGGCGGATCTCGAGCGGATTGATGGCTGTATCCCCACCGACGACGATGTGTTTCCCACTGAGCGCCTCGCACAGCCCCTCGAAATCCTGCAGCGGCGTCGAGAGGACCATCTTGAACGGCTCGTCGTCGAGTTCGTGCTGGAGGTAGAGCTTCGTCGCGATGTCCTGGAGCGTCGTGGTCTTGCCCGACCCGATCATCCCGTAGACGCCGCCGTTGTACCCGTTCTCCCGGCCGAAGACGTCCAGATACAGCGGCTCGCGGAGGTACTCGTGGAGCCCAAGCCGGATGCCGGTCTCCTCTTTCAGGTTCCGGTACTGGTACGGGAACTGACGGGCGATCCCGTTGGCGAGCATCTTGACGTTCGTGTCGAAGTAGTTCTCCGCGGCTGGTGCAGTCGTTCGCCAGCCCCGCATCTGCATCCCGTCGAGGCGGTTCGTATCGATCCCACACTGCTCTTTCAGGAGCGTCGACTGGAGGTCCTTGAGCGTGGATTCGAGGACCTCCTCGGCCGGGACATCGCTCCCCGAGTCGTCGACGCCTGCGGTCGCCGAGACGGTGATGAAGAGACCGACGTCGAAGACGCCGTAATCGGACTGCTCGATGGACTGCGTGAACTGCGTTGCCTGTTCCAGCTTGGCTTCGAGCGTCTCTTCGAGGACCGAGCCGATCTTCGACTCTTGTTTGTCACTCAGTGAGTTTTCCTGGTTCTTCGCCTGCTTCCGGGCCCTCTCCTCGTCGATCCGTTCGATGTGTGTCGCGACGGTAATCTCCACCTCCGGCCGGTCGTACTGGTAGAGCGGTTCGAGGTACGCCTGGGGAGGGACTTCAGGGAGTCCCGTGACCGAAAGAGTCGCAGCGGCCCGATTCCCGACCTGGATGTGCCCATCCGACTCCGGGCGAATCTCCCGCGGAGCGACCAGTGACTGGACCTGCCGAGCGCGTTCCTCACCTTCGGCGATCGTCGCGAGCGTCTCCGGTGCCCGGTCGTCGTCGACGGTCGGGTGACTTGCCCCGTACATGGCCGTCGGCTCCGTGTCGCTTGTGCCGACGCCTGGCACCGGCGATTGTCGGACGAGAGCCCGGAAGTTGTCGATCCGGGAGGGGACGTCCGAGCGGTAGTAGGTCGCCAGGGCCTCGATGAACTCGGCGGAGCTGATCGGGTTCGCGTCGATTCCCTCGATGTAGCTCAGTTGGGTGGCGAGTCGGTTCAGGCGAGTTTCGAGTAACTCCACCATCAGCTTCTTCAGGTCGTCCGAGTGCCGGAGCTTGTCGACGCGACGCTCCTTGATGGCCTTCCCGACGTAGGGGACCTTCGTCAGGCCGCCGTCGTCCGAGGAGAGCGACTGTGCGGCCTCCAGGCGGTCTACACGGAGCACGACGTAGTGGTCGTAGGTAGACGTTGTCTCCTGATGGAGATTCTCCACAGCGGCCTCCTCTTCGGCGAGGTCGGCGAGGACGTTCGCCGACCAGGATTCATTCAGGGCCAGGTCGTCAGCGAGGGCCCGGTACCGATCCCGCCGATTCGACCGATCCAGCTTTCCCGGGACGTCGACGAGCTGTGCCTGTCCCGAGATCTCGGACGTGAGCGTCGTCGCCACGTGACGGATCTCTTCTTCGAGGTCGTCGGCCATCGACTTGCTCGCCGGACGGACCTTCACCGCGCCTATGACGGCCTCGCCGTCCGCCGACTCGACGGCCTGCCGCCGACGGAACGCCCGACGGATGTCCACCTTGTCGAGGGTCGTCTCGACGTCGTCCACGGACGTCATCGGAAGCGTTCGAACGAACCGGGCGGTCCACGTGTCCGGAAATGGCTGTTCGATGCCGCTCTCTGCCGAATCAACTGATTTCTCACTCATTGTCGTGTGTCTCAGCGTGCGTATCGAAATCGCGGTAGTCTCGTTCCGTGAACGAGTCGTGCCGGATCAGTTGCTGTCCGTACCGCTTCCGGAGGTGGTAGCCGAAGTACTGCCGCAGTGTGAGGTGCGACGGCGTGGCGACCACGATCGACACCAGCACGATCGTCGTCGCGAACTCGATCGCGACTGCCCAGGCGACAAAGCCCAGGTTGATCGCACCGGCGATACCGACACCGAGCACGCAGACGATCGCGTAGGCGAGCGTCTTCACCATCGAGAACCCGAGGATATCGGGCATCAGGCTGACCTCTGTGATGACGAGGCTGAGCTCACGGTCGCTCACCGCCCATCACCCCCGGCTGTCGTCGTCGAGCCACCCGACCCACCCATTCTCCGGGAGACCGTGGAGACTCCCTGCTTGGCCAGGTGCTGCTTACGGCTCGATTGGTGGGACTCAGAACCTGCAGTCCCCGTGTCGGTGTTCGCCGCGCTGTTTCCAGTCCTCGTCGCGAACGCATCCGATCCGGCGCTGGCCAGGTAGCTGCGACGCCCTGTGCTCCGTTGCGTCCCGCCGCTCGCATCTTTCATCATCTGTCGGTTGTGCTCCGCGAGCGCGTGGTTCTCGGCCTCTCCAGCGGCTTCGCTCTCTGAGTCGCTGTCTCCGAAGACGTAGTCTATCGCCTGTCCGGAGACGTCGTAATGGTCGTCCGCGGCCTTTCCGGCGTAGGCCAGATTGCCGGATTTCAACCCTGCGAGGACCTTCGCCTCCATCTTCTTCTGCCCGAATTGGCCCTTGATCCGGTCCTTCCGCTGTTTCAGCCCTTGCTGCGCTTGCTTCCCCTTCTCGATAGTCTCCTGTCGAGCCTTCTCGTAGGCCTCCTTCCGTTTCTCGGAGAGTTTCTGCCCGACTGCGCCGCTCGCGAGCGCTGTCGCGGCTCCCGTCGCGAAGGCCAGAACCTTCCCGCGCGAGAAGAGCGCCAGCAGCACCATCCCTGGCGGCACCAGGAACGACGCGAGGAGGAAGGCCAGCGAGAGGAACGCGGCGACGATCCCCGAGAGGGACATCCCCCAGTCGAGGGCCCAGGCGATCCGGACGAGCATCGCCTGGACCGGTGCGGCCGCCAGCAGCGCTGCGTAGACCCAGAGCATGTTCCCCGCGAGGCCGCCGAGCGTCGACTCAGTGAAGTACACCCGGAGAACGAACAGCGGGGGCGAGAATATCGCGAACATTACCAGCAGGAGCCAGACGATTCCGTACATCACGGCGAGATACTTGATGAACTCCCAGCCCATCTGGTGGAGCGAACCGAGGATGAAGACGCTCTCGACGCTGAATTTGAAGAACGACCCGGCGCTGTCCGTCAATTCACCTGTCGACGGCCCGATCGCCAGCGCCAGTTCACGCGCGAGGTCGTGGGCGATCGAGACGATAGTGACGTGGCCGGCGACGCCGACGATGAACGCCACGAGTCCCTTCACCGCCAGGCGGATCGACCGGTGCGTGTTCTGGGCCCAGGGGAGTGCCATTTTCAGCGCCTGCACCGAAACTGCTCCCGCCGAAATGAGCAGCGCGAGCGGTAGCGAAAAGCCGGTGTAGAGGGACCAGACCGAATTGAACGGGAAGCTGGACGGTTCGCTGTAATCGTCTTCCCAGCCCGTCCCCAGCGTCGGCACGTACCCGATCGTGAACTCGAGGACGGGCGTGATAGTCGACTCCGCGGCTTTCTGCGTGATATCTGGCGGGACTAGCTGCCCGAAGAGCCCGCCGTTCCCGCCACTCCCTGACTCGTCGTTCGCTGGTGCATTCGGCTCCTCCCCTTCTGGTACATTTGGCTCCTCTTCGCCTTCTGTCGGCGTGGTTTCCTCGTCCTCTGCTGGGGTGGGATCGCTGTTGCTCTCCTCGTCTTCGTCGGTGTGAAACGACTCGCACTCCGGGTACGTGGGCGGACAGGGGCTGTGATTAGGCTGGACTACAGTCCCATCCTGGGACGCCACCGGCCCGGTCTCCGCCGAGACCGGTGCCGCTAGCAGCATCGTCACGAGTACGACTGTCGCGAGAATCTTCCCGTAGAACCGACGGTTCTCCTTCATCGTGGGTTAGTAGCAGTCCGCGGCGATCATCTGGCGATCAAATCACGAACCGGCACCGAGCGCCGGGATTACAGGGGGATGGCGCACTCGGCCGGGATCGAGACGCTCACGTTCCCGTAGGCGACGCCCATGATCGCCAGGACGACGGCGAGGACGAGCATCCCACCGAGCGAGCCCGCGAGCGCTTTGTTACCCGCCTGCGACACCGACCGACTGATCCATCCGAACGACTTCAGCCCGGCTCCCGTCACCGCCGACGTGACGATTCCGGCGATGGACAGGCCCATAATCACGTAGAACAGCGCGAGGAGGGTGTTGTACGACGACGTCCCGCAGATCGTACTGGCGGTATCACCCGCTTGCGCAGCAGCGATACCTGTGGTGAGCATGAACAGCATCGCGAAACCGCCGATTTTCATGCTCAGGGACCTTCGCTTGGTTTTCATTGGGTTTCGAGCACCCATATTTGAACAGTTTTCGCCCGTGACAGAAATAACTATCGGAGACTATTGAAGACTACCGAGAGAAATTTAAAGCTATTTCCCACGCCTATTAACTATCTGCGACTATTAGAAACAAAGTGAGACTACCCGTGACTCACAACGAGAGCCTGGGGATGCACAAACGTATTGGCGGTAGCTTGTCATACCGACACGCAATGGCAGATAGCGAGCCGGACGAAGGCGAGACTGCGTACACGGTCGAACGAATTCCGTCGGCGATGTGGAACGACTGGAAGGACATCGTGCCACGGAGTATCCGGCTCGCCGATCGGATCATCCGATTAGTCGCCGCCGACCTGGCCGCGGATAGGAAGCATCGCATGGGTCTCATCGAACTCGCTATCGAAGAGGAGCTGCTCGACGAGAGCGACGTCGAAGCGGCCCTCGAATCTTCCGACGAGTAATGTCGTACTCATCGAGCGAATACAAAGGCGGGAACATCTTCACGTTAGCAGCATTCCTCATCGGCCTCTACATCATTGTTGCCGAGTTTGCTATCGTTCAAGGGACGCTCATGGCCGGCGGTGCGTTTCTCATCAGCCCACGTGTCCGCGTTCACCTGATCAGTGTTCCCAAACGGATTCCGTACGCGATGCTCGGGCTCAGTTTGCTGATGGCCATAGTCCGCGAACTCTACGTTTAGTGCCGTCGTTCGATTTTGTTGGGAGGCCGCCTGATTCTACGTTCGTTCCTACCCAGACCCGGTTGCATCGACGTCATATCCCCGATTTGGAGCAAATCAGATTCCGGTCCGATTCGATCTGAAGCGACCACTCAATTCATGAGCGAATTTGTCAAGTAGTTCTTTGAATCATCGGATTGAATTTATATCCAAGCATCTACGTTACAGTATGAAGCGACGGACACTGCTTACCGCCCTTGCATCTGCTGGAGCCTCGGGATTGACGGGGTGTCTCGGCCTTAGTGGGTCCTCCTCTACAAGAACAACGGCCACAGTGACGCCCACTTCAACCTCACCGACTACCGCAACTACAACCCCCGAAGGGGAGATTCAACGACGTATCTCGCTCGTCAACCAAGATACAGTCCCTGACGAATACCAAGTCCAGATTAACGCCGAGATACCCCAACCACTCATCACGACGACGCAGACTGCCCGTGTGCGTATCACAACGACAAACAAAGGATCGGGACGCGCGTTGTCGGTTGGGAATGAGGGGTGCGAGCTCTTCAATCGGCATCATGGCGGAAGTGACGACCCGTCGGGATTGTGGTTGCACGACCCACAGAAAACCAAGTATCTTGACCGAAAAGAGAACCGGTGGGTAGTTGACAAGCCAGCCGACGAACCGCGCGGATTTGACGGGTACGGATGTCCCAAGAAGATGTACGAACCCGGTGAGTCCCTTACCAACGAATACGTTGTGTGGGACGATTACCGAGTTGACGGGTATTTGACTCCCGGGGCATACCGATGGGAGGAAACGGTGTACGTTTCGGCGGATACTGACACCGAAACCAGTGATGATCAGCGTCGATCCTTCACATGGGGATTCGGGTTACGGGTGGAAGATTCAGATCACTGAGAACTGTACTCTTGATGGATTCGCGCCCTGTATTTATCTCCGCTCTCTCAATCCTCTCGCCCACTGGTATTCGGAAAAGACAGCGATCCACACTTCCAAAACCAATATCACTGCCTCATTAACGCCGAACACTGATATACGGGCCACTCCGTGGTTTATCGCCGTTTCATAATCGGCCAAATAGTCCGCAAGGGGGCACCATGTGCAGGAAGCGATCCAAACTAGGAGCAAAATGCCCAGGAGACCGAATGGCGACGAAAGCAGGAAATGCCAGTAGTCGGATAGAGGCCCTCAAACGCGGTTTTTGGGGTCGTTAATCTGGGAATAAGCGCCGCGCAGAAATCAGAGTAATCGCCGGACGGAAACCGATTATGAAAATTTGACCCGGGAAATCACCGTCTCGCTCGATTCACCGGGGTGGTCCACTCAAAATTCCGAACTCGCTTCCAAGAGCTGGAAGCCAGCGAGGTCACAGGGGGCCGACTGTCGAAGGGTGAAGTCTGGACGATCGAGTAATGCCACGTCCCCTTTCTAATCTGAACGTCCGCCTAAATGTCGGCCTTCACGGGCGCTCGAACGGATTCTGAGTCTCTAACTGTCGAGCCACTAGCCTCCGTTCGTACTCTCTATCGATCGCTGGTCACTCACCCATCTCGGGACTGCCGCTTGACCCGCTCGATGCGCTGTCGACGACGACCGAACGTACTCGAACGCCAGCTGTGTAACCGCAAGACTGAAACCGATTATGAAGGTTTTGTCGACCGGGTCGATCGGGCGTTGAGGCGACGTCGTCCGCCCGTTGAGACGCCACTTGTCTCCAACGCAGTCCGCGCGACTCGTGCCTTCGTTCAACTCACATTTCGAACGATTTGGCCTCTCTAAGCCACCCGATTGCCAATTTTCGTCGTCCGGCTGACGCTGGATCGTTTCCAGGCCAATTCGACAACAGTCAACTCGGCCGCGTTCAGTCTCCGACCACCGCCTCGATCGCAGGCCAATCTGGCCTGTCAGTCCCGAACCCAAAACCACCAGACAGCAACCGATTATGAAAATTCCAGGGCCGATTTCGGCACCCCTCTCTCGCTGGCCCAATATCGGTTCCACCCGTCTCAGCCTTCGTGCCGCTACTTTCTCTGTTTCTCCGATTGCTCATCCGCCCGGTCTCTCGTTTCCTAGTTCCGATCGAGCGTCTGATCCAGTGTTCCTCCCGGACGATTTAGCCGATTATGGACTGCCGTTTACCGCCTTAGATTCTCCGAGGGGAGATCTGCAAACCGCTAATCCACTCACACCGGTTTTGTTGATTCACTGCCTGTGACTTCTTGTTCGGGTGTGATGCTTCAGCCTGTGCCCCGTCTGTACTGACCGCGGAGTGCTCGGAACAAATCGCTCTCCACTGGTTCAATAGAACCCTTCCTTCCAACTCTCAGGCTCTGTTGAAGCCCCAATGATTCCACACTACCTATACCGGGAGGTAGTCGATGGCTGACATATCGAAGCCTATATTCACAGTCCAAAAGACACTCGCGTATGCAGTTTCGCTCCGGTCGTGAACCGCTTCAGACGCCGGAACAACTGGACGGGCGGTTCAGTCTCGTGGCAGGGCTCTACGTTGCCGCGCTGCTCTCACCAGCACTATTACTCATCGTGGTACAGCGGCTGCAGGTGGCAAGTTGGTCAGTTACGCTTGGCTCGCTTGGGGCAGTGGGGGCAATCCTCACCGTCAGTGTCACACGGATAGTTTCCCGGCAGGGCGAACTCGTCGCGTGGTTTGATTCTGCCTGGATTGCGGTCCTCCTCCCCTCTGTGGGTATTCTCCCAATGGGTCTCTATTTCGTCCACTTCTTCCTTTTCGTCGCGTTCGCCGTGACGGATCTCCAGGCAGACAGTGCAGCCCATCTCGTTGGATTCCTCGGCTTTTTCTTGGGGATTGTAGCCGCGTCACTTGGAAGCCTCCTCGTCCTCATGGGCCACAGCCGACTAGCAAACGCGACGGTAGACGACGCCGACAGCGTCGTCGAGTGGACAGCAGGGTGGCCACGACGCGCTCGGCTGAAGCTCATGGCCGGCACGCTCGTAGTTCTCGGCCTTCTCGCTGGACTGGCGTTCTGGCAGTTCGGATGGAGGGTGGTGACTACGATTCTGCCCGGCGGGATTGTCCCCGTGTTCATGCTCCACTCATTAGTTACTGAGCGCACGTACCGCGCGACTTCGGCGGGGCTAGAACAGCGCAGAGAGGGGCGATGGTTCGTCGGCCGTCGCCTCATTCCATGGGCAAGGTTCGATGGCTTCAGCGTGACCAACGACGCGATCGTACTCCACCGGGCATTACCCTACGTTGACGTTCGATGTCGGCGCTACCTTATCGACGACGAGGCAGTCGTCGCGGCACTCGAAGACCATCTTACTCGCCGGGACCCGTAGCCTATCCGCGCCTCTCGATTAGAGTGACCGGCCAAGTTGTGAGTGATACGGCTGATTGTGAGCTCCGAAATCGTTTCCACCAGCGCCGTGTCTGGATTAGCTATCGCCGTCGCTTTCTTCGCAAACGACCTCCTGGAGCTCCTGAAGAACGTCGGGTCGATGCTCTCGAAGCAGGTCGATATCTCGGGGTAGTTCCGTTCGAATCCGCTCCCGGACGCGGTACACAGCCTGGTCTTTCTGTTCTTGTGATGGCTCACTCTCGCCCGATATATGATCACGATCCGTATCTGTCATCAGGGCCCGGTAGCGTCCCATTCTCGATTGTCCGTTTCTTTCCATAGCGGTTTAACCTATGCACCTGTGGCCACTTATTCTATGCACTAGCGCAAACCTTTGCATTGATGCAAAGGTTAAAGTTTGCACAGGTGCATAGATGTGACTAAGAAGCGCGGTGTCGCCGTGAAAACGGCCGGTGCTGGTACCACCGACCGCGCTTCCAGGAAGGAAGCATGAGTACAACTGTACCCACTTCAAGTGAAAGCACCGACCCACGACCGAACTACTTCGCCCTCGGCGTCGACGAGACCGGCGCGCACCACTGCTACTGTACGAAGACGGACAGGGTGTACGTCGTCGCGGACGGCGACGTCTCACACGTTCAGGACCTCAACGGACGGTCCCTCGACGAGTGGATGGAGTTTGTCGACGTCAAGCGAGGCTGGGAATCCCGACGCTACGGCCGCTCGCTCGTCGATGTCTTAGTCGAAGGACTGGACAAGACGGCCGTTTGAATCGCCTTCTTCAGACATCAGTATCGGGGTCAACACCGATATCTTGTAAAAACTCGTCAGGATCTTCGATACGGTCGCCATGGCCCTCTTCGAGCGCGAGCACTTCTGCGAGCTGCGTAAGTGCCTCTGCGCGGGTATCTCCACCGCGAGCGAGTCCCGTTTCGAGGTCATGTGCCGTGATAGTCCCGTCGTCTTCGCGGATGAACTCAACCCCTTCAGGATCGTCATCCCTTCTCCGGGTTGCGCTTGCCATGCCTTACTAACGCGACTCGTTACGAATAAGCGTTCAGCTCAGGTAAGATACCTTCTCAGCACCGGTGCACATCTAACATACCGCAACGCCAGTAAAGTAGTAGTCGCTCTCGTACTCGACGTAGTGTGTCGAAACCCAGGCATCATATGTCTCGTTTAGCTCGGAATCTCCGGTTTCGAGTGCCTGTGTAAACTCCTGTTGCCGTTTCTCCGACAACTGTTGATATGGGATAACCTCTTCCTCAGTAGCCGTCCCGTTGCTCTCGTTGATTTTGTGTACCTGGAGCAGTGGCGGGCAGTTTGACATTCTCTGACCACTTTGACACCCAGCGAGTCCGCCAGCCGTCGCCGCCACTGCGACGAGAAAGGCACGGCGGTTCATGAAGTACACTTCCTTCTCCAGAGTAAGTACTTTCGGGGAATTGAACGATAGGTGGCCGCCCTGTACTGACCGATCCCGGTATTAGAATTCCGGAGAAGGCCTACTGAATTGTCCAGTATTCTAAATCGGCTATTCTTCTATTGCTGCAACAAATTCTTTATAAAGAGGGATATTGCCATCATACAATGAATCGGCGGCACGTTTTGGCCTTTCTCGGTTCAACTCTCTCAATCGCAGGATGTACTTCCCTTGAGACCAGTTCTCCGGATTCAACATCGACGGACACTGCGGAGACCCCGACGGAAAACCAGTCAACGGCCTCTCCAACAGTATCCCCGACGGAGATCACGACCGAACTTCCGTTCGAAACGCCGTCTCCGAAGGAGTGTACCGTTTCAGACCTACCACGACCTAAGCCGACAGCAGGACTGCAACCGAAAGAATACCCACAGTATCCAAAATCCTTCACAGCGGCGTCAGCTGAAGCGTATGCTGCTGATTACGAACAGGTCTACCAATTCAATTCATACCTCGATACCGAGGCGAATTCGGACACACAGGAGTTATCCGTCAACCCACGCGCCGACGACGACCTTACTGAAGAGACGACTGACGGGTTTCTCGTCGGTGTCGAAGGAGAACTGTCAGTACAACAGGGAGCCCTCTACGATAATCCGGTCACCGGGGTTTACCATCTTACCACTGAAATGGCCATCCGCGCTGATATTGAGGCGCCAACTCTCTACGACATTGGATCGCTCCGTTCAGTCTCCGTCACAGGCACACAGACTATTTACTGTCGAGACAGCTCCAGTGAGTAGATCGTAGTTGAGGGGCTTGCAGGTGCTGAGAGCGTTGACCAAAGTGAGACCTATCTCGCCTGTACGACGGATTCCAGGCGAATGTTACAGCGTAGGGGCAGTGAATCGAGCGAATTCCGCACATGCGAACTTCCTGTCGGCAAATATTTACTTATATAGAATGTTTCACCGGTATGAGCCAAAGAAATCTCATCGAAGAGGTTGAGGCACGACTTGAGTATATCCCTCGATGGAAGATTATTCTGGGAATAGTCCTTCTGATACCACCGATTAGCATACTCGGAATGGTGTTTCTCTCCTACGAACTGTATCAAGCAGGGGATAAGCTACAAGCGGAAGAAACTGGTTCTTCATCGGTAACGAAGACTGAGTAAGTGGGTTTCCTGATACGAAGCTCCCCTGTATTGACCGAAGAGACTCAATCCATCGAGACAGGATCTCAGCACCTAATTTGCAGTGAAACAGCCACTCAGTAGATGTGGGTATTGACCGGATCGAAATCTTTGTCTCAGGAATTGTTGTTAAATTAGCGTATGGACAGAACTGACTGGTTCCTCGCGCTCATCTCATATTTACTGGCCGTGATCGCCCTTGAAACCGTTTCAGGCGCTACGAACGAGGTCTTTCGAGATATCGGTGGAGGGGTTTCTCTATTGGTGATCTATCTCTTGCCGCTCTATCTCCTTGGGCACATCGTATTGAACCGGACTGGTAATTGAGTTTCCTGGACTGAGCGATTCAGAGTTGAGGATTCAGGTGAACACCTACTGAATTGACTGCACTTTACACGGGCAAACTGAGTAATGTGACGCACCAATTGATCACACGACGACCGAAATTGGTCTTCCCGTTCTAAATTCGCGGCGAACAACCGGGCCACTGATTTCTCCCAAGTCGCTCTGTAAAGTCCTCTAAGCAGCTTCCGGAGGAAGCCAATCGTCGTGTGACATCCTTCGGATTCTTACGAGAGTGGAATAAATGGCCCGTATGACCTCCATCACACGGCGTCAGCTTCTCGGGGCCGGGGCCGCCCTCGCTGTTGGTGGGTACGGTGGACACCGACTCCTCAGTGGTGCTCCGGATGCCAGTTTCGATGGGTGGGTGCCCGCACAGGGTACTTGGCCCCTCCTTCGGTACGATGCGGCGAACACCGCCCACAATCCCCACGCAAGTCCTCCTCGCCAAGCGCCGACGCGTCGGGCCCTCGCATCCGTTGAATCGCACGTCCGGCCACTCGTTGGCAGCTCTCGCATCGTCCTGTACGGATCGACCCTCGCGTCGTACTCACGGGAACGTAGCACTGTCACAACCGTCACTGACACCACGGTTCGACACGCTGGGCTCGGTCCAGATGGTCTGCTCCACGCAGTTCAGCAGACCGCGGAAAGCGAATCCCGCTACGCCGTCGTTAGCTACGACGGAGCCACCGAAACGGATCGGTACCTGCTCCGCGATCATCGTCCGAGTTCGTTGACCGTCGGACCGACCGAGGTGTACGTCGGAACTCCCACACGGAACGTTCTCGCCATCCAATCCGGCGCGAAAGACTGGCACGTGGATGGGATGATGCCGGCGCTCGCAGAGGGTCGATTGTACACGGCAGGTGCGTCAGACGGCGTCGTCGCCTACGCAGAGCGGTCCGGAGTTGACCGTCAGCTGTCCGCTGGACCGAAGCGACTGTGGACGGGAAAGTGGATTCCCGGTCAGGTTCATCAACCAGCTGTCGCTAACGGGCGGCTCCTCGTCGGCACGTACGACGCCCCGCCCAACGGGGGCGTCGTCGGTGCGTACGATACGGAGAACGGTGAGCGATTGTGGGAGCCACGTAACCTGGGCATGGACGTGGCGACGCCTGCCGTCGTCGGTGACCGGGGGTACACTGCGGTTGGCACCGAGGGGCTCCAATCCGGTCGGGTCGTCGCGCTTGATCTCACGACTGGGGAAACGCTCTGGGAGGACGAGACGGACTGGTATGCGTATGCACCGGTCGTGAGTGAGGAAACGCTCGTTGTTCTCGGACAGGTGCGTGATGGCGACGAGTTCTCCGCAGGAAAGGTTCGTGCCTACGATACGACGTCGGGCGAGGTACTCTGGACGGTCACATTCGAGTCCGCTGTTCCGAATCGGGCCGGAGTCAGTCTCGTCGGCGAGCGCGTGTACGCTACTATTGGGTCGACGCTCTACGAACTTGCGTAAACCATCGTTCTGGAACTACCACGTGCGAATCAAACCCTGGTTCTTTGAACCAATCTTTATAAACCGACTGACAGTAAAGCTCGCGTATGAACAGGCAACTCAAGTGGGGAATTGGGACCCTCATTCTTGGCGGAGTTGGTCTTGTACTTCTCGGAATCACCGGTGCATTTCAGAACCCATTTAGATTAGGTCTGCAGAATAGACCAGTCAACTTGATTGCAATCGGGGGCGCCCTCCTTCTCGTCGTCTCTGGAGCCGCAACAGTCGTACAATCTCGTCGGCCTGATTAGTGTACGACATGTATTGACCGAAGAGACTCAATCCACCAAGGTGGGTTCTCACCATCTAACTTGCAGTGAAACAGCCGCTCAGTAGATGTGCTTACTGAGACACCCGTCCGAGAGCAGATTGTGTAACGACTATGGCGACGACGACAATTGCAAACCTTGACAACACCCCTAAGTTCGTAAATGCCCGTAGAGAGAAAAGAACAGCGACGGCTACCACGGCAGAGGCGATCATTACCTGATTCTCGCGGGAAACCATATTGTAAATCAAGAGAGTTGAACGAAGTACCTACCGAAAGGTGGTTCCCCTGTACTGAACGATTGTGGGACGCTGGTTTCGGAGGAAAGTAACTGAATCAACTGCTCATTAAGGGGAGAGTGTCCCAAATGTCGTTAAGGGTTTTCAGGTTCACACCCTCCAAGTAAAACCAAGAGCGGTGTTTCTGGCCAATCTCCTGTGATAACAGAGACGCTATAGCATTCGTCTTCCGAACCGACAGCCGCGTCGATCGTGGCGTCTCTCCACTCGCTCTGGGGTATCTTTGCCCGAACAGTCCATTGCCGTGCCTCCGAATTCTCCTCCCATTCGTTGATGGTGTACTGTGGTCGCTCTTGTTCTGACCCGGGGCTGAGTTGATGCGACGCTTGATACACGAGTGTGCCTTCACGGAGAACTTCTATCGAGACCTCGAACCGGTCTTCGATGCTGTTTGCAAGGGTAACGTCTCCGAGTCTATCAGTTCGCATCCCGAGTTCTGCCTGGATGGCCGAACACCCAGCGACCGACGTGACTGTTGCCGTACCGAGTGCCGCGAGGACCTGGCGGCGTCTCATAATTCTACTGAACCGACGCACACTAAGTACTTTCTCGTACAGTGAAAATATCTACTCTCATGTTGCACCAAACAGTCCGTAGCTTACCTGTATTGACCAAGAGAGCGCTTTGCTGAACCACTGCTCAGGATTTCATTAGAGCCACCGGGGAGTGAGGCAGTGGGTGTTTCCCTACCCTTGGTCACGTACTAGATCGTGACCCCGGCGGATTCAGCCGAGGCGAACCAGCAACCAATTATCGTCGCTGGCGCGACTGCCGGACACCCAGTTCGAGAAACCTCCGACGGACGCTTCGCCAGTTCGACACCCCCACGGGCGTAACTCGCATTGACGGTAGAGCGCCGTCACTCCCGTTCTAGGACGTCGCATCAACGGGATGCCCCAATGGCCTACACCAGGTGAATGCCCACTGTCGTGTATCGCAGGCCGCCAGAGAGGTGCTCTAGTGGGATGCCCACCATCGTGTCTCCCTTCGTCTCTCGTTCTGGCTTGGAGAGCCTCCTGGCTCCCACTCGTTCGGTGGCTTCCCAGTCGGTCGCCGACGTACTCTGCTGGTAGGTTTTCGACGTCTGATTCGTCACCGCTATTCTGCAATCCGTTCACAGCGGCGTTGCGCATCTCTGGAATGTCTCACTCTGGTAGTAGACTGGGTGTCCTACGCTGGTAGCGTACTGGGGTGTCCCCCTCGGAAACTGAATTGGGTGTCCACCATCGCGCCTGTTTCGACGTACTACCGTCGTCACGCCTAGCTGGGTGTCCAGTCGCTACTGACCGTCGGAGGTCAGTGCCGCTCCGCAGGTGGGGTGTCCACCGGTGACTGTAGCGCCCTCCGTTGTTGCTCGTAGACGTCTGGGTGTCCCCGGAGTACGGCGTTTACTGCACTTCTCGCTTTGTTGTGAGGCCTGACTGACCTACGTTTTCGCGCTGTCCTGGTCGTCGAGATCGCCCCGGCCTCTGTACTGCTCTTCCCGTCACTGCCGTTGCCGTACGCTCGCGTGTCCTCGTGATCGTGAGATAGCGTCGTCCAGGGAGTCGCTTTGGAGCTGGCTCCTGACTGACTGTCGCCCTCGGGCATCCCCAGGGCCGTAGTTCATCTCTCATTCACCGGACGCGCTCGTTCGGCATCCAGCATCACTCGTTGAGGATGGCATCCATTCGGGTACCTGCGTATTGGCATCCAGACGTCGTCGACGAGGTCGGTATCCACCTCGTCACTGTCGGGGTATTCGTTTCGTCACGGTGTGGGCATCCGCTTCGTGACGTCAGGGGCATCCCTCTGCTACTCAATTCGGACTCGTGGTCGCTTCCTCGTTTGTCCCCGCTCCGGAGTCGTGCACCTGACACCCCCTGGTCTCGAGCTCGGACACCCCAATCCCGCTCTCAGCATCACCCTGATCCTGCTTGCTGCGCGGTGGTTTGCTCTGGACTCTTCTCCAGATCCTAACAGGTATCGCATCCGTGGGATTCTCCCTGAACGCTGCCGCCAGGTCGGACACCCCCACGTCGCTTTCAGTAGTCGTCGACGGCTTGCTCGAAGCCTGGATTGCTCGGGTGACCGGGCACTATAGTTGTCGTTTCAAATTTTAAAGGTTGAATGAACGGCAAATTTTTGTCCTTTGTAGCCGATAGTTTGGGGCATGAGTGCCGGCGTCGAAGACCGATCCGCTGCGGACATTGCCCTCGGACTGAACACGAAGGCTTGCGAAATTATCAGGACGGTGTCATTGCACTCTGGAGGGGGTTGTCCCACCAGTTCGATAACGGAGCGGACAGGGTACTCGGGAAACGAGACGTACTATCTTCGGGAGCGTCTCGTCAGCCAGGGGCTCCTGGAGGAAACGGACGTCGACGTCGATGACCAACCTGGAAGACCACCGAACACGTACCGGCTGACCGAGAAGGGCGAGGCCGTTCTGGATCACCTCGGCCAGTCGTCCGGGTTTGATAACGAGAGAGTGTCTGACCTGGCCGACGACCTCGCCGATGCACGTCGCGGCATCGCTGATCTGGAGGCGGGATTGTCACAGGCACGAGCAGATATCGACGACAACAGCCAGGCGGTCGACATCGTCGAGGAGATGGGTAGTCGACTCGACGATCTCGAACAGCGCGTCGACGACCACGAATCGGCGCTGAAGAAACTGGATGAACGGACACGTGAACTGCACCAGCGCTTCGAGGAAATCGATGCCCGCACTCAGGATCTCGTTGACGAGGGTGGGGAGTAGGTCTGTTGCAAGTACAGTCGTTCACCGGTTAGGCGTCTGCGGTATCGTATTCGCCGTCTGAATCGAGTAGCGGGAGATCGACTTCGATGGTGTCGTACCACACGTGCGGGCGCTTCGACTGACCATCCGTTTCGAAGTCGATCAGGCCGAGCTCTTCGAGTTCTGTGAGGTTTCGGTGGACCTGCCGGACGTCGCGGTCGACGAAACGAGCAGTCTCACGAATACCGTCGGGCTCTTCCCGGGCGATAGTTCGGAGCAACTCCAGATTCTTCGGGCGTGTCACCTGATGCAGCTGGTCAGAATCGTGGAACGTACACTCCAAGTACGGTTCGGGCGTTTCGCCGGCATCGATTGCCTGGAGCGTTTCCTCGATGCGGTCGCTGTCGCTCCGCTCGAAGCGGATGTGCAGGACGCGTTCGGATTCAGACGGTGGGTTAGTTCCAGTCGTGGCCATGGTCGTTCACCTCGGATTTGAACCGCCGAAACAGCGTCGCAACGCCGTCGAACTACACCTTCGACACTGCCATCCTTCATGTGCTTGTGGTGGTGTGGCGCATTGGGATGGTCCGGGAAGTTGTCGTACCGGAAGACGGTGTCGCCATTGAACTCGCCGTATAGGAAGCTGCATTTCACGCCGTCAGGGTAGCGGTCAGGTTTGGGGACTTCCCGGTTCTTGACCGCTGCATGCCGGGCAACAGGGCCGTATTCATTTTGGGGAGTCTATCGTAGGACGGATTACTCTAATCAGATCTCACGGAAATGTCAAGCGAGGTTTTGGTGATTGACGGTTTGTTCAGGAGTTACCGATCTACACCGTTAGTCAATCCGCTCAGTTATTTTATCGAGGAAATTCTCTATCTCTTCTATATTTTCTCCACGGTCGTACATCGATTCAACGATTTTATGACCTTTTGCTTTCTGATACTCATTTAGCTGTCCGTCAATATGCCCACAGTGTTCACAAGTACGCTCCTCTTGTGTAGCAACCTCTCGGTCTGCGTGATGTCGTTTGATCTCGGCGTTTAATTTGTCAGGAATATCTTCGTAATCGGTTACGAAGCCATCATCAACGTCCAAACTGAGAGCATGATTGATTCCTTCAGGAGTAAAGTAGTTCTCAATCTCCCTGCATTCGAGAACCTTGAGTAATACATCTGCCTCAACTTCTTTCATTTTCTCACGCAGATCAGCGACATACGGCTTTTCGGAGTCATCCGGTCCATCCCTATCACTGTCTAATAGAAATCCGAATGTCCGATTGATTTCCGCGAGATTACCAAGGTCGCACTGTCTAATGTTCCCAGTCCCCCCCAGGTGCTGAACTGTAACTCTGGCTCTTACATCCTCAGAGAGGTAATTATCTGCGATAACATTCAACATCTGCACATCAGTGCTGCCCTCGACGTAGAGGACAAAATCACTTTGAAGAACGTCGCTATTCCTTGCACCCAACTCTTCGACGATGGTGAGGTGATCTTCTTCTATCTCTCTAACCGAGGTTTTGCCCTCCTGACGTTTTACGAGAAACACACGCCCGTGACCACGGCGGTCGATAAATACTGGAGAGTGCGTCGATACCATTACTTGTCCACCCCTCCGAGAGATTTGCTTAAGCGCCATCAGCATACGGCGCTTAGCTTCTGGATGAAGCCAGTTGCCAGGTTCTTCGAATAGCATCAGATAACCTTCTCCGACTTGCTGTTCCCGTAAGGTCTCAACAAGCGAAAGAACGAGCATACTGCCAACGCCCGATCCGCGTTGACCAATTGGGACGGACATATCTGAAAACTCGTCAGTGACACGGATGGAAGGAGAAAATGCCTTTCCTAGTTCAATTTCACCAGTATCGAGATCGAGATCGCTGATAGAGTCCACGTGCTCAACCAAGCGGTCTTCAATTGAACTCTCCACATCTCCGACTCCATCGTTAAGCTCCTCTTCCAACTGTTCCCTAGTATCGCGGATACCGTCATTCTCTTCGATTAGGGGAGTGAGGAGACGTTCGATCAGTGTGTTCGATTTGAACTTAGCCTCCTCAGAGATGTCACGTTCAGCAGGGACATAGATGGGTTCAGGAAGGGAACTCCAGAGAAATTCTCGCGTATCCTTCTTTCCAAGCGACTCATACTCATCAACCAGTGTAGAAGAACTTAGTGGCTCTTCACTTTGTCCGAGAAACGTATCAGCCATGCTTCGGCGTGGATCAGGGTAATCCCACTTTCTCGTGATTTTGAGCGTTCCATCCGTGAGTTCAACCGAATCAGATAGATTCTCAATGAGGCCGGAGGAAATGTCGGTGAAAATGCCCGAAACGACGATATCATCTTTGTTTCCCATGTGAAACTGGTCAATCTCGGGTTTGCCTTTTTCCCGCAAAAACATCCGTACAGCTTCTAAAACTGCAGACTTTCCAGCATCGTTCTTTCCTACAAAGACGGAGAGATCGTCAATAGAACCAACTTGAGTCTCCTCAATAGATTTGAAGTTCTTAATGTGGAGTTCGGACAATTGCATTTGGATGTTCTCTGAGTCCGCTCAGACGACACACAAGAACATTCTGGTGATATCATCTCCCGACACATGGGCGGATCTTCACAGGGTTCAATTAGCCGTCAATGATTGGCCTGCCATAGGAATCCACCACTCAGCGCGAATTATATAGACAGCACAGATTCCGCCAGTTGTTGTTCGTTTACAATGAGGTGTATACAGGATTTATGTGTCCGTGGGGGAAGGCTTGTCTATGGCTTCACTCCAGCAGATTACAGCGAAGGACATCGCTGGCTGGGATTCGCTCTCTGATGTCGCATCTACTTTAGAAAAGCGCGGCTTGAAAGTCCGTGACAACCTTGGAGACGACAACGAGCTCGTCCTCCAGCTCACCGACCGCGAGTTCATCGTCCTCGTCGAAGCTGGGCCAGGAGAATCGGCCTCCGACTTCAAACCTGACGACAGACGACGCCGAACAAACCTCGTCGCCACCAACGACTATGAGGAATTTACATTCCTCACCAGAACTCGAGCACTCGACGGACAACAACACGGGCGTATCAAACACCAGAAGCTCTCCTTCACAAAGGAGCAGATGACCAGCGAGATTGGTGAGAAGAACACCATCCTCCAGAAGCTCAACAGCCTTGAGTTTGGCTCTGCGGCAGCTATCTACGACAATCTCTATGACACTAAGCAAGTCGTCAAAGAGTTCTACCAACAGTTCGAGACTCTTCGAACCAACCTCGTGCAGGAGGTCGCCGGTATCCCCGATGACCGTGGGGACGCCAAGCAGCGCTACGTGCAGGTCACTCTTGATCGGATGATCTTCCTCTACTTCATCCAGGAGAAACGCCTGCTCGACCGCGACCCGAACTACCTCCATGACCACCACAAACAGCGCGTAAAAGAGGGGGTGAACGCCTATGAGGAGTTCTACGAGCCGCTGTTCTTCGATTTCCTCGCCGAAAAGAGCAAGAAGAGCACTAAGTTCGGTGCACTCCCGTACCTGAATGGTGGGTTATTCTCAAAGAATCCTATCGAGGAGGAATTCGAGGACGCTCAACTTGGCGACACGACCGACCGTACCAACGAACTATTTAGCGATATCCTCGACTTCCTCTCAGACTGGAACTGGAACGTCGACGAGCGGCTCGATATCGTTGATCCAAAGAACCTCTCACCAGCAATCCTGGGCCATATCTTCGAGCAGACAGTCAACCAGAAGGAGATGGGGGCGTACTACACGCCCGAGGAGATAACAGGGTTCATGTCTCGGCGGACGATTCACCCATATCTCATAGACCAACTCAACGATGAAGTCGGTGCCGAGTACGAGGAAATCGACGACATATTCGGATTCCCTGCTCCGGCTGCTGAGAGCGGCGTGGAGGCACTAGCCGATGGGGGAGCAGTCACAGCGCAAGTCCCAACCGAAAACGTCGAAACACGGCACGTGGAGACGCTGTATCATGACTTCCTGAAGGAAGCTCGCGTCCTCGATCCAGCGGTTGGAAGCGGGGCCTTCCTGCTCGCCGCTCAGGAGGTGTTGCTGGACATCTACATGCAGTGCATCGAGTTCTTCCAGCAGGTGGATGATGAGGGGAGGGCGTGGGAACTGGAGGAACGCACAGTTGAGGAACTCGAGACCATTAAGAGAGGTAGAGGGAATGCGTCATTATACGCTAAGCGGTCAATCATTCTCAACAACCTATATGGTGTAGATATCGATGATGGGGCGGTTGAGATCTGCAAGCTACGTCTTTGGCTCTCAATGGTCGCAGACATTGAGGACGAGCCCAGCGAGGTGGAGCCGCTTCCCAACATTGATTTCAACATTCGTCAAGGGAACACCCTAATTGGGTACCTGGATAATATAAAGCCTGGCCAAAGCGGTGAAACAACAATGAGCGATTGGTCTCTTTATGAAAAGTATGAAGAGATAATTGAGGCAGTCCAAAACTATCGTGAAGCAACATCCGGGTCTGATGCACGGAACTGGAGAGAAATCGCTGATAGCCGGATGGAGACATATCGTCCCGAGTTTGATGAACAACTAATTGACGAGTTCCGGAATTCTGGGTGGGAAAGTATAGACATTTCTGATCTGGAAGAATTCTCACCTTTCCACTGGCCCTTAGAGTTCCCTGATATATGGGCAGAAGGTCGTTTTGATGTTATTGTTGGGAATCCACCTTGGGATGAGATTACTCCAAGCCGCGATGATTTCTTCCCACAGTATGATGAAGTATTCCGTCAACGCCTCCCAGAGGAGAAGAATCAAAAACAAGAAGAATTGCTTGAAGAAGACGACATCAAGCAAGAATGGGAAGCATATGAACAACGGATGAAACGGTTAGCTGACTTCTTCAATGCAAGTTCTGATTATAATCTTCAACGCCCAAAGGTGGATGGTCGGGTGGTGCCCAATACGAACGATCTTTCGGCGTTATTCCTGGAACGTGTATTTGACTTAGTT
>NZ_JBZYDN010000012.1:0-82955 GCF_058933135.1 Halomicrobium sp. HArcel3 | reverse complement strand
AATCATTTTTCTGACTCTTGGAGGTACGGAAGACTTCCAAATTCTCACTGTATCATCATCAGCATTTAGCACGATTGTGAATTTGATGACCTTGTCATAGTTGCTGTTCAGTTCGATGTCCTCAATCAGGTCCTGAATTGATGGAACATCGTCACTCCCGTCTATTGAGTAGTCGTCGTATACTTCAACGGGGTCGAGGGGTTCATACGTTCCATCTTTTTCCCCAATCAGAATCTTGGGATGGGATTTGATGTATCCTCGTTTTTTAAGCTGGTCGTGCAGGTTGTCTTCCTCGGTTGGTTTGTCGTCGATAGAATGTACAGAGAGGTTTGCGTGGCGCCCATGGAATGTATCTAAAGTACTCATCACACCCACATTCTTATTTATGTCCTTGATATCTGAATCAGAAACAGAGATTGCTTTGGACAGGCGGCCAGTAAGAGCTACTCCACCATTTGTTTCTGGTTCATTCTCATCATGAGCAAAGGAGAGAATAATTTCATCAAGTAAGGCACCCCGAAGATCTTCTGAGTCCTCCTCACTCGTATACTCAATTACGGCGGAATCTAAATGTACCTTGACGATAATTCTCGTCCTAGTTCGGATCGTTCTATAGTCACTCTCATTTACGTCGAATCTCGTGATCTCCTCTCCAATTTTCCAAAACTCCATGAATATGTGATTTTCATCCTCAAAGCGAATTACACGAGGTTTTGGCTGATGGGCCACATCGCCAATAATTGGTGATGCTAAGTCCTGGGTTGCTTTCTTGTACCCTGATTTTACCCCATCACTCTCATCTATATATTGACAAAACATTTCCTTTGCTTCTTCGCCGCTATTGGCCTCCTCGGCGATTTCTTCGAAAACACCGCCCATATCTGGGATAGAATATACTGTCGATGTCCTGTCTGCAAAGTTGAAAAATGAGCGGTAATACTCTAAATCATTCAGTGAGAGCGCATCTACAACCTCCTCAGGGTACTCTGAAACTGTCTGCTCAATATGCTTAATTTTATTTCCAATCTCCTCTTTTACCACGATTCTCTTTTTCTCTTCAATGAGATGATCCGCAAGATGTGAAGCTACATCAGGATTTAAATTCCGGAACCAGAATTGAAACTCATCTCTGTCAGGGTTATCTGGCAATTTCGCCAAGACATCGCTAAGAGTTTGACTGGACTCGATATCCTGAACATTGGATTGGACCGTCCCTATTGAACGACTAATCGACCGATAATCAATATAAGAGGTGATGTTGAGGGGGCCCTGAGAATTGCTCATCTGAAGTCTAGACTGGTCAGTATAAGTTTAAATGTTCTGGTGAGATCAGTTTCCAATGTTGGATTATAGGTGGTGACTAATCATTACCACAATTCTTCTGCCTCAGCATCTAACTGGGTCCCTGCGTACTGGAGATAATCATTAGCACTCGAAAGGTCGGCATGGCCCATCGTTTGCCGGATATACTGCGGCGTAGCTCCCCTGTGGGCGATGAGTGTCCCATAGGTGTGTCGAAGGACGTGAGGGGTCACCTTCTTCTTCAGCGGTGTCTCAGCGGCTACACGCTTCACCCTGTTCGTTACCGTCTGTCGGGAGGCTCCGTACTCTGGTTCATAGGAGAAGAAATCGCGCATCCGCCGGAGTGTGCCCGGCTGTTTCACTGGGACAGTCCGGACAGCATGCTCGGTCTTCGGCGTCCACCCGTTTTCTTCCGCAGGTACTCGTAGTCGCTCACCCTGCCAGTCGACCCAGTCCTCGGTCATGTGTGCAAGTTCGTTCGCTCGTAGGCCGGTGTGGGCGAGCGTGTAGATCGTCATCTGGTGGTCCAAGTTGAACTCGTCAGCGGCGTCGAGCAGGTCGTCGAGTTCGTCGTCGGTCAGCGGTTCGCGTTTCCAAGCCATGCTTGTCTGTAAAATCGTTTTCCTGCAAGCTCCTAGAAACTTCCGGTGAGGGGGGTGTGAGCCGGTGAGATTTTACAGACTTCCATCTCTGTAAAACCCGTATCGAATATCTAAGACCGTATGATAAACTCAGTCCCCTCTAATTCGGAGGTTAAGTTCTAATTCTATGGCTGCGAGAATCTCATCTATTTTTCCCGGAGCTCTCTGACAAAGGTGTCTATGATAGAAGCGATAAAATGGATGGTCTTTCGGCTCCCCCATTGTATATTCATCCAGAACGCGTTCCCATTCGGCTTTGATATCCCCCCAATTCGAAATGCTGGAATATTGTTCAGATGAAAGTAGGGTCTCAGAGCGCTCCAGAAACTTTTCGACCTTTATTCCTGGCCAAGAACCGTGATCTCCCCGGGTTTCTACCATGTTATCCTCTGGTCTTTCTGCAAGATGAATTCTTTGCCAGCAGATCCTTGAATCTACCAGTGAGATACTTAGCAAATTCCCACCATGCATCTTTAGAAAACAGGAAGGGTAGAAATCTATCTAGCTCAAGAAAAAGAGGAAACATTCGGCTTGTCAAACTTCCCGTTGGAGCAGACACTGATTGTTGCGATCTGGTACCTATTATCTACTCCAGATAAGAAGTGCGCTGTCCCCGCGCCCCTGTTTCTCGACCTCATCGGTTGTACGCCACAGTACTCGCAGACTCGCATTTAGGCTGCCACTGTCGTCGTACCCGTGGTTCTCGATTAGCCGTTGTTTCAGCTCTCCCTGTGTTATTTTCCCCTCGGAAAAAATGATCCGTCGCATAAGAGAGGGTTGAGTATCCGTTCCTCGCTGCAGCCGTTCATAGTACTCTTGGTCCGTGGGAGTACGAAAATCACTGATTTCGGGAATTGGCGGTAAATCGCCCCTTGATGGTATTTCGCTGGCCTGTGAAACGAAATCTGAAGCGGAAGCAGTCTCGCTTCCCTCATTTTCGGAAGGCGCAGTGATATGAGGCACTGTTGTTCCTGTTGTAGCTCCTATCGGTGCTTTGCCGGCGGAGTCATCAGTAGCGGAGGACTGACCAGAGGATGAGAAAGTACGCTCGGTTTCATCGGAGATGTGGCCTCGCTCTTCCAAATTGCGAATATCAGTTTCAGAAAGCGGTTCACTCCGGCTCCTAACGGGCTCGAGAAGGGAATCTTCGATATCGGAAATGGGCTCAACATCAGCTGGGTCATTGGGATCAGCCTCGTAAACCATTCCGGCCTCAACGTTTTTTCGGAGTCCAGGACCAGTAACGTTCGCTGAACCAATGATGAGCCGAATCTTTTCGGGGCCACGAAACAAATACACCTTTGGATGAAATGTCGTATCTGACGCTCTAAACCGTATCCAGGCGGTGTCGATGCTGGAATCTAGTAGTCGTTCTAGCGCTTGTCTTGTCGTCGCTTCTTGGTCAACTCCTACATAGTATTCTATCGCTCCAAGTGAGGAATTCTCTACAGCATCAATAATAGCCGTGACACCAGTGTCTGTGGCGAAAGCGACGACGAATTGAGCCTCGGTGAAATCCCCGTCGTATATCGAAGCCAACACCAATTCACCGATCGTCGTCGGCGGACCATCCAAAACCGGGGACTCCAAGTCGAACATCTCTGACACCGAATCACTGGAGATCCCAAATCCTTGACCAAGAGCACCAACCTTCATCGAGCTAAATATGTTGGGAGTATGGATTAATTTTCCCACTGAGGCCCGATCTGACTACAGGAACGGAGAAATGTCATTATAGGAAGCATCCACATTTATACCAGTTCATCTGAGATTACGTGGCAATGAGTAAGCTCACAATCTGGACAATGGTTGCGTACCTCTCAGGGATATTAGCTTTGTTTTGGGGCCTAATCTCACTCGTTGGTAGTGTCATGGTCGCGATTCCAGCGCTTTCAGCAGGTATAGTCGTGTTCCCACTGACGCGCAGAAAGCTCGAATCGTGGATGGATGCCGAATTCACTGATTGGACCGTGGTCGGAATTTATCTCTCTATGATGATCGCCTCAATCTTTCTCCAAACATGGCTTCAACCCCTCTCTTAGAGCGTACTTTCTGAATTACGAGGAGGCGGCTTGTCTATAGAACAGTAGCCCACGGGAGCTTGTGCTGTAGCCCCATTGTTTCGTGTCCAGATCGATTCCACCCGCCGCGTTCCTGAACGATCGCGTTGACCGTGGAGGGCTTCTTGCGCTGAATCCGTATCTGCGCGTTCTCCTCGTCGAGCAGTACGAATGCGTACCAAGCGACGGCGTTGGCATCTGAAGCGATGAGCGACCGCGTCTGTCCTTTCCAGACCCGAAAGCGCCCGCCACTCGAATACTTCTGACCGATAGACGTCGCCGTCGATTTTACCTCATACTTGGTGGGCCTGTCTGGGTGTCGGAGGTCCCACCAGTCTGGGTCGAGGCCGAGCCCTTCCAGGCCGTAGATTCTCGCGACCAATTCCTCGGCCAGATCGTCGAAAGACCTAGACTCCTGTAGCTTCCGCCGCTGTCCGCGCGAAAGGTCGCGGATTGGGATCTCGACCGTCACGCGTAGCACCAGTTCATTCCTGCTGGCCTCCGTCTGGGAGTGGTGGCCCGTCGCCATCACCTCCGATTTCGTTCGCGAGAGAGCGGAACGCCTGGGTTTGCGTATCGATCGCCTTCCGGAATTTCTTCCGTTCCTCGCGCATCTCCTGGCGTTCCTCTCGTCGGTCCTCGCGCTCGTCCCGGTACAGCTTGAATAGCATGATGCTCACCGCGATCGGGAAGCCCACGCTACTGACGAGTTCGGGACCGAGGGCCATCTCAGAGTGACCTCCATGCCGCCGCGCCAACGACGAGTATCGCGACGAGTACGATTGCACCGGGAACGCCGACCGTCCCGGTCAGCAGGCCCGTGAGGCGCCCGAGGGTGTTCGCGACTGTCATCGGGCGACCACCGCCAAGATGACCGTCACGCCCGCCGCGAGCGTCGTTTGTTCCGCCGTCAGCGGTCCGACTGCTGGGAGCGTCGGGAATCCTTCGGGCAACAGCGGCGCCGGCCCACTCGGCCTGCCGTCACCGCCGTCGGATCCGTCACCGGGGTCAGGACTTGGTGACGGGTCCGGTGAGGGATTTGGCGAGGGGTCCGGCGCTGGATCTGGGTCATTCGATACGGGCTCCTCGTGGACGTGCAGTGTCCCGCTTTGCATCGTCCCGCCGGTGTTCTCCAGCTTCGCGCTGAGCGCGTGGTCGCCGCCTGTGAGTCCCTTCGCGTCGAAGGTGCTCCAGGGGACGCGTTCGGCCAGCGTCGCGGTCTCGTAGCCGCTGACCGTCTTCGTCGCCTCGGCGACCTTCGTGTTGCCGGCGTAGAACGCGACCGTTGCACCCTGCGGGTAGCTGCTGGTGTTGGTCACGTCCGCCTGCAGCTGGGGCTCGGTCTGTTCCGAGTCGGCCTGCGGGTCCGACGGGTGCCGGACCTGGAACCGCGTCGTACCGACGTCGGACAGCAGTAGGTACGTTGCTTCCCCGCCGCCGTCCGGACCGGGGAGTATCATAGTACCACCAACAGAACGACCGCCAGAACCATGCCAGCGGCCACTTGCTGGGTCGTGCCGCCGAACGCATCGGCGAGTCGACTCAGGTAGTTCATGATGGTGTCACCGGTCGTCGGTCGCGACGGGTCGCGTGCCTCGCCGTGGACGTCGATCGTCTGGGTCACCGAGTCGTTCGGTTCCTTCTGGACCGGCTGAAGGTCGTACCCGTTGCCACCCATCGAGTAGACGATAACCTCCGCGTCGTGCGTCCCTGCATTGAGGGACGTCGACAGGGTCGTCGTCTTGGTGTTGTCCGGGGCGAGACACATGGTGTTCTCGTCCACCTTCTCGCCGTCGACGAACAGCGCGACCGGCGTCTCCCAGCCGGTGACGTCCAGGTTCGACGTCGTACATCCGCCGTCGCTGGCCCACGGGTCGGGCCCGCCCTGGAGTATCTCGACGTCGACCGTGAATCGGTTGTTCGGCTGTGCCTCTGTCGGGATTCCAGCAGTTACGATGCTGGGGTCTGAGTTTGCCATTATCCTAGTTGTCCTCCGAATACCGCACCGTCGCCCCCGTAGAGACCCTTCAACTCGCCGGTCTCGAACACGAGGGTGACGTCGTTCTCTGTGGGTCCGACCTGGACGTCCACCGGCTGATACCAGCTGTAATCGAGGTTCCGCCGACCGGAGCGTCCAATCAGTAGAAACTCCGAGTACGCCTGTTTTAGCGTGTAGAGGGTGAAACGGCCCATGTCGTCGACGGGCGCGCCGGTCGGAAGATCACCGCGCGAGTAGATCCACGTGGCCTCTTTGATCGGACGCCCGTCCGTATCGACGGCTTGGCCTCTGAGCGGCCGGAAATACGCCATCGGGATGAACGTTCCCCGGCGGGCGCTGGTCACCCAGTCGTCGGAGATCGTCGGTTCCGGTGGCGAATGGCCGTAGCCGTGAACCGAGACCGACGGCGAGCGGTCGTAGCCTTCGCCATCGTAGGCTGTTCCAGGCCGTCCGGCCGTCGGCCCGTCCCACGCGGCCCGCGCGGCCGCTCCCTCGACGTACCTGTCGGTGAAGGTCGGCGCCGGGGGAGAGTGGCCGTAGCCGTCCAGAGAGATGGACGGGTCACTGTCGCGTCCTACGCCGTCGTAGGCCGCGCCGGCCAGTCCGAGAGTCGGCCCGTCCCACGCGAGGCGGAGAGTCGCCCCCTCGGCGTACCTCTCGGTGATGGTCGAGGCCGCTGGTGAGTGGCCGGCGCCGTGGAGTGAGGTAGATGGGTCGCTATCGAACGCTGAACCGTCGTCGGTGCTGGGACCGGTCCACGTCGCCATTGCTCTACGTGTACCTCAGGCCGATCGAGATGGTCGTATCGTCGGCGTTGCCACTCTGCTGCATGATTCGGTAGTCTACGCCGTCGTAGGTCACCGTGTCACCGTGAGCGCCGCCCTCCGCCGGGTCGTTGCGGATAGCGGCTGTGAGGAACGAAACGGGGATCTGCTGAGACGACGAGTTGTAGATGACCGGTCGCTGGAAAAAGTACGTATCATCGTCGCTGTCGGGGTTGATGAAACCCCAGTCGCCGGGTTCGATGGCCGATTGATTCTCGGCGACGATGTACTCCGGATTCATCTCGTCGACTCCGTAGGACCGCCAGCCGTAGGCGCTGATGAGGTCCGGGTTGTTGTTCGAACCGTCGTTGTACTTGCAGGTGTAGGCGTGCGGCTCGGTGCCATCGGCCCAGAACTTGCTATCGACGTGCTCGTAGGAGAACGCCCCAGCGCCCCCGTAGTTGCCGTCTGTCGTATTCCACGTGGCGACGCTCAGATGGGTGTCTCCAACCGAACCGAAGCCGGTCACCGCTTCGAGGTTGGCCGCGTCGATCCGGTCGTCCAGACTGGAGCCGACGTTGTCGACCTGAGTACTGAAGAACCAGAACCCGGTAGCGGTGTTGTCGTTGTTGTTGCTCCCGTAGGCGTCGTATGACTCCTCGATCTGGTTGCCGACTTGACCGCTGAACGGGTCCTCGTCGACGACGTTGGTTCTCCCGGCTGGGACGTTGTTATCGAGATTCCAGTCGTTCGAGACGACGACTCGAATCCCGGACATGGTGTCGTTCTCGTAGCTGTCGCGGTAGTATTCGTCCCAGCAGACGAACATGAGCAGGTAGATGCCGCTGTTCGTGTTGTGGATGAGACGGGCGCTGTCGTGCCAGTTCGTCGTGCTCCCGCTGGTGTTTATGTCGGCGTCCGGTTCCTCCCACGTAGACAGGCCGGTCGCCGCGTCTGCGATACTGTCGATGAATCCCGAAAGGGTCGTCTGTGTTTCTGCGATTGTCGTCATTGGTTATCGGAGTGCCAACACGTTTAGAGCGGTGTCAGCGGCGCTCTCGGTCGTCTTCCGGTACCACAGTTTCGAGGTGCTGATTCCACCCGGCGGGGAGAGGGAGAACGGCGCTTCCGTCGCAGTCAGTGGGATCTCTCGGTCGCCCTTGTTCGGCGACTTGAACGCGACGGTGACCGGCGCGTCGAAGCCGTAGACGACGACCGTATCCGCCGCGAAATCCCAGTCGATGCGCTGCTCCTCGGTCGTCTCGACCGCGACGTCCGACTCGGAGTAGTACACCGCTTCGGTCTCTCGGGTGACGTCCTGGTCGACGTCGTCGCCGCGCATCTCCATCAACAGCGCCGCGAGTAGCGCGTTCGTCTCGTCCTCGAACGCCTCGTACAGCAGATTCCGCGGCGCTCCGGGGAAGTACTGCTCTAGGAGGTCGTCGATAGGCGTGTCCGTGCCGACCAGCCCGTAGCCGGTCATGCTTTCCTCACGAGGGTGTAGACCGTCGCCGCCTGGACGATTGCCGTCAGCAGGTTCGTGAACGGTGACAGCAGGTCCGCAACCTGACTCGCCCGGTCGGAGAGTCTGGCGAGCAGACCGCGATCTCCGTCGTCGGGGTCACTCGGCGACGTCCTCGAGCTGGCCGCGTCGGGCTCGCCGCTCGTCGGGTCGTCCGTGTTGTCTGGAATAATTGCCATAGCAGTGAGTGGCGGCCGTCAGGCCACCATCTGCCGCGAGATTTTTCGCCGGAGGTTCGCGGGTTCCTCGTCCTCGCGGACGGGCCGCTGTTTCACCGGGATCGATAGCTCGACGTTCCGCGCGTTGGCTTCCTCGACGGCGGTCGCGAAACTCTGGTCGTAGAAGACCAGATCCAGCTTGAACTTGGGCGGGAGAATCCCGCGGTGCCCGTCGTTCCGGGCGTCCCACGTGACCTGCCGGTCGGTGTCGGGTGCGTCGGGGTTGGAGAACGCCCAGGTGATGCTGTCCTCCGCCTGGAGTTCCTGCTTGACGTTTCCTTTCCCGCTGTTGCGCTTCTGGAGCTTCGTCAGCCCGTGGCGCATCACCGCGTAGAACGCGACGGCCTTCGTGCCGGCGTTCCCGCTGGTGTCCGAGAGGTCGACCGACGTCACGAAATCCCCGCTCGTTCCGAACGTGCCGGTGTACTGGACGGTGCTGTTGCCGGTGATGAGCGTGTCGGGCTCGCCGTCGTCGTCGGAGTCGTAGAAGCCGACGAGAGAGGCGTCTTCCGTGTACTCGCCGGCCGTCACGTCATCCATGTAGTCGACGATCGGCGCTTCGGGGTCCAGAGTGACCGTCTGGTCCGCCGTTCCTTCGTCGACAGTCGTCGTCTGCTTGCCGACGAGCGCGACGACCAGCGGTAGGCCGACCGGAACGCGCCACACCTGCGTACTCGGGACCTGCGCCGTGCCGACGATCCCCTCCGATCCGGGGTTGTAGGTGTTCGGAAACTCGAACGCTTCCGTTCCCAGGTAGACCGTCCGTTCGGGGTCCTGTTGGCTCTGGCTCATGGGTGGGTCACCGCTGGTCGACCTGCATCGGGTAGTTCCAGAACAGGCTGTCCGTGTCGATGGACTTCGAGCCGTTGACCAGTAGCGCGAACTCGTCGGCGTCCTCCAGCGTCAGCCGGCCCTCGGGGACGCGCGACGGGTCGAACCGGACGCGCCGGCGCTGGGCGTTCTCGCCGCTCTGCTGGTCCTTGAGGGACAGCGTGTTGAACGGGGCGATGCTGAAGTCGCTGATGACGGTCCACGCGTCGAGCGGGTCGTTCGGTTCGCGGTAGCCGAACCCGAGTTGCGTCCCTCGCGGCATGTTACCGCCGTCGGCCGCGTCGACGTCGAGGATAGCCGCGTGACCCTGCGAGATCGTGATGGCCGTCCCCTCCGGGACGTCCCACGTCGCGACGGGCGTCGGCTGGTTTGCGACGTTGCCGGTCACGGTCGCGTACTGGAGTTCGGTACTGAGCGTCTCGTCCGTCATCTCAGTTCCCTCCCTCCGCGAAGGCCTCCAGGCCCACGCCGATGAATCCGGCACCGAGGCCGACGACAGTGACTCCGAGCCAGTCGTCGATTGGAGCGAAGATCGCTCCGAGGATCATCGCCGCGCCGAGCACCGAGAAGCCGATGCCGGTGACGAACGAGGCGGAGCCACGGTCTCCCTCGAAAGCCGTGTCTGCGAGCGATACGATGAGACGGTCCACACCCGCGGCGTCGGCGAGCGTCGGAACCGACATAGCGGCTCCAGCGCCGATCACTGCGTGTTTCTCTTCGACGTTGAATGTCATTGTTCAGAGGATGTAGTAGCCGAGTCCGAGAGCGATTACAACCCCGGCGACGAGGCCGAGGCCGAGCGGTTCCTTCAGGAATGCGAGAGCGCTGTCTACGGCGCTCCCGCCGCCTGAGCTTCCGTCTGAGTCGGTTGATGCCATCTGCAGCCCGACCTACCGGAGATTTGGCATTAGGCGTTTGTAGCTTGTCAAGAACGGAGAATTCGGGAGGTAGGGGCGCTTAAACGCTAGTATTCTCTATTCACCTTCTCAACAGAGGATGGACCCGATCCTAGATGGTCAATACAGGGCGTGAACTGGTCACGGGAACTCATCCATGCGTAGGCCGTTCAAATCAATGGGTTCATGATATTCTGGTGCCAAATGGGGATATGGCAGACGAATACTTCTGCTCAAAATGCGGAATGTGGTTCGATCTTAATCGCACATACCCTGAGACAGAATCGCCTAAGAAAGGTGTTCAGGAGAAAGTCGAATTCAAATGCGAGGGTTGCGATCAGACAATTGACCTCGACAAGGTTATGACGAGATAATTCGGTAGTTATAGTCAATACACCCCTCGGTTTTCGATTCGAAAACAGGTATGGGCGATCCTGACGAGCTGTGGGCTGGTTTCACCTAAAGGTGTGGAATAGGACACACTCCCGTTACAACCAAAGAGGCTGAGAATCAGCCAGACGACCCACTCGTTCGCCGGTATCGGTATCCAGAACGCGGCCAAGTTTATCGAGAAGAGATGTCTCCAGATGGTTCAACTATCAAGCCCACCCAGGAGGAATTATAGAATTATTTGCTGCTCTTCTCTATTGCAGATGTTCTGGAATAGGAACAGGCCCCCGGACTTCGCTACTGGCACCAGCGACGTCCTTGTAGTAAAGGAACTGGTAGCTCTCTGGGTCCAGTTCTGTTACGATATGCTTGTCTGGGATGCTCACGCGGTTGAATTTGGCGTCCTCGTGCTCGCCGTAGGAGAATATCATGTAGTTGTCCGTCTGCGTGAACATCTGGTCGTGGATCTCCTTCGCCTTGTGCGCCGCGCAGACGATTCCGCAGTTAGAGTGGGTCACGTGCCACTTGATGAGGTCCTGCAGAACGTCGGGAATGTAGTTCGCGCTCATCCAGTTGTGGGCCTCGTCGATATAGAGAAAGCACCGCTCTAGCTGGCCGAACGCGCGACAGTACTGGTCGAGGACGTCCTCGTTGAACGGGACCGCACGGACTACCTGCCGTGTCTCGCCGTCCATCCAGAGGCGTAGACACTCCGCCGGGCTCTCCGGGTAGACCGCGCCGGGCGGTCCGTGTTCCGCGTTCGGGTCGAGACAGATGAACCGCTCCGTCTGCGTCAGTAGATGCTCGAATAGAACCGATTTCCCGCTGTTTTTCTGTCCCAGCAGGACCGTGATTTCGCTTAGATCGATATCCATCTCGCCACCTACTCGGCCTCCTCGACGACGTCGGCCAATTCGCCGGCCGGGTCGACTGCTTCAACGTCGATCTCCTGGTAGAGCCCGCGCTGTTTGAACAGCGAGTCTAGCCGGTAGACCGTCGCGGCGAGTGCCCGCGGTTTCTCTGTCACTCCCTGACTGAGTAGCGTCACTAGAGCGTCGGTCCGGAGTAGTTGCGCAGCGACCGATGGGTCCAACCCCAGCGCGAGAACAGCGAGCGACTGGAACTGTCCTAGCTGCTCGTCGATTCGCTCTTGGTGCTCACTGGCGAGCGCTTGGGTCTGGCTACGGACCTCTTGCTCTATCTCGTAGAGAGTTCCAGGGTTCACACCGGCGTCCGCTCCCGTCTGCTGGAGTCGCTGTGCGCGCTGTTCGTCGGTCTCGTTCACCTTCGTCGTGAGGTCGTTGATGATCTCCTGCATAACTACCACGTGCTGCTGTCTGTCGGGTCGAAATGATCGTCCGCACTACTCTCCTGGACGTCGTCGACAGGGCCGGCGCTGGCGGTCTGTGCTGGCGCCTGTGGTTCGGTCTGTTCGGCCGGTTCGTCGCTGGCCTTCTGGTTCTCGCTATCGTCGCGCTGCTCGCTTTCGTCGCTCTCTTCACTGGAGTTCCGTCGCCGGTAGCGAATCGCCTTCCCGCTGAATGTGCCGCCCATCGACAGAGCAAACATCGTCGTCGGACCGACGTCGACGTCGTGCTCGTCGCACATCGCAATGAATAACTCCGCGTTCGCCCGGCGTTCCTGCTCGGAGAGTTCCCAACCCTCCCAGCCCGTCGCGCTGCTCGCCATGTTGAACGGCATTGCAATCATGTGGCCGACGACGCTCTCGTCGACCAGCATTCCGCTGGCCTGTTGCGTGGTCGGCGCCGTCTCGCTACTCGATGGGTCACCGCTATCACCGGCGCTATCTTCGACGTCGCCGGCGGCTGGGTCGGCGCCGGTCATGTTGCTCTCCAGCTTCTGCTTCATCTCTCGACGGCGTTCGCGCGCTTCGTCGGTCGGCGCGGCCTCGACGATATCCTCGCTACTACGCTCGCTCTCACCCCCGCTATCGCCCTTGATTCGAGAGAGTAGCCCGCCACTGCTACCCTCTCCGTCTGGTTCTCTAGCGTCTTCGCTGGTCTCGCCCTGGTCTGCTGGCGCTGGCTCACTGCTATCGGCGCTTTCCTCTTGGACGTCGTTGCCGTCGGCCTCCAGATCGTCGGGCCTTGCGTCGGCCAAGTCCTCCAGGCCCTCTGGTGGCTCGACAGCAGTCCCACCGTCGTCGGGGGCGCCTGCTGGTGAGAGTTTTTCCTTGCCCTCGTGGCCGACGCTAATCGCGTCGGTCTCCGGTTCGGGCGCTGGCTCGCTACTATCGCTGTCTGTATCGCTGTCGCTCATTTCGGTGGTCTCCGGATCTGGCTCCTCGTCGACGACGTCCTCGGAATCGTCGCCGTCCTCTGGCGGTTCAGCAGGCTCCTCGTCGAAAAGCTGACCCGCTATGTAATTCTCTAGTTTCTGCTCCTGTACCCCGACAATACGGCCGAAACCGAGGTCAGCGGCGAGGCTCTGCTTGTCGTTGTAGGTGAGAGCCTCGACGTCGGCGCGCGTCTGGGGGCGCTGTGCCTCTGTCATCCGGCCGTTCGTAGCGCAGGCGCTGTCTAATCACCTCGCTACTTGTCAAGAATGGGAGTGAGCGCTACTCCGCAGTTTCGAGTTCGTCCAACTTCTCGCGGACGGCATCGCGGATCAGTTCTGACCGACTTGAGTATCCGGCGACGAAATACGTCTCGTCGATGCTCTCGACGAGGTTTTCCGGCATACTCACTCCGGTAGTGTTCGTCATATTCAGTACTTACCTCCAGAGGTAGCGGATTCTGGGCGGTTCATCCTAGTAACTATCCGTGTCTGCCGATTGACTCCGTGCGCGTACCCCTCACGCATGGGTCGATACCTCGCTAGTCGCCTCTTGGTCGATTTCTTCCTTCTCAGTAGCCAGAAAGTAGTACTGTAGCAGGTACTCGATGTACGCCCGGGGCATCCCTGCGTTCACCATCGGATCGATAGGATACCAGTTCTCGACTCCCATCACGGCCTCCCACCAGCGGCGGGGGCGGCCGTAGCGATTGAAGTTCGAACAATGGTCGTGAAGGGTCTGCTGAAGCTCCGGCTGGGGCACGTGGAACGACGTTTCGAACGCCCTCTTTTTCGTGATCGGGAGTCCGAAATACGACCCCTGTAGAACGATCGGGTCCTGTAGTGGTGCGTCCGGCACGTTCTCGATGATGTAGTGGTCGGCCACTCGCTTGCATACCTCTCGGGCGTCCTCGACCTGACGAGGTTGCTCGTCCGCGTTCCCGTGAAGTGCGTTCATCGTATTCCACGGGCCGCATTCTGGATGGGCGACGGCCAAGTCTGCCCCTGGTTGAAGTGGAAGGTTCCCCACGTCACCAGCAACCGGTTCTGAACCGTTCCGGTCGGTCGGGTCGAGCCCCACGCGAACCACTCGGCCGAATCGGGTCAGATAGTCGCTCTCGACACCCTCGTCGGCATAGAGGTGGTAAATCAGTAGTTCGTCCTCGGAGTCAGTCACGCGAACCACCCCAGTCGCGAGCGTCTCGCCGGGTGAGGTGCGTCTGCTGTAGGTCCGTCAGTGCGGCAACCTGCCGACGAGTCCGACCTTCAGGGAGTTGGTCGAGAAGGTCGTCGCGCCGGGTCATGCATTCACCTGCTGACGACGCTCTTCAGCCACTGCAGGGGGAACAACGATGATCACACCCCAGCGGTACCGGAGGTATCCGCGCCGTTCAAGCGGGTCGAGTACCCCACTCCGGACAGAGCGCTTCTTGACCTGCGTGGCTTCAGCGACGGCGCTTTTCGCGACGTTGGTGTCGATTCGGTGGCTGTCTGGGTCTGCCTCTGACCGTAGTTTCCGGTACCCCTCTCGAAGCCGATCGTTGTCGGGGAGTAGATCCCCGTCGGCGCCGCCCTGGAACTCTTCGACGACCTCGCTCATTTTCTCGGTGAGCTTGTCGGTCATCGAGACTCCCATCTCGTCGCACGCATCCCGGAAATCGTCCTTCAGCGACGGTGGGACCTTCGCACTTACTTGCTCGCTACCGGCGGAACTGTATCCGTCTTTGCCCATTCGCCCCATTAGTCGACCCTCCGTTTCGCGTGGAACGCACTTTCTAGACGATTCCGAACTCCGTAATACGCAGACGGCGATGGGAACCGGAGTTTAGCTAGACGCCCCCCGCTGGTGTTCTGAGGGAGGGGCTTCGCCTGGGCGTGTGCGCGTGCGAGGCTCACCGCCCATCACCCCCGACCTTCTCCCGGGCTCGGTGGAGGAGGTTCCCGACAGTGCCCGGAACGCGACTGGTGTTGCGGGCGTACTCTCGCACACCGACGTCGCCCCACTCGCACGCCAGATAGGCGTCCAACTCGCCGGGGGTCAGCCCTTCCAAGTCTTCCTCGTCACTGTCGTCGAGATCGAAGGATAGCCACGATGGTGGCGTCTGGTAGGTCTTCCCCGTCTCCAGGTGGGTGACGGTGATCTCTCCGAGCGTCCAGCGCCACCACAGGCTTGCGAGGTGGGCGCACCAGTCGCGGTGCTCGTATCCTATACATTCGCACTCGGCACGGAGAGAGCCGCCTGAGAGCGCCCACACTACGCGGTGGAAGCCGTCAGTATCCGAGAGCGAGACCATTCGCTCGGCTCTGTTGATCGGCCCGCCGGAGTCGGTAGTCTGCTGCGCGCGCTTCCAGCTGCCCGTCATCGTCCAGTCGTCGGGCATGTCGTAGCGCGGCAGGTCGCCGATCCGTTGGGTCACCGGTCCGGCTGGTGGGTTGCCGGCCTTGCTCATGGCCGACACCTCCCGACGTCGCGGGCCGGACAGTCGTCTGTCGGCTCGTCGATGGTGCAGCCGCAGAAGTTACAAATGGGATCTGGTAGGTCGTCGACCGAGTCCGCGGACGCAGATCGGCTCACGCGCACCACCTCGCGAGGTGGCGGCAACGCTCGCCGCTTCCTTTATTGTGGGTATGGGACCACCCGGATTCGAACCGGGGTCACGAGCACCCAAGGCTCGAAGTATACCACTAACCCATGGTCCCGCATTAACACATGCATCCCTCGCAAGGTAAAGCGTTTCGTTGCGGGTCAGTCCACGACACCGACCGACACGATCCACGCCGGGAGGGAATGAAAGGGGCCGGGCGGTCGGCGTACGAGAACCCGTAAGCACCGCAGCGTCAGCGAGGAGCGCAGCGCGGTTCGCAGTAGCCGACCGCCCGGGGGCTTTCCTTTGTCGTTGGCACTGGCAGTAAAGGCGGTCAATCAGCCAAATTCTCCTAGGGAGTCAGGCCCCAGAAGAAGGCGATTCCCACAGTCGTCACCACCGCGAAGACCGCCTGCAGCGGCGCCCCGACCTTCACGTAGTCCATGAATCGGTAGCCACCGGGACCGTAGACGAAGAGGTTGGTCTGGTAGCCCACGGGCGTCATGAACGCCGTCGACGCGGCGAACGTCACCGCCAGGATGAACGCGAAGGCGTTGGCGCCGAGCTGGACGGCGGCCTCCGCGGCGACGGGGATCATCAGGACGACGCTGGCGTTGTTGGAGATGACGTTGGTCAACAGCGCGGTGACGACGTACACGAGGCCGAGGACGACCATCGCCGGCAGGGCGGGCGCGGCCAGCACCAGCAGGTCGGCGATCAGGCCGGCGCCGCCGGTCTCCTGGAGCGCCAGCCCGAGCGGGATGACGCCGGCGAGCAGGAAGATGACGTCCCACTGGATGGAGTCGTACAGCTCGGTCGCCCGGAGCGTGCCGGTCAGCACCATCGCGAGCGCGCCGGCGAGCGCGGAGACGACGATGGGGATGGGCGTCACCGCGGCGAGGCCGACGACCAGCGCCACGATGCCGACGGCGACGGGAATCTTCGACTGCCGGAAGTCCGGTCGCTCGACTTCCTGGGCGACGATGAAGTTGGGGTTGTTGTTCAGCCGGTCGATGCTGTCGGCGGTCCCCTGGACCAGCAGCGTGTCGCCGACGCGGAGGGCGGCCTCGTCCATCCGGCGGCGGATGAGCTCGCCGCCGCGTCGGATGGCGAGGACGGAGGCGTCGTAGCGCTGGCGGAAGCTGGCGGAGACCAGCGAGTTACCGACGAGCGAGGAGCCGGGGGAGACGACCACCTCGACGAGGTTCTGGCGCTCCTCGGCGGCCTCGAGGTCGTCCTCGTCGAGGATGGCGTCGGGGACGATGTCGAGCCCCTCGGTGTCGAGCAACTCGACGAGGGTGTCGCGGTCGGTCCGGAGCGCGAACACGTCGCCGGCCCGGATGACCCTCGGACCGAGCGGTTCGAGGAACACCTCCTCGTCGCGGATCAGCTGGACGAGGTCGACGTCGAGATCGGTCGCCATGAGCGCGTCGCGGACGGTGTCGCCGACCAGCGGTGAGTCCGCGCGGACGACCACCTCGGTGAGGTAGTCGGCCATCTCGAACTCCTCGGTGAGGTCGGAATCGGGCTTGATGCGAGCGGGCGTCAGCCACCGGCCGACGGTCATGAGGTACACCGAGCCCACGACGAGCACGATGACGCCGAGCTGGGTGAACTCGAACATGGTGAACTCGCGGAGCGCGCCGTAACGGGCCGGGTTCTGCCGTGCCAGGTTGCCGGCGAGTTCGCTCGCGAGGATGTTCGTCGACGTCCCGATGAGGGTGAGCGTCCCGCCGAACATCGAGGCGTACGAGAGGGGCAGGAGGAGCTTCGACGGGGACGTGCGGCCCTCGTGGGCCAGGTCGGTGACCATCGGCAGCAGGATGGCGACGGCGGCGGTGTTGTTGATGAACCCGGAGATCGGGCCCACGAGGCCGATGGTCGCCCCGAGCTGGCGCCCTTCGTCGTCGCCGGTGAAACTCGCCACCTTCGAACCGAGCACCTGGATGACGCCAGTGCGCTGGACGCCGGCCGAGAGGATGAACATCGCCAGCACGGTGATGGTCGCTGTGGAGGCGAAGCCCGAGAGGCCCTGACTGACGGGCGAGATGTCGTCGCCGGGCTGGTGGAGGACGTACAGCGGCCCGGCGATCAGGCCAGCGTCGGCCAGCATGACGGTGACCGGCTCGGCGAGTAACAGCGCAACCATCACGCCGATGGCGGTGACGTCGACGGGGACGACTTCCGTGGCGAAGAGGACGAGCGAGGCCACCACGAGCGCGAAGACGAAGGCCATCTCCGGCGTGACGGCTGCGAGTGGCACGTCAGATGAGGCGCCCGCAGCGACGAAAAAGGTGGGGATTCGGGCTATCGACGGGACTGCGTGCGCCTCGATGGGACCGCGTGTGCCTCGACGGGACTGCGTGCACCAGTCAGTCGTCGAGGCGCCCGTACGTATCGAGGAAGCTCCCCCGGCCGCGAAGCGCGTCGGCGGCGGTGGCGACGGGGTCGACCGTTCGCTCGCCGGCGGGCCGGGCGACGACCAGTTCGACGTCGTCGCCGTCGATCCGCCACTGGGCGTCCCGGTGTCTGACCAGGACGGCCGCGAAGTAGGCGCCGGCGGCCGTCGCCCGCGCGGTCAGGCGCAGCGACTCGGGGTCGGTGCCCTCGGCCAGGGGGACGCCGCTCGGGTCCCAGTCCCTGGTCTGGCGCTGGGCGATCTCGTCGAGCGCCCGGACCGACCGCGGCGAGTAGTCGAGCGGGTACTTCGGCCAGGACTCGACGAACTCGTCGGCCGTGTCGGCGAACTGGGTGATAACGTCCGAGGAGGTGAGCGAGGCGCGGTCGTCGTCGAACACGTCGGCGCGGCCGTCGCTGACGGCTTCCTCGTCGGCGTACAGTCGGTTGACCAGCGCGTCGTAGCGGTAAGCGAACGTCGACGGCGGGATCAGACACTCCCGGGCGACGTCGAAGACGGCGACCCGCTGGACCTTCTCGCCGACGTCCGGCACCTCGATGGCGCCCTCGCCGTCGTCGGTGGCGATCCACTCGCCGTCGAGCCACCGGACGAGCACCTCGGCGTAGTAGGTGCCGAGCTGGGCGAGCGGGTCGCCGGTGTCCTCGTGGTCGACAGTCCGGTCGGCCAGGCTACTCGCGCGGAACCGACCGTCCCACTGCTCCTCGACGAAGGTATCCAGCCTGGGCAGCGACGCGGGCGTGAAGTCGAGGTCCCGAGACGGCCAGCCGTCCGCGAGTTCCTCCGCGGTCTCCCGGAGGACGTACCGTTTCGGCGCCGTCGGCTCGTCCTTCTCGCCGGTGTCGCCACGGGGCGCGTCGGCGTTCGCGGAGGCGGCGCCATCCAGATCGCTCCCGGCTGAACTGTTCCCGGCTGGATTGCTCCCGGCTGGACTGTTCCCGACTGAACTATTCCCGGCTGGTCCGCTCTCCTCGGTCGCGTCGTCCGTGGTGGTGCTCGAAGCGCCCACGTCGATGCCCGGCGCGTCGTCGTCTCCCGACGACTCTTCGTCGCCCTCCGGCGCCACGCCGCCGACGGCCGAGTCGCTGGCTACCTGGCTGGCAACCTCCTCCGCGAGCCCCGCGGAGGCACCGGTCTCGTCGTCGGTCGCCAGTCCCGACGGGCCGTCGTCGGTCGTCACCGACGCTTCGGAGTCGTCCTCGGTGTCGGATCCCGTCGCGTCGCTCGACCCGCCGAAGGGCAGGACGCTGGTTCGGTCGTCGGTGTCGTCATCGTCGTCGCCGGCCGTGCCGTCGTCGATGCCGAACGCCACGTCGTCCGAACCGACGCCGTCGATTCCCGTCGGGTCCGCGTCGTCCTCGATGTCGGCCCCGACGTCCGTCTCGGGCCCACCGACGTCGCCTGCGTCGGCGTCGGCCTCGACAGCGGCGCTGTCCTCAACTGTGACGTCGGCCTCGATCGTGGCGTCGTCGGCCGTAGCGCCGTCCTCGTCCCTGGCCGGACTGTCGCCCGCTTCGTCGCCCGCCGGATCGTCGGTGACCACGCTGTCGGTCGCGGGTTCGCTGCCCGCATCGCTCGCCGTCGAGTCGGTCCTCACGTCTCGTTTCGAGGCTGCCTCCTCGGGGTCCGGCGGGCTTCCGGGGACGTCGGGCATCCGCACCGCGCCCTCGGCCTCCAGTCGGGCCGCGACCTTGCTGAAGACGGGGTCGCCTTCGATGGACATCCCTGCGGCGTCGAAGACGGCGACGGTCGTCCGGTCGTCGGCCAGCGCGACGGCCACCTGCCAGCCGTCCTCGTCGGTCCACTCGCCGCCGTACTCGCGGACGATGGTCTCGCCGAGGTAGCTGCCGTAGGCGACCTCGCCGATGCCGCCCGCCGACCCGGTCGCCAGGTCGTCGAGCGCCGCCAGCGAGTCGACGGTGAAATCCAGCGTCGGCACGTCCGAACGCTTCGCCAGCGTCTCGGCGCGCTCGCGAAAGTCCGCCGCTGTCAGGTCTTCGATTCGGTCGGTTCCCCCTGCCCCCTCCCCGTCGGTCGAGCCGTCTTCGGACGACGATGCCCCCTCGCCGTCCCCACCCCGACCGGGGAGAAAGTCGAACACGCCCATATCTCCCCCATTTCATCGGCACACAAGAAACTATCTCCCGATTTCTCGGATATGAAAGCTAGACTATTGGTATGTGGGTGGCATCTCTTCTGTGAGTAGTGGTGTTGAATCAATTTGCTCGCTAGCAGTCGAAGTCAAACCCAATAACATTCAGAAAGCCCTCGGTGCGCTCTCGACAGTCTGAATAGTAACCGCCAACACCTCGAAAGCCCTCGGCGTGCTCGGGTCGCGGGGACCACCCTGCGCTCCTCGCTCCGCTCCGGTGCTTGGGGGTCCCGGCTTCCCCGAGCCCACCTCGCCCTTTCGGTCCTCCAGGCACCGCAGCCCTGCCCTCCCCCTGGTCGCACGGCCCTCACGTTCGTTCGGGCACGTGCTCCCGGCCGGGCGGTTGCGGAGCGGTCAGGAAGCGTGTCGCGCCGCCAGGCGCGACCGGGGAGGTCTGGTGGTTATAATCGCGAGCGCGTTTTATCGCGCGGGCGAGGCTGTCCCTGGAGGAATGAAAGGGCGAGGCGTGGTCGACGAAGCACGACACGTCAAGCACCGCAGCAGAGCGAGGAGCGCAGACTGTGGCGCGCGAGTCGAGCGAGCCGAGGGCTTTCTTCGTGTTTGCGGTAGTAGCATCGCTCACGAGAGAGCGGGCAGAGAACGTTCCAGTGGGTCCAGCCACGCCGTCACGGTCTAGCAGTTACCCGAAAATCCGACACAAATCTGCTAGTCACTCGTACTCGTCACGGAGTTCCATGTCGGCGACGACGTCGTAGGGGTGGTCACCCTTCCGGACGCCGTCCAGAATCGCGAACGCCTCGTCCGGGGCGAGGAAGAACCGCGTCACGGCGCGGCCCAGCGGCGTCGGCCGCAGTCCGTCGATGAAGTCGTACTCCAGTAGCTTCCCCAGGGCGTGCTTGGTCGGGACTTCGCCGACCATGCGGTCGTTGAGGCGCTTGGCGGCCTTGCCACCGACGGTCACGTTCGCCAGGGTCTCCTCGACGGCGGCGGACTCGTCGTAGGTGGTGATCACGGGCTCCATCTCGCCCTTGAGAAGCTTGAACGCCACCTCGTCCTCGGTCATCTCCATGCTGTTGTGATAGGAGCAGTCGGGCTCGACGAGGAGGTACACCGTCCCCTTGTCGTGGTAGTCGGGGCGACCCGCCCGACCCAGCATCTGGGAGAAGTCCTGGACGGTGAGCCACTCGATGCCCATCGCCAGCGAGTCGAAGACGACCTGCGAGGCGGGGAAGTCGACCCCGGCCGCGAGCGCCGCAGTGGTCACGACGGCGGCGATCTCCTGGTCGGCGAACTGCCGCTCGACCCGGTTGCGCTTGCGGTTGTCCAGGCCGGCGTGGTAGGGGGCCGAATCGTACTCCAGCTTCCGAGAGATCTGGTGACAGCGCCGCCGGGAGTTGGTGAAGATGATCGTCTGGCCTCGGTACCCTTTGCTCGACTTGCTGTCGAACGCGCGCCGGACCAGCTTGTTCTCGATGTCGGTCTTCTCCTGGCCGTCGGCGAAGGTGACGTGGCGTTCGATGGGCACCGGGCGCTCCTCGAACTCGATGAGTTTGGCGCCGAGCTGGTCGCCAAGCTGGCCGGGGTTGCCCACCGTCGCCGAGAGGTAGATCCACTGGGTGCCGTCCGCGCCGGGGTTCTCTTCGCAGTAATATTTCAAGCGGGAAATCAGCCCGTCCAGCCGGTGGCCGCGCTCCTCCTCGCCGAGGGTGTGGACCTCGTCGATGACGACCGTCCCGATATCGCCCAGGTTCTTCCCCGTCCGCAGCGCGTGGTCGATGCCCTCGTAGGTGCCGACGATGACGTCCGCGGAAGGGTCGAAGCGGTTGCCGTCGCCGCCGACGCGGGACGAGCCCACCCGCAGGGTCACGTCGACCATGTCGCCGTAGCGCTCCTGGAACTTCTCGTACTTCTGGTTCGCCAGCGCCACGAGCGGCACCAGAAAGAGCATCTTCCCCTTGCCGTTGAGCACGCGGTCGAGCCCGGCCATCTCGCCGATGAGGGTCTTCCCCGTCGCCGTCGCGGACACGACGAGCTGGTCATCGCCGTCGGTGGCGCCGTGCTCGACGGCGAGGCTCTGGACGGGCAGGAGGTGCTCGAAGCGTCCCTCCAGGTGCTGCTGGATGCCCGGGTGGAGGCCGAGCGAGTCGACGCGGACCGGGTCGACGTCGTCCGTCGTCGCCGAGATCTCGTCGAACTTCGTGAGATCGGGGTCGAGGTTCCCCTTCAGGAGATTCGAAATCCGCTCCAGATCCTGCACCTCCAGCAGCAGGTCCTCCAGGCGGTCCCTGGCGTCGCTGGTGATCCCGCCGCTGAAGGCCAGTTCCCGGTCGAGTTCGGCCTTCGCACAGTCCGGACAGATGGACTCGCCGTCGGCGTCGATCGCAGTATTAGAAGTTATCGGCGAGTACTCGCCGCTGCTGGCACAGAACCGGCAGGTCCGGACGACGGTGCACTCCAGCTGGTACCCCGCCAGCATCTCGCGAATCTCCTCGCGACCCGCAGGTGAGGTCTGCTGGGAGACGTGGATACGCTCCGCTCGGCGGGCCAGTTCGACGAACTGGTCCGGGCTGCGCAGCTCCTCGCTGGACCCGTCCTTGATCCGCAACCGCCGGGGACGGGGCCCGGCGTCGGTTTGCTTGCATTCGAGCACGCCGTGGAACACGCGGTCGCCGTCCCGCTGGACGGCCACCCGGTAGTCGTCCCCTCGCTCGTGGAGGAACAGCGTATCCACCTGCGCGACCTGCTGAGACACAGCCGTGTAGAGGAGGCTGCGCTACTTGAGATGTTCGGACTGGCTACGTGGTACGATCACGGGGAACACACCACCGTTCCGTCTCGGGGCCCGCGGACTACACCCGAACGGTGAAACGCCGCTGTGAACGCACGGAAAGCACTTACCTCCCGACAGGAGACCTCTGCGTCGAGACACATGCCCGACTCCTGGTCCCGACGGCGTGCCCTCCGCGCCGTCGCGACGGCGGCCCCGCTCGCCCTCGCCGGCTGTAGCGACCGCGACGCGCCCGGTACGTCCACCGACGGCACCGTCGCCGACGATACCGACACCGACCGCACTGACACCGACGAAACCACGACGGCGCCCACGGGCGACGAGGACAGACCGACGGCGACCGAACGCTCCCCGAAACCCCTCGACGTCGGCGGCACCTGGTCGCAGTTCGGCGCCGGCCCGGGCCACACCGGCCTCACGGACGCCACTGGCCTCCCCGAGGACGGCGAACCGTACTGGCACCTCCGGCGGATCCGCAGCGGCCCGCCGGTGCTGGCCGACGGTCGGCTGTTCCACTACGCGGAACTCGGCGAGGACACCAGCGGCCGGCCCACTTTGACGCCGACCCCCGAGGAGGACACGCTCGTCCACACCGTCGACGGCGCGCCCGCACTCGTGGCTCGCGACGCGAGCGACGGCCGGATAGAGTGGACGCAGTCGCTCCCCGACGCGAGCCGTGGCTGGCCGGCCCTCACCGACGGACGGGCGATAACCTGCGTGAAAGGAGAGGTCGCTGCGTTCGACGTCGCGGACGGCAGCCCGGCCTGGCGAGTCGACGTCGGCGACGACAGCCCGACCGATCCGACCGTCGTCGACGACTGCGTCGTCGTTCCGTTCTCCGGCGCCGTCGACGGACAGTCCGGCGAGTACGTCCGTCGCCCCGCGGTCCGCGCCTACGCGCTCGCCGACGGCGAGGAGCGCTGGTCGGTCGAGCCGCCGAAGCGCCAGAACGGCGTCGCGGTCGCCGACGACACCGTCGCCGTCGTCTCCGGCGGCTGGGACGGCACCGGCGTCGTCCTCGGCCTGTCGCTTGCGGACGGGAGCGGACGGTGGCGGACCGAGGTAGCGGGGGACGCCTTCACGACGCCCGTTGTCGCCGACGGAACCGTGTACGTCGGGAGTTACGACGACTCTGTTCGTGCACTGGCTCTCGACGACGGGAGCGAACGCTGGCGACGCGAGTTCGACGACCGGCCCCGGGGCATCACCGTCGACGGCGGGACCGTCTACGTCGCCAGGGGGTCGACCCTATCCGCGCTCGCCGCGAGCGATGGGAGTACCGACTGGCAGGTCGTCCCCGATTCGGAGAGCGGGTCCGTCCAGTCGGTGACGGTCGGTACCGACGCCGTCTACGTCGGGACCATCGGCCTCGATGCGCCCCTGGTCGTCCTCGACCCGACCGACGGCAGCGAGCACTGGCGTCACGACTTCCCGGACAAAGTCGTCGGCGGCGACCAGGTGATGGGCGGCGTCGAGTCCCAGCCGGTGGTCGTCGACGGCGGGCTCTACGTCAACGCCGTCGACGGCCTCTACGCGTTCGGGCCAGCGAAGTGAAGAGATACGCGCGTCGCTCACGAGGGCGTACGCAGCCACGCCCACCCCATCACCAGCAGGCCGCCGACCCCCATGACCACGTGCCCCCAGCTCAGGATAGCCGTAAAATTCGACGTCACGTACGCTACCCCGGCCGCGGCGGTGAGGGCGAAGCCACCGGTCGCGGCCCGGAGAGCGAGCGGGAACCCCTCCGTCGTCTTCGGGTCGTCACCGAATCGCGCCGCGACTCTCGTCACGACCAGAAAGGATCCGACGACCAGGCCCAGCGACAGCAGCGGGACCCACTCGGCCATCGGGGCGCCCCGTTCGAACTCCTGGTAGCCGTCGGTCACGAGCCCGAGACTGACCAGGAGTCCGCATCCCGTCGTTACGAGTTTCGTCGCGAAGTCCTTCGATACCATGCGCAAATTGAACCAGGTGAGACGTGGTCTCGAATAGATTACGCAGATGTCTGGGAATATAATAATGTCGTTGTCACGTGATGCTCGCAGGCGGTCTCGTATCGAGGACGCTACTCCTCGACCAGTTCGATGGCGTCGTCGCCGGCCGGGACTGCACAGAGGAAGGCACCTTCCTCGTCGCCGTCGTTGCGGTACCAGTGGACCGCGCCGGCGGGGATGTGGAGGCTGTCGCCCGCCTCGACCTCGTACTCTTCCCCCTCGATTCCGACGGTGTAGGCCCCCGAGAGCACGTACTGTTCGTGCTCGATTTCGTTGGTGTGTCTCGGGACCGACCCGCCGGGTTCGAGCGTAAACCGGCGGATGGCGAGGTTCGGCGCGCCCTGGTCCTCCCCCACCAGTACGCCCTTGGCCATTCCGTCGGCTGCGCCGACGTCCTCGTACTCGACGTCCGCCGCACGGCGAACGAGTGGGTCGCTCATGGGCGAACGTTCGCCTCCTCACCCGAAAGGCGTGTCGACCGAGACGACATCTGTCCTCCACAGGGGGGCTTAAGACCGTCCCCACTCTAGCCTCCCGCATGCGACGGTTCCGAATCGGGAGTGCGTTCGGGATCCCCATCCAGCTCGATCTCACCTTCCTGCTCATCCTGCCCATCTTCGCCTGGATCATCGGCTCGCAGGTCACCCAGACCGTCGACCTGCTCAACCGGACCGGCGCCGGTCTCGACGCGGCGGTCCTCACCACCGGTTCGCTCCCGTGGGTCCTGGGCGTCGCCGCCGCCGTCGGGCTGTTCACCGGCGTCGTCCTCCACGAACTGGGCCACTCGCTGGTGGCCAGGCGCTACGGCTACCCCATCGACTCCATCACGCTGTGGCTGTTCGGCGGCATCGCCCAGCTGACCGAGATGCCCGAGGACTGGCGCCAGGAACTCACCATCGCCATCGCCGGACCCATCGTCAGCGTCGTCCTCGGCGTCCTCTCTTACGTCGCCTTCGTCGTCGTCCCGGGGTCGGCGGAGACGGGATTCCAGGCCGCCCGCTTCGTCCTGGGCTACCTCGCGCTGATGAACGTCGCGCTCGCCGGGTTCAACCTCCTCCCCGGGTTCCCGATGGACGGGGGGCGCGTCCTCCGGGCGCTGCTCGCCCGCAACCGCCCGTTCGCCCGCGCGACCGAACTCGCCGCTGAAGTCGGCAAGTGGTTCGCCATCCTGCTGGGCCTCTTCGGCCTGATCCCGCCGTTCAACCCGCTGCTCATCGGACTGGCCTTCTTCATCTACATCGGCGCCGAGAGCGAGTCCCGACAGACGGTCATGCGGGCGGCCTTCGAGGGCGTCACCGTCCGCGACGTGATGACGCCCGCCGAGCGCGTCACCACCGTCGACCCGGAGACGAGCGTCAGCGAACTTATCCAGACGATGTTCCGCGAGCGCCACACCGGCTATCCCGTCGCCGTCGGCGACGACGTCGTCGGCCTCGTGACGCTGGACGACGCCCGCGCCGTCCGCGACGTCGAGCGCGACGCCTACCGCGTCAGGGACGTCATGACCACCGAGCTGTTCACCGTCTCGCCCGACGACGACGTGATGACGGCGCTCACCGAACTCGACGACAACGAGGTCGGTCGCCTGCTCGTCCTCGACGACGAGCGCTTCCTCGGCCTGCTCACCCGCACCGACATCATGACCGCGCTGACGATCATCAAGTCGAGTCCGAACTACCAGAACGGCGCCGAGGAGAGCGACGCCGCCGTCTTCCGGCCCCAGTCCTGAGAACCGTCCGCCAGACGCGCTACACTGGCCCGCGCTCAGAGGCCGAGCGACCGGGCGAGTTCCTCGACGCCGCTGAACACGTTCCACTCGTCGTCGTCCGCGTCGTCGGCGACGCGCGTCTCGACGTCGCCGCGCTCGATCGCCGCCCGGAACGCCCGCTCCGGGTTCGGCGCGTGTGCGACCCGCTCGAACGTCTGCCGGTCGGTCCGCATCTCGACCGTCGCGTTCTCGCGCGCCCCGCGTTCGAGCCCTTCGATACGCCCGTTCTCGGTCATCTCGAAGGAGAACGTCGCCCTCTCTATCCCGTCACCGCTCGACACGTGGAGGGTGACCGTCTCGCCGGCCAGCGACTCACCGCTGCCGTTCGTCGCGTCCGCCTCGGCGTTCGCGGAGACAGTTCCGTCCATCCCGGTCGGCTGCACAGCGGTCCCCGCGAGGGCTGGCACTCCGACCAGCGACAGGGCGACGACCAGAAAAATCGACTGCAGTACCGCGATTCGTGTCTGTGACTGCACAGACGGTGATTACTCTCGTCCACCTTAACTTCGGGTGGTAACTATCTGGATTTCTATGGGTGTGATTAGATGGAATGTCTCGCCGCAGTACAGCGGTATTGCACACAGCACGAACTAAAAGTATCACCAATTGGTACGTACGTAGTCCGTTCTATCGTCACTCAACACGGTGTCGCTCTAACGCCGGCCCGCCACCGGAGCTCCGCCCTCGAATGGTGACCGAACTCGGCGCGACGGTGACACGCCGGGCACAGTGAGACGACGTTGTCGAGCGTGTGGGCGTCCTCGATGGTCAACAGCGGCGACTCGACGAACACGCGAACCGGGATCAGGTGGTGGACGTCCGGGTTGCGCCCGAGTTCGTCGGCGCCGGTTTCACACATCACGCATGCGTGTCCATCGCGCTCCAGCGCTCGTTTCCGGACCTGGTTCCACCCCTTTCCGTAGGAGCCAGTCCCGCCACCGAGCCAGTTCGGGTGGCCATCGCCGGTGAACTCCTCGGAGAGCCATTCGGTGTGACACTCACGGCTGCAGAGGGTCGCCTCTCCCGTGATCATCCCTGGATGACGCTCGAACGCGCCGTCACAGACGTCGCAGTGGACCGTCTGCTTGCCCCCGCTCCACCGCGGATTGTTCTCTCCTGAGAAGTCGGGAGAATGTCGCCAGGGCTCGGTCTCGACACACGTCGAGCAGAACTTCCCCGGTTTCTCACTGGGATAGTACTCGAAGTCAGTCCCGCAGATTACACACGTCGTGGTTTCCTTCCCACCCCGGTAGTTCGGGTTGTTCTCACCTTCGTACGAAACCGCGCTATCGTGGCACTCCTCGGAACAGTACTTCTTTTCGTATTCGCAGTGGAACTCCGCTCCGCAACGAGCGCATTCTCTGTTCGGTAACCGCTCATCGTGGGCCGAGGTGTGGTGTACACCGAGCCCGCGTCGCGAGTCGAACTGTTTCCCACAGGTCGGACAGGTGTGTTCGGACATAGTTCAATGGACGGAGAGAAGGAAATTAAACCTCTGCCTACCGGAGTGAAAGTAAAGCTGAGCGGGGGTAAACCTCGCCACGAATTTTGCGGCAAAAGTTGCCTAGGTCCGGGCGCGGGAATTGAACCCGCCTCTGAGCCCCCACAAGGCTCAAGGATGCCACTACCCCAGCCCGGACACGGGTGAGGCGTCCTCATCTAAACCACTGACTCAGATATACGTTACGACTCCACCCCCGCTTCGAGAGGCTTTTGCACCCGGACCGTCTTTCTTCGTGCAAGCGTGGCCATCACGGACAAGATATACGTCAAGAACCACCGCCAGCTCGCCTCACAGCTGGAGACGTCGTTCCCCAAGGGTGCGTTCAAGGGCGCGACCCTGGACATCCTCTTCCAGGGCGAGGGGCTGGCGAAGCTCAACGAGGCCAGTCGCGACCGGGTCCTCGAGTTCGCCGAGGACTTCCTGGACTGTGACTGCCAGGCCAACCCCCACTGCGGCTGTGCCGAGCGGAAGTTCACTCGCTATCTCCTCGAACTCCGCGAGCAGGGCATGGGGCCCCAGGGCGTCGTCGACGTGATGGGCGACGACTACATGCTGTACGCCTATCCCGGCGACGTGCGGAACTTCCTCGACGACTCGATCCGGACGCTGGAAGCGGTCGAGGCACTGGCAGAGGTCGACGGGCAGGGAGACGTCGCGGCGAAAGCGCGGCAGAAACGGGACGACCTGATATAGACGGCAGAACGGAGTCTGTCGGGCCGAGTTCAGTTAGACGTCTTCGAAGCTCCCGATGCGGTAGGAGGTCTCCTCGTCGTCGTCGCCGTCGAGGTCTTCGAGCTGGACGACGTCCTCGTCGTCGTTCTCGTCGAGTTGCTGGCGGAGTTTCGTGACGTAGCGCTTGTGCTCTTCGAGCTGTTCGCGCAGGTGGTCGGCCTCGAGTTCGAGACGCTCGTGTTCCCGGACGAAGCTCTTGGGGACCTCGACCTTGGGCGGGAAGCTCTCGGTGGTGCTCTCGGACTCGCCGACTTCGTGTTCGGGGACGACCTCGACCTGGCCGTCGTGGGCGACGAGCATGTCGACGTAGTCGCGGAAGACTGCAGACAGCGAGATGTCACGTTCCTCTGCGATGTCCCGGAGCGTCTCGAACTTCTCCTGGCTGACCCTGAACGAGATGGTCTTGTTCTTGTTGCCCATTGATGTGTTACTGTTGCTCGTTCTACCCACTTAATCGTTTGTCAGACGCGCCTACGTCGGGCGATCTGGGGGTACGACTCCAGTGCCTCGAACCGTCGTATCACTAACCCGAGGAATGTGGAAAGCGACAGACGGCGACAGAAGTGATGTCTAAACTGAACATTTAGATTATGCGTGTCCGTGCACTGAGTATCCGTGACTGTTGGAGAGACGACTGTCGTCGACTGTTCCGGGTGTCACTGGCGTGACTACCTGGGTGTCACCGACCCGCCGGCGGGGAGGCGCTCCGGTAGCGCCCCCAGATCGCGCGTCGGTCGCCGATCCAGCGGTAGAGCCCCTCGCGGAAACGGGCGTAGCCGGGGACCTGCCTGAGGGCGCCGAACAGTGGCCGCGTCGCCGGGAGCGCCAGTTCGATGGTCCGCTCGGCGGCGGCGCCACAGGAGTACGCCGCGTCGTCGGTCAGGAGGTGCATGCACCGGTCGTAGGACTCGGGCAGGCGGGCGCGCTGGTCAGGCGAGAGCTCCGAGAAGCCGACGGCCTCGAACTCGCCGTGGCGGAGTGCGAGTTCGACCGACCAGGTACAGAAGCCACACTGGTCGTCGTAGACGAGCCGCGGTACGGCCGCGGTTCGTGCGGTGCGTGCGGCCATCTCAGGTGAATCGGCCCGTCTCCGCGTCGCACTGCTCGCAGACCGTCACGAGCGCGTCGCGGTCGTCGGTCATCTCGATGCGGTTCTCGGTGCGGCCGCCGCAGTCGGCGCATTCCCGGAGCATCTCGGTCGCGCCGGCGTCGGCGGGGGCGCCCATGGCGAGGGCGACCACCCGCTCGTCACCCCGGTTGGTGCCGAGTTGCCACTCGCCGGGGGCGAAGCGGATGAGCTCTCCAGCACCCACGTCGACGTCACCGTCCTCCGTCTCGAACGTGACGGTGCCGCGCTGGACGTGGAACACTTCCTCCTGGTCGGCGTGGCGGTGGTAGCCGAAGCCGAAGCTATCGCCGGGGGCGAGCTCGTAGTAGTTCAGCGCGACGCCGTCCGCGTCGAGCGCGTCCGAGAGGGGGCGCTTGACGGCTGCGGGACCCATCCGCGAGTCGACGGCGTCGAGAGTGACCTTTTCCATGTCTGATGGTTGGGCGGCCAGCGAGTAAAGGTACTGGGCGTGCGGGGCGGCGCTGCCGCTGTAATCTGCGGAGACGTCTCGGGAGAACGGTCGCCGGCGGAACGGAATCGATCGGACTCGCGTCCTGCTGAACGAAGTGAAGTGGTTCGAGAGAGCTTCGCTCTCTCGTCATCTGTTCACGGGCGGCTTCGCCGCCCGTTCGCATGGTTCGTGGGACTCGAAGAGTCCCACGCTCATCCCGAAAACCGAAGATTTTCGGACGACAGGGCTCGGGTGACGACCAGTGGAAGTCACCCGGTGTCCGACCGCTGTCGGAGAACTACGGGCGAGTGTGGGCGGCGGGACTCACTCGGACCGGTCGATGTCGAGCTCTTCGTCCACGTCCGAGAGCCACTCGGCTTCCTCGAGCTCTTCCAGTTGCTCGCGGAAGTGCACCTGGCAGACGCCGACCTTCACCGCGTCTTTCTCGACGGCGACGTCAGCCTCGTTCTCGCAGTAGTGGCACTGCATGGCAGGCGTTATGGACTGGGGGGCATTGAACCCTCCGTTCTCGCATGCCAGGCGTCAGACGGACGGTTGTAATGGATTACAACTACCACTATCAGACGCCGAGGGCCGTCCGGATGCGCTCGAAGGCAGCGGCGTCGAGCCCGGCGACGCCGAGAACGTCTTCGTGGGCGTCACTCCCGCCAGTTTCGAGCAGGTCGTACCGCTCGACGGCCCGGTCGACGGGCGCCGTATCGACCGCGTCGTCGTAGGGGTACCAGCGCTCGACGGCGTCGAGCGAGTCACACAGGGCGAGCGCGTCGTCGGGGTCGGGGTACCGCAGCGGATGCGCCAGGCCGACCAGCCCGCAGGCGTCGGCGAGGAGGTCGCGCCCGCGTTCGAACGAGGGCACCTCGCGTGGCACGTAACACGGGCAATCGTCGCCGATCAGGTCGTCGAAGGCGCCCTGGACGTCGTACTCGCTCACGTCGGCTATGGCGCGTGCGATGTGGGGGCGGCCGAGTCCGGATCGGGGCTCGACGGGCAGCGAGACGTTCAGGCGCTCCTCGACGCAGTCGATGATGGCGGCGCCGCGTTCCTCGCGATTCGCCTGTATTCGGTCGCACTCCTCGCGGAGCGCTCGGGTCGGTCGGGCGCCGTAGCCGAGCAGGTCGACGCGCTGGTCGCCGGCGTCGGCCCGGAGTTCGATGCCGTGGATCACCAGTATCCCGTCGCGCTCGACGACGGGCCCGTCGAGATCGGGGTGGAGGCGGTCGTGGTCCGTGATGGCCACGGCGTCGAGACCGGCCTCACGAGCGATACCGGGCACTTCCGGCAGCGTCAGCGTCCCGTCGGAGTTCGTCGTGTGGACGTGCAGGTCGGCGACGACCATCTCGACTCGACCCTCGGCCGCTCACCCTATGCCGGTTCCGGTGTGCACCTTATACGCCCTTGGTGGCATTGTACGATTAATAGTGAAAGTTTATTAACGACCATGAAGAATGCTGGTGTATGCGACTACTCGACAGCGCGACGACGCCGATGAACGACCACGACTACCCCGCGACGACAGGCGATCTCATCGAGGCCTACGGCGACGTGCAACTCGACCTCCCGAACGGCACGGAGTCCCTCGGCGACGTGCTCGAACGCCTCACGCCCGAGACGTACCAGAGCGCCGACCAGGCGCGCCTGGCGATGTACAGCGCCGTCTCGTCGAAGGGCATCGGCCGCGTGGGTTACTCCGACCGCGATCCGGTGTCGATCAGCGAGGACGGCCCCGATCAGCTCTCGATTTAGGCCGGTCTCTTTTCGGTGGTGTTCTTGTGGTGTGTGATGGCGTCCCAGGATTCACTCGTACATCTGTGGCGAGAGGCTCGGCCGTTCTCGTCATCTGTGAGTTGAACGGGTGTTTTGATGGGATAGCATTGTAAGAAAGGAGACCGCCAACAACCAGAAAGCCCTCGGCGCGCTCCGGTCCCGGGGCTCGCTGTCGTTCGAGAGAGCTTCGCTCTCTCGTGATGACGAAAGGCGCTGCGCGCCTTTCGAACCACGCTCCTCACTGCGTTGCGGTGCCCTCAGCGGAGCTGAGGACTACGCGAGAGCGGAGCTCTCGCGGTCGCTTACTGCGCCCGGGTTCCCGGACCACCCCTCGCCCTTTCAGTCCTCCAGGAAAGCACCGCAGCCCTGCCCTTCCCCTTCCACGCGAGCGAAGCGAGTGTGGGCTCGAAAGACGAGGTGTGCCGAGTCTTTCGGTGGGTCGCGCGATGAAACGCGCTCCCGGCCGGGTGGTTACTGAAGGTAGCGTGACCCGCCGCGGACGCGGCGGGTTCGGGGAGGGGTGGCGGTCTAATCGCGAGTGCCTCCGTGCACGAGCGGTGCTGATTCCTGGTGGACTGAAAGGGCGAGGTGCGGTCGACGAAGTCCGAACCCGCAAGCACGCGAGGAACGAGCGCGCGCAGCGGGTTCGCACGAGTCGAGCGCGCCGAGGGCTTTCGAGGTGTTTGACGTCGTGCTAACAGCGACAATCCTGGAAGCCACCGATCGCTAACTCCTTGATCTGTACTGAGCAAACATTACCGCTCACTCCGAAAACTCGACGTCGAACTACCGGTCCAGGAACTTGGGTCGGTCGACGACGTCGGTGCTGTCGACCTCCTGGCGGTCGAGCACGTCGCTCGTCTCCAGGGCCTCGGGGAGGCCGTCGCGGCCGCCGGTGGGGCGGTCGTCGGGGTCCACAGTCACGGTCTCGCCCTCGACGAGTTCCGCCCAGACCGCGTCGCCGTCCGCGCTGGACCGCTCGGCGGCTTCGGTGGCCTCCTGGCGCCCCTCGCGGTAGGCGAGTTCGACCAGGCTCTTGTTGTAGGAGGTGTCCATCTCGTCGTAGACCGCCTCCAGTTCGTCGCGGTTGTACTCGCCGAGTTTCTCGGCGACGCCGATGGCGTAGGCCCGTTCGGTGGCCTCGTCCTTGTCCAGGACGTCCCAGTCGCTGTCGTACTCGCGCTCGTAGAGGCTCATGACTCGATCTTCTCGTCCGGGAACACCTGCAGCCCCCTGTCGGAGAACTCGATCTGGCGGATGTCGCAGTCGATGGCCGTGCCGCGCATCTTGATCACCTGCATCCCGCGGGTCATGCTGCCCCGGTCGAGGAAGTTGTGGAAGAAGATGACGCCGTGGGCGAGGTAGTGCTCGTCGCTGTAGGAGGAGGGGTCGGTCATCTCGGAGATGAGCAGGATGGTCGCGTCCGTCTGCTTGAGCGCCGAGAGGAAGCCCGTTATCTCCTGGGAGACGTCGGTGAGGAAGTGCTGGAGGAGCATCGTCGAGTCGACGACGACGCGGTCGACGCCGTTCTGCTCGATGAAGGCGATGAGCCGGTTCGTCAGCCCGCTCTCGGTGCCGAATTGCGAGATGGTTCGCTTGCCACTCTCGGTCACCAGGTTCAGGAACTGGATGGCGTCGGACTGCATCGCCCGGTCGAAGCCGAACTCGTAGCCCGACATGTCCTGCATCAGCTCGGTCTGGGTCTCGTGCATCGTCACGTAGAGGCAGTCCTCGCCCTTCTTCGCGCCCTGGGTGATGAACTGCGCACAGAACGTGGTCTTGCCGCTCCCTGGCGGGCCGCTGATGACGTACAGTCGGTCCTCGAGAAGCCCACCCTCGACGAGCTGATCGAATCCCGGAACGCCGCTCGAAACGCGCATACTGCCTGCAATGCCAACTCCCGGTATAGGTGTTTGCGCTCGGTTTTCAGGGCTGATAACCGACTGGCCGGTCAGGTGACTGCGGCCGGATCCCTGAAAACTCGCCCTCCGACGAGCCGTCGCCGACAACAGTCACTGGCGCGGGCCGACAACGGTCACTGGAGCGGCTGGACGCACTCCCGGCAGTAGGCGAACTGCTGTTCGTAGTCGTTGAGGGTTCCGCAGTGGCGACAGTGGACTCCCTCCTCGTCGTCGCCGTCCCCGTCACCTGCTCCGGGTCGAGCAGACGGCTGTTCCATCGACCGGCGTGCGGAGCGGTCGACGGAGCCGGGAGCGGCGTCCGGTGAGGCGTCGTCCCGCTGGATGTAGCGGTAGAGCAAGAGCTGGACGAGTGCGAACCCGAGGACGTAGGCGACGAGCCAGCCCAGCGCTTCCATACTGTGTTATACGTTGGCAAGATACTTGGATATTTTGGGGCGAGAAGCGAGTCAGACGGGATCTGGCCGTCTCCCGGTCCGTATCTGGTGACTGCTGCGTGGCGGCGAGGGAGCGACGCTGGTGGCCCCGACGCTCGTGCCCGCGGCGCTGGGCTCGGTCAGGCGTCCGGCGGGGTCCGGTCGCGCCCGAACTCGTCGAACGTCTCCACGTCGTCGGGGATCGCGTAGTCGAGTTCCCGTTCGTCGCGGCGGTCGACGTTGGCGTCATCGATGGGCTCGGCGACGGACTCCCAGCCCGGTTTGATCTTGACGCTCTTGGCGGGCGTCCCGGCGGCGACGTGGTGGGCCGGGACGTCGCGTGCGGCGATCGACTTGGCGGCGAGGACGCTGTTCTCGCCGAGGCGGACCCCTGCGCGGACCATCGAGTCGTAGGTCACCCGGACGTCGTCCTCGATGATAGTGTGATAGTTCTCGATGGCGGTCTGGTCGTTGACGTCGTGGTCGTGGCTGTACACGTGGGCGTCGTCGGAGATGGAGACGCGGTCGCCGATGGTGAGTTTGCCGCGGTCGTCGAGGTGGACGTCGTCGTGGATCACGACGTTGTCGCCCACGGAGATGTTGTGGCCGTAGGTGAAACTGATCCCCTTGAAGAAGCGGCAGTTCTCCCCCACCGACTCGAAGAGGTGCTCGGCGATCATCTTCCGGAAGCGCAGCGCGAACTCGACGTTGTCGGCCATCGGCGTCGCGTCGAACTGGCGCCAGAGCCACTGGAGGTGTTTCGACCGGGTGAACCGCTCCTCGTCCTTCTCGGCGTAGTACTCGCTCTCCAGTGTCGCGTTACAGGGGTCGTACCCCTGCAGGCGCACCCGCTCGGCGGGCGAAACCTTCTCGCCGGCCTGCCAGCGCTCGTAGGCCGCCCGGTCCCCGTGGAGGTCGATCAGCACGTCCTCGACGACGTCGCACGTGTTCTCCTCCCCCGAGAGGCGCTCGTCGACGTCGGAGATGAACGCCCGCAGCCCCTCCTCCGCGAGCGGCGGTAACGAGACGTGACGCTTAGTCATACACTGCTCAACACAGTGGGCAGACAAAGGGGTTTCCGTTACCCGAGTGTAACCGCCCGACGCAAGCGTGTTAGCCGGTGAATAGGTATACTTCAGCCACAACTAAGGTCTAGCTTCGAGACGGATCGGCCATGACAGAGCCGGGCGACCGGTCGCTGACGAGACGCGTGTTCGTGAACGGACGTGAACGGCGACTCCGGGCCGGCTGGCGGTTGATCGCTGCGACATTCATTCTCGTCCTCGCGTCGCTGGCACTGTTCCTCGCCGTCGACTACGCCCAGGCGATCCTGTCGTTCGCCGGCCCGCTGGTCGTCGGCGGAATCCTGGCCTCGACGCTCGTGGCCCAGACCGCGTCGAACGTCCTCGTCACGGGCGTGCTCGTGGTCGCCGCGTGGTTCGTCGACCGCCGGACGCTCCCCGATCTGGGTCTGGGCGGCCGGCGCTGGTGGCGCAACCTCGGTTTCGGCCTCCTCCTCGGAGTGGCGATGACGACGGCCGTGTTCGCCGTCGAACTCGCCGCCGGGCTGATCACGGTCGAACAGCTGTTCCTCAGCAGGCCCGGGCTCGGTATCGACCAGCCGTTCCCCGTCGCGTTCGTCCTCGTCGTCCTCATGTTCGTCGCCGTCGGCGTCGGCGAAGAGGTGCTCTTCCGGGGGTACCTGCTGACGAATATCGCTGAGGGACTCAACGGCCTGGGACCGATCGGTCCCCGGACCGCCCTCGGCGTCGCGGCCGTCCTCACCTCCGCGGTGTTCGGCGTCGTCCACATCACCAACCCGAACGCCACCCTCGTCTCCGCGTTCAACATCACCGTCGTCGGCCTCTTCCTCGCCTGGACGTACGTCGTGACGGAGGACCTGGGCATCGCCATCGGCGTCCACATCACCTGGAACTTCTCGCTCTCGTCGGTGTACGGCTTCCCGGTCAGCGGGCTGACGACGCCAGCGACGATACTCGACGTCCGCCAGACCGGCGACCCCCTGATCACTGGTGGCCCCTTCGGCCCCGAGGCTGGCCTGGTCGTCTACCTCGCACTCGGCGTCGCTATCGGCCTGACCTGGTGGTGGGTCCGCCGGGGCGGTGCCTCGGACTGGTTCCCCACTGGCGTCGCGGTGCCCGACCTCCGGAAGTCACCGGAACCACGCACCGAGAGCGAGTAACGTGGCTGGAGCAAACCACGGGCCGTGGGGTGGACTGAAAGGGGCGGGCGGTTCGACGAAGGCAGGCGACGTAAGCACTGCAGCGAACGGAGTGAGCGAAGCGCGCAACGAGCCTCCCGAGTCGAACCGCCCGGGGCTTTCGAGTTGTTGCTGTCGTCTGTCTTCACCGACACTGATCCACTACCCACTCTCGAACGAACCACGAGGGCTAAGTGCGGCCACACGTATTATCCGATCATGCACTACCGCGAGCTCGGCAACTCCGGCGTCGAGGTGTCGGAGGTCGGCTTCGGCGCCTGGGTCGTCGGCACCGACTGGTGGGGGGACCGCACGCGCGAGCAGGCGATCGGCATGGTCCAGCACGCGCTGGACGAGGGCGTGACGTTCTTCGACACGGGCGACGTCTACGGCCACGGGAACTCCGAGGAACTCGTCGGCGAGGCGCTGGCCGAACACCGCGACGAGGTGACCCTCTCGACGAAAGTGGGCTACGACTTCTACAACAACCCGCAGGCGGGCCACGGCGAACTCCCGAAGGAGATGGACGCCGAGTACCTCCGGACGGCGTTCGACCGCTCCCTGGAGCGCCTGGACACCGACTACGTGGACCTGCTGATGCTCCACAACGCCAACGTCGACGAGGTGACGCCCGACGTCCTCGAACTCCTCGACGAACTCCGGGAGGAGGGCAGGGTCGAGGCCATCGGCTGGGCGCTGGGCCCCTCCATCGGCTGGCTCGCCGAGGGCGACGCCGCCGTCGAGAACGAGTTCGACGCCGTCCAGGTCGTGTTCAACCTGTTCGAGCAGACCCCCGGTCAGCACTTCATCGACACGATTCGGGAACTCGACGCCGACACGAGCGTGCTCCCTCGCGTCCCCCACTCCTCCGGCCTGCTGAACGAGCAGGTCACCCCCGACACGGAACTCGACGAGGGCGACCACCGCGGGTTCCGCCCCGACGAGTGGTACGAGACGGGCTGGGAGAAGGTGGAGACGCTTCGCTTCCTCGAAGACCCCGACCACGCCGACGGCACGCGGACGATGGCCCAGGCCGCCATCCAGTGGCTGCTGGCCCACGACGAGGTCGCCAGCGTCACGCCCACCTTCCGGACCACCGACGACGTCGACGAGTGGGCGGGCGCTTCCGGGACGCCGCCGCTCTCCGACGCGGAGTACGAGCGCGTGCAGGCCCTCTACGCGGACAACTTCGGTATCGACCGCGACGACGGGATGGACGCCCTTCGGTCCTCCGTCGACGGCGCTGACCTGAAGGGGACCGGGATGAAGTCGGCGGGCGACTGATACCCGGTCGACGACGCCCCGCCGACCCCGCTCTCGACTGGAAGTCGAGCCAACCCCTCCGCTTCACCTCGAAACCCACTCACGGATTGCGTTTTTCGCCATCGTGTCTCGAGTTTCGCTCCGGCGTCAGACACCGGTCAGACGCAAGACAGCGACCGATTCGAGTTGAAAGAGAGGGGTTCGACGCCACGCCGAGCGGATGCTTCTGGCTGGAACGTCAGCGTTCGAAGCATTTCATCTGTACGTGAGTGGTTCACAACCCGTTTCTTTCAGCTCGAAGCTGGCCGCAGTACTGCGGTTGTGGGGTCGTACCACGACAGATCCACTCCGGCGTCAGACGATGATCGAGAAAGCGATAGAAACGGCGAGTGGCGAACCCTACTCGTTCAGCAGTCCCTCTTCCTCGACGCGCATCACGGCTTCGCCGTCGGGGAGGTTCGGCGCGTCGACGAGCTTGACGATCCGCTTGGTCCCCTTGGACTTGCGGAGGTAGATGCGGAAGGTAGAGGTGTGGCCCAGGATGTTGCCACCGATGGGCTGGGTCGGGTCGCCGAAGAACGAATCGGGGTTCGAGGCGACCTGGTTCGTAACGACGACGGCGGTGTTGTTGAGGTCACCGACGCGCATCAGGTCGTGGAGGTGCTTGTTGAGCTTCTGCTGTCGGTCGGCGAGCTCGCCACGGCCGACGTACTCGGCGCGGAAGTGGGCGGTCAGTGAGTCGACGCAGAGCAGGCGGACGGGGAACTCCTCGTCCTGGCTCTCGCTGGCGATCTCCTGGGCCTTCTCGGCGAGCAGGATCTGGTGGTTGGAGTTGAACGCCTTCGCGACGTGGATCTTGTCCAGCACCGACTCGACGAGCGCCTCGAGGTTGGCCTCGTCGGTGGGGTCGGCCGTCTCGTCCTCGCCGACGACGCCGTGGAGTTCCATCGTATCCGCGAGGACCTCGTCGTCGAGGCCGCGGACCATCTGGTCGATACGCTCGGGCCGGAAGGTGTCCTCGGAGTCGACGAAGATGGTAGAACCCTCCAGGCCGCCGTGTTCGGCGGGGAGCTGAACAGTCACCGAAAGTTCGTGAGTCACCTGGGACTTGCCGGCCCCGAACTCGCCGTACACCTCGGTGATCGACTGTGTCTCGACGCCGCCCCCGAGCAGCTCGTCGACCTCGTCCACGCCCCAGGTGAGTTTGCCGATCTGTTCACGTCGCTCTAGCACTGTGGCACCGGTCTCGAAGCCGCCGATGTCGGCGGCCTTCCGGGCGGCCTGGATGATGTCGGCGGCGGAGGACTCGCCGACGTCGGCGGTGTTCGACAGTTCACCGGGACTGGCGACGGCGATGCCCTGGTAGTTGTCGAAACCGTTCTCCTTGAGCTTCTCCGCGGTCGCCGGACCGACGCCCGGCAGGTCTTCGAGTTCTTCCTGTGCTGCCATGGATTTCCATTATGCGTGGGGGGATATAAACCCCCGTTAACAGGGGAGTGAAAGTGAAACTGGCCGACGGCGGACAGATAGGTGGTGGACGGATCCAGTGGTTTACCAGACGGGACGGAACTGAGTGGTCCCGGTCGGTGACCGTGGCGAGGCTGTCGCTGGCGGAACGGCGGTCGGCGAAAAACAGTGGGCGGCGAACGAACTCAGGCGTTGGCGACCCGCCGCAAGACGTCGGGCGCGTCTTCGAGCGCCTCGTCCAGTGCGTCGGCGTCCGGGCCGCCGCCCTGGGCGAAGTCGGCGGGACCGCCACCGCCGCCGCCGACCATCCCCGCCAGTTCGCCGACGACCTGTCCGGCGTTGAGGTCGACTCCGTCGGGGACGGCGACGACGAACTGGGCACCGTCCGCGCCGGAGCCGAGCACGGCGATGTTGCCCTGCTCGACGACGGCGTTGGCCTGGGCGCGCAGTTCGTCCATGTCGGCGTCGATGCGCTGGACGACCGCCGTGGCGTCGCCGACTTCGACCTCTTCGGCATCGGCCCCGCCCGAGGCCCGTGCCTCGGCGAGCTGTGACTTGAGTTCCTCAATTTCCTTGCCCCGGGCCTTCCACTCGGAGAAGAACCGCTCGGCGGTCTCGGGGACGTCCTCGGGGCTGACGTCGAGGATTTCGGCGGCCTCGTTCAGAGCGTTCTCGGTGCGCTGGGTCGCCTCGATGGCGGCGTCGCCGGCGGCGAACGTGAGCCGGATGACGCCGTCCTGGACGCGCTCGGTGCCCAACATCTTGATCGTCCCGACGTCACCCGTGCGGGCGACGTGGGTGCCGCCGCAGGCCTGAACGTCCTCGGCGACGTGGATGAGGCGGATCTGTTCGCCCGGCGGGATGCCGCCCTGGTAGAGGTCGAAGCCGTGTTCGGCTTCGGCGTCGTGACGGTCGGGCCACTCCTGGGTGACCGCGACGTTGTCCATGACGATCTCGTTGGCGTAGTGCTCGATGGCCTCGACCTCCTCGCGCGAGATGGACTCGTAGTGGCTGACGTCGATGCGGGAGCTCTCGGTGCCTTTCTGGGCGCCGGCCTGCCGGATGTGGTCGCCCAGCACCTGCCGGGCGGCGTGGACGACGAGGTGGGTCGCGGTGTGGTGTCGCATCAGGCGGCGGCGTCGGGTCGCGTCGATCTGGCCGCGGACGAACTCGCCCTTACCCGGGTCCTCGCTGGTGGTGTGGACGATGACGCCGTCGTGGAGCTGGACGTCCGTCACCTCGCCGGTGACGTCGTCGGTCGCGAGCGTCCCGTGGTCGGCGGGCTGGCCACCGCCTTCGGGGTAGAACATCGTCTGGTCGAGCACGACGTCGAAGTCGCCGTCTTCGCGGTCGAACACCTCGAGGACGACGGCCTCGAACTCCATGCGGTTCTGGTCCTCGTAGTAGAGCTGCTCGGTGTCGGGCAGTTCGGCGATGCGGTCGGCGTAGGGGACGCCCGCCTCGTCCTCGAAGGCCTGGCCACCCTCGTGGCGTCCGGCGACGAGCGCGTAGAAGTCGTCGGGTACCTCGACGTCGACGTCCTTCTCGGCGGCGATCTCCTCGACCATGTCGGGCTGGATGCCGTGGGAGTCGTACAGCTCGATGAGCTCGTCGACCGGGATGGCCTCGCCCGTCTCGGCGTACTCGTCGGCCAGTTGCCGGACGCGCCGGCCGCCCCGGTCCAGCGTCTCGCGGTACTTCTCGACCTCGGTGCGGACGACGTCGCGGACGTGGTCGCGGTTCTCGTAGCCCAGCCGCTCGGCCTGCATGTCGACGAGTTCGTCCAGCGGCGCGTCGACGCCGACGGTGTCACAGAGCCGTTTCGTTCGGCGAAGCACCATCCGGGCGAGGTAGCCCGTCCCGACGTTGGAGGGGACGATCTCGTCGCCCAGCATGTACGCCAGCGTCCGGCAGTGGTCGGCGATGGCGTAGATGTCCTCCAGCGGCTCCATCAGGTCGAGCAGCGCTTCGGTCGAGACGCCCACCTGGTCGGCGATGGTGTCCCGGGCGGCCTCGATGTCCTCGGCCTCGTCGATGTCCATGTGGCCGGCCAGCTTGGCGGCGCGGTGGACGATTTCGGCCTCTTCGTCGGTCATCTCGACGCCGGCGTTGTCCTTCAGGAAGGCGATCATGTCGGGGTAGATCGCCTCGTACACGGTCGGCGTCCCCTGGGACATCCACGTCCACCGTTCGAGCCCGTAGCCCGTGTCGACGACGTAGGTGTCCATCGGGGCGTACGTGTTGCCGTCCTTCAGTTCGTACTCGCCCTCTGGGTCCTGCTCCATCGACATGAAGACCAGCGTCGCCAGCTCGGCACCCTTGTAGATAACTTCGAGCGCGGGACCGGCGTTACCCCCGCCGACCCAGGGGTCCTCGATGTAGACGAGTTCGTCGAGGTCCGCGCCCAGCGACTCGAACAGTTCGTCGCAGTACTGGACGGTCTCCTCCTTCCAGTACACCTCGCCCTGGTAGGCGTACTGCTCGGGGTCCTCGATATCTTCGCGGGCGTTGAACGCGTGGTGGGCCATCATCTCGAAGGCCATCGTGTGCCGGCCGGTCTTGCCCACGTTGTCGATGTCCTGCATCCGGATACAGGGCTGGCTGATGGTCAGCGGGTTCGCCGGCGGCGGCGTCGACCCCGAGGTGACCAGCGGCTGGAAGTCGTAGATCGAGGCCTGGGTCAGGAGGGCGTCGTCGCGCCACCGGTTCGCGGCGACGGGGTAGGGCTCGATGCGTTCGTGGCCGTGGTCCTCGAAGAAGGAGAGGAAGGCCTCGCGCATCTCCTCCAGGGTGTACGCCTCGTCGAAACCGGGGTCGTCGATGAACCCGTACTCCGCACACGGCGGTTCGCCGCAGGTCTCGCGGGACTCGTCCCTGGTCCAGAAGTTGGCCCCGCACTCGGAACACTCCCGGCGGACGAACCCCTCCTCATCGAAGTACTCTAGTCGGTATTCGTCGGCGAGGTCGCTCATTGCGGTATCTTTGGCCCACCAGCGCCTAAAACTGTTCCGAAGGGGTCGAGCGCGGATACTCGCCCAATCGCCCGACTACGTGCGGATCTGGCCGCCACGTGCTACCCGTTTCGACACGGACGCCGTCTCCTTCCCGCCGTTTCCCTTCCGTCGGCCGCCCCGATCGGCCCCCTTCGTCTCGCCGCTTATGCCAACAATTTTGTTCATTCAGGTTCGACGATCTCATGAACAGACGAAATCCCATGTCACGAACAGATGCCAAGGTCGTCCAGACGGAACTTCCCGAGTCCGAGTATCGGCGACTCCGGCAACTCGCCGACGAGGAAGGGATCTCGCTGAAAGAAGCCCTACGGCGAGCGACGGGCGCGTACCTCGAAGCGAAGGACCGCCCCGACCCAGAGGACCCCTTTTTCACCTTTCACGACCGGGTCGACGCCGACGCCGCAGCCGACGACGAGACTGACGCCCGGGAGATGGACGAGGACCTGTACGGGGACAGCGCGTGACGAACGAACTCGACAGGTTCCAGCCGAAGACGGCCGGTGCGACGGGGCTCTTCGTCGATTCCGGCGCGCTGTACGCCTACTTCTACCCGCGGGATCAGTGCCACGAGACGGCGCGAGCGTTTTTCGAGGCCGAACGAACCGGTTCGCTCCCGTATCGCCCCCTCTTCACGAACGACTACGTCCTCGACGAGGTCGTCACCAGGCTCCGTCGGCACGCGAACTTCGACGTGGCAACAGAAGCGCTCGATAGCCTGTACGACGGTGCGGCGTTCGATTTTCGCTCGGTCACCGACGACGTCCTGGCTGACGCGGTCGACCAGTTCAGGGAGTTCGACGATCACGGGGAGCTATCCTTCACCGACCACGTCATCGCGGTTCACGCGGATTCGCTGTCGGTCGACCACGTCCTCACGTTCGACGGCGACTTCGAGACTTTCGGGCTGACGAGCATTCCACATTACGTCGAGTAGAACGGCCGTCTCTCGCTACTTCCCGAGCGCCAGCGACGCCAGCATCGCCTCGAGCTGGACGCGCTCGTTGGCGCCCTGGGTGATGCGGTAGTCGGTCTCGCCGACGCGGTCGAGCACGCGCACGGCCTGCTCGTCGTCGAGGCCGAACTCCCACACCGACCGGTGGATCTGGTTGATGACGTCGCCGCCGGCGATGCCTTCGTCGGTGAGGAGCTCGTCGAGCTTGGACCGCGAGGCGGTGAAGTCGCCGCCCAGCGCGGACTCGACCATGGTCTGTATCTCTTCGGGCCTGGCGGTCGACGTTATCTCGAAGACCGCCGCCTCGTCGACGACGCTCCCCGTAATCGAGGCCGCCTGGAGCCCGTTGATGGCCTTCCGCATGTCGCCGTCGGCGGCGTAGACCAGCGCGTCGACGCCGTCCTCGGTCAGTTCGATCCCCTCCACGTCGGCGATGTGTCGGATCTCCTCCTCGACGGCCGCGTCCGAGAGCGGCGAGAAGCGGAAGACGGCACACCGGGACTGGATCGGGTCGATGATCTGACTGGAGTAGTTACACGAGAGGATGAAGCGGACGTTGTTGGAGAACTGCTCCATCGTGCGGCGCAGCGCCGACTGGGCGTCGCTGGTCAGCGCGTCGGCCTCGTCCAGGAAGATGATGCGGTAGTCGACGCCGCCGAAACTCGTGCGCGCGAAGCTCTTGATCCGGTCCCGGACCACGTCGATCCCCCGCTCGTCGGAGGCGTTGAGTTCCAGGAAGTGCTCCTGCCAGTCCTCGCCGTACAGTTCGTGGGCGATGGTGACGGCGCTCGTCGTCTTGCCCGTCCCCGCCGGTCCCGAGAACAACATGTGGCTCAACTCGTTGCGGGAGACGTAGCTCCGCAGCCGCTCCACGATGTCCTCGTGGCCAACGATGTCGTCGAACGACGTCGGGCGGTACTTTTCGATCCAGACTTCCTCCCGCCCGACAGCTTCGGCCTCGGCCTCGCTCATGGGCGAAGGGTGGGTGTGGGTGGGCATAAAGGATGCGAGGTAGGTTGGTGCGAGCGCAGCGAGCACCAACTAAATGACGAGCGGGGAACGGAGTGACCCGCGAGGTCGGCTGGTCGTGAACGGAGTGAACGACCAGCGGAATGGCCATAGAAGCGAGTTCCCTGCACGGCGATTCAGCGAAAATCTGTCGAAAGAGCCACGAACGGAAGAAATCCGCGCGATCGGGGCGCATTTGTGTGGGAACGACGAACACACGCGGTTCGACGCACAGATTTTTTCAACTGGTAATCCCACGCCCTTGGCTATGGTCGGTAGTGTCGACGATCACGGTCGCGATCGGTCCACCATCGCCCTCTCGAATGGGGGTTCACCGCCGCTACGCGCCGTGGGGTCGTCGAGCGCGTCGCGAACGGACGGGCGACAGCACATCACCTGACGATGTCCGCGAGTTCTACCCAGCTGGTCCAGCGGGAGTTCCTGCGCCACCAGCACCTGTTCGTCTTCGCGGCGCCCCTGGTGTTCGTCGCAGCGGTCGTCCTGGCGGCTCCGACGCCCGAGGGGACCGGGCTGTCGTACTGGCTCGACTACTGGTGGCTGTTCCCCTTCTTCCTGCTGGGGGCGACGATCGTCAACACCGTCGGGATCAGCGGGTCGGCGCTGTTCGTGCCGTTCCTGATCTTCATCTTCCCGTTGCTCGCTCACCCGCTCGAACCCGAGACGCTCGTGAAGGTCGGGCTGATTAGCGAGTCCTTCGGGCTGTCGAGTTCGGCGCTGGCGTTCATCCAGTACGGCCTGGTCGACCGACGGCTGGGGCTCACGCTCGTCCTCGGCGCGCTCCCCTTCGTCGTCGGGGGCGCGCTCCTGTCGTTCGTCATTCCCGAGCCGCTGTTTCACGCCTTGCTCGCGCTGGCGCTCGTCGCCGCCGCGTATCTCATGTTCACGGCCAATCTCGGCCACGAGGAGCCGGGGGAGGACGGGGCCGACGTCGCGACGGACGGTGGGACCGACGCGGGCCTGCCGGACGACGACGGGAAGCTCGGCCCCGCGGGCGTCGGCATCGACGACGCGGGGACCGTGACGCGGGTCGACCGCGGTGGCGACACCTACACGTACACGTGGTCGGGCTACCTCGAACGGTTCGCTAACTACGCCGTCGGCGGCCTCTTCCAGGGACTGGCCGGCTTCGGCATCGGCGAACTCGGCATCATCTCGAAGCTCCGGACGAACGTGCCGGTCCGGGTCGCCATCGGCACGAACCACGTCGTCGTCGCGACCACGGCGATCATCGCCTCGATCGTCCACGTCTTCGGGGGTGGGCTCGTTCCCGGCGGCCACTCCCTGAGCCTCGCGACGACGCCGTGGAACATGGTCGTGTTCACCGTTCCCGCGACCGCCCTCGGTGGCCAGATCGCTCCCTACGTGTCGAACGCGCTCGATACGGAGACGATCAAGAAGGGCGTCGCCGTCCTCTTCGCCGTCATCTCGGTGGCTCTCTTCCTGATGGCGTCCGGCCAAACTGTGTGAGGCCGGGCTCGGGTGACGACCAGCGGGAGTCAGCCGGCGGCCGGCGGGATCTAGGCGGTCCACCGCTCGGTGGCAGGGGAACTCGCCCCGCTTCCCATCGAACAACGCTTAATCGGCCGGCGACCCTCGCCGATCACACATGGAGGTCGCCATCCTCACCGTCGGCGACGAGATCCTCTCGGGGGACACCGAGAACACCAACGCGACGTGGCTGGCCCGGCAGCTAACGGAGCGCGGGGCCACCGCCAGGCGAATCCTCACCGTGCCGGACGACGAGGAAACGATCGCCGACTACGTCCGTCGATGGAGCGAGGCCTTCGACGCCGTCGTCGTCACCGGCGGACTCGGCGGAACGCCCGACGACCTCACGGTCGAGGCCGTCGCCGACGCGCTGGACCGGGATCTGGTCGTCCAGGACGACGTACGCGAGACCATCGCCGAGAAGGCCAGGCAGTTCCGCGAGGAGAACCCCGACCTCGCCGAGGGATACGACTTCGACATCGACCTCGACGCGCAGGCGGCCCTGCCCGACGGCGCCGAACCGCTGATCACCGACGCCAGCTTCGCGCCTGGCTGTGCCGTCGAGAACGTCTTCGTCTTCCCGGGGTTCCCGGAGGAACTCCGGGCCATGTTCGCGCTGGTGGCCGAGGACTTCGGCGGCGACGCCATTTCGGAGACGCTCACCACGCCGGCGCCGGAGGGCGCGCTGTACGAGGCGCTCGAAGACATCCGGGGACAGTTCGACGTGACGGTGGGGAGCTATCCCGTGAAGGGGCGGGATCCGGGGCGGGTGAAGGTGACCGGCACCGACTCGGAAGCGGTCGAGGCCGCCGTCGCGTGGCTGCGAGAAGAGATCGAAGTGGTCGATCACACAGACTGATCGGACCGACGCGATTTCGGACTCTGAAACTCTGCTCGGCGACCTATAGGCGGTCCGCGCGTCGGTGTCGATATGTCTGCTATCAGATCACTTGGGGATCGACTCGGTGCGGGTGATCACGGTCCGTATGCCGCTGTCTACGCGGTGCTCGGCCTGACCGTCATCGGAACCGTCGCAGCAATCGCCGTCGCGATCGTCGCGTGGCCCGTCGCCGGACTGCTGGGCGTGAGCGACTCGGCCGCCGTGCGGATACTGCTGAACAAGAGCGTCCAGATCGGATTCCTGATCGTCGCGGTCGGGTACGTCGTCTACCGCGGCGCACCGGGGCGGTACGCCCGATTTCGGCGACCGACGATACGTGACGCCATCTGGATTGCGGCCATCTTTCCCCTTCTCAAGGCCGTCGCGTTCGTCGTCGGACCGGTGCTGGAGTTCCTCGGCGTCGTCACGCATACGAGTGGCTCAGAGGGCGTTCCGGAACTGGCCACGCAGCCCGCGCTCCTGCTGTTCGCGTTGGCCCTCTGGTTCCTGTTCGCCGCGCCGGCAGAGGAGTTGCTCTTCCGGGGCGTCGTCCAGGGCCGGTTGCGCGAGGCGTTCGACGTCGTGCCGGCGCTCGTCCTCGCTGCTGGCTGTTTCGCACTGATGCACGTCCCGATGGCGCTCCTCTCCGAGGGGATGGGTCCCGTGCTCGCAGTGGTCGCGGAGACGTTCGTCGGCGGCCTGGTGTTCGGCCTCGCCTACGAGCGAACGGAGAACCTCGTCGTCCCGGCGGTGGCCCACGCGACGCTCTGGGCGGGCGGCATCGTCGAACACTACCTGTCGGTACTCACCGCAGGGCTGTGACACAACCTGGCGCTCAGAACAGTTCCATCACGCCGAACTCGAAGAAGTAGTAGGCGGCGACGGCGAGCCAGGACTCGAAGATCAGCGTGCCGACGGCCGAGAGCACGACGAACTCACGAAGGTCCATCTCGGCGACCCCGGCCGGGACGGTCAACATGCCACGGGTGAACAGCAGCGCGTTGCTGACGAGGACGGCCGGGCGACCCCACCGGTCGAACCAGCCCTCGAACCGTTCCAGCTTCGAATCGCTGACGCGGAACCACGGTTTCTGGAGGAGCCACTCCCGACCGCCGCGCTTGGCGAGCAGGAAGAGGGCCGTCTGGCCGATGGTCGCGCCGACGACGGCCACGACCATGATGAACGCGATGGTGTCCAGCTCGTACCCCGACGGTGTCGTCGCGAGCGCGCCGATGGCGAAGGGGACGATCCCCTCGCTCGGCGCGAAGTACAGCAACATCGCCCCCTCGAGCACGAAGATCAGGAAGAGGACGTACAGGCCGTAGGTCTCGATGAGTTCCTTGGCGAAGGCAGCGTCGCCGACGAAGAAGAGCACGACGCCAGTGATAGCTAGCAGCGCGAAGGTCACGGCGATGACGAGCAATCCGTAGTCCTCGGCGAAGACGCGGAGGCGCGAGCGCGAGGACTGCGTGGAGGCCATTAGTCGTCTGTGACTCGCGTCGCGTCCAAATGTCTTCTGTTCGGGATCGTCGGCGACGGCCAACCAAGTTAGCAGGTGACGCCGACCATCCGCGCCACAGCGGTCGCCACGTCGGTCGTCGCATCCTTAGTGAGCGACCCCTTCGGCCGGACGACGTCCGCGTGTTTGATTGTGAATACGTACCACGGCGACGCGTAACTCTCCCCGCCTGGATCGCCGGCAGCCCACGACGACGGCGTCAGTTCGATCGCTCGCTGTCGTTCGGTCCGCGTCAACCCGACGACGGCGTATTCGGATCCGTGAAACGGATGCGAGTCGTCGCTGAGGATCAGGAACGGGCGCTCTCGCGGCGCCGGTTTGAACGGCGCGGGGTGCCAGATCACGTCTCCCCGCTGGAATGGCCCGTCACTCATCGCCGCTCGGGGACCCGGTATCGTGAGACTCCCTCTCGGAATCGGTGTGTCCCACTCACCGCTCGCGATCGTCAGGACCCTGGCGCTGTTCGCGGGGATCGACGTCTGACTCGTGCCACCCCTCGAAATCGTCGTCGCCGTGCCGGTCCTCGAAGGCGCGCATGCTCGCGATGGTTCCGTCGAGGGCGGCCAGGCGGTCGTCGTCGCCGGCGGACCAGTACGGCGACTCGTGTTCGACCAGCCCGCGTTCTTCGAGGCGGGCGAGTGTCGGATTGACGCTGCCGGCCGGAACGTCGACGTGCTCGCGGATCTCTGCCGGTTTGAAACCCAGGTCCGGGTGCGCCGCGAGGTACGAGAGGATCCTGTGGGCGTTCGACGCCGGATCGATCGGGAGGCCGTCGCCGTCGTCCCGCGCTTCCCGGTAATCGTCGAAGTTCACCGGCATATCGTGACGTTTGGATCGTATGGGTTGTATGCTTTTGTATCCATTGTATGTATTCCACCCAGCTCGCCGTCTCAGTGCTGTTCGAGTCCGCGAGGGTCGCTCGGGACGGTCATTCGTCACGCCCCGCCGATGAGAGACGCCACCTGGTGCCATCACGGACGCTGGCCCCGTCTTCCCTCTTAAGGGTGTGGCAGCGTCGTCCTGGGCACGGCTCGTTCGGAGCGGTGGGTTCTTGCCCCGGAGTCTCCCAACGTCACGCATGAACCCCACTCGCCGACCCCGTCGTCTGCGGGCCGACGGCGTCCGCTCGCTCGTCCGCGAGACGGACCTGTCGGCGTCGGACCTCGTCGCGCCGGTGTTCGTCGACGCGACGGCCGACGAGCGAGTCCCCATCGAGTCGATGCCGGGCCACGAGCGCGTCCCGGTCGCCGAGGCAGTCCCTCGCGTCGAGGAGGTGCTCGACACCGGTGTCGAGGCCGTGATGGTGTTCGGCATCCCCGAGTCGAAGGACGAGCGCGGAACCCGGGCCTGGGCCGAGGACGGCGTCGTCCAGGCGGCAGTCCGCGACATCGCGGCCGAAACCGACGCCTACGTTGTCACCGACGTCTGCCTCTGCGAGTACACCGAGCACGGCCACTGCGGCCTGATCGAGGAGGGGGCCGCGGAGGACCCGACGCTCACCGTCCGCAACGACGAGACGCTCGACCTGCTCGCGAAGACGGCCGTCTCCCACGCCGAGGCCGGCGCGGACATGGTCGCCCCCTCGGCGGCGATGGACGGGATGGTCGGGGCCATCAGGACGGCGCTCGACGACGCGGACTACGACGAGGTGCCGATCATGAGCTACGCGGCGAAGTTCGCCTCGGCGTTCTACGGGCCGTTCCGCGACGCGGCGGACGGCGCTCCGGCGTTCGGCGACCGCCGACACTACCAGATGGACCCCGCGAACGGTCGCGAGGCGATGCGTGAAGTGGCTCTCGACGTGGAGGAGGGCGCGGACGTGCTGATGGTCAAGCCCGCGCTGCCGTACCTCGACGTCGTCAGCGCGGTCCGGCGTGAGTACGACCACCCCGTCGCCGCCTACAACGTCAGCGGCGAGTACGCCATGTTGCACGCTGCGGCCGAGAAGGGCTGGCTCGATCTGGAGGAAGTGGCCTTCGAGTCGCTGCTCTCTATCAAACGGGCCGGCGCCGACCTCATCCTCACCTACTTCGCCGAAGACCTGGCGAGTCGGCTGGACTGACCGGCGAGGCGTTCGCGGACCGTCGCGTCGATGACTCGGGGCAACGGTGGCGCCCACTCCGATTGCCGTGTCCGCCCTCTCGGACTCTGACCGGCCGAGAGCGACATTTTCCCGCCCGAAACGGCCGGAATTATTATGTCTGACCGGTCGACACGTGCGTGCAGATACTCATGGGTGGAACCAGAACCGGGATGGTCACGGTCGAGGACGTCCCCTCGAAGGCGTATCGCGGCGTCGAGATCCTGTTGCTGTTACCGATCGCACTCTACGCGATGCTCGGGGTCGGTATCATCTTGCTCGGGTTCGGCGAGAGCGAGGCGGGCGTCATGGGAGCGGTGGCAGCACTGGGCGCGTGGTGGATCGGTGGCATCGCCCTCTTTTTCGTCTCCTGGCTGTTGACGCCGTTCGTCCTCTATCTGGACACGAAGAAGCTCAACGAGGCGGACCTGGAGTGGCAGCCGAGTCCGGTGCTGTACGCGGTTCTCGGCCTCTTCTTCGGCTACCTGATGAAGCTCCATCACATCTACAAGCGTCACCAGTACGTCGTCGACTGGGTCGAACGTGACTTCTGGTGGGTGTTCGTGGCGGCCGGGACTGTCCTCCCGACCATCTTACTCGCGCTCGCCTTTTCCGTCGGGATGAACAGCGGCACTGTCTTGCCCTTCCTCCTGGTTGGCCTCGCTATCCTGACCGCCGTTCCGTTCCCGCTCGCCATCTACCGCGACGCGACCTACGTCCGGCTCAACTCCAGTGGCTGGCGACCGAACCCGGGGAACTACCTCAACCTCGCCGTCTTCTTCTTCGTCCTCGCGCCCGTCGCGTTCCCGATCACCGGCGGCTACTACCTGGTCCGTCGACACCTGGTCATTGGGACTGTCTGAGCGAGCCGGCGTTCGCTCTCTACCCCATCTTCCTCTATCGACCGGGGAACGGCCCCACCATTGGCGCTACGTCCTCTCGGCGCTATCAGCCCGGCCGCCGCACTTAGCCGCTGAAACCACGGCGATCGGTGTCAAGCTGGTGTGGCATTCGCCCGCTCGAACCAGCGGCACTGACCGTTCCGAGAGGGAGCGCGCGCGAGGATTTCGGGCCACATTCGGCTATTTTTGCGGAAATGCCCTGGACGAACGTCGGAATCGGTGGCTGTGGAGCGTCTCCTTTCTGGACGGCCAACCACCTTATATCCATAATATTGTGCCCTAATCTGGACGGTCGTCTATTATCCTGGTACAGGTTCTGGATATCTTCAAGCTAACCCTTATGTAGTGTGATTCCCACCCCTCCTCCGTGAACTGCATGACAAAGTCGGGCGTTTGCGAGAGAATGTTGGACGTTCAATCACGATAAGCAGCCAAAACCACCAAAGTGAACATCATAATGTCATTCGCACCACTGCAAATCGATCCAGCGGTACTCGCCGAGGGTGTCAACCTCATGTGGGTACTCGTCGTAACGTTCCTGATCTTCTTCATGCACGCCGGCTTCGCCATGCTCGAGGCGGGGCAGGTGCGCTCGAAGAACGTGGCGAACCAGCTGACGAAGAACTTGCTGACCTGGTCGGTCGGGGTCGTCATGTTCTTCCTGATCGGCAGCGGGATCTCGAGCCTCGTCGGTGGCTCGGGCTTCGCGAGTGCTGCCACCGTCGGTAGCTCCGGCGACTGGGTCGGCTGGCTGTTCGGCGCGGTGTTCGCCATGACCGCGGCGACCATCGTCTCCGGTGCCGTCGCCGGCCGCGCGAAGCTCCGCGCGTACGTGGCCTACACCATCCTGCTCGCCGCAGTCATCTACCCCGTCGTCACCGGGCTGACCTGGGGAGGCGGCTTCATCGCCTCGCTGGGATACCAGGACTTCGCGGGCGGGATGATCGTCCACGGGATGGGCGGCATCGCCGGTCTCACCGCGGCCTGGGTCCTCGGCCCGCGCATCGGTCGGTACAACAGTGACGGCTCCGCGAACGTCATCCCCGGCCACTCGCTGACCTTCGCCGTGCTCGGGACGCTCATCCTCGCGTTCGGCTGGTACGGCTTCAACGTCGGCACGGCCGCGACCGTCTTCGCCGTCGAGGACGGGGCGCTCACCCTGGGCGCGTTCAGCTACGTCGGTCGCGTCGCCATGACGACGACTATCGCCATGGCCTGCGGTGCCATCGGCGCGAGCGCGGTCTCGCTGATCAAGACCGGGAAGGTCGACACGCTGTACGTCGCGAACGGCCTCCTGGCTGGTCTCGTCGGCATCACGGCCATCCCGGACACCACCACCTGGTGGGGCGCGTTCGTGGTCGGCACCGTTGCCGGCGCCCAGCTCCCCATCGTCTTCGGCTTCGTCGAGAAGCGCCTGAAGATCGACGACGTCTGCGCCGTCTTCCCGGTCCACGGGAGCGCGGGCGTCATCGGGACCCTGCTGTTCCCCTTCGTGGCCACGTCGAGCGCCCTCGAGGGGACCACGATGATCGGCGCGTTCGTCGACCAGGTCGTCTTCGTCGTCATCGTCTCCGCCTGGACGATCGCCGCGACCGCACTCGTGTTCGGCGTCCTCAAGGCCATCGGACAGGCCCGCGTCACGCCCGAACACGAGCGCGACGGTCTCGACATCAGCGAACACGGCGTCGACACCTACCCCGAGTTCGGGGTCGACGACGGCGTCGCCACCGATGGCGGAAGTATCGTACGAACGGACGGTAGCGTCGCGGACAGCGAGGTGACCGACGATGAGTGAAACTGAAACCGACACTGACATCCAGATGATCACGGCCATCGTCCGCCCCGACAAGCTGGCGGACGTGAAGGAAGCACTGACCGACGTCGGCGCCCCGTCGCTGACGGTGACTAACGTCTCCGGCCGCGGCTCCCAGCCCGCGAAGAAGGGCCAGTGGCGCGGCGAGGAGTACGTCGTGGACCTCCACCAGAAGGTGAAGATCGAGTGCGTCGTCGCCGACGTCCCCGCCGACGACGTGGTCGACGCCATCCGCGAGGCCGCCCACACGGGCGAGCCCGGCGACGGCAAGATCTTCGTCCTCCCGGTCGCGGACGCGGTCCAGGTCCGCACCGGTAACAGCGGCCCCGACGCCGTCTAAGCGAATGGAGGTCGACGACACCGACCGCCAACTGCTCGCGGCCCTGTCCGAGGACGGTCGGGCGACGACGAACGACCTCTCGGCCGCGACGGGCATCTCCCCGCCCGTCGTCGAACAGCGAGTCACCGGACTCGAGAAGCGCGACGCCATCACGGGCTACGAGGCCCGCGTCGACTACGGCGAACTCGGGTTCGACGTCACCGCCGTCGTCCAGTTGACCGCCGCCGACGCCAGACGGGCCGAGGTCCTGAACGAGTTGCGAACGGCAGCCCAGTACGTCACCGTCTACGAGGTGACCGGGGAGTACGACGTCGTCGCCGTCGGCCGGTTCCGCGACACCGCCGAACTCAACGAACGCGTCGGCGAACTCGTCACCACCGAGGGCGTCGCCGAGGTGACCACCGCGGTCGTCCTCGACACCGTCGCCGACGACTCGCTGTCGCCGCTCCGCGGCGACTGACGATTCCGTTTTTCGCGACACTCCATCCGGGTAGCGGCTGGTATCGACTGTTCGCGTGCGACGTTGACTCCGATAGCATGGTTCACGAGTGATCCAACTACTAGATTGATCAGTTTGGGTTGAGACGGCTACTGGAGCTACAAACAACAGCCCGAAAGCCCCCTCCCGCTCGGGTCGGGGGGCTTGCTGCGCGCCTCGGCCTTCGGCCTCGGTGCTTACTGCGCCCGCCTTCCCCGAGCGGTCGGCCCCTTTCAGTCCCGCCCGTTTCTCCAGGCTAACCGGCCGGGGCTTTCCTTTGTTGTCGGCACCAGTTGAAGTCGTTCTATCTCGAACTGATCAACACAGTAGTTCGACCGCTCTTAGAGACAACGAGTCCGAACCAATTGACATGCAAACCCGGGTCCGTCGGTGGCGTTAAGCCGCTCGCTCCGCACAGAGGCGTATGAGTCTCGAAGTCGACGTCCGGAAGCTCGACCTCTTCAACACGATGGCGAAGGAGGGGTCGAGCACGGTCGCCGACCACCTCGAACAGCTGACCGGGGTGCCGGCGGCCGTTCGGACCTCCCAGATCAACTTTCTCGACATCGGCGACGTGAAGACCCACATGGGCGACGAGCGACGGGTCGGCATCTACGTCGAACTGACCGAGGCGCCCGGCGGCTACGTGCTGTTCCTCCTCGACCCGACCGACGCCAGGCACCTGGTGGGACAGATGATGGGCGGCGTGGGGAGCGAAGACGATGGTGGCGGCTTCACCGACATGGAACGCAGCGGGCTCCAGGAGATCGGTAACATCCTCACCTCCGGGTTCATCGACGGCTGGGCGAACGTGCTCGACACGACCATCGACATGGGCACGCCACAGTTGCTGTTCGACCGCACGCCCGCCATCATCGACGACATGGGCGGCTGGCCCAGGTCCGACCTCGTGTTCGTCATCGACTCACACATAGTGAGTGAAGATACGGACATCGACCTCACGGTCTACACCTTCCCGGAACTCCAGGCGCTGGTCGACCTCATCCAGGACATCGACCTCGACACGGACGTCGCCGAAGACTCCACCCCGGACGACGTCTGGTGAACTCTGCGGTGAGTACACACCGTGATACATAGTGCGAGCGCATACCCGCGTCTTCAGGCGCGGGTCAAGCGGACAATAGCGTACATCTCCACCGACGATAACACGACTTTATTTCTCGACCTGTACAATAGTTTTAAAACACTGAAAATGCATAGTATGCAGTACGGATGAAGACCACACGGCACGCAACGTACAACCTCAACTACCACATAGTGTGGATATCAACGTACCGCCAATCGGTACTCGTCGATGACGTTGCAACCCGTGTGCGAGACATTCTCCACGAAATAGCCGACGAGAAAGGCGTAGAGATTATCGACCTGACCGTTCAGGCCGACCACATCCATCTGTTCGTCAGTAGCCCGCCGAAACACGCCCCGTCGCTTCTCGCCAACTGGTTCAAAGGTATCAGTTCGCGGAAATACAACCACCGCCACGCCGACCACGACGGCGAGAAAATCAAGTGGGCACGCGGATACTACGCAGGGACAGCAGGACACGTCTCAAGTGAGACTGTCGAGAAGTACATCCAGGGTCACGAGGAGGACGAACAGTGACCGAACTCACCGAGACGCTGGAACTCAAGCTTGTGGAACCGAACGCCCACAAGCATCGGAAACTCTGCGAGACGAAACAGGCGTACCAAGACGCGCTCGAAACCGCGTTCATCGCTAACTGTACTACACAGTCAGCGGCCAACGACGTGGTGGTCAACTACGACTTGAGTGGGTACGCGAAGAACGCCCTCAAGAAGTACGTCCCACAACTCTGTGGTGGAAGCTACGACGCGAAAGAGCTTCACGACGATCACCCCGTCCGATTCACGAACGAAGGCCCGAAGCTCGACCACAAGCCACAGAACGCCATCGAGTGGTACGTCAAAATCCCACACCACGACGACTACCACCTCTGGTTGCCCGCGTCACCGAACCCCAAACAACGGGAGTGGTTGGAAGCGTTGCACGCGGGGGACGCGACGATGGGTGAGTGTCGGCTGTTCGACCGTGACGGCGAGTGGTACTTCCATATCGTCGCTACGCGGGACGTGGAGGAACGAGAAACCAGTTCGGCGGAGACGCCGATTGGGGTAGACATCGGGGAAGCCTCTTTGGTAACGGTGTGTCACCGTGACGAGCGCGGCTCCCCGACTGCACCCAACCTCTGGAACGGAGAAGGCAAGACGGTTCGCCAACTCCGTGAGATGTATTTCACGGCGACTCAACGCCTTCAGCAACGTGGAAGTGAACGTATCGCTGAATCCTACGGCGATGAGTTGTGGCGACACATCGACCACATCCTTCACATGGTGACGTCGGAGGTCGTCTCCTACGCCGACCAATTCGACAATCCCGTTCTGGTTCTGGAAGACTTGACGCACATCCGTGAGAACTTGGACTACGGTGCGTTCATGAACCGTCGCCTTCACGGATGGGGCTTTGCGAAGATGCACGCTCAGATTCGCTACAAGGCGACTGAGAAAGGGATTCGTGTGGAGACGGTGAATCCAGCGCACACTTCAAAGACGTGCCACTGTTGTGGAGAAAAGGGCTACCGTCCGAAGCAGGCGACGTTCAAGTGTTCCAACGTGGAGTGTTGGGTTTCGGAGTACCAAGCAGACGTTAACGCCGCGCTCAATATTGCAGACCGCTACCTCAGCGGAGAGAGCCATTCAAGAGAATACACGAGTGACGATGACTCGGCTGAGGAAGGGGGACGTTTGACCGTCCCACAAGACAGCCAAGCCGATGCTGACACCCAGCAAGAGACGCTTGGAACGTATGCGTCTTGAAACCTTAGGGCCACGCTCGGCCTGAAATCCCATGGTGGGATTCCCGCGCCTTTAGGCGCGGGAGGAGGTCAAATCGAAACAGTCCCTCCAGCGACGCCAGGTCGCGGTGTACGCTGTGGCGGTGCTCGCCGCCGTCGCCCTCGCCGTCGGCCGTCCTGTCACGGCCCGGTCACTGGAACCCCTCATCAACCCCGTCCTGGCGGTTCTGCTGTACGTCACCTTCCTGGAGGTGCCGTTCGTCCGCATCCGGGCGGCGTTCCGGGACCGGCGGTTCATGGCCGCCGCGCTGGGGATGAACTTTCTGGTCGTCCCAGTCGTCGCGTGGGCGCTCGGTCGCTTCCTCCCGCCGGAGCCGGTGATCCTCGTCGGCGCCTTCATGGTGTTGCTGACGCCCTGTATCGACTACGTCATCTCCTTCACCGACCTGGCGGGCGGCGACGCCGAGCAGGTCACCGCCGCGACGCCAGTGCTGATGGTGGTCCAGTTGCTCCTCTTGCCGGCGTACCTCTGGCTGTTCGTGGGCCCGGCCGCCGCGGAAGCGATCGAGGCCGGCCCCTTCCTCGAAGCGTTCCTCGTGATCATCGCCGCCCCGCTCGCGCTCGCCTGGCTCACCGAGGTCTCGGCCGACCGCTCGCCCCAGGCCGAGCGCTGGCAGTCGGCGATGGGGTGGTTGCCGGTGCCGATGATGGGCGCGACGCTGCTGGTCGTCATCGCCTCGCAACTGCCCCGCGTCCAGGACTCCATCGGACAGATCGCGGCGGTCGTCCCGGTGTACGTCGCCTTTCTGGTCGTCATGCCATTGCTCGGTCGGCTGGCGGCCGGTGCCATCGGGATGGACGTCGGCGAGAGTCGCGCGCTCGTGTTCACCTCGGTCACGCGGAACTCGCTGGTCGTCCTGCCGCTGGCGCTCGCGCTACCGGCGGGCTACGGCCTCGCGCCGGCCGTCGTCGTCACCCAGACCCTCGTCGAACTGACCGGGATGGTCGTCCTCACGCGCGTCGTCCCGGCGTGGCTCGTTCCCGACCGGGCCGATTCGACCGCGAGTCCCTCCTGATTCCCGGAACCGGGGCCGAGTACCTCTCTCCCGGCGACGGACACCCGACAACGATTTGCTCCAGGCCGACGGGACCGACTGTATGGTGCCCTCGCTCCGCACGCTCCTCCTCGGCCCGCCCGAGTACCAGTTCCAGCGCCGACTCGACGTCCTGTTCGCCCTCGGGCTCTTCCTGGGTACCTTCCTGGCGTACGCGGTCGGCCTCTTCGAGGTCACCGGTGGCGTCGTCTTCCTCGCGGTGGACGCCGTCGTCGTGGGGATGATCGCGTCCGCCCTCGTGGGCTATCAGCAGAACGGCCTCCTCTTCGGCTGGCTCGCCGCCTACGCGCCGCTGCTCGGTGCCAGCGCCGACCACTACCTGCTCGGCCTGGCGAGCCGCCCACCGGTCGAACGGCTCGTGGCATTTCTCTCACCCGACGGGCTGGTGTTCCTGGGCGTCGCCGCCGCAGTGCTTGGATCGCTCTCCTGGACCGCCGGCCTGGCCGGCGAACGGACCATCGACGCCTTCCGCGGCCGGGTGTAACGCCCCTCGGCGTCGGTCTCAGTTCGCGAGCGGCCGCGAGCGCAGGTGAGCGACCCGGGCCGAACGCGAGCATTGCTGCCGCTCCACGGTGGACACGGCATCGCCGCGCGCACTCACTCCCGGAGATACCACAGGCCGCCGTATGTGACGCATCCGAGCGCGACGAGTCCGATACCCGCCACGGGCTGCGATCCGCCCGACAGTTCCGCGCTCCTGTACCCGCCGGTGAGCAGCACGACGCCGAACACCACGATGATCATCGGGATCCGGCCGATCAGCCGTTCCATGTAGCTCATAACGATGTAAAAATTACTTTGGGGTTCTATGAATGCGTTGCCGAACTCACTGCTCGAAACGCCGCTCCGGTGTTTTGTCCCGTCGCGATCGCACCTCTGGCGTCCCCTCCCTTCGATCGGCGACGAGCTCCCAGTCAGGCGCTTCTCTGCTCGCGTGTCGCTCCCTGCGCTCTCACGGGTCACTCCGTTCCCCGTTCGAGCAAATGCGGGCGCTTCGCGCCCGCTAGGTCGCTCCCGCTCGCGATTAAGATGGTCCTCCCTCCGGTCAGACCATCCTGCTCACGGCTCGCCACCCTCGCCGTTCGCGTTCTCGGAGGACCCTCCCTCCGGTCGCCCCACCCTGCTCGCGTGTCGCTTCGCTCCCGCTCGCATTTCCCAGGTCTCTCACTGCGTTTGCGACCTGGCTAATCGTCCGCCGAAATCGGCTGCCCCTCGGCGTCGGTCGGCGCCGGACTCTCGCCGTCGTCGAAGGGGTACCACGACTGCTTGGCGTCGGTGAGCGAGAGGTCCTCGTACCCCTCGACCTCCTCGGGTTCGGCGAGTTCGACGATGGTCTCGTGGCCGGTGGCGTCGACCCACTCGCGGAAGGTCTGGCCGTCTTCCCGGAGGGCGGCGTAGGCCTCGACGAGGTTGGCGATCATGCCTGGCACCTCGTCGGCGGGGACGCGCTGGCGGACCCAGTCGATGAAGGTGGGCTCCTCGCCGATGCCGCCGCCGACGCCGACGTCCATCGCCTCGACCATCTCGCCGTCCTTGCGGGCGCGCATGCCCTGGAGGCCGATGTCGGCCGTCATCGCCTGGCCGCAGTCGGCCGTACAGCCCGAGTAGTGGATCTTGATCCGGTCGACGTCGGCGGGGACGTCGACGTGCTCGCCGAGCCAGCGGAGCAGGCGCGCGGTCCGGGCCTTCGTCTCGGTCAGCGCGATTGAGCAGAACTCCGTCCCGGTGCAGGCCATCGCCCCCTGTTCGAAGGGGTTCGGCTCGGGCGTGTACGTGTCGAGCAACGGTTCGTTGAGCAGGTTCTTCAGGTTCCCGTCGGGGACGTCCATGACGAGCGGGTTCTGCCGGCGGGTCAGTCGCACCTCGCCGGAGCCGTAGGCGTCGGCCAGGTCGGCCAGTTCGATGGCGTCCTCGGCGGGCATGCGGCCGACGGGCACCGAGAGCCCGACGTAGTTCTCGCCGTCCTGCTGGTCGTAGACGCCGACGTGGTCGTGGGCGCCGCGTTCGGCGGGCCTGCCGGCGTTGTACGTGTACTCGCCGCGGAAGTTCGTCCCGGCGCGGGCGGGTTCGAAGGAGAGGCGCTCGACCATCTCCTCGCGGATCTTCTCCGTCCCCCAGTCGTCGACGAAGAAGCGGGCGCGGTTCTTGGAGCGGTTCTGCCGGTCCCCTTCCTCGTGGTACAGTTCGACGAACGTCCGGACCGTCTCGTAGGCCTGGTCGCGGCGGACGAACACGTCCAGCGAGCGGGCGGGGCGCGGTTCGCGGCCGCCGAGACCGCCGCCGACGCGGACGTTGAACCCTTTCACCTCTTCCCCGTCCACGACGGTGTGGGCCGGTTCCAGCCCGACGTCGTTGATCGAGTCCTGGGCGCAGCCCTGGCGACAGCCCGATACGGAGATGTTGAACTTCCGGGGCATGTTACAGAGCGCGTCGTCGCCGCGGATCCCCTCCTGTATCTCGTCCAGCAGTTCGCGGCTCTCGACGTACTCGTCGGCCTTGCCGGCGACCGGACAGCCCGAGATGTTGCGCATCGTGTCGCCGCCGGCCGAGCGCGAGGAGACGCCGACCGCTTCGAGTTTCTCCCAGATCTCGGTGACGTCCTCCAGCTTGAGCCAGTGAAGCTGGATCGACTGCCGCGTCGTGAAGTCGATCCAGCCGTTGCCGAACTCGGGGTTCTCGACCGGTCCCCTGGCGTAGTCGCGGGCGACCTCGCCGATGGCCCGGAGCTGTCCGGGTTCGAGCACGCCGCCGCAGTTGGTCAGGCGCATCATGAAGTAGCTCTCCTGGCCGCCGCGGTGGTGGAACACCCCCCAGAACTTGAACCGGGAGAACCACTCGTCGCGCTCTTCTTCGGGGATGGATTCCCAGCCGTTCTCGGCGAACTCCTCTAGCTTCTCCCTGACGTCGTCGCCGTACAGTTCTCCTTTCCAGTCTTCCTTCTTGTGGGCCATTGTATCACTCTGTCTTTGTAGATCGTCCTCATTCTCGCTTCAAATCTACACGAACGTCCTTTGTTCTACGGCTAGAATACGCGGACGCGCCGACAATAAGGGTAATCGTCACACATTTCAAAAATTAAGGGCTGGATCCGGACGAACGGTCGAAGTACAAGGACCTAGAACGCCTTATACTGCCCCTCAATTTTCGATCCGTCCAGTGACGGCGGCAAGATCGGCGCGCGAGTTGACGTTCGTAAAGGGCGATCGGTATCTGGTGACGTCGTCGGCGTCGACGACGACCGGGTCCACGCGCGCGAGCACGTCGTAGAGCCGCCGGGAGCCCGCCGCGAGCGTCCGGTCGCAGGCGACCCGCCCGGCGTGGCGGTCGTAGACCGCGTGGAGCGGGTGGAGGCGGCCGTCGGCCCGCGGTACGGCCGCCGAGTCCACCGCCGCGAACAGCCGCTCGAACAGTGCCGGGTCTGCCCGGGGCATGTCGCAGGCGACCACGGCGACGGCGTTCCCGCTCGCGACCCGCAGTCCGGTCCGCATGCCGGCGACCGGTCCCTCGTCCGGAACGGGGTCGACGGCTTCGCGATACGCCACGCCGTCGAGCGCTTCGGCGACGGCGGCCCGCTGTTCGTCCCGGTAGTTCACGACGAGTTCGTCGGTCACCTCCCGCAGTCGGTCGGCGACGCGGCGGATCATCGGACCGCCGTCCACCTCGGCGAGGGATTTGTCGACCTCGCCGAAGCGCGTCGAGCGACCGCCAGCGAGGACGAGTCCCGAGCGCATCTCAGTCCCCGCCCGGGGTGGTCGACTCGCCGCTCGACGAACTGACCAGCCAGCCGTCGGTGGTCGCCCGTCGGGCGATCTGGGGTCGGTAGACCCACGCGTTCAGCAGGACGATGGGGATCATCGAGGCGCCCACGATGGCGTAGCCGACGTGGAGATTCGGAAGCAGCGTCGACGAGTAGACGAGCGGGTAGACGATGCCACCGACCGTGCCGACGCCGCCGACGATGCCCGCCACGGAACCCGAACTGTCGGGGAACATCGCGGGGACCTGTGCGAAGATGGCGCCCTCCGCGAACGCACACCCCATCCCGACCAGGAAGCCGGCGCCGACCGCGACGAGCACCTCGCCGCTGAGGCCCGCGAACGTCATCCCGACCATGGTGACGACGACGAAACACAGCGTGAGGAACGTCCACTGTTCCCGGTAGCGGCCCGTGAACCAGGGGAGGATGTCCCGTTCCTTGCGCGCCAGCAGGTCGCTGACGTAGCCGCCGATCGGCCGCAGCAGGCCCGCCGCGACTGAGAACGTCGCCGCGAACGTCGAGGCCAGCACGAGGTTGTTCGTGTCGAACCCTTCCCTGTAGTAGGTCGCGAGCCAGCCGTTCATCGACAGCTCGAGGCCGAACGTCATCACGTACGCCAGCGCGAGCACGACGGTCCCGTAGCGGGTCGCCGTGTGAACCCACTGCTTGAAGGTGGCGCTCTGGGCGGTCGCCTCCCGCTTCGCCTCGGACTTCGCTGCCTCGCCGAGCGCGTAGTAGGCGATGGCGAGGCCGATGGAGACGAGGCCGGTCCAGAAGAACGCCGCGCGCCAGTTCGTCTGGAAGATGGGGCCGTTCCAGCCCGGACCGAACACGCGCGGGAGGATGAGCGCCCCGCCGGCGGCGCCCGCGTTCCCGATGCCGGCGTAGATGCCCTCCGCGGTGCCGAGCTGGCCCTCCTCGAACCACTCGGAGACGTGCTGGATGCCGATGACGAAGGTGATGCCCGCCGTCGCGACGATGAGCCGGGTGACGAAGAACACCCCGTAGCTTTCGGCGAACGCGCTCGCGATGGAGAACACGCCCACGTAGCCCAGCACGATGGCGAACACCGCCGGCGCGCCGAACTTGTCCGAGAGCCAGCCGGTCAGCATGCGACCGAACGGCGCGAGCCAGATGGCGGAACTCGCCAGGATGCCGATTTCGGCCAGCGAGAGGCCGAACTCCTCGGCCATCGGCCCCGTGAACGGGGCGAAGGAGAACCAGATCAGAAAGGAGAAGTTGAACCCGACGGTGGCGAGCACGAGCGTCCGCCACTTGGTCATCTTGATCAGTCCCATCGGTCTCCCACCTCCACCGGACCGCCCGTTCGGCCGCTCACGGCTCGCCCGATGGATCCTGCACGATCGTTATCGGGAATATTTGGCCATTTGTATCTTTTTTCGCCTTTACCCGTGGTGTTTGGAGACTTCATACACAGATATGTGGTCGATTGCTGCCCTATTAACGCTGGCCACACCATTTGTTTGAAACAAAGGCACTGCAGTGGACGGGCGGACACAATTAAACGAGGTAATATGTGTATTACCAGAATCAGTCCGATCGTCGCAGACGGTCGCCCGGTTCGGCGACCGGTCGTCTCGAAGCGGCCGGGCCGGCGGACGGCGGACCAGGCGCACGACGAAACCGTCGCGACGACGCCGTCGCTAGGGAAGAGCGAGCGGCGCGAGAAAGGAGAAGACCGGGCCGCGCGTGGCCGTCCGGTGCGCACGTCGCGCTCAGTCGTCGGCGGGGACCGACAGGCTCGCGGCGTCACGGTGCGCGGGCGCGACGAGGCGGACGGCGCACTGCTTGAAGTTCGGTTCCTTCGACTGTGGGTCCAGCGCGTCGATAGTGAGCCGGTTCGTCGACGGGTGGTGGATCGGCAGCCAGACCATCCCTTCGGGGACGGCCGGGTCCGGTTCGACGGTCGCCGGGACGGCGCCGCGCCGGGACTCGACGACGGTCCGGTCGTCCTCGACCGCGTCGCTGCTCGCGACCGTTTCGGGGTGAACGCGAGCGACGACGAGCTCCGGATCCTCGACCGATCGCGAGCGGATGCCGGTGTTGTACCCGTCGGATTCGCGGGCCGTCGTCAGCGTCAGTGCGTACTCGTCGTCGACGGGTTCGGGGAGGTCCCCCTGCCGGCCGGTAGAGAACTGCGCCTTGCCCGATGCCGTGGGGAACGCCCACGACTCGTCGGCGGGCGCGTCACCGGTCCCGTCGTCCGCGTCGCCTTCACCGCCCTCGTAGTAGCGGTAACCGCCCTGCGAGTCGGCCTCGGGCGCGGGCCAGCGGACCGCCTTCTCGTCGTCGAGGCGGTCGTATCCGATCCCCGAGCAGTCGGCCTTCGTCCCCGCGGTGAGTTCGCGGAACTCGTCGAAGACCGACTCGGGGTCAGGCGACTTCTCGGGGAACAGGTCCGGGAACAGGCGCGCCCCGACGGTCGCGATGATCTCCAGGTCGCTCCGGACGCCGCTGGGCATCTCCGTCGCCGGGCGCACGCGCGAAACGGTGCGCTCCATGTTCATCGTCGTCCCGGAGGACTCGCCCCAGGTCGCCGCCGGCAGGACGACGTCGGCCAGTTCGGTGGTTTCGGAGTGGAAGGCGTCCTGGGCGACGACGAAGGCGTCTTCGAGCCGTTCCCTTGCTGGCCCTGCGTCGGGCATCCCGGCGACGGGGTTGGTGGCGACGGTCCAGACCGCGTCGACGTCGCAGTCGACGGCCTCGACGACGCCGACCGGCCCCGGCCCGGGGTCGTCCGGCAGGCGGTCGACCGGGACGCCCCACTCTTCGGCGACGAACGCACGCTCGTTCGGGTCCGCGAACGGTCGCTGACCCGGCCAGGACCCCTTCGAGGAGCAGACGCGCGTCCCCATCGAGTTGGCCTGGCCGGTCAGCGAGAACGGGCCCCCGCCGGGCCGGAGGTTCCCCGTCGCGAGCGTCAGGTCGATGAGGGCCCGGGAGAGCTCCGTCCCCTGAACGTGCTGGTTGACGCCCATCCCCCAGTAGCACAGCGCGTTCCGGTCGAAGGCGTCCGCCAGTCGGTCGACGTCGCTCATCTCCACGCCGGCCTCGGCGGCCGCCGCCTCGGGCTCTGGCAGCGTCGCCAGCAACTCTTCGAACCCCTCGGTGGCCTCGTCGACGAACTCCTGGTCGATGCGGTCCGTCTCGACCAGGCGCGCGAGCACCGCACGCGCGAGCGCCAGATCCTTTCCCGGCTCGGGCGCGACGTGGCCGTCAGCGTGTTCGGCGGTCTGGGTCGCGACTGGGTCGACGACGAGCATCTCCGAGTCGTCTCCGCTCGCCGCCTGTCGGATCCACCGGAACATCACGGGGTGAGCCACCGCCGGGTTCGCGCCCCAGACGACGTGGCTCTCGGCCTCGGGGATGTCGTCGTACGTACACGGCGGCGCGTCGCTCCCGAACGCCTGGTAGTAGGCCGTCACCGCGCTGGCCATGCAGAGGGTGGTGTTCGCGTCGTAGTAGCGCGTCCCGAACCCGCCGCGGGCGAGCTTGCCGAGCGCGTAGGCCGCCTCGTTGGTCTGCTGGCCGCTGCCCAGCACCGCCACGTCGTCGCCGGCATCGAGGGTGTCCTCGAAGCGACCGACCACCTCGGCCAGCGCCAGGTCCCACGTCGTCGGGACCAGTTCCCCATCGCGGCGAACGAGTGGCTGGGTGAGCCACTCGCCGTCGGGGTCCTGGCTCTCCCTGACGCCGCGCTGGCAGGCCAGCCCCTGGTTGACCGGGTGGGCCGCGTCCCCGCGGACCACGTCGACGCCGTAGCCGATGTCGACGCCCTGCTGGAGGTGACCACAGCCGACGGCACACCGCATGCACGTCGTCGGCACCCAGTCGCTCATGGCCCCTCTCCGTGCTGGAAAATATTGCCGGACGTTCGCCCATATTTCGGACAGATTTGTTCGAACCTCATGGGAATATCTCTTGTTTACTCCCTCGTATTCAACATTCAAAACAGTATTCGTTCATGATCGTGCACTAGAAACGTGTTCGGGTGTTTTTCTGATCACCCTCGACTCGGTGGTCGCTGGGCATGATGCGCAATTCTGGGATCCGAGGCCCGGATCGACGTTGGTAGAATTTCGTCAGACCGGTCGCTATGAGTCGACAGCGATACCGCAAACACGTCGAAAGCCCTCGGCGCGCTCGACTCGTGCGAACCCACTGCGCGCGCTCGTTCCTCGCGTGCTTGTGGGTTCGGACTTCGCCGACCGTGCCTCGCCCTTTCAGTCCGCCAGGCACCGCATAGCTCGCGCGGGCTTCGCCCCGCGCTCGCGATTGAACCGCCCCCCTCCCCGGATTCGGCGCGTCCGCGCCGAATCACGCTTCCTGACCGCTCTGCAACCGCCCGGCCGGGAGCGCGTTTCATCGCGCGACGAGGGGAAGGGCAGGGCTGCGGTACTTGGGCGGGACTGAAAGGGGCCGACCGCTCGGGGAAGGCGGCCCCGACAAGCACCGTGGTTCGAGAGAGCGAAGCTCTCTCGTCATCACGAAAGACGCTTCGCGTCTTTCGAACGACAGCCGGGAGGCGAGGAGCGCAGTTGTGGGCCCCCGACCCGAGCGGGAGGGGGCTTTCTGGTTGTAAGTGGTGATGCGTTCAGCGATAGCAGCTATCCGTAGAGCCAAGACGGTCGAGGATTTCTCGTCGTCAGCCAACGTAGCGTGCCGAACACCGATAACTCATCTCAGGGTCCTTCGTGGGCCCAGAACTCGTCGGAGACGGTCACTTCCTTCTTGAACAGGGGGACTTCGTCTTTCAGGCGGTCGATCCCGTCCTCCACCGCCCGGAACGCCTCCGCCCGGTGGCCGGCCAGGATCACGACGAAGACGATGTCCTCGCCGGCCTCGACCACGCCCGTCCTGTGGTGGAGCGCCACCTCGAAAATTCCGTCGCGGTCGAGCAGGTCGCTTCGAATCTCCGCCAGCCGCTGTTCTGCGACGACGTCGTACTTCTCGAATTCGAGGTGTTCCGTCGGGTCGTCGTCCGGCGCGTCCCGCTCGCGCACGCGCCCGGTGAAGGTCGCGATGGCGCCGGCGCGGTCCTGCCGGGCTGAATCCTTCACTCGCGCCACCAGCGACCCCAGCGTCTCGTAGGGCTCCCGGTCGTGGAGCGCGTCGACCACCGAATCGAGGTCGAGGTCGTCGGCCGTCGGCGCCGCCGCCACCTGCTCGCCGGCGTGGTCGCGGCCGCCGAGCGCGACGGTTGGGACGTCGGCCTGGGAGAATCCCTCGACGAGCGCGTAGTCGTAGTCGGGGGCCAGGTCGTCCAGCGTCTCGTCGAGCGACCGCTCGGTGCCCGTCGCGAACCAGCCCTCGTCGTCGGTGATGCCGTAGGTGGCCTGCGCGCCCGCGGCGCGATGCCGGGCAGTGTCCTTTCCCTCCGTGTCGACGTCGGGCGCGTGCGTGAGGTGCTTGACCGTGGCGACCGACCCGCGCTCGGAGAGACGACTCGTCAGGCGCTCGACGAGCGTGGTCTTGCCCGCGTCGGAGGGTCCAGCGATACCCAGGACGTACACGTTTTCGAACGGGACCCGGACGTACGTATAGTTTCTCACCGGCGCAAACGTCGTTCGCGTGGAAAGGGGTTAGTGGCTCGGCGCGGACTACGGAGTATGGACGAGTTCAGTCACGTCGACGACGACGAACGGGTGCAGATGGTCGACGTGGGCGACAAGGCGACCGTCGACCGCCGCGCGGTGGCGTCGGGTCGGATCGCCGTCCGGCCCGAGACGGCGGCGATCATCGAGGCCGGCGAGGTGACCAAGGGGAACGTCCTCGCCACAGCCCGCGTCGCGGCCATCCAGGCGGTCAAGCGGACCTGGGACGACATCCCACTCTGTCACCAGATTCCCGTCGACGGCGTGACCGTCGAGTTCGAGGTGGGCGAGTCGGCCGTCGAGAGCACCGTCGAGGTGTCGTCGACGGGCCAGACCGGCGTCGAGATGGAGGCGCTCAACGGCGTCACCCGGGCGCTGCTCACCGTCTTCGACATGGTGAAGTCCGCCGAGAAGGACGACGCGGGTGAGTATCCCCAGGCCCGCATCGAGGACGTCCGCGTCGTCGAGAAGCACAAGGAGGCGCCGTCGTGAGCGACCATGACTCGCATAAGGGAGACGGGCATGATCACCACGATCATCATCACCACGACAGCGACGAGACCCACGAGTTCGCGGTCCTCACGGTCTCGACCTCGCGCTCGGCGAGCGACGACCGGAGCGGAGAGGTAGCCCGCGAGGCCATCGAGACCGCCGGCCACGAGGTCGCGGTCCAGGAGATAGTCGCGGACGATCAGGAAGCCATCACCGAGACCGTCGACTCGCTCGTCGGCGACGTCGACGTGGTCGTCACCAGTGGCGGGACGGGGTTGACGCCCGACGACGTAACGGTGGAGGCTCTCCGCCCGCTACTGGACAAGGAACTCCCCGGCGTCGGCGAGTACTTCCGGCGACTGAGCCACGAGCAGGTCGGGACGATGGCGATGCTCTCCCGGGCGACCGCGGGCGTCGCGGACGGCACCGCTATCTACGCCTTCCCGGGGAACCCCGACGCCGTCGAACTCGGCGTCGTGGCGGTACTGTTGCCCGAAATCGACCACGTGCTGGGGCTGGCCCGCCGATGACGGCCGTCGGCGAGCGGACGGCGGTCGACGACGCCCGGGCGGCGCTGCTGGACCTGGTCGCGCCCGTCGAGGAGACCGAATCGGTCGCCCTGGCCGACGCCGACGACCGGGTGCTGGCGACCGCCATCGACGCGCCGAGAGCGGTGCCCCACTACGACCGCGCCGCGATGGACGGCTACGCCGTGCGCGCGGCGGACGTCGTCGACGCCGGCGAGCGGGCGCCAGTCAGGCTCGCACTCGCAGAGGGAGTCGAGAAACGCGACGACGATGACGACAGTGAGGGCGAGGAGCCAGAGTGCGGTCCGGGACGAGCAATTTCGGTCGACACCGGCGAGCCGATGCCGGCCGGCGCCGACGCGGTCGTGATGGTCGAACGGACCGAGCGAGTGGGCGACGAAGTGCTCGTCTTCGAGGCCGTCGCGCCCGGCGAGAACGTCGGCGCGGAGGGCGAGGACGTCGAAGCCGGTGCGCGGCTGTTCGACGCCGGCCACCGGCTCGCACCGGCCGACCTCGGACTCCTCCGGGTGGTCGGTCTCGACGATGTCGAGGTGTACCGACGACCCAGGGTCGTCCTGATTCCCACCGGCGAGGAACTCGTCAGTGCCGACCCCGAGCCCGGCGAGGTCGTCGAGTCGAACAGCCTGACCGTCGGCCGGTACGTCGGGCGCTGGGGCGGCGAGGCCGAGCGATTCGACCCGGTCACCGACGACAGCGAGGCGCTCCGGGCGGCGCTGCGCGAGGCCAGCGGTGAGCGCGACGCCGACCTGATCCTCACGATGGGGGGCACCTCGGCTGGCGAACGCGACCGGGTTCCCGGGGCGGTCGAATCCATCGGATCCGTCGAGCGCCACGGCGTCGCGCTCCAGCCGGGTCACCCCGTCGGCTTCGGCACCGTCGGGGAGACGCCGGTCGTGATGCTCCCGGGCTACCCCGTCGGCTGTCTCGTCGCCGCGACGGCACTGGTCCGGCCCGCCGTCAGCCGGCTTGCCAGTCGGCCGATCACCGATCCGCCGACCACCGAGGCGACGCTCGCCCGAAAGCTGGCCAGCCCCGTCGGCACCAGAACCTACGCCCGCGTCGCCCTCGACGACGGCGTGGCGACGCCGATTCGGGCCCGCGGGTCGGGCGTCCTCTCCAGCGTCACCGAGGCCGACGGCTGGGTGGTCGTCCCCGAGGAGACGGAGGGGTTCCCGGAGGGCCACACCGTTCAGGTGGAGCACTGGGAGGGATCCAAGTGACCGACCGAACCGAGTTCCTGACGCTTGCCGACCCCGACGCGGTCCGCGAAACGATCGCGGGCTTCGACCTCGGTGGCGGCACTGAAGCCGTCTCGCTCGCCGACGCGCAGGGTCGAGTCCTCGCCGAACGGGTCGACGCGGACCTCGCGGTCCCGGGGTTCGATCGAGCGAGCATGGACGGCTACGCCGTCCGGGCGACCGACACCGTCGGCGCCAGCGAGGCCGCCCCGACGGTCCTCGAGATCGTCGGCGAGGTCCACGCCGGCGAGGAACCGACCGCCGACGTCGACCCGATGACGGCCGTCGAGGTGTCGACCGGCGCCGTGATGCCGCCCGGCGCCGACGCGGTCGTGATGGTCGAGCGAACCAGTCGCCGGGAGTCGAACGTCGCGATTCGGACCACCGTCACCCCCGGCGAGCACGTCATGCCGGCCGGCGACGACGTCGCGCCGGGCGAACGAGCGCTCGGTCCCGGAACGGTCGTCACCAATCGGGAAATCGGGCTGCTCGCCGCGCTGGGCCGCGAGACCGTCCGGGTCCGCGGCCGACCCCGCGTCGCCGTCATCTCGACGGGCGACGAACTGGTCGCCCTCGCCGACGACCTCCACCCCGAACGCGGCGAGATATACGACGTCAACGGCCAGTCCATCGCCGCCGCGGTCCGTGACGCCGGCGGTAAGCCAGAAGTCTACCCTACCGTCGGCGACGATACCGCCGAGATGAAACAGGTCCTGCGGGAGGCCGCGGCCGACTGCGACCTCGTGTTGACCTCCGGCGCCACCAGCGCCGGCGCGGTGGACGTCCTCTCCGAGGTCATCGACGACGACGGCGAGCAACTGCACCACGGCGTCGCGCTGAAGCCCGGCAAGCCGACGCTGGTCGCCCGCCTCGCCGGAACGCCGTTCGTCGGTCTCCCGGGCTACCCGGTGTCGGCACTGTCGGTGTTCCGGACGCTCGTGGCGCCCGCCATCCGCGAGGCGGCCGGGCGACCGCCGCTGGAGCGACCCGAGCGTCGGGCCGAACTCAGCGAGGACGTCCACTACGACGAGGGGCGCCACCGCCTCCTGCCCGTCGGCCTGGTCACCGACGGCGCGGGCGGGACGCTCGCCTACCCCGTCGACAAGGGCAGCGGCGCGACGACGACGCTGACCAACGCCGACGGCATCGTAGAGATGCCCGCCGAGACGTCGCTGCTGGCGGACGGGACGGCCGTCACCGTCGACCTCTTCGGCACCGACGTCCGCCCCCCGCGCCTGTTCGGCGTCGGCGAGGCCGACCCCGTTCTCTGGGACCTGCTCGACGCCGTTCCCCGGACGCGCTTCCTGGCCGTCGGATCTGCCGAGGGCGACCGCCGCCTCGCCGGCAGCGTCCCCGACGTCGCCGTCGTCACGGGTGCCGACGAGGACGCTGCTGGCACCCCACTCGGCGGCTGGACGCGCGAGTGGGGCCTCGTCGTCGCCCCTGAGACCGACGCGGCCGCAGCCATCGACGGCATGGCCGCGCTCGTCGACGGCGACTGGCGGTTCGTCAACCGGGGCCGGTCGGGGCTACGCGACGCCTTCGACGCCGCGCTCGACGACCTGGCTGACGAGCGAGACGCGACTCACGCCGAACTCGTGGACGCCATCGACGGCGCCGAGCGGACGGCACCCGGCCACGAGGGACCGGCTCGTCGAGTCGCGACGGGTGACGCTGACGCCGGCCTCGCGCTCCGGGCGACCGCCGCAAAACTGGGCCTTGGGTTCGTCTCGCTGGGCCACCAGCCCGTCGAAATCCGGGTCAATCCAGGCCGGGTCGACAAACCCGGCGTGGCCGACCTTCGGGCGGCGCTGGCCGACGCACCGACTGGTCTCGGGGACGTTCCCGGGGTCACCTGGGATGAGTAGCGAGTCTGCGAGAACTGATTCCCGTTCGGCGCCACTACTTTCTCTGACCGAACGCGGTCTGGCCGGGAGCGAGTGGCCGAGCGATTGCGAGGCCCTCGCGACCCACCGAAAGACTCGGCACACCTCGTCTTTCGAGCCCACACTCGCTTCGCTCGCGTGGAAGGGGAAGGGCAGGGCTGCGGTGCTGTGCGGGCCTGGGGTCCTGCTGAGCGAAGCGAAGCAGGGCTCGGAAGACGAACGGAGTGAGTCTTCCGGTGGACTGAAAGGGCGAGGGACGGTCGGGGAAGCACGGCCCCGCAAGCACGCGAGCGTAGCGAGCGCGCACAGCGTGGGCCGCGCGACCCGAGCGGGCCGAGGGCTTTCGACGTGTTTGCGGTGTTGTCACTGATTCGTGGAGAGCGGGCCGAAGGCTTTCCTCTGTCGTTAGTTCCCTCGGCTGATCACGTTCCCTCAGAACCAGATCGCGCAGAGACAGCTACGTTCTCTTCATCTAGCGCCTCTGCGAGCAATTCGGTCACGCCGACGATCTCCAGTTCGTCTTCGAACCCGCCGGTCTTCCGGCCGTCCTCGAACATCGTCGTACACATCGGGCAGGCGACGACGAACTTCTCGACCGCGTTCCCCGCCTCAGTGTCCTCCACGGCCTCTCGAAGCCGTTCCTCGCTGGGCTTTCGCTCCTCCTCGACTTCTATCCAGAGACCGCCGCCACCGCCGCCACAACAGAACGAGTCCTGCCGGTTGCGGGGCATCTCGACGCGCTCACACCCCGTCGCGTCCACGAGCTCCCGGGGCGCCTCGAACTCGCCGTTGTAGCGGCCCAGATGACAGGGATCGTGGTAGGTGACCGTGTAATCGAGCGTCGCCGGCACGACCAGCGAACCCGAGTCCACCAGATCAGCCACCACCTGGGTGTAGTGGAAGACGTCCTCCGCGTCCCATTCGCAGGCCTCGAACTCGGGATATTCGTTCATGAACGTGTTGTAGGCGTGGGGGTCGGTCGTGACGATCCGGTCGAACTCGCAGTCCTGGATGGCGGCGGCGTTGTCCTCGACGAGCATCTCGTAGAGACCTTCCTCGCCGACGCGGCGGACGTCGTTGCCGGCGTTCTGTTCGTCCTCGTAGAGGATGCCGTAGGAGACGTCTGCCGCCTCGAAGACGCGGGCCAGCGCCGTCGCTATCTTCTGGTTCCGGCCGTCGTAGCTGGGGTAGTCGCCGACGTACCAGAGGTAGTCGACGGCCTCCTCGCGGGCGTCGGGCACGTCGAAGTCCAGGTCGTCGGTCCAGTCCGGTCGTTTGCGCTCAGGGTTGCCGAACGAATTCCCGTGCTGGAACACGTTCATCATGGCGTCCTGGGCGTTCTCGTCCATCTGGCCCGATTCGGTGAGACGGCGGTTCATCTCGGTGAAGCTGGTGAGGTGTTCGATGTCGACGGGACAGCTGTCCATGCAGGCCATGCAGGCCAGGCAGGACTCCATCGTCTCGCTGTCGACGACGGAGGTGCCACCGTCGGCAATGATGGGCATCTCCTCGGCCTCGCCACCATCGCGCTCCTCCCGGTAGTGCTTCAGGTCCAAAATGACGTCCCGGGGGTCGAGCGGCCGGCCGACGTCCTTCGCGGGGCAGGCGTCCGAACAGCGGCCGCACTTCGTGCAGGCGTCCTGGTCGAGCAGTTGTTTCCACGAGAAGTCGTCTATCTCGCTGGGGCCGATCTCCTCCGGGGCGGCGTCGGCGGGTACACCCGGTAGTCTCACTCCGGCCTTCTCGTCGCGGGTGAGGACGTTGGCAAAGGAGGAGAGCATGTGGAACGGCTTGGCGTAGGGGACCCAGGCGACGAACCACAGCGCCAGCAGCGAGTGGCTCCACCAGACGACGGGATACGCCGCCGTCGCGAGTTCCGGGGTGACGCCCGCTCCCTCGAACGCGCGGGCGACGGTCCAGCCGACGAAGCTCACCGTCTCGAAGCTGACGTCGCGCACTGCTGACGTCCCGAGGATCCGGACGCCCTCGGTGAGGTAGCCGCCGACGCCCAGGAGAAAGAGCGACCAGACGAGCAGGTGATCAGAACTGTCGGTGTGGCGACCCCAGAGCCGGTCCATGCGGACGCCGTAGCGCCGCCAGATGGCGATACCGAGGCCCACCACGAACAGCAGGCCCATCAGGTCCATCACGAAAGAGTAGGAGAGGTAGAAATCGCCGACGAAAAAGGACTCGCCGGTCAGCGGCCGATAGAAGTCCATGTCGATCCCCAGGATGGTCGTTCCGATCAGCAGGGTGAGAAAGCCCCAGAAGACGAAGGAGTGCCACAGACCAGCGACCCAGTCGCGGTCGAACTGTTTCTGGTTCGACAGGACGATTCCGGCGGCCGTGAGCACGCGACCCGGCAGGTCGTCGAGCCGCGGAAACGGGTCCTCGCTTGCCCGCGCGTACCGGGCAAACCGCCGGTAGACGCCGACGAGGAAGACCAGTATCGCCACCGCCGAGAGGTAGTAGAAGATCGCTTTCCCGAGCGGGCTGATCTGCCAGAAGGTGGGCCGCGTGGCCGCCTGGAGCGGCAATGCCATGTGATATCACCCATCGTCCTGCCGCTTAAGTCTTGCTGGACCCCGCCGCAGTCTGTCGGAAACGAAATCGGTGTTCAGAGTTCACGCCCCACTGACTGCGGTCGTACTGTCCAGCTATCTGCCGCATTCCCGCCCGTTTGGCCCGTTCCCGACAGATACTTACCCGTCCGTCCACCCTTTCACGGTCGATGGACGAAAAGACCGAGGAACTACGCGACATCTTCGTCGACGTCGCCGGCGAGGACACTGTCACGGAGTCCCAGGAGGAGTCGCCTGGCTCGCTCACCACCGACGAGGACGGGGTGGACGACCGCATCGCCGCGGTCGTCGAGCGCATGCGCGACCGGTACGACTTCGACTCCGGGCTCGACGACGAGCGACTCGCCGCCGTCGTTCGTGGGTTCTACGACGGCGACGACGACGCCACTATCGCCGACGAGCTGGGCGTCGCGGCCGAGGACGTCTTCGACGCCCGGCTGGACCTCCACCTCTTCCGCGACGCGGACACCGACGCGCCGTTCGACCTCGCGCCGCTCCGCAAGCGGGCCGGAGACGACGTCGCGACGCTGGCCGCCGACCTCGACGCCGCGCCCGAGGCGGTCCGCCACTACTGCCGGGTCGTCACCGCCCAGAACGAGGCCCGGCAGGTCAGCCAGCGCTTCCAGGCCGAGTTCGAGGAGGCCCTCGCCGACGCCGGCCTCACGGCGATGACCGACGCGATGCCCGAGAACGGCCTCGACGACACGACCGAGGACATCGGCTCGCTCGAAGAGGACGCGGACGTTAGCTTTTAGGCACCTTCTTCCACCGTTCCCGCGCCCGACCCTTTATCAGTGAAGACGGGACCAGAGCGGTCCATGCACGCCTTCCGCGACCTGGAGACGGCCGCGTACTGCGCCCGGAAGCTGTACCACCGCCGGCGCGACGCCGACGTCGAGGTGCCGGACGTGAGTGACGTCCGGTCGCTCGCCTTCGAGTACGAGCACCTGCTGGCCGTCGACGCGGCGCTGCTCGCTGCTCCCATCGAGGTCTCCCCGGGGACGTTCCGCGATCGACTCCGAACCGCGAGCGACGATCTCGATTCGTGGGACGAACTCGCCGACCCGCCCCGGAAGAACGCGTTCCTCGAAGGGAAGGACTGCCGCGGCGTCGCCCACAAGGTGCTGGAAGACCCGCTCGCCCCGTCGCTGGTCTTCGCCGGCCGCCCGCCCGACGACGGCGTCTGGGAGCCCCAGTCCGTCCGACTCGTCGCCGCCGCCAAGGCGCTCTCCTGGGAACGCGAGCGGCAGGTCGAACGCGCCTACGCCGAGTACCCGGCCTACGGCGTCGTTCGCGAGATCGAACTGACGACGCATCGCACGGGCGACTACCGTCGGGCGCTCCGGACCGCCGAATCCATCGACGGGCCACCACCGCGCACGTCGAACGGCGCCAAGTGCGAACCCTGCGAGTACCAGGAGTCCTGTGGTACGCGAACGCGGTCGCTCAAGAGCATCCTGAAGCCGTGATTCCCGGGCGACTCGCGGTTTCACCGCTTGCTCGAAAGCTGGCCCTCCTTCCAGTCGGGCCCAGCCTACCTTACGGGTCGCTCCGCTCCCCGTTCGGTATCAAGACGGTCGTTCACTTCGCTCACGACCTTCCTACTCTTCGCTTCGCAGCCACATCTGTACGGCCGTCACCATCCCGCCGTCCCGCAGTATCTCGCCCTCGCCGACGTCGACGACCGTGGACTCCGCCCCGAGCGTCTCGCCGCCGTCGAGGACGACCGCCGCCGCCTCGCGAATCTCGTCGTCGAGCTCGTCGACGCTGCGTGCGCTGGGGTTGCCACTGACGTTCGCGCTCGTCGCCGTGAGCGGGCCGGCCGCGGCGAGGAGGTCCCGAGCCAGTTCGTGCTCGGGGACCCGGATCCCGACGCGGTCGCGCCCGCCCGTCAGCGCGTCGGGCACCTGCTCGCCCCGCTCGACGACGACCGTGACGGGGCCGGGGAGGAACGCCCGCATGAAGCGTTCCTCGCGCTCGGTGGGGTTGGTGTACTCGAGGGCGGTGTCGACGTCCGGGACGCCGAGTGAGAGCGGGTCGTCGCGCTCTCGGCCCTTCGCCGCGAACACCCGCTCGACGGCGTCGGGGTCCAGGGCGTCTGCCCCCAGCCCGTACACCGTCTCCGTCGGGTAGACGACGAGGTCGCCGTCGTCGACGGCCTCGGTGGCTCGCTCGATGTCCGTCATCGGCCCTACGTCGGAGAGCCCCCGGAAAAAGCGTGACGGGTCGCTCACCACGCGCGGCCCGTTTGTTCCCGTTCTGGAGGGCTTATCCCGCGTACCCTCCTCTCACTGGCAATGAGTCTCGAAACCGTCTTCAACGAGATCCCGTTCGTCGAGTCGCTCGGCATCGAGGTGACCGAGGCCGGCGACGGCCACGCCGAGGGGACGCTCCCGCTCCGGGAGGAACACACCACTAACCCGCACGGCGGCGTCGCCCACGGCGGCGTTACCTACTCGCTGGCCGACACCGTCGGCGGCGCGGCCGTCGTCTCGCTCACCGGCGACGTCGCGCCGACCGTGGACATGCGCATCGACTACCTCGCGCCGGCGACGGCCGACCTGACCGCGACGGCCGACGTCGTCCGCAACGGCGGGAGCGTGGCCGTCGCCAACGTCGAGATTCACGATGCGGACGATCACCACGTCGCCACGGCTCGCGGCGTGTACAAGACCGGCGGTCAGAACGGGGAGTCACCGTGGGAAGCGGACGTCGAGCGAGACGACGTGGATCCGGACGACGATCAGTAGTCGACGTAGTCCCAGAACGTGGCGTACACGGACGGGCCATCCAGTTCGGCTGGCCGCTCGACGTGCGTCGTTCCGTACCCGTCGAACTTGGAGACGACCCGGTTCCCGACCACGACCGTCTCGATTCCGTCCGCTCGCTCGTAGTGGCTCTGTCTCTCGACCGATCGCAGCCGGCCGGTCTCCCGGTCGACTGTCACTCGCACGTAGTTCCCGTCCCGGTAGGTGACGCCCTCCTCGCGCGGCGACGGATAGCTGTCGGCGTACCGCTCGTCGGCGTGGAGCGCTTCGGGGTCGGTGACCGCATAGACGACGGCGTCCTCGGTGCGGTTCACGACGCGCCAGGGTAGCGCAGGCGACGGGTACCGAGAGGCGTCCGGCAGGAAGGACTTCGTGGGGCCGATCAAAACCGCGCCGTCCTGGCGCTCCATCCGGAACGTTTCGCTGACTGTGTACCTGAACCACCCTTTGGGCTTCAGCGTCCGTCCGTCCTCCAGATAGATTTCGTAGCGCCAATCCGAGTAGTGTCTGTGAACTGAGGCGGCGACCCGCCGCTGTCGGGTGTCGATCCGGATGTCCTGCTCCCTGACTGTCTCCCAGGACTGGGTCGTGTCGTTGTACGTGGACCAGACGTGGGTGTGCTCTCGACTCGTGGCCGCCGTCCGCTCGTTCGCGGCGGCGACGACGGTCGACGGGTCGTCCCGCTCGACGTCCGGTGCGGCCGGCGTGCGGTCGATCGGATCGACGTCCCCGACCCTGACTGCCCCGACCCCGCCCACGACCGCCGCAAGGAGTACCATGCAAGCGACCCCAGTGCGCGCTCGCGGGACGAGACTCCCAGATTCCGCTCGCGTCCGTCCACGCCTGACCAGCTCGTCGTCGGCCGACAGGTGATAGGCCGCCAGCACGGGTCTGGCGAGGCAACTGCCGGCGAGGAAAACGGCGGCGAGGTGCAGAACCCCGAGGCTGCCGCCCGTGAGGATGTCGAATCCGATCGCGAACGCCATCGCGAGGAACGATGGCGCGGCGAGCAAACTCGCCCGGCCCACGCCGTAGGTGAGGAGCGCTCGGGGATTCGACAGCGTCGCCCGAGCGCTCGCCAGCCACGCCCACGTGGGCCGTTCGTCACCGCGGACCGTCGCGAGGTCGTGGAACGAGAGGGGCAGTCGGGCGAGGTACGCGGCGACGAGCCAGGCACCGACAATGACCAACCACGGGCCCACCCACGATCCGTTCCCCACCGTCCCACGCGCAATCTGGACGACCGCGTCGATACCGAGCGCGATGGACGTGGTGACGACGGCGAGCGGGATGAACAGCAGGAATGCGACGGCGTGTGCACTCACCGAAGCGCGAAACAGCGATGCCCCGGACCGCCGTGCTTCCGTCGCGGTCTTCGCGAGCACCGACCGGCCGCCGTTCGTCTCGCCCCGGACGACCGCGTACAGGCCCGGCGTGAGGGCGCTGACGACAGCGAGCAGGCCGAGCCGTCCGAGTACGCCGACGCCCACCCCGGTCCACTCGCCGGCACCGGCCAGGTCGACGCCGATACCGAGGAGCGCGAGAGACGCCACGTCTGCCAGGCCGATGATCAGGCCGAAGCCGAGCAAGGCCGGACGATCGCGGACGGTACCCACCGCGCCCCACAGCCCCCGGAAACTCATGCTATCGCGACTCTCGCGCCTTCGAACAAAAACCTTCGCCGCTCGGATCGGCCGGGAGGCCGTCGAGCCTGCAGACGAGGCCGACAGACGGTACGGCCGGAGAACGTTAGCTGGCGTCGCTGTTGACGAACGCCATCCCCTCGCGGACCGAATCGTTCCGGCCAAGCAGCGTCAGCATGTCCCCGCGCTCGACGACGAAGTCGGCGGTCGGGACGTCGGTCTCCCCGTCGCGCGTGATGAGCGCGATGAGGCAGGCGTCCGGAAGCATCGGGCCGACCTCGCTGACGGGCTTGTCGACGATGTCGTGGTTGGTCACCTCGATCTCCTGGACGTCACCGACGCGGCCGACGTCGGTCATCCAGTGGGCGATGGCGGGGCGTTCGATCTGGTTGTCGATGGCCCAGGCCGTCGCCATGGCCGAGGAGATAGTGCTGACGCCCAGGTCCTCGAAGGCCTCGACGTTGTCCGGGTTGTTCGCGCGGGCGATGACCCGCTCGACGTCGAACTTCGAGTTGGCCAGCTGGGCGACCAGCAGGTTGGCGTCGTCGTCCCCGGTGGCGGCGACGACGGTCTTGGCGTTCTCCGCCCCGGCGGAGCGCAGTACTTCGGTGTCGGTGCCGTCGCCGCTGTGCACCGTGAACCCGGCGTTCCGGGCGGTCTCTACGACGCTTTCTCTCTCTTCGACGATGACGACGTTCTCGCCACGGTCTTCGAGGCGTTCGGCGAGCGACCGGCCCACCTTCCCGCCTCCGACGATGATGACTCTCATTGGTATCACGTCCAGGTATTCCGCGATTTTGCGGGCGAAGCCGCCCTCGAACACGGCGGTCAGCAGGATTGCCAGGAAGACGGTCCCGAGGATGATGTTCGCCTCCTCGATCCGACCGAGCGCCTGCAACTCGACGGCGAACAGCGTCGCGACCGACGCCGGGATGATCCCGCGCGGTCCGACGAAACTCATGAACGTCCGCTCCTGCAGGGTGAACCGGTCGCCGACCGTCGAGATGAACACGAGCACCGGCCGGATCACGAGCGCCATCGCGACGACGACGATCAGGCCGGGGATGCCGACCTGCCGGAGCGCGTTGAGGTCCAGCAGCGCGGCCAGCGCGATGAAGACGAACGAGAGGACGACCAGCGTGATGTCCCCCTTGAAGTCCTCGATGTCCTCCTCGTAGGGGATGTCCGCGTTGCCGAGCAGGAATCCCGCCGTCGCCACCGCGGCGACGCCGGCCTCGCTCGCCTGGGCGTTCGCCGCCGCGTACGCGATGAGTGCGCCGGCCAGCACCAGCAACCGGGCGTTGCGCGGTGCGTCACCTGGCGAGAGGTCGACGTATCGCAGCAGGTAGAAGACGACCGCGGCGACGAGCACGCCGAACAGCAGCCCGACGCCGAGGCGGGTGATGAACCCCTCGACGAGGCCGTTGGAGACGGTCTCGGGGCTTACCGCCTCGAAGAAGACCACGGCGAGGATGGCCGCCGTCACGTCGTTGACGATACCCTCGGTCTCCAGCGCCGCGGCGACGCGGTCCCTGACCGGGACGACCTTCAGGATCGGCGTCACCACGGTCGGCCCGGTGGCGACGAGCAGCGACCCGATCGTCAGCGCGAGGAACCACGAGGTGTCGAACGCGAACCGGACCGCGACGCTCGTGCCGACGAGGGCGATGACCGCCCCGACGGTCACGAGCTGGACGGCAGCCGACGGTGCCGACTGGATCCGTTCCATCTTCAGGTGGAACGCCCCCTCGAAGACGATGATGGCGACCGCGAGCCCGACGATCGCGGGGAGCGCGTCCCCGAACGACGCCGGGTCGATGATCCGCCCGTTCACCAGCGGTATGTACGGCGATATCGGTCCGAGCACGAGCCCGGCGGCGATGTAGAAGATGATGCTCGGGATCTGCAACCGGTCGGCCAGCAACTGTGCTAGCACACCGATCGCGATGATGCCGGCGACGAGCAATATCAGGTCTGTGGCCGCCATCGTGTGTCTGGCCCAAAGCAACGGGGCGGTATAAATACATCCACTCGCGAAAAGCGGTCGGGCGCAGTCGATTCGTTCACTTCACACCGTCCAATCCTGGGAGGTCTCCGTCCCAGGACGCTCGGCAGCGGTCAAGCCACCGGGTTTCGTCGCTTCCGGACCGCGTGCTCGGTGTTCACCCGCGACGGGGGTCGGCAAGCAGCCGGATCGCCGCCGTCCACGAACCGGCTCCTCTCATCGACGTGATCCGCCACCTGTGCTATTAGAGGGACACCTTCGCATCGTACAGCACTGCGTCGACGTCTCGGTTCTCCTGCAGTGCCTGATACACGCTCCTCGTCTCGGACTTCGAGATACGGACTGCGGTCGCGTTAACGGAGTCAAGCCGGTGTCGGACACGAACTCCGGGATGGGACAGGACGGCCGAAGCGTCCTCCGGGTTGTCGGAAGACCAGCGGATGATCACCGGGATCTCATCTGTCGTTGCGTCCGTCTGTCCCTGCGATCTGAGCAGTTCGATGTCGAACAGGGCCCGGTCGAATCTCGACTGGTTGTATTCGTCGGGAAGGACGTACGTACCGGAACCTGTTCTGACGATACTGGCCGAAGCCCGCCAGTAGCGGGTCTGACGACCTCGCGATCTTTCCGGCGTCTCGAGACTATACGTGGTCTCATTCCCTTCCTCACTGATTATCACTGTGTGCCCGCTTATTACTGTCAGCTGTTCGGTGTCCGGCGCCGTCGCAGCGGCCGATGCTTCGGCGGTCGGCGGTGCCGTCGCGCCAGCGACCATTCCCGCGCTCGCGACCAGAACAATTGCGCTGACGAGGAAAGCAGCTAATTGAGGCTGTGCTCCGTCTGATCTGCTCGTTTCCAGACCGTCGTTTCTGCCAATCATGTATGATACGAACCCATATCAATTGAAATTATATTATTATATAAACATTTTGGACTGTCATTTAACGCTCTGGTCTGCGATGGTCGCTCGCTGTCCACCGGCTCCGGCTCTTCGGCTGTACGGCGGAACTGCGCTCCGTGCACGGTAGGAAATCGATCGTCACAAAACACTCGAGGGGCAGCCACCTCCCTACCGGCTCGACGGCAGCGGCCGTCGCTACTGGTCCAGATACGTCAACACGCCGCGGACGTTCATCGCCACCTCGGCCGTCGACTTCTCCTCGCCCCAGATCTCCGGTGTCTCGACCGTCTCCTGGAACCGTTCGATGACGGCGTCGTCGTCACCCAGTTCGTCGCGGGCCGCCTCGACGTCGGCCACCCACGCCGACAGGATCTCGGCGTAGGTGTCGAGGCGGTCGGCCGTCCGCGCCGGTCCGAAGTGGCCGTACAGCAGCCACTCGGGGCCGATCGCTTCGAGCGTCTCGACGTCGTCCAGCGCCCGATCCAGGTCGAAGTTCGACGGCGGGCTGGTGACGTGGACCTCGTCGGTGGACGGGCTGTAGATGCCCGCCGCGTCGGCCGTGAACACCCCGTCGATTTCGGGGTCGTGAAAGACGACCTGGTGGGGCGCGTGCCCGGGCGCGTGGTGGACCGCCAGCGAGTGGTCGCCCAGTTCGATCCGGTCGCCGTCCTCGATCTCGACGATCCAGTCCTCCGGCACGGGCTCTGGTTCGACGTAGTACTGGATCTGGTCGCCGACCGCCGCCTTCGTCCCCTCCCAGAGCCGCTCGGGGTCGACGAGGTGCGGCGCCCCGATCTCGTGGACGTACACCGCCGCGTCCTCGAACTCCTCGACCAGGAACCCCGCCCCGCCCGCGTGGTCGAGGTGGACGTGCGTCGCCGCGATGACCTCGACGTCCTCCGGGTCGATACCCGCCGCCTCGACGGCGTCGAGCACGCGCTCGTAGTTCGTCCCCAGGCCCGTGTCGACCACGGCGGGACGCTCGGCGTCTATCACGTACACCGAGCCGTACTCCTCGACGCCGTACATCCCGGTGTCGACGTACCACAGGTCTTCGTGCACCTCGCTCGCGTGCGTGACGTCCCCGATTGCCATGTCTAGCATGCGCGTGTGGGCGGTGGTTAAGCGTTCGTATAGTAGTGATTCGATCAGTAATTTCGATGGGAGCTGAGCTAGAGAACGAGACTTCAAACAAGGGAAAGCCCTCGACGTGCTGAACTCGCGCGGACCGCGCTGCGCGCCTCACTCCGTTCGGTGCTTACGGGCCCGTGCTTCGTTCAGCCCGCCTCGCCCTTTCAATCCACCAGGTCAGCACAGCACCGCAGCCCTGCCCTTCCCCTGGTCGCACGACCCTCACATTCGTTCGGGCACGTGCTCCCGGCCAACTGCTGTGCGATTGCGGAAGGAAGCGTGATTCGCGGCGGACGCCGCGAATCCGGGGAGGTGTGGTGGAGTCACTCGCGAGCGCGTGCCGAAGGCCGCGCGAGCTATGCAGCCCTGGCGGACTGAAATGCTCTGTAGGATCGGTCTGTCGGTGCGTGATTTTCACGAGTATCTAACGCTGCGGCGGAGGTTGTAGACGGTGGCTTTCAGCACCATCTCGCGGAATTCGAGCCACCAGCTGCGGGC
>NZ_JBZYDN010000011.1:0-113531 GCF_058933135.1 Halomicrobium sp. HArcel3 | reverse complement strand
GCAGCCGAGAGCCTACGTCGTTTGCGAATGGTGTGACTTTTGAGAGAACGTCTCTTAAGCAAGCAGACTTCACTTCAGTTGATCTGCAAAGTGAAAACTTTTCCAAATGTAATTTAACAGATGCAGTGTTTATAAAGGCAGATCTTCGGGATTCAAATTTTGAATCGGCACAGCTGAGCAGAGCTTCATTATTTGACGCTGATTTAAGGGGTGCAAAATTATCTGGTGTTATAATGGGTGATGTTCGGATAAATGAGGCGACAAAATTCTTAGGAGAAGCCGCCAAGTGTAGTTCAAGATCCCCTCATACTTTGTCCACGCTCCGTTCACGGCAATACTGCGCTTACGACCCAAGCTATGGGGATAACAATCAAGAAGCAGATGCTGCCAAAGCAAAAAGTGTCTATCGAGCGCTAGAAGAGCTAGGAAGGAAGCATGCCCGACCCCGACTGCAAGCACGCTCCTTCATAAGACGTCAGGACATCCAAAAAAACCAGTACAAGCGAGCGGCAAAAGAGGGTATTTCATGGGAAGAACGAGCGATTGCAAGTGTCAGATATAGTCGGGCAAGAGTTGCGCGTGCTACTCTCCTATATGGTGAAAGCCCATGGCGGGTTATCGCTTACAGCCTCGGTGCGATAGTTTTCTTCGGACTGCTCTACCCCTTAGTAGGGATCAGGATGAGCTCTAACCTTGATACTGGAACCGTACTCACGTATGCCGAAATTAGCCAAAATCCGCTTTTACTTTGGAAGAGTTTCTATCACAGTGCGATGCTATTTGCAACTGGCAACCGCTACGGAGGACTGGTTGCGGAAACCCTGCCTGCTGAGGTCCTCACTACGATTGAGGCATTACTTGGCCCCACACTCATTGCACTACTTGTGTTCGTTTTAGGCCGACGAGCAGCCCGGTAGTAGGGGTAATGCGGTCCACATTTAGAAATTACTACCATCAAGCCATCAAGGACTCGATGCACTTTATGCATTTCATTCGATGGAATCAGCAGTTGGATGCCGGGTTCGGTCAGAGCCAAAGATTGGTCATTCTTCTTTGAACTAGTGTTCGATATCACGTGGTCTATCTATTTTCCTGAGCTCAGAAAATCGAGAACTATTTCGTTCGGTATCGACCTGCAGTTACCGTGATTCGACAATAATTCCTGTCACACTAATCGCCAGATTGTGCCGAGATTAGTACGATTCTTTCACGCAGTGTGCTTGACTCCCGACGAGTCCATCCTGTTGTTCCGTCTTGTCGAACTATCCGGCTAGTCGCCGGTAGCGTTATCGAGGCTGTATTTTGCAGTCGAAACGTGAAGGTTAGAAAGTCCGTTTCGAATCGAATTACTACCGATCACTCTTCCTCCCTTGTGGAGTCCAGAATGGCTTCCGTCGAGACGCGAAAGAATCGGTTGCTCTCCACCCTGCGAAGTCAGCAGTTCGCTTCGATCCACTGGCAGCACGCCTCGAAGTCCTCTGCTCCGGACTGTTCGGCGATGTTCCGGAGGGTCCCGACCCTGATACTGTCGTGGATCGGGGCGCTGACGATCCGAATATCGTCGTCGTTCGACGGGTGCTCGTATCGAAGCTTGACGTGACTCCCGGTCCGATCAGCGATGTAGAAACGGTTCTTCATCAGCGCCTTGACGACCTCACGACCAGAGAGATCCCTGGGCATCAGGCGTCATGGAATGAAATCTGGAAGTTCGTCGTTTCCTTCGCGAGCGGCTCCTACTTCGTCGGAGTCGATGCCCATCTCCCTGAGCGCCTCGCGCTCTTCCTCGGGGGTGTCGATAGACTCTCCGGCTTCTCCGTGGTAGAGTGCTACTGCCTCGTCCAGCATCTCCAGGGCCTCCTCGCGAGTCTCGCCCTGGGTGGTGACGCCCGTTTCCACGTCGGTGATGACCCACCAGTCGCCCTCGCGCCACATTCGGATCTCGTCCTCGCGGTCGAGGTCGTCGACGTCGCGCGTGGAACTCGTCATATATCTCACGCTATTGCGGACGCTGGAATAAGCGTTCGGAGCTCACCCTCGGGCGTGGTCCCCTGGAACAGTGGGCGGTCCGAGCGACGACTCGGCTTCCGCCTATCGCTCCGTTTGCCACTCCATCGGCGTCGATATCCATATCCTCAGAGGCCTCACGTCCCTCCGTTCTTGTGATATCACACCGTCGAGGGAGCACACCCACGATCGATTAAGAACTGACGTCGTCAGCAACCCCAAGAAGCAACACTCACCGGCGATCAGTCCTCGGCCACTGTCCGGGCCGATGGGTCTGGCGCGGGGGCGGGCGGTTCGTGCGTCCCGAAGTCGGGGTGGGTCTCCTCCATCCAGACGTACACGACCGCGCCGGAGACGAACATCAGGATGGCGGTGACGTAGAACGCCGCCTCGGCGCTCACGAACTCCATCGAGAGCCCGATCAGAATCGCGCCGACCGCGTAGCCGGAGTCACGCCACATCCGGTAGACGCCCATGCCGGCCGACCGCCACGTCGGGTGGGCCGCGTCGCTGGGAACCGTCATCAGGTTCGGGTACAGCAACGCCATGCCCAGCCCGGAGACGGCGGCTAGGACGGTCCACGGGAGGTACCCATCGACCAACACCATCCCGAGGACGCCGCCGCCCGCGAGGAACATCCCCGCGACCACGGGCGGCCGGCGACCGATGCGGTCGGCGAGCCCACCGGTCGCGATCTGGAGGAAGTACATCGCGCTGTGGACGCCGACGACGACGCCGACCGCTGCGATGCCCAGGCCCTGGCTCGTGAGGTACAGCGGCACGGCGATCCAGAACAGCGTGTCCACGAAGTTCTCTATGTGACCGGCCTGCGCCGCGGCGAACAGCGTCCTGTCGCCGTAGGTCGCCCGCTTGAGCACCTCGTCGAACGGGAGGTTCGCGTCGTGGTCGTCGTCGTCGCCCTCGGCCTGCGCGTACTGCACCGTCTCCCTGATCAGGAAGATAGAGACCAGGAACGCGAGGACGACGACCACGGCGAGGAAGTAGAACGGTTCGGGCCGGAGACTCGTCTGGCCGGCGATGAGGCCAGTGATCCAGGCACCGACGGCGACGCCGCTGTACCCGAACGCCTCGTCGATGCCGACCGCGAGGCCGCGCTGGTCCGGACCCGCCAGATCGATCTTGGCGTTGATCGCCATGCTCCAGGTCAGCGCCTGGTTGATCCCGAGCAGGACGTTCCCGACCGTGATCCAGCCCCAGCTGGGGGCGAAGACGAGGACGAGCGGGAGCGGGAGTGCGGTCGCCCACCCGAGAACGAGGACGGGCTTGCGGCCGTACTCCTCGCCCCACTTCCCGGCGTAGAGGTTGAGGATCGACTTGACGATCCCGAACGAGACGACGAACGAGCCGATGACGAACAATGACTCGACGCCGAGGACGTCCCGGCCCAGGACGGGGACGACGGCGCGTTCGGACCCAATAGTCAGCCCGGTCGCGAACACGAGCAGGACGTGCAGCGAGAACTGTCCGAGGTGCTCGCGGATTCCCTGTCTGAGTTCGGTGGCCGTACTCATGGGTTACTCCGCGGCACAGTTGTTCGGCCCCAGTTCCAGTTCGGCCAGTTCGTCGGCGGGCACCGACTCCTGCCCGACGTTCGTTCGCTTAACGCGCTCGAAGTTCGGCGGGTGGTCCGGGACGTCAGCGGCGAGCGCCTCGACGAAGTCCTCGCGGTCGCGTCCGAGGTCGGCGTTCCGTTCCCTGACGTCACCGAGCGTCGCCGTCACCGGCGGTTCGGGTGAACCGGGGTCGTGGGCCGGCAGGACGACGGCGTCGTCCGGCCGGGCCAGCAGGCGCTGGAGACTCTCGTACAGTGTCGCGGCGTTCTGCTCGATATCTGAGTCCTCGATCCCGGCTTCGACGCCGAGTTCGACGCGACCCACGCTGTCGTGAAAGAGCGTGTCGCCCGTCAGTAGCGCTGCACCGCCGACGTCGAACGAGACGCTCCCCTCGCTGTGTCCGGGGGTGTGAATGACCTCGATGTCGAGACTGCCGACCGTGACGGTCTGTCCGTCCTCGATCGGCGTCGCGTCGATGGCGAGTGCATCCTTCGGGTGGAGATAGTAGGGGACGTCGTGCCGGGCGGCGAGTTCTGCCGCGCCCGAGACGTGGTCGGCGTGAGCGTGCGTGTCGAAGACGCCGACGAGTTCGGCGTCGTACTCGTCGAGGACCGCCTCGTACTCGTCGAGGTAGTGCGAGGGGTCGAAGACGGCGGCCTCGCCGTCGGAGACGAGGACGTGCGAGAGGCAGCCCTTCCCCGGCCGGGCGATCTGGATCAGCGTGCCATCGATATCGGCGGGCACCTCTGCATGCCGGTGGACGCGACTCCAGCCGTTCATCCCGTCCGTGAGCGTCAGTGCGTCGTAGCCCATCTCCCGGAGGACGTCGGTCGCGGTCTGGGAGACGACGCCCGCGGCGCAGACGGTGACGATCTGGCCGTCGTCGGGGAGCTCTGCGAGGGCGTCCTTCGCCGACTCGGGGTCGGCGGTCAGTTCGTCGTAGACGTCGACGTTGCAACTGCCCGGAACGTGCCACTCCTCGAACGCCTGTTCGTGGCGAATATCGAGGACGACGAGGCCGTCGCCGTCGGTCCGCAAGCGGTCACCGAGTCGGTCTGGGGAGATTGCTGGCATCAGTGGTTCCTCGTAGACGAAGAAACCGCATATAGCTCGTGCCGGACATGACCGGCACTCTTAATTCTATCAGAACCGTCCGATCACGTATGAGCCTCTACGAGGCCTCGTTCCGGGTCAAACACGAGTGTCCGTACCGAGAAATCTCGGAACGCCACCCGGACCTCACGATCCGCGAGTGGTACCTGAGCGACTGCCAGGTTATCGAACTCTCCTCCTCGGCGTCCCCGACCGACGAGCTCCGAGACGAGATCGACCAGCTTGGAACCATCCTCCACGAATCGGTCGACGAGTCCGGCCTCCACGTCGTCACGCAGTCCTGTCTCTGTTCGCTCGAGGGTTCCATCATCGAACGGTTCGAGGAGTACAACTGTCTCTACCAGCCGCCGACGATCCACCGCCAGGGGTGGGAACACTACACGGTTATCGCGTTCGACGAGACCGACGTACAGGCCCTCTTGCGGGATCTCGAGGCCGACCGGGACGTCGAGGTGCTCTCGAAGACGGCCATCACGGAACAGCAGATTCCCCACAGCATGCTGGCCCCGGTCGACCAGTTGTTCGAAACGGTGACCGACCGACAGCTGGCGGCCCTCCGGCTGGCGCTCGAGAGCGGCTACTACGAGCAACCGCGGAAGACGTCGCTCCGGGACCTGGCCGACCAGACGGCCGTCGCCCGCTCGACGTACGAAGAACACCTCCGGAAGGCGGAGAACAAGCTCCTCACGAACGCCGGCCAGTTCCTGCGACTGGTGACCGCGGCGTCGTCGGCCGACCCACTGCAGGTCGAGAAGACGCGTCAGTCCGAACAGGCCGCCGACTGAACGGAGCCTGCTCCCGATAGTGAGCGAGAACGTTGCGTCGCTCCGGCCTATCTAGAGCGGTCGTCACGCTGACCGGCTGCGAGGGCGAGCTGCCGCCTGGTCGACCGGGTCAACGGTTGGGGGACTCACCCAGCAAAATCGTTCAGGGTATCGACCGTCGCGTACCGACGCTGTCGTTCCAGGGTAAGTGTATTGCCAGCGGAAAAGGTTGCGTGCAATATCTATAGTACTGGAATTTATTATACTGAAGCCCGATATGAAATCCAGGACGGCTGGTGGCGTTCCCGTCCTGGGGGGTCACGTCCGGGAGCCCGGGGCGCTGGACGGGTGCCGCGGGCAGCCCGGTGAGTGAGCGAGGGCAGTGCGGCGGACGAGAATCTGCGTCCCGAATCGGCGGGACACAATCACGAGAGCAATCTATGACAGAAGAACGTAAATCGAACGAGACGGATCGAACGGGGGCTCTGGGACGGCGACGGTTTCTCCAGGCGACTGGTGGCCTCGTCGCAGCGGGCGCCCTCGGAACGAACGTGGCATCGGCACAGGAGGCGAGCGAACCGAGCAGGTGGTCGGACCCGGCGACCTGGGACGGCTCGCTCCCCGAAGCAGGGGACCAGGTGACCATCGAGGAGGACGATCACGTCGTGCTCGACACCAGCCCGCCGCCGCTGGACGGCGTCCTCGTCAACGGCACCCTCGAGTTCGCCGACGACTCGATCGTCAGCGGCGACAACAGCGGGAGTGGCGGCAGCAGCGACAGTGACGACGGCAGTGACGGCAGCACCGGCAGCGGCAGTGACAACGACGGTACCGATACCGGCGGAAGCGACGATTCCAGCGACGCGGCGTCGTGCCCGGCCCCCTGGGACTCGGGAACGGTCTACAGGCAGGGCGACAGGGCCACCTACGACGGGACGCGCTGGGAAGCCCAGTGGTGGACCGAAGGCGACGAACCGGGTGCCCGTCAGTGGGGTCCCTGGGAGGAACTCGGCCCGTGTGAGGGCACCGCCGACGGCGACGGGAGTGACGGCACGAACCAACTGGTGCTCGAAGAGAGCGGTGACAGTTCCGGACGGTTCGACGGAGAGGGGACCGCCTGTGCGCCCCGGTGGCAGCCCGTCGACTCCCACGACGCCGCCTACACGTCCGGAGACGTCGTCTCCCACGACGGCGCGAACTGGGAGGCCCAGTGGTACACGCAGGACGACGAACCCGGCGAGGCCGACGTCTGGGAGCAGACGGAGGCCTGTTCCATCGTCGCGGGGGCGGACGGCGAGGACGACGGCGACGACGTCGACCTGGAACTCACGACGACGTGGCTGCTCGCCGAGGGGTCGAACTCGCTGATCCGCATCGGGTCGGAGGACGACCCGTACGAACACGAGGCCCGGATCACGCTCGTGGGCCTCGGTCACGAGAACGTCAGAGGCGAGGGCGACATGGCCATCGGGACGAAGTTCCTCGGCACCTGGGACGGCGGGTCGATCGAGATCCACGGCGCCAGTCGGGAGAAGACCGACTGGACGCAACTCGACGCCTCCGCCGACGCCGGTGCGGAAACCATCACGCTCGCCGACGCCGTCGACTGGGAGGCGGGCGACCAGATCGCCATCGCCCCCAGCGGGTCGGACCCCTGGCAGGCCGAACGGCGAGCGGTCGAATCCGTCAGCGGGAACCAGGTGACGCTGGACGAACCGCTCGAACACGACCACTACGGCGCGGTCGAGACCCACGCCGGCACGGAACTCGACATGCGGGCCGAGGTCGGCCTGCTCACTCGCAACGTCGAACTCCGTGGCGACGAACTCAGCTATCGCGACCGGAACCAGGGCGTCGACTCGGAGTACGCCCCCGGGTTCGGCGGCCACGGAATCTTCGCCGACCCCGGCCGGGTCCGGATCGAGGGGCTCGAAGCGTTCCGCATGGGCCAGACCGGCATCCAGGCCAGGTACCCGCTGCACTTCCACCACGGCCACGACCAGGACGGCTCCTACGTCAGGCACAACAGCGTCTGGCACAGCTTCCAGCGCGGGATCAACGCCCACGGCACTGGCAACGTCCTGATCGAAGGCAACGTCGTCTTCGACACGATCGACCACTCCTACATCGTCGAGGAGGGACTCCCAGAAGAGGAGGGCAACGTCTTCCGGGAGAACCTGGCGATCCTCACGAAGAACGTCAGGGAGTCCGACCGGGCCTTCGGGGGCTACCTGGAGAATCCGGGCGACGTCCGCCGGCGACCGAAACAACAGAACAGCTATCGACCGGCCGCGTTCTGGATCTCCAATCCCAGCAACGAGCTCGTCGGGAACCACGCTGCGGGTGGCTACGGCGCGATGGGCTTCTTCTACGACGGCCACGACGAATCGGACGTGGGGCTCGACGCCAGCGAGTTCGAGATCACCTTCGAGGACAACCTCGCCCACTCCTACTCGGTTCGCCCGCAGAAACAGCTGGACGGCTACACCGGTGACGTCTCCGAGGACGCCCTCCTTCGCTCGTGGCGGATGTCGCACTACCAGCACATCTGCCAGGGGATCGGGCTGATGATGCAACTCGAACCGATGGAGATCGACCCCGACGAGATCCCCAAGAATCGGGAGGACCTGCTCACCGGCTTCACCGCCTACAAGTGCGAGCACTCGGGTGTCTGGACGGAGTTCCAGACCTCCATCCTCGCGGACAGCGTCGTCGCGGACTTCAACATCGGTCACTTCGCGATGGGCGGCTCCGAGACCAGGGACACCGTGTTCGTCGGCCGCGACGCGACGGACAACGACGTGGCGCCCCCGCCGACGCGCTTCAAGACCGGCGGCCCGAACCTCGAGGGGCCGGCGCTCCACGACGCCACCGACGGCGGCCAGTACGAGAAGCTGACGCCGACGACCTCGAACGTCGAGTACGTGGACGTCCGACTGGAGCACAACAGCCGCCTCACGCCGTCTGCGCGGACCACGGACGAGTAACGGCGTTACCGACACGGGAGGCTGCTAGGGACTCGGCCGGGCCTCGTTCCCCACCGGCCGGTTTCCGCGGCGAACGACTCCTTTTCCCTGCCCGAATCCTATAGTCGAGTGACATGACTATCCAGGTCACCGTGGCAGACGTCCACCAGATGACGCCCGACGTCAAACAGTTCAGACTCGTCGCCGACGACCACACCTTCGAGTTCCGGCCGGGCCAGCACACCCACATCCATTTCACCGACGACGACGGCGATGAAGTCGAGCGCCCCTACACCGCCATCACGCGGCCGGGAACCAGCCAGATCTGTCTGGCCATCAAGCGCTACGACGACGGGACGGCGTCGGTGTGGATGCACGACCGTTCGCCCGGCGACGAGATCGAGATCGACCCGGTCGACGGCAACCTCTACGTGCGCGAGATGGACCGCGACGCCGTCTTCGTCGCGACGGGGACCGGCATCACGCCGATTTTCCCGATGGTCAAACAGTACGCGCGTGAGGGCGAGGGGCAGGCCCACCTCGTCTTCGGCGAGCGCGACCAGGACCACCTCATCTTCCGCGAGAGCCTCGACCAACTTCGTGCCGAGAACGAGAACCTCGCGGTCGACTACGTCCTCTCGCGGGCCGACGAGGACTGGCCGGGACGAACTGGCCACGTGCAGGACCACCTGCCCGACGCGCTGGACGCGGTCGACCTCGACGCGGCCGATTGCTACGTCTGTGGCGTCCCCCAGATGGTCGTCGAGACGGCGGAACTCCTGGAAGACGAGGGCGCCGACGAGGAGCGCATCTTCACCGAGGGGTGGGAGGCGGACGCGATGGAGGAGTGACCGAGAACGTGCGACGCGAAGCGTTCGAGACGGAAGGGGCCCCTGTATCCGACGGGAGCGGTACGACGCCGGCCCGGCCTGTCCAGGCGGGCACTGCCTACCGATGATTCTCGTAGAACGCGACCGAGAACGCCGACCGGAACGGAATCATGACGACGTTGACGAGGAAGGCGTAGGCCACGAATCCGATCAGTACGAGCATCTCCGTCTCGGCGGGGCCCCCGGTCTGGGTCGCAGTCGCGCCCATCTCCGCACCGGTGGCGCCGTCGCCCAGGAGGATTGCGACCACGACGAGCGCTATCGAGGGCACCCAGAGGAGGGCGCCGACGACCAGTTTGATGAGGCTGAAGCCCAGCGCCGGCACGAAGTTCGACCTGACGAGGCCGACGCTCCGGGAGAACCCGTCGATGACGTCGACGTCGTCCACGACGTAGGCCACGGGATAGAACTGGATGAAGAAGGAGACGAGCAGGTAGAGGAGGCCGACGACCGCGATACCGGCCACCGCGACCACGCCGACGCTCCCCATGATCGCGTTGCTGGGGTCGCCGCCCCCGTTCATTGCCGCGGCCATGCCGAAGCCGACGGTGAAGACCACCACGACGAGGAAGACGACGATGAACACGAGGTCCAGGACGAACCTGATCAGGTTCCCGACGAGCAGCCGAACGTAGCGGTCCTTGCCGACCTTCTTGAACGTCGCTAGCGAGGTTTGCTGTCTCCTCCCCTCGTAAGCCATCGCCAGTAGCCCGGCGATGACGAACGGAGTGATGAAGAACGTCACCATCTGGAACAGCGTCGGAACGAACGGGATACCGAACGTCGACAGCGCGGTTTGCGGAAGTAGGATCGCCGCGTACAGCGCACCGGCCGCGAACAACAGCGGGTTTCGCTTCAGCACGCCGAGCGATTCGGTAAACGACTGGATGGTAGCCATACACTACCGGGTATATACGCCATTATATAGGCAACGGTTTCCCGTTATTTGATGGGGTCCCGGTGGGAGAAGAACGCGATCTGGACGCTCTCCGGCGGTTTCTGCGCCGACCGCATGTTACCGCTGGTCGAGGGCCTCGTTCGCCAGGTCGTCGGCGCCCTCGTTCCTGGAGCGCTTGACGTGGCGGATCTCGAAGTCGTCGAACTCGTCGACCAGGGTGCGGGCCTCCTTGTACAGGGGAATCAGGTTGTCGGCGCCGACGTTGTACTGGCCCCGTACCTGCCGGACGACGAGCTGGGAGTCGCCCTCGGCGATGACCTCGGTGTAGCCCTTCTCGAGGGCGCTCTCCAGGCCGCGGATCAGTGCGGTGTACTCGGCCTCGTTGTTGGTGGCTTCGCCGATGTACTCGTGACCCTCGACGCCGTCGCCGTCTGGGAGGACGCGGTAGCCGATACCGGCCGGACCGGGGTTGCCGCGCGACGCGCCGTCGAACTCGACGATCGTGGTCATACGGGTACCCTATTTCGACGGCGTAAATATTTCACTGTATTCGCGCGACCGAGGCGGATTCGAACCGCCGCAATAGCCGGACTGGCGGGTCAGACCGGCGTAACCTGCACGTCTGCTGTCGGCAAACGGGGTGGGACAGAACCCGTGAGAGCACGACCCTAAAGGGCCGGCCACGCGAACGACGGGACATGACAGCGCCGGACCTCTCGGGACGGACCGCACTCGTCACGGGTAGTGCGAAAGGCATCGGTCGGGAACTCCTGCTCGCTATCGCGGACTGCGGCGCGGACGTCGCGGTGAACTACCGCTCCAGTGCCGAGGCCGCCGCGGAGGTCGCCGACCGCGCTCGCGATCGAGGCGTCGAGGCGACGACAGTGCAGGGCGACGTCACTGACCCGGACAGCGTCGACGAGACGTTCGCCGCCGTCGAGGAGGAACTCGGGACGGTCGACGTGCTGGTCAACAACGTCGGTGCCTTCGCCCCCGAGCACTGGGCGGAGATCGATCTGGCGACCTGGAATCTCGTGCTGGACACGAACCTCACCGGGACCTACCTCTGCTCGAAGCGGGCACTCGACGGCATGCGCGACCAGGAGTGGGGACGCATCGTGAATATCGGCTACGCCTCTGCCGAGCAGAGCATGGTCAGCCCGAAGAACTTCCCGTACTTCGTCGCCAAGAAGGGCGTCCTGATGTTCACCCGGATGCTCGCCGGCGACACCGACGACGACGGCATCACCGTCAACGCCGTCTCGCCGTACGTCGTCGAGAACTCCGACCAGTTCCCCGCCGACCTCCCCCGCGACCGACCGGCGAGTTTCGAAGACATCGCGGCCACCGTCCTGTTCTTCCTCGGCGAGGACGCGGCGTACGTCTCCGGCGAGAATATCGAGGTCGACGGTGGCTGGTTGCCCGAGAAGGTCTAGACCGGCGTCGACGCGACCAGAGAGACCCGGTACTCACTCGGCGTCGCGCTCGGCCCACGGCCCGACGCCGGCGACCGTTCCAAGCGCTCTGGCGACGAGCAGCGGGACGACGACGGCGAGACAGCCCAGGCCGACCCACCGGGCCGGCGGTGGCTGGAGCGCGAGGGAGACGAGGTACAGCGTGCCCACTGGCACGAGCAATTTCGCGAGCAGCGAGCGGTTCTCGTCGGTCATAGCAGCGGTACTGCAGCGACACGGAAAGGGGTACCCGTCGAGATCGTTCCAATTCCGATATGCATATCGAATGTAGAAAACGGTAAATGGACCCTGCCTGAAGGTCGGACCAGAATGTCCGAGGAGTCGACGGCGGTCGAGAACGCGTCGGCCGGTCTGGAACGGCAACTGGGGCTGCTGGACTGCGTCCTGCTGAGCGTCGGCGGGATGGTCGGGTCGGCCATCTTCGTCTTCCCCGGGACGACCGGCCGACTGACCGGCCCCTCGGCGATCGTCGCCTGGATGGGTGCCGGCGTCCTGATGACGACCATCGCGCTCTGTTACACCGAGCTGTCGCTGGCCTTTCCCCAGGCCGGGGGGCCAGCCGTCTTCCCTTACGAGACGCTCGGGCCGTCCCGCGTCGTTCGCGCGTTCGCCAGCTACCTGGAGGGAGTGTCCTACAGCGTCGGCTGGGCGTTCGGCATCACCGTCTCGGCGCTGGCCATCGCCGACTACGTCGGGATGATCGTCCCGGCGGCGAGCGGTCACGCGGTGCCCATCGCCATCCTGGGGATCGCGCTGAGCTTCCTCGTGAACGCGCTCGGCGTGAGCGTCACCAGCCGCATCAATCTCGTGTTCGCCGCCCTGCTCCTGGCGATTCTCGTTGTCTTCGCCGCGCTGGGGCTGGCCCGGGCCGACCCGGCGAACTACCGGCCGTTCGTCCTCGACGGTCCCGTCCAGTTCCTCGCCGCCGTTCAGGTGGCTATCACCGCCTACGGGGCCTGGACGGTCATCCCCGCCAGCGCCGAAGAGATCCGCGAGCCCACACGCACGATCCCGCGCGCTATCGTCGCGTCGCTGGCAGTCTCGACCGTCCTCTACGGACTGGTGCTCGCCGCGCTTCACGGACAGGTCGCGCCGTCGGCGTTCGTCGAGGGGAACCCCGCCGTCACCGCGCCGCTGGGAGTCGCCGCCACGGCCCTCGGGGTCCCCCTGTTGCGGGACGTCCTGCTTCCCTTCGCCGCGCTGGTGGCCATCTTCACGACGATGCTCGTCGGGACGATGAGCGCGGGCCGGGTGCTGTTCGCGCTCGGGCGCAACGGGACCCTGCCCGGCCCGTTCGGTGCCGTCAGCGACCGGTTCCAGGTGCCGTGGGTCGGACTGGCGGCCGTCTCGCTGCTGGCCGGCGCGCTCGCGACGGTCCCACAGTACTTCTTCCAGTTGCTCGTCGTCTCGGCCATCGTCGGTACCGGCCTCCCGTACGCGATCAACCTCCTCTCGTTCGTCGGCCTGCGATACTACCGGACCGACGTCGACCCCGGCTTCCGCGCGCCGGGCGGGTACGCCCTCGCGGGGGTCGCGTTCGTCGCGCTCGGCGTGGCGATGATCGGCCTCGGCCTGACGAACGTCCTCTGGTCGCTTGGCACGGTCGCGTTGCTGACGGGCGTCTTCGTCGTCCGGTACCTGCGGTCGCCGGAGTTGATCGTGGCGCCCGCGGAATAGGCGCTCAGTTGCCTTCCAGCGCGTCGATGGCGATGGCCGACGCGACGAGCGCCTCTTTGTCGGCGTCGCCGCTGTCCTCGACGGTGATCTCGTAGGTGTCTGCCAGCGAGAGCTGGCCGGCGATCTCACCGATGTCGTTGCCGTCCGTGTCCTCGATGGAGTACTTGTGGGGGATCAGCCCCGTGACGACCCCGATGTAGGGAAGGTTGCGGACCAGTTCCAGCAGCGCGCCCCGCGATTCGATCTTCGCGAGCAGGCGCTCGTCGTCCGGGTCCCGGATCTTCCACTTGTGGGAGAGCAGCGTCCAGTTCTTGTCGAGGACGGCGATGGCGTCGCCGCTGTCGGCCTCGGTCAGCGTGTAGTCGCCCGCGTGGTCGAGGATGCTCTCGGCCTTGATCTCGAAGACGTCGTCCCCGTCCGGGTCGGTGAACGGGAACTCCTCTTTCATCTTGAACAGCTTCTGCTTCGCACGGAGGATCAACTCGCCGTCCCCGTCGTACACCTTGTACTTGTTGCGAAGCAGCTTCTGCTTGACCGTGTACTCGTCCCCCGTCAGGTCGACCCCTTCGATGACGTCGCGTTGCGTACCTGTTGCCATCCTGAATCCCTCGCCCGTACCCCTCTCGCAGTAGTATATAAAACCCGTGCCGATTTCGGTGAACGAGTCGGGGCCGTCCCCGTCTGTCGAAGCGGCGCCGATCTGGCTGTCGAAAAGCGTCGCAGTCTGGTGGTTTTTCGCCGGTATCGAGCGCGCTCGAAGCGATCGCTGGACGGGATCGTCATCGCCGCCCAGCGCGCTCCTCGAACGCGATTTCGGCCGATCGGGATCCCGGGCGTCGGTGCCGCGAAACCGACAGGGTTTCACTCGCCGAGTGCCGAAGGGAGCCATAGATGACCAAGGAGTACATCGAGGTCCGCGGGGCCGAGGAACACAATCTCAAGGACGTCGATGTCGAGATTCCCCGCGAGGAACTGACGGTCGTCACGGGACTGTCCGGGTCGGGGAAATCGTCGCTCGCCTTCGAGACGATCTACGCCGAGGGCCAGCGACGCTACATCGAATCGCTCTCCGCGTACGCGCGGAACTTCCTCGGCCAGATGGACAAGCCGCAGGTCGAGACCGTCGAGGGGCTCTCGCCCGCCATCTCCATCGACCAGAAGAACGCCGCCAACAACCCCCGCTCGACGGTCGGGACCGTCACCGAACTGCACGACTACCTGCGCCTGCTGTACGCCCGGGTCGGGACGCCCCACTGTCCCGAGTGCGGTCGCGAAGTGGGCACCCAGAGCGCCCAGAACATGGTCCGCCGGATGCTCGAACTGCCCGAAGGGACCCGGGCGAAGATCGCCGCCCCGGTCGTCCGCGACCAGAAGGGCGCCTTCGAGGACCTGTTCGACGACCTCGTCAGTGACGGCTACGCCCGCGTCGAGGTCGACGGCGAGGAGTACGACCTCACGATGGACCGGCCAGAACTCGACGAGAACTACGATCACACCATCGACGTCGTCGTCGACCGCGTCAAGGTCAGCGAGGAGAAGCGCTCCCGCATCACCGACTCCGTCGAGACCGCCCTCGAAGAGGCCGAGGGCGTCATCAAAGTGATCCTCCCCGACGCCCCCGAGGACGTCGAGATCGGCGGCGCGACCGCCCGGCGAACGGGCGACCTGGCTGCGAGCGACGCCGACGATGGCGACGGCGAGGACGCGAACGACGAACCCGAAAACCGCCTCGTCGTCGAGTTCTCCGAGGACCTGGCGTGTACCCACTGCGGCATCGACATCTCCGAGATCGAGACCCGGAGTTTCTCCTTCAACAGCCCCCACGGCGCGTGTCCGGAGTGTGAGGGGATCGGCCAGGCCAAGGAGGTCGACCCTGACCTCGTCGTCCAGGACCCCTCGAAGCCGCTCAAGAACGTCTTCGAGCCCTGGAGCTACAACCGGTCGTACTACCGCACCCGCCTCGACGCCGTCGCCCAGCACTTCGACGTCCTGCTCGCGACGCCGTGGGAGGACATCGACGAGGACGTCCAGCGCCAGTTCCTCTGGGGCACCGACCGGCAGGTCCAGTTCAGCCGCAGCACCAGGAACGGTACCCGGCGCAAGACCAAGCGCTTCGAGGGGGTCATCCCGAACCTCGAACGCCGCTACGTCGAGACCGACTCCGACGGCACCCGCGACCACATCGAGAAGTACATGGCCGTCACTGCGTGTCCGTCCTGCGACGGCACCCGGCTGAAGGACGAATCCCGGGCGGTACTCGTCGACGGAACGTCCATCACCGAGGTCAATCGGATGTCCATCGGCGACGCGCTGGAGCACTTCGAGGGCCTGGAGGCCAACCTCGGCGCCCGGGACACCAAGATCGCCGAAGAGATCCTCAAGGAAATCCGCGCCCGCCTCGGCTTCATGTGCGAGGTCGGCCTGGAGTACCTCACGCTAGACCGTGAGGCGTCGACGCTCTCGGGCGGGGAGAGCCAGCGCATCCGCCTGGCGACCCAGATCGGCTCCGGGCTGGTGGGCGTGCTGTACGTCCTCGACGAGCCCTCCATCGGGCTCCACCAGCGCGACAACGACCGCCTGCTCAACACGCTCGAAGAGCTCCGGGACCTGGGTAACACGCTCATCGTCGTCGAACACGACACCGAGACGATGCGGCGGGCCGACACCGTCGTCGACATGGGCCCCGGCCCGGGCAAGCGCGGCGGCGAGGTCGTCGCCAACGAGCCCGTCGACGAACTGATGAACCACGACGGCTCGATCACCGGCGAGTACCTCTCCGGCGAGCGCGCCATTCCGGTCCCGAGCGAACGCCGCGAGTCGAAGGGGGCGATCACCATCGAGGGCGCCCGCCAGCACAACCTCAAGGACCTCGACGTGGACCTCCCGCTCGGGAACTTCACCGCCATCACCGGCGTCTCCGGGTCGGGCAAGTCCACCCTGATGCACGACGTGCTGTACAAGGGCCTCGCCCGAGAGATGAACGACAACACCAGCGTCGACCCCGGCGAGCACGACGCCCTGGACGGGCTGGACCAGATAGAGACGGTCCGCCTCATCGACCAGTCGCCCATCGGCCGGACGCCGCGGTCGAACCCCGCGACCTACACCGGCGTCTTCGACCACATCCGCGAACTCTTCGCCGAGACCAGCCTCGCCAAGCAGCGCGGCTACGAGAAGGGGCGCTTCTCGTTCAACGTCAAGGGCGGCCGCTGTGAGGCCTGCGGCGGCCAGGGCACCGTCACCATCGAGATGAACTTCCTCTCGGACGTCTCGGTCCCCTGCGAGGAGTGCGACGGCGCGCGCTACAACGACGAGACGCTGGACGTCACCTACAAGGACGCCACCATCGCGGACGTGCTGGACATGGAGGTCTCCGAGGCCTTCGAGTTCTTCGAGGGCCACACCGGCATCCGCCGCCGGCTCAAGCTCCTCAAGGACGTCGGCCTGGGCTACATGACGCTCGGCCAGCCCTCGACCACCCTCTCCGGCGGCGAGGCCCAGCGCGTCAAGCTGGCCGAGGAACTCGGCAAGAAGGACTCCGGCGAGACGCTCTACCTGCTCGACGAGCCCACGACCGGGCTCCACCCCGAGGACGAGCGCAAACTCATCGACGTCCTCCACCGCCTCACCGACAACGGCAACACCGTCGTCGTCATCGAGCACGAACTGGACCTGGTGAAGAACGCCGACCACGTCGTCGACCTCGGCCCCGAGGGCGGCGAGAACGGCGGCCAGGTCGTCGGCGAGGGCACTCCCGAGGAAGTCGCCCAGACCGAAGCGTCCCACACCGGGCGCTACCTGCGAGACCTGCTCCCCGACGTCGAACTGGAGGGGCCGCGAGCAGACCGCGAGATGGCTGCGCCCTCCGCCGACGACTAGATCCGAACGACTGTTTTTCAGCGGTGGCGCGCGCTGTCACGACCCGAGCGAAAGCGAGGTGTCGTGACGAAACTGTGCGAGGGATGAACGAGCGAAGCGAGTGAGTCGGCTGGGGAGGTTTGTGGCTGCGGTCCGCGGTGCGGGGCGGGAATGAAAGGGGCGACCGTCTCGGGGAAGGACGGCGAAGTAAGCACGGACGCGAACGCAGTGAGCGACGCGCGCAGCGAGCCGCCCGAGCCGAGACGGTCGGGGCTTTCGAAGTCCAGTAAGAATGCGATGGGGGGGATGTGCGCACGGACCGAGTTCGCTGGACGTGTTCGTCGTCGAAATAATCGGACTATGGTCACGGTCGACACAAGAGAAACAGTCGATACTCTCGTCAAAAATGCGTAATACCGATCCACTTCGATATTTTCTCGTGAACGAATCAGATGCCCGAATCGCCGACCACTACGACGACCTCGCCGAGCACTGGGCAGAGATAGTCGACGCCCCCGAGCGAACGGAGGCACTCTGGCCGACGATGGAAGAGATGCTCCCCGATCTGGACGGAGCTCGCGTCCTCGACGCGGGGTGTGGCGCGGGCGTCTACGCCGAGATGCTCGACGAACGCGGCGCCGACGTGGTCGGCGTCGACGTCAGTGACGAGATGCTGAGCGAGGCGAGAGCGCGGGTCCCCGACGCGACGTTCGTCGAAGCGGACCTCAGCCAATCGCTCGACGTCCTCGAACCCGCCAGCGTCGACGTCGTGCTCTGCCAGCACGTCTTCTCACACCTGCCGGACCTGACCACGCCGCTCGCCGAGTTCGCACGGATCCTCGTCGACGGCGGGCACCTCGTCGTCTCGACGCACAACCCGGTCCACGACTACGTGGTCGTCCGCGACGGCGAGTATCCGACCTCGGACGCGCAGGCCGACCTCGAAGCGGACCTGCAGACTCCCCCGGGCGCGCCGAACTACACCGAGACCGAACGGTTCGACGTCGCGTGGAACCCCGACGCGGTGGCCAATCGAGCGACCTACTACCGGCGCTCCGTCGCGGACCTCCTGACGCCGCTCCTGGACGCCGGGTTCACGCTCGAAGCCGTCGTGGAACCAGCGCGCGAGGGCGCCGAAACGGCTGTTTCCTCCGAGGGCGACGCCGGAACTGACTATCCGTCCGAATCGATCTGCCTCCGTGCGTCGCTGTAATCGGGGTTGCGGCGAACGTCCCGCGGAGTCACTGACTTGCGAATTGAGTGTGACCGCCCAACACACTTTATCGCAGCCCGCCTACAGGAGCACATGCCCACCATCTACGCGGCCCTCGACGACCGGTTGCTCGTCATCGACGGCGAGGGTGAGGAGTGGCTCGAGCACGAACGGCTCGTCACCAACGACCTGGAGTGCGTCGCGGCGAGCGGCGCGGCGCCGGACCGGGTGTTCGTCGGCACCGTCGGCGAGGGACTCCAGCGCTCGACCGACGGCGGGGATGCGTGGGAGACGAGCCTGCACACCGGCGACCGCGTGACGGCGGTCACCGTCAGCCCCCACGACCCCGACATCGTCTGGGTCGGGACGGAGCCATCCCGCGTCTATCGGTCGACCGACGGCGGCGAGTCGTGGGAGGAGCGCCCCGGCCTGGCCGACTTGCCCTCCGCCGAGCGGTGGTCGTTTCCGCCCCGGCCGGACACCCACCACGTCCGGTGGATCGTCGTCGACCCCGACGACCCGGACCGGCTCTACGTCGCCATCGAGGCCGGCGCGCTCGTCCGGACCGACGACGCCGGCGAGACGTGGATCGACCACCCCCAGGGCGGCCGACGGGACAACCACACCCTCCGGACCCATCCGGACGCGCCGGGGCGAGTGTACACCGCCGCGGGCGACGGCTACGCCGAGTCCACCGACGGCGGCGACACCTGGAGCTACCCGCAGGACGGTCTCGACCACCGCTACGTCTGGGGGCTGGCAGTGGACCCCGCCGACCCCGACGCGGTCGTGGTGTCCGCGGCCAGCGGCGCCTACGCCGCCCACGACCCCGACGGCACGTCGTACGTCTATCAGCGGAGCGAGAGTGGAGCCTGGGAGCAGGCGATGGACGGCCTCCCCGGGCCGGAGGGGATTGCCCGCGCCGTCCTCGACGCGCACGCCACCGGCTTCTACGCGCTGACGAACCAGGGGCTCTACCACAGCGGCGACGGCTGGGGGTGGGAGCTGTGCACGCTCTCGTGGCCGAGCGAGTACCGCCACCAGGTGCCCAGCGGACTCGCCGTCGTCGGCTGAGGCGCCGCTCGCTTCCCGCGCTACCCGACAGTGGCGCTGCCGACTCGCGCCGCGACGGAGAAGGTATTTGGGCCGTCGCCGCGACGTCTCGCACATGCACGATTTCGTCGTCGTCGGCTGCGGCCCCGCCGGTTCCCGGTTCGCCCGCCGGGCCAGCGAGGCCGGTCACGACGTCCTCGCCTTCGAGCAGGGCACCGTCGGCGAGCCACTGGCCTGCTCCGGCCACGTGAGCACCGACATCTGGGAGTACACGCCCGAGGGCGCTCGCGAGGAGTTGCTCCAGAACGAGGTGTACGGCGCGCGCTTCCACCTCGGCGGCGCCGACAGCGAGGCCCACCCCTTCTACAAGGACGACCCGGTCTCCAACGTCATCGACCGCGTCGGTCTGGACGGAGTGCTGGCCGAAGCCGCGCGCGACGCGGGCGTCGACCTCCGCGAGGACCACACCGTCGTCGGCGTCGAGGAGCACCCGGACCGCGTGAGCGTCGAGGTCCGCGGCCCCGACGGCGTCGAGACGCACGAGGCCAGGATGGTCGCGGGCTGTGACGGCCCGAACTCCCGCGTCCGGCGCGAACTCGACCTGCCCGAGCCCGACGAGTTGCTCCACGGCGTGCTCGGCTTCGACCCCGAGCCAGACCACGGCGAGTTCGTCGACGTCCACCTCACAGTGCCGGAGTTCTTCGCCTGGCGCATCCCGCGGGGCGAGGCCGGCGTCGAGTACGGCCTGGCGATGGGCCCGAACGACGACGTCACGGAACGCTTCGACGCCCTGACCGCGGAGTACGGCGCCGACACGGAGAACCGGTGTTCGGGGCTCATCCCCATCGGCCCGCCGGACAGCGTGACCGGCCAGCGCTCCTTCCTGATCGGCGACGCCGCCGCCCAGACCAAGCCCTTCACCGGCGGCGGCATCCTCTACGGCATGACCGCCGCCGACCACGCCGCGCGCACCATCGACCCCGACGACCCCGCGACGCTGGCCGACTACGAGACGGCGTGGCGCGACGACCTCCGCAACGAGATACGCCTTGGCCACGCCGTCCGCGCGGGCTACTCCTTCCCCGAACTCCTCCAGCGCGTCGGGATGAAGGCCTTCGAGGGGGAGATCGGCGTCCACATGGACCGGCCGACGTCCGTCTTCTCGACCGACCAGTTGAAAGCGCTCCTGTCACGTTCCTGATTGGATCCGTCCACGATAGTGACCGCTGGCTGGTCCGACCGCTCGGGAAATGCCACAACTCTTATATCCATTGCCGGTGGGTTTTCACTTGACGCTCCGTCTTGGAGGGCCGGAGCGTCAGCGGGGACCAATTCAGGGCGACGAGACGGCTGGGAACGACCCTATCCCGTCTCACCTTTCGCTTTTGTGCTACCTGCCGAGTTCGGGAGCGCCTGCTCTGCTTCGATTCTTTGGATAGACGTCCGTCTGAACCTCCTGGTCGATGTGGGCTCTGAGTCGAACAGGTGATTCTTGAGAGAGGTGGTGAAACGAACGATGACAGCAAGAACCAGAAAGCCCTCGGCGTGCTCCAGCACCGAAAGACTCGCTTCGCTCGTCTTTCGAGCCCTCGTTCGCTTCGCTCACGAGGATCCCGCGGACCGACTGCGCTCCTCGCTCCGCTCCGGTGCTTGCGGGTCCGGGGTTCCCGGAGCCCGCCTCGCCCTTTCAGTCCACCGTCAGAGCAAGCTCTGACGAGCCCTCGTTCGCTTCGCTCACGAGGACTCCAGGACAGCACCGCTTCCCTGCCCTTCCCCTGGTCGCGCGATGAAACGCGCTCCCGGCCGACCGCCGCGCGGTTGCGTTGAGCCGAGCACGGCGAGGCGATGCTCGTCAGAACTTCGTTCTGACGGCGGAGCGGTCAGGACGCGTGATTCGGCGCGGACGCGCCGAATCCGGGGAGGTCTGGTGGCTTTAATCGCGAGCGCGTTTCATCGCGCGAGCGACGCGGAACCTGGTGGAATGAAAGGGCGAGGCGCGCAGCGGGGTCGCGCGAGTCGAGCGCGCCGAGGGCTTTCTAAGTATTGTTGGTGGTCGTGATTCCGACTCCAGAGAGCGCGCCGGGGGCTTTCGAGGTGTTGGACGTCGTGGTCACAGCGGCTCCGCCAAATCGTTCAATCCTTGCTCTGTACTGTCCACACAGTGCCCGAACTCATCACTCGCTGGAGGTTGCACTGGGGCGTGACCGGGAGCTGTCCACGAACCAAGACTCACCCTCTCCGGTGGAGCGAGTACGCGATGAACAGCACGCCCACGAACTGGAACGTCCGCGTCAGGAGTGTGAGCGACTGCTGGAGTGATTCCGGCAGGACGCCCTGTCGGAGGAGTAGCGAACCGACGAACGCGGTGGAGAAGGCCACCGCCGTCAGGAGGAAGAGGCCGACCGAGAGGTACTGCATCGTCCGGCTGTGGTGGCGGCGGTAGCCGCGGTAGGCCTGGTAGCCGACGTAGCCGCCGACGACCGTCGACCCGAAGGCCAGCGCGAGGACGAACCACTGAACTGCGGTGGCTATTCCGACCATATCAGAGGTTCTCCCACATCTTGGTGAATCTGTCCGCGGTGTCGTCTTCGGTGTCGCCAGGGAACGCGGGCGGGGGCGAGGACTCGACGGTGGCCTCGAAAGAGCCCTCGGCCAGTTGCATGGAAAACTCCGAGAGCGTCGCCGCGTAGACGTTGTAGTCGTTCCCGCCCGTCCTGACGTGGGTCTGTTCCTCGAGGAGTTCGAACTCCGTCAACCGCTGGGCCCGTCGGTAGACCGTCGGCTGGGACATGTCGCACTCCTCGGCTATCTGTTTGGCTGACATCGGTCGCACACTCGTCACTGCGAGGATGGCCCGGGCGTAGTCGTCGCTGAGAAGGTCCAGGAGCTCGCCCAGCGCCACGTCCTCGCTCACGTCGGTACCCAACGACGCCGCGCGAAATAAAAGGTTCTCTCGGCTTCCGGGTCGGAAGCTACCGGTCCGGGCCGGACCCGCAGCCGTGGCCGGGGGCCGTAGCGGTCGACCGACGACAGGAGTGATCACGGGAACCATCTGTGGGCAACACGTTCGGTACCGTCACGGCAGCTGACTCGATTCGGGAGGCGCCAGCGGGGACAGCTGGGCCGCGTGCAGCGGGGATCTGGGGTCGACAGGCGACGGGGACGTGCTGGTGCCGCTGCAGATCAGTCCACGACGGGGTCGATAATATAACGCCCCGCCGAACTTCTGACCCAGAAGTCGACCGTCTGACACCCGGGCGTCGCGCCGCCCGGGACCGGGCTATCGCCCGCCGGCACCGGGACAGCCGACCGACTCGCCGATGTCGACGACGGCGTCCGCCGAGATGCCGGTCCCCCGGACGGTGTAGCGGTAGTCCTCGCAGTTCCACGACAGCGACACCCGCTGGCCCGTGGTGAGCGTGGCTGGCCGACCGTCGATGGTCAGCTCACCCTCGTCGTCCTCGTCAGCGTAGGTGAAACTGTACTTCGCGACGCTGACGACGGAGGTCCGGTTCGCGTACCGGAGCCCGACGCCCTGGACGCGACCGTTCGTCTGCGTGGCGTAGGTCAGTTCGTAGGTCGGCGGGACGTCCGGGTCGGGGACGGCGACGTCCGACGCCTCCCTGAGCGCGCCGACGCTCCGGTACGTCGTCGTCGCGGCGGTGTCCGGGCTGTCGACGGTCGCGTTCTCGGGGATGTCGGGAGTGAAGGCGTCGTCGTCGAGTCCCGGGTCGAACGCGACGTCGGTGTACGTCGTGGTCATGACCGTCCGCTGGCCCTCGTGGGTCCACGCGGTCCGCTGTTTCAGGGGGAAGGCGTGCGTCGTGTCCAGCCACAGCGTCTGCTCGTAGTTCGCGTCGGTCGATTCGTTCACCGGCGTCAGGCGGAGGACGTACACCTCGCGGTCCGCCACGGTGTCGGTCCCGTCGTAGCTGACGGTGAGTGAGCCACCGCCGACCCCCGCCGCGGCGCCGGACTGGGCGGCGGACTCGGGGACGACCGGCAACGGTTCGACGGTCGGCGGTTCGGCCGGCGTCTCCCCGTCGCCAGTGGTCGCGTTCAGCCGGGCGAACAGCCGCGCGATCGTGTCGCCACGGGCCGACGCGCGGTCGTCGTCGAGTTCGATCCTGGTCACGTTGGGCGTCTCGCGCTCGTAGAGCCACAGCACGGAGCCGTTCGACACCCGCGTGCCGAACCTGCTGTCGGGCCCTTCGAGGAGGGAGAGACGTTTCTCCCCGGTGTCGGGGCGCAACTGGACCGCGTACGTCCGGGTGCTCTCGACGGTCCCGTTCCGCTCGATGGTGGTCGTCCGGGTACCCTCGACGCCCTGGATGGCGTCGTACTGGTCGGCGACGTCGTCGTCGAACTGTGGACTGTCCGGCGCGCTCGCGGAGGTGGCGACCCAGGCGCTGCCGGCGACGCCGGCGAGGGCGACCAGCGCCGCGACCAGGAGGACGGCTCGTTCGGTGGGTGGGCGTTCGGTTGCCATGGGTATCTGGAGGGCACAGACGGGCACGTCGCACGGCCCGCCCGCCACGGTCACGATTCACGTGGCACTCGTCTTACGGGAATGGTCACTGCCACGGCAATAAACGCTACTATCGAGCACACGGTCGATCCCTTTCGGGGCGACAGCTCGCTCCCTCCGGGTTCCGCCCTGCTCGACCGTGCTCGGGCCTGCTCGACCGAGCTCCGACCCGTACTACCACTCGTTCCGACTCGTCTCGCGCCGGATCGCCTCGTCGCCTCGCCAACGTGGGGACTGCTACCGAACGTCAATAGCGGCTAAACCCCGCGACCGTCTCGATCCGTCTAGCTGAATGCGCGCAGACCGGAGGTCGCAGGATGGCTGAGTCGCGGCCCGACGACGGTTCCGTGCCGACGGAGCGCACCGCGCGGGCGGAGCGTACCGTGTCGGCCGAGAGCGCCGCGTCGGGCCCGGACACGGACGACCCGCCCTCGTTCTCGCTCGCCGGCGTCCGCGACGGCTTTCGCGCCTGCGTCCCCATCGCGCTCGGCGTCGCGGGCTACGGCGTCGTCTTCGGCGTCCTCGCCCGCCGGGCCGGCCTGAGCACCGCCGAGGCGACGCTGATGAGCGCGACGGTGCTCGCCGGCGCCGCCCAGGTCGTCGCGGTCGGGATCTGGGAGTATCCCATTCCCGTTGTCGCGCTCGTTGTGACGACGTTCGTCGTCAACCTCCGCTACGCGCTGATGGGCGCGTCGCTGCGACCGTGGTTCCGCCACCTCTCGCCGCGCCAGACCTACGGGAGCCTCTTCTTCATGGCCGACGAGAACTGGGCGCTGACGATGGCGGAGTTGCGCTCCGGCGGCACCCAGGGTGCGTTCCTGCTGGGCAGCGGCCTCGCCATCTGGACGTTCTGGGTCGCGGCGACCATCCTCGGCGCGACAGTCGGCGGCGTGGTCGAGGACCCCGCCCGCTGGGGGTTCGACTTCGTGCTCACCGCCGTCTTCCTCGTCCTGGCGGTGACCCTGTGGGAGGGCAAGCGCTCGCTGGCGCCGTGGATAACAGCTGCGGGCGTCGCCCTCCTCGGTGCCCGCTTCCTCCCCGGCGAGTGGTACATCCTGCTGGGCGGCCTGGCCGCCAGCGCCGTGGCGGTGATACGCCGTGATTGATCTGGACCCGCTGACCGTCGCCACCATCTTCGCGATGGCGCTGGCCACCTACGTCACCAAGGCGGGCGGGATGTGGGTGCTCGACCGGATCGAGATCTCCGAGCGGACGGAGGCCGGTCTGGAGGCGCTTCCAAGTGGGATTATCGTGGCGATTCTGGCGCCGCGACTGGTGAACGGCGACCCCGCAACCTGGGTCGCTGCCGGGGTGGTGCTGGTGGTTGCGTACAAGACAGAGAACGTCTTGCTGTCACTGATCGTCGGGTTCGTGACGGTGCTGGTGCTCAGGGGGCAGGCGTTCGCGCTGGTTTGAGCCGTTCCTTTGGTTGGTGTTCCCGCGATTCCTCGTCGCTGTCTTTGAGAGATTCATCTATGAAATTTCGACAGCCGCCATATCGCTCACACCCAGATCACTCCCATCCTTGCTGTTTGTAGTGGGCCAACGCTGAAAGAAATGCCAAGGATTTACTAATCACTGTCTTACACGAACGCAATGGCCCCTTCGACTACACCGAGGCAGTCTGGTGTCGAATCTGTCGATCTCACGGAGACGAGGACGTTCGTTTTGGGCATCGTACAGGTGATACTGACCGCTATTGCGTTTGGATTGATGTTTTACCTCGTCGCCGCGACTCGGATTGCTCCACTCGGCCCGACTCCCGAGTCGGCCACTCTCGCCGCACTACTCGGGTCTATCCCGGCAGGTATCCTCGGTGCAGGCGTTCCGTATCTCGTTCAACGCCGTGAGTACTTTAACAGACTAAACGACTCGACAGGGGCCAGAGTCGTTGGGACTACGATCACGTTCGGCACGTACTTCGTCCTCTTCTTCTACCACCCTGTGACGAGCGTACTGTACGCGATCGTGTATCTACTGAGCCGAGTTGCCATCCTCGTTGGAATCTACGGTGTGTCTCGGATCAAAACGACGCTCGCGTAGTCCCTGCTGATTGGCCTTTTGACCGTCACATTAAGAGTGGGACGTTCGACGACGCGGCCTCAATCCCCACCGTCGATCGCCTCGTCCACGTCGTCGATGATGCGGAACGCGAGATCGCGGAACCTGTCGTTGAAACGCTCCCGTTCCTCACTGGTTCGCTGGTCTTGCACGAAACCCTGTCTGATATCGAAGGCGAAGATCAGGGCCTTGTACGCCCGTCGCCGGAGTTCGGACCCGGCGGGGAGTTCACGAACCGACTCGTATCCGGCACGAAACGCGTCGCGGTGGCGCTCGTTCTTACGGGCCGGATTATCGAAGACGTGCAGTTCGGTTCGGGCGAAATCGTACTCCCCTGGGCCCGCTATCGCGTGTTCCCAGTCGACGACGCGGCAGACTTCGCCCTGGTCGAAAGTGACGTGGCTCGGAACGAAGTCCCCGTGAATCAGTACGGCGTCGCCTGCGGCATCGAAGAACTCCCGATGGCAGTCGACGAACGAGAGCGCGCGCTCGCTAACGTCTTCGTATCCGGTCCCAGCCAGGTCGTCGTGAACGCCGGAGAGTATCTCGCCGAGCGTCTCACTCCAGGTATCCTGTGCTCGAACTGTGAGCGTGGAGGATTCCCCGAGCAGACCGGTACTCTCGAACGAGGTTTGGGTGTGGAGGGTCGCAAGAGAGGCTCCCAGGGCCCGAGCTTCGGATTCCGTCACTGAAACCTGATCGTCCGGCGCGTCGTCACACCACTCCGTCAGGAAGTAGCCGTCGCCCACGGTGAGGATGTGGGGAACGGGGACGTCGGTTTCGCGCTCGACGTGTTCGATAACGCGGCCTTCGACCGAGGGTGCCGCCCGTGAGTCCCGAGCTAGCTTGCAGGCTGCTCGAACACCGTCCACAGTCACCTCGTACACGCGGTGTGGGGGGACGTCGTGGAGGACCCGATGGACGCTGTAGCTACTCGCATACGACTCTAGCACGTCGTGTATGTCACGTGTCATGGATTTCGTGCCGCGTGACGGACGGCGACCGGCCGGACAGCGCTACGGCTCCGGCCAGCAGAATACGCGTGTCGCTACGAAGAATACGTATTTGAAGGTTGCCGTGCTTCGTCAGCCGTTCGTACACCAGGCTGCAGGAGGAAGGCCCGATCCGGCGAAACATCTCACTCGTACCGCGGAAGCCGCGCCGACTCGTCCGACCCCTCGACGAACGGAAGCTCCGTCCGTTCGGCCTCGACTTCCTCGCCGTCCACCCGCACCGTCAACGCCTCCTCTGGCAGGTCGTAGTCCACGGCAGCGAAAGCGATCGGCGCCTCACACGTCGGACTTTCGACGGCCCGCGTCACCTCACCGACGGACGCGTCGCCGGCAAACACCGCCGCCCCGGGGTCGGGCACGGCGTCGCAGGTCAGACCGACCAGCCGCGTCGAGGGCTGGCCGCGGTTCTCGACGCGGGAGACGACCTCCTGGCCGACGAAACAGCCCTTCTCGAAGTCGACGGCGTTGCGCAGGCCGAGGACGTTCGGGATTCTGCCCTGCAGCTCCGTCTCGAACAGCGGCGTCCCGGCTTCGAGGGTGAGCGTCTCCCAGGTGCGGTAGCCGAAGGGGGCGGCGTTGACGCCGCGGTTCTCCAGCGTGTCGAAGACGTCGCTGGCGACGTCGGCGGCACAGACCACCTCGTACCCCTCCTCGCCGGCGAGGCCGTCGCCCCGGATCACGGTGACGCCGGCGTCGACCATCGTCCCGCGGACGAACGAGAGGTGTGCTTCGGGCGTCCCCGCGCCGTTGAGGACGCTGGCGACCTTCTCCGTCGCCTCCGGGCCGTGAACGCCGAAGACGGCGAACTCGTCCGTCGCGAGGGAGATGTCGACTTCCTGGATGAAGGTCTTCTCCCGCCAGTCCTCGACCAGCGGTTCGGCGCGGTCGGGCGCGGTGAATATCAGGAGGCGCTCGCCGGCGTTGTAGACGTACATCTCCGTCTCGATGGCACCCTGTGGGTCGAGGAGGAGCGCGTAACAGCCCTCGCCGTCCGCCGTCGGTACCCGGTTCGAGACGGTGTTGTCGACGAAGTCGACGCGGTCCTCGCCGGTTATCGTGACGACGCCGTAGCCCATCTCGATCACCCCGACGACGTTGCGCAGCGCGCGGACGACGCGCTCGGGCCGGCCGTAGTGGTCGACGACGCGTCGCCCACCCACCTCGCGGTACGTCGCGCCGTGGACGTCGTGGACGTCCTCGATGACGGTCATTGGTCCCCGATGGGCGCTTCGGAAGGATAAGTCCCCACACTCTGGAACGGTCGGCGAGACCAGCGCGCCGGTCGGGTGAGCGTCCGCCGAGACCGGAAACGTATTGTCTGCCATCGCTGACACGTCGCACATGACGGCCGACGCCGACAGTCAGCTCGATCGTGTCCTCCGGGAGAAGCGGGCCGCCGACTGGGTCTCACCGATCACGGGCGTGAAGCTCATCCTCTTCGGCATCCAGCTCACCCTCATCGGCGGATTCGTGGACGGATTGGCGGTCTTCGGCCTCGCCGGCTTCCTGATCAGCCTGGTCGGGCTGGTCGTCCGCTAGCCCGATAACCGAGCGGGACGCTGTGGGAACGTGACCCGAAGAAAACCGGGTTAACCGCCGAAACCCCCGTTTCTCAGTCCCGACGCGCCAGCAGTCCGGCTGCCAGGAGCGCCACGATTGCACCGGCGACGGTGAAGCCGGGGCCGCTGAAGTCGGACGTCTCGGTGCCAGTCGCGTTCTCGGTCGCCGAGGCGGTGTCGGTCGACTCGCCGCCGACCTGGACGCCCGTGACGTTGGCGGTGGCTTCGAGGTCGCCGCTGGTGGCGGTGAGATCGTGCGTGCCGGCGTTCTCCACGGTGACCGACGTGGTACCGTCGTCGTTCGTCGTGCCGGCGGACTCGCCCTCGATGCTGACGTCGGCGCCGGAGACGGGGTCGCCGTACTCGTCGGTGACAGTCACGCGGGTGGACTCGCCGGGGACGACGCGTTCGTTGGCGACGGCGAGGCTGATGGCGTCGGTGCGCTGGATGGTGAGGTTCGCCGATTCGGCCTCCTCGCGGACCCCGACCGACGTCTCGTTGGTCTCGTAGCCATCCTTGGTGACGGTGACGTCGTAGTTGGCGTTGACCGGCACCTGGATGGTCGTCTCGCCGTTGGAGAGCGTCGACACCGTGCCGACGCCCTGGACGCGCACGCTCGCGTTCGCGACGGCCTGCGGCGGCGAGTAGTGGTCGTCGCTGACGGTGACCTGGAGGAGTCGCGAATCCTGCTCGATCTCGACCTCGTGGCTGACGTCGCCGTCGACCGTCAGGTCGGTCGCACTGCGGAGGTAGCCTTCCTTCCAGACGCGGACCTCGTAGTCGCCCTGTTCGATGTCGCGCGTGGTGAACGAGCCGTCGCTTCCGGTGCGCGCGTCGGCGATGCGGTCGTCGCCGTCGTAGAGCTGGACCTTCGCGTTCGCGACCGAGCCCTGCGCGTCGACGACGTCGACGGTCGCCGAGCCGGCCTCGGCAACCTCGACGTCGACCTCTCCGGTCTCGGCGTCCTCGATGACGAGCGGCGCGTTGCGGACGTAGTCCTCGTCGTGGACCGAGATGGTCACGTTGGCGCCCTCGGGGACGTCGACGAGTGCCTGGCCGTTCGAGCGCGTCGTCTCGTTGACCGGGCCGCCGTCGTCCCAGGTCGCCGAGATGTCGACGTCGCTGACGGTGTCGCCGTCCTGGTCGACGACCGTCACTGTGAGCGTTACGTTGGTCTGGCCCGCGACGACTGCCGGTGCCCCCACCGAAAGACAGAGTGCGGCCACGAGAAAGACCGTCGCGTGGACGCGAGTCGGTATCATAACTACCCGGTACGTGTCCTGGGATAAATGGTTTCCGTCCGATCAGAGTTTCGGTCGGCCCGTTCCCACCGCCCACCAGTCGTTCAGCGTCCCGGTCGTTCAGTGCCCGCGTCCGTCGTCAGCGGCCGCCGCCGCCAGCCGTTCCACTTCACCGGCCGACATCGTCGTCATGGAACCCGGGATGGTCCGCGTGATAGCCGCGGCGGCGAGGCCGTGGCGCAGCGCGTCCTCCGTCGACGCGTCGGCGAGGTGCCTGTGGAGGAACCCGCCGACGAACGCGTCGTGCTGGCCGGCCGCGTCGACCAGTTCCGTCTCGATGGCGTCGACCTCGTGGAGGATGTTGTCGTCGACCGCGATAGCGCCCCGCTCGCTCCGGGTGATGACCACCTCGTCGAAGCCGCCCTCCGACGCGATAGAGTGGATGATCTCCCGCGGGTTGCCAGAGCGCTCGAAGATGGTCTTGGCGTCCTCCTCGTTGGCTATCAGGATGTCGACGGCGTCGAGCATCCCCTCGAACGTCCGCCGGGCCACGTCCGCGGACCAGAGTCCGGGGTCGAAGTCCAGGTCGAGGACGCGCGTGCCGCCGGCCGCCCGGAGGATCGCCTCGACGGTGTCCGCCGTGTTCGGCGACAGCGCCATCGTCGACCCACTGAGAAACACCGCGTCGGCGCTCGTTATCTTCGTCATCGGGAGTTCCCCCGGCGTGACCGTCGCCGCGGCGGTGTCGCCACGGTCCTGGATGGAGACGTCTTCGCGCGGACTGCGCGCCGTCTCGTGGAAGGACAGCCCCTGGCGACCGGCGTCCGCCTCGGCCCACACGACGTCGGTGTCGAGCCCGTGTTCGTGCAACTCCGACAGGACCCGCTTGCCCAGCGGCGTGTCCGGCAGCTTCGAGATCCAGACCGACGGCGTTCCCAGCCGACTCGCCGCGACGGCGACGTTGCTCTCTGTCCCATCCGCCCGCAGGCGGACGTCCGTGGCGGTTTCCAGGCGCTCGCGCCCCGGCGGCGTGATGCGGAGGGCTGTCTCACCGAAGGTGACGAGACGTGTCATACCCCTCCATGAACAGCCCCCCGCTTAGTTCACACGACTGTGTCGACGGGTGATTTCGGGGGTGAGTGAGGCTGTGGTTGGTGGCTCACGTGGTGTCGGGTGGCACTTCAGGAACGAAGGAACGCCCCTCGGCCCGCTCTCTGGAGTCGACAACAGATCCAGCACCAACTCGAAAGCCCTCGGCGCGCGCTCTGTAGTTGGAATCAGGACCGCCAACAACACGTCGAAAGCCCTCGGCGCGCTCCGGTCCCGGGGCGTGCTGCGCGCGCTCGTTCCTCGCGTGCTTGCTACGCCCGAGTTCCCGGACCCCGCCTCGCCCTTTCAGTCTGCTCTGTAGGAGCGCTAGTTCGCCAGTCTCGTGAGTCGATTATCGATGGGCGCGAACAACAGTATTCAACGATGATACACCGATCATCCGTAACGATGCCGGCGAGAAGTGAGGGTTCCTGGCGGCAAACTGCTGAGTTGTTCTCAGCGGACGATCTCGTTCAATAGAGGCCTACTTAAGTGATCCTACAGAGCATTTCAGTCCTCCAGATGACTGCACCGCAGCCCTGCCCTCCCCCTGGTCGCGCGATGAAACGCGCTCCCGGCCGACCCCTGCGCGGTCGCGGAGCGGTCAGGACGCGTGTCGCGCCGCCAGGCGCGACCGGGGAGGTTTGGTGGTCTCAATCGCGAGCGCCTCCGTGGCGCGAGTGATGCAGTCCCTGGAGGACTGAAAGGGCGAGGCGGGGTGCGCGAAGCACGGACCCACAAGCACCGAGCGAACGGAGTGAGCGAGGAGCGCAGTGTGGTCCGCGCGAGTGCAGCACGCCGAGGGCTTTCTTCTACTGATTGTAGTGTTTGCAGCAGTCCCTGCGGAGCGCATCGTGGCCTTCGAAGCGAACCCAGAACGACCGATTCTAAAAACTCACTCCCGTCGACCGGCGTGGCCGGGATAGTCACGCTCGAATCGGTCCTCCAGCTCCCCACGGTCGAGCTCGATGACAACCGGCCTACCGTGCGGACAGGCGTAGGGATTCTCACAGTCGTCCAGCGCGGCCAGCAACTCGCGGATCGACCCCTCCGTCAGCGAGGTGTTGCCGGTGATCGATGGGTAACAGGCCAAATCACCCAACAATTCGTCGGCGGCGGCCTCGACCGTCCCGGCGGCCGCGCCCTCGCCCGAGACGAACGCGGAGAGGGCGTCCCGGACGAGTTCCGGGCCGGCGCCGTCGGCGACGACGCCGGGCACCGTCGTCACCTCGACGGTGCGGTCGTCGACCCGGTTGGCGTGGAAGCCCAGTCGCGAGAGGGCCTCGCCGCGGTCGGCGAACAGTTCGGCCTCCCTGGCCGTCAGCTCCAGTTCGACGGGTTCGGCCAGCGCCTGGGTCGTCGTCTCGCCGCGGAACGCCGCCTGCAGGCGCTCGTAGTTGATCCGCTCGTCGGCGGCGTGCTGGTCGACCAGGACGAGGCCGTCGTCGGTCTCGGCGACGACGTAGGTCTCGTGGAGCTGGCCCAGGATGCGCATCGACGGGAGCGTGTCGAAGGACTCCGTGGGTTCCTCGCCGCCGAGGCGGCGCTGCTGGCGCCCGCCGCTGAACTTGCGGGACGGGTCACTGGGTCGGACGGGGTCGCTCGACCGGCCGGCGTCGCTCGACTGGTCGGTGTCGGCGGATTGGTCGGTGTCACTGGACGTGGTCCCGGATCCGGCGTTCGACGGGGTCGACGGCTCCGGGCCGGTTGCCGGAGACGGACCGGACGCGTCGATCCCGCCATCGACATCCGTTTTCGACGGCTGTGAGGCGTCGTCGCCGGCGGGTCGGGACGCACGCTCTCGTTCGGACACGCCCGCGTTCTGGCCCTCCTTGACGTCGGCGGAGTCGATGGAGAGTCGGCGTGACGGCGTCTCCGAGGAGCCCCGGCTATCGTCTGCGTCGCGGTCCCCGTCCGCGTCCGCCTCGCTCCCGTCCTCACTCCGCCCGGGCGCTATCTCGGCCTGGTCCGGCGCAGACCGCCCGCGTGGTGCCCCGCTGCGGATCAGTCCCTCGCGCAGCAGCGCGCCCTCGACGGCGCTCTCGACCTGGGTCCGCATTCCCTCCTCGTCGGCGAATCGGATCTCCATCTTGCGTGGGTGGACGTTGACGTCTATCGTGCCGGCGTCGACGTCGAGGAAGAGCACGGCGAAGGGGTACCGGTCGGGGGCAAGCTGGGTGCCGTAGGCGTCGACGACGGCCTCGCGGACCGCGTTCGCCCGGACGTAGCGGCCGTTGACGTACGTCGAGAGGTACTCGCGGCCGGCGCGGTTCGTCTCGGGGTGGCTGACCAGCCCCGACACGCCGTCGAGGGGGCCCTCGGGGAGGTCCGAATCGTCGCTCTCCACGGCGATCATGGACCGGGCCACCTCCCGTCCATAGACGGACATCACGGTCTCCTGCAGGTCGCCCTGGCCCGTCGTCGCGAACGTCTCGCGGCCGTCGTGGTCCAGCGAGACGGCGACGTCCGGGTTGGCCAGCGCGTAACTCGTCACGACGGTGTTGACGTGGGCGAACTCCGTGCTGGCCTGCTTGAGGTACTTCCGCCGGGCGGGGACGTTGTAGAACAGGTCCGCGACTTCGATAGTCGTCCCCTCCGGACAGCCCGCGGGGCTGACGCTCGTCACCTCGCCGCCCTCCAGGACGAGTTCCGTGCCGGTGTCACCGCCGCGGGGGCGCGTGGTGATAGTCACCCGCGAGACGGCGCCGATGGCGTGGAGCGCCTCGCCGCGGAATCCCAGCGTGGCGACGCCGGCCTCCAGGTCCCCGATGTCGCTGATCTTCGAGGTGGTGTGTTTCTCGACGGCGGTCTCGACGGCCTCGCGAGTCATCCCGACGCCGTCGTCGGTGATGCGGATCCCCTCGGTGCCGCCCGCCTCCACAGCGACCGAGACGCGCGATGCGTCGGCGTCGAGGCTGTTCTCGACGAGTTCCTTGACGACCGAGGCCGGGCGCTCGACGACCTCGCCGGCGGCGATGCGCTCGACCGTCTGGGCGTCGAGTTGCCGGATTGAACCCTCGCCCGGTCCGTGGTCGTCACCCGACTCGCGGTCGTCGTCGGCGTCGACGTCCCCGGTCATCGGTCCGTCCCTGACTTCATTGGAAGGGCGTATTCGGCCGAGCGACTTTAGCGTGCGGTCTCTCGTCCCATCGCGCTCGCGAGCCGGCACCTACGTCGACCCGTTCACGTCCTCCTGGCGGCCGTACCAGTAGGTCAGCGGCGTCGCCGTTATCCCGTGGGCCAGTAGCGACCCCGCGACGACGAGGCTCCCGGCGGTCCAGGCCAGATCGATCCCCGTCTCGCGCACGGCCAGGGTCGCGTAGAAGATGGCAGCCACGCCGATGGGACCGAACCAGCCGACGAACAGCGCGGCCTCAGGTCGGTCGAAGGGGCCGATCGCGGACCGCAGCGCCCAGAAGGCGGGCAGCCGCCGGACCAGCAGGACGCCGACGACGAGGGCGACGCCCGCCCACCCGAGCCCGGTCCAGCCGGCCCACGGGATCGCCATCCCGAAGAAGACGAAGACAGGGAACGTGAACAGGCGGTCGAACACCTCCTCGATCCGCTGGGCCTCGACCTCGTCGCTGGGGTCGGCCTGCCAGTTGTACGCCGCACCGGCGACGAAGACCGCGAGGATTCCGTCGCTGCCCAGTAGCGTGGCGAACCCGAGGACGGCGAAGGTCAATGCGACGGCGACGGTGAACACCGACGTCTCCTCGGCGAACTGCCGCGAATGCGCGAGCCGTTCGGCCCGCCCGGCCATCGCACCGACGGCGAAGCCGATGGTCACTGCGCCGCCCACCTCCCACAGCAAGGTCCGCGACACCCACTCGACGAGGGCCGCGTCGGGCGAGTGTTGCAGGACGAATATCGGGAGGAAGACGAACGGATACGCCGCGCCGTCGTTGATCCCCGCCTCGGCCGAGAGGAGGTGGCGGAGTCGCGTCGGGATGTTCTCGTGGGCCGTCCGGCCGACGACGATGGCGTTGGCCAGGACTGGGTCGGTGGGCGTGACGACGGCACCGACCAGCAGCGCCAGCCAGACCGACTCCGGGAGCGCGAACCAGGCGACCGCGGCGCTTGCGAGCCACATGAACGCCATCACCGGCCCCAGGACGACCGCGAGCGTCCGCGCGTGTCGCCGGTAGTAGTCCGGGGACAGGCGCAGCGCGATGCTGGTGACGGCGATGGCGACCGTCAGCCGGGCGACCTGTTCCAGGACGACCAGCGGGTCGCCCAGCGGCGTCAGCGCGAGCAGTCCGAGCCCGGTCGGACCGATCAAGACGCCGAAGCCGACCGCCACCATCTGTTCTGACGGGACGAACCCCCGACTCCGGATCAGCCCCGTCCCGAGACTCAGAACCAGTACCAGCCCGCCGATGAGCGCCAGCCCGACGTCCAACCGGCTCATTCCGTGCGTGAATCTACGAGGACTGGGAAGTTAAAACGTCGCTGACAGGAACGGAGGGCCGTCAGCCTGGAGAGAGAGCTAGCTGTCGGTCGCCGTGGTCGTTTCAGTTGCGTCGTCGTCTTCGGTGTCTTCGTCGTCACCGCCTTCGCCGTCCTCGTCTTCCGTTTCGGCTTCGGTGTCTTCGTCGTCGCTGTCTTCTGCATCGTCACCGTCTTCTTCCTCGTCCGCGTCGTCGCTATCCTCTTCCTGGTCCGCGTCGTCACCGTCTTCTTCGTCGTCCGCGTCGTCGCTGTCGTCGTCGCCGTCGTTCTCCTCGTCCTCAGCACTCTCCTCGTCGCTGTCGTCGTCATCGTCGGCCTCCCGCTCGAAGTCGAGTTCGAGTTCCGTCTCGGCGTCGTCGGCTTCGACGGAGATTTCGACCTCCTCGGCGTCGGGGACGGTGACCGTGATCCGACCGTCGGCGTCGGTGGTCCCGACCCGTTCGTCGTCGACGGTCACCGTCGCGTTCTCGACGGCGGACCCGTTCCGCGTCACTTCGAGCGTCGCGTTGGCGCCGCGGGTGACGTTCTCGACGAAATCGACGTCGAGGACGCCCTCCCGTTCGTCATCGTCGTCGTCCTCGTCGACTGACTCCATCGGGACGTCGGTGCCGGACTGGCCCACGACGGGCTTGAGGATGTACTTCCCGCTACCGCCCGCCTCGTGCACTGCGATGTCGAAGACGAAGTCGACCGACTCGCCGTCGCCGACGGTGAAGGGCTTGTGGATCTGCAGTTTCTCGCTGGGCAGTTTGACCCGGACCGACTCACCGTCGGTCAGCGTCCCGTTGACGTCGCTGACGTAGGCGAACACCTTGTCGTAGCTCCCGTTCGGCGCGTTCACGGTGGTGAGCCGCGTCGCGTTGGCGCCCGTGAGCCGGGTCAGGTCGACCGAGCGGTTGTCCACGTCGCGCTCGACCCACCCGCCCTCGCTCTCGTTGTCGCCGCCGGAGGCTCGCTGGAACCCGACGCGGGAGATTGTCACGTTCAGGTGGGCGAAGTCGTCGATGGCGTTCTCCTCGTCGCTGACGTAGAAGTGGACGCCGTCGTCGGATCCGCTCGTCTGTGAGACGACGGAGACCGAGTAGCCCTGGTTCGCGGTCGATGCGTCGGCGGTCGACGTGGTTGCGGGGGTCGCCTGGTCGCCCTGGCTCACGACGCCGGAGCACCCGGCGAGGACGACGACGGCGACGACCGCCACCGTCCGCAACGTCGTAACTCGCATACACTGTCGTTCGCAGAGGGATGGGTATCTCTTGTGGCCGTTGTGCTGCCTGTACTGACAGGACAGTGGAAGCCCGACCGCCGGGACAGCCGGAACGGTCAGGGGTCGAGGTTCGCCTCGGCCGCGTAGGTCGTCCCCTCGAAGTCGAAGACGCGACGCGTCGAGTCGTAGCCCGTCACGTTCTCGACGGCGTGGTCGTCAGCGCGGACGACGACGCGCTCCCGGTCGCCGATGGCCGCCAGCGCCGTCTCCAGCGCGACGTAGCGCTCGCGTGCGATCACTTCGCGGATCAGCGTCTCGTCGGCGTCGTCCTCGACGGGTCGAACCGTCAGCGTGGCGTCGGGCGGATGATCGTCGTCGCCCCAGGACGGGAACGTGACGACGACGTCTCCACCGTCCTCGGACTGCGTGGCGGCGTCGGCTACCGACAGCGGGACCGTCGGCGCGTCGAGGTCGAACGCGGCCGCCGGGGGGCTCCGGTCGTCTTCGCTGAATCCGCCGGCGACGGCGTAGCGACCGCCGCCGAGGCGTCCGACGCTGCGGGCCAGGTCCGCGGCCTGGTCGTCGACTTCGAACCCGTCGCCGTGGAACAGCGCCAGGGTGTAGCCGTAGGCGTCGCCCGGCGAGACGGTGCTCGCGGGCATGGGCATCATCCAGGGCGCGATCCGGTGCCAGGACCCCTCGGCGAGCTTGTACAGCCCCCACTCGTAGGGGTTCCCGCCGATGGAGTGGTGCGTCCGGTTCACCAGGCGGAGAGAGAGCCGGCCCGGCGCCGTGACTCGCTCGCGAGTCGGTTCCAGGTACACTCGTGTCGAGGCGTCGGCCTCGTGGAACCAGGCGGTGTCGTCGTCGTATAACGAGGGGAACGACGACGATATCGCCGCGTCCGCCGCGGGGCCCGGCGCCGTCGCGTCCCACGCCGACAGGACCAGCCCCGATTCGCGCCCGCCGAAGGCGTAGGTCCCCGTCGGGAATCCGGCCCTGTCCCAGTGACCGAGCACGTAGTACTCGCCGGTGACGTACTCACCCGGGTCGAGCGTCACCGTCGTCGGGAGTTCCGGCGGGACGTCCGGCGTCTGCCAGTACCCCTCCGGACCCCGGCGCGGCTCGACCACGTCGTCGACGAGCTCGTGATTCGCGGTCGGCGCGAGGTAGAGGCCGGCCTCCGCGTCGTCGGGCACGGGTTCCTCGAAGCGCCGCTCGAACCCCCGGCGGCGCAACCGGGTGTGCGAAATGTCGCCGAAGGGCGGGAACTCCCGCAGCCGGAACGTGTTCTCCCAGTCGGCGGTGTTCAGCAGCGTCGCCTCGAGCACCGCCGGTCCGTCGGCCGTCGCCGTCTCGACGAAGCCGACCCGGAGGCCACCGTCGTCGGGGCCCTGGTGAACGACCGGGCCGCCGTCGCGACCGGTGCCGACGACCGCGAGGGTCCGCGGCCCGGTTTCGAGTTCGACCACCTGCCGCGCGTCGGTCGGTGGGACGTCGCGCTCGTCGCCGGGCGTCGTCGTCGGTTCGTCGGTCGCGGTATCGTTCCCCGGGTCGTCGGTCCCAGTCTCGGTCGACTGTTCGGCGTCGCCCGGGACGAGGGCCGTACAGCCCGCGCCCAGGGACGCGCCCGCTGCTGCCAGGAGGGCTCGCCTGCGCATACCGGTCGGGCGCACGACAGCGGTAAATGCTTTCACGTCGGTTCGACGACGATTTCACCGACGGATCGCCGCTAGCTGCCGGTTCATCGTACCAAGAACGGCCTGCAGATACAGGCTCGCCGTTTAGGACGGTACCACCCCCACTAGTCTCGTATGACGGACGACTTGCTCATCTACGGCGCTTACGGCTACGCGGGTCGGCTGATCGCTCGCCACGCGGTCAGACAGGGGCTCGAACCCGTCCTGGCCGGGCGACGGGCGGAACCGGTCGAGCGGCTGGCGACCGATCTCGGGCTGGCCCACGCGGTGTTCAGCCTCGAACACCCGCCGGTCGTCGAGCGACAGGTCGACGACGCCGACGTCGTGCTGAACTGCGCCGGGCCGTTCTCGGCGACGGCGACGCCGCTGCTCTCGGCCTGTCTCGACGCGGGGACGGACTACCTCGACATCGCGGGCAACGTGGACGTTCTCGAGTCCATCGCCGAGCGGGACGCAGAGGCCTCGGCGGCGGAGATCACGGCGCTGCCCGGGGTGGGGTTCGACGTCGTCGCGACGGACTGTCTCGCCGCCCAGCTCCACGACGAGGACCTCGAGGCGACCCACCTGACGCTCGCCATCGACGGGCTCGGGACGTTCTCGCCGGGGACGGTCAAGTCGATGATCGACGGGCTGAAACGCCCCGGCGTGGTCCGCCAGCAGGGCCGGCTCCGGGACGTCCCGATGGCCTGGAAGACCAGGGAGTTCGACTTCGGTTCCGGGCCGGAGACTGCCGTCACGGTGCCGTGGGGCGACGTCTCGACGGCCTACTACACGACGGGCATCCCCAACATCGAGACGTACGCCGCGGTCCCGTCCTACGCCGCCGACGTGCTGGAGCGGACCCGCCGCCTCGCGCCGCTGCTGGGGACGAAGCCGGTCCGAAGCGTGCTGAAACGACTGGCCGACGTCGCCATTTCGGGGCCGTCGGCGACCGAGCGCGCCCGGAGCGAGAGCCGTATCTACGGGGAAGTTATCGACGAGGACGGCCGCCAGGTCTCGGCGCGGCTCCGGACGCCCGACACCTACGACGTGACCGCGGCGACCGCCGTCGAGGCTGCCGGGCGGGCGCTCCAGGGCGCCGTCGAGCCGGGCTTCCAGACGCCGGCCTCGGCGTTCGGTCCCGAGTTCGTCTACGCCTTCGACGGCGTCCGGCGCGAAGAGACGGAAGAACGCGTCCGTATCGAAGCCGTCTAGAAACCTACGCCGACGCTTCGTAGCCGGCGTCGTCGACGGCCGCGACGAGCGACCCCGTGTCGGCGTCGCCCTCGACCGTCGCCGTCTCGGCCTCACGGTCGACGGAGACGTCGGTCACGCCGTCGACGCCCTCGAGCGCCTCCTCGACGGTCTGCTCGCAGTGTTCACAGGACATCCCTTCGACGGTGATGGTTTCGCTCATGACACTGTCTCGTAGGCACGCCCCGGCTATGTGGGTTTCTCCTTCGATTCCGAAGCGATCGGAGACGATCACCTTCGAAACTGAACTCCCACCGGACGATATATTGGCGCGCGGGCCCGAACGCCGTGTATGCGAGAGTTCGACGAGACTGACGTGGAGATTCTACGGTACCTCGCCGAGGACGCCCGACGGCCGTTCAGCGACATCGGCGACGCGGTCGGTCTGTCGGGGCCGGCGGTCTCTGACCGGGTCACGCGGCTCCAGGAGGCCGGCGTCGTCAACGGGTTCACCGTTGACGTCGACCGGTCACAGCTACACGCCGGCGTCCCGGTGTTCGTCCAGGTCCGCGGCGCGGCCGACGTCGACGCGCTGCGCGAGCGAGTCGGCGAGGCCGACGCCGTCGAGCACGTGTTCGTCACCGCCGACGGCGAGGTGTGGTTCTACGCCCGCGCACAGGTCGAGAAGGTCCGCCAGTGGGTCGACGGCCTGCTCGGTGACGCCGGCGCCGACTACGCGGTGACGCTGATGGACGACGTCTCCTGGCACCCGTCGCTCGACGGTGCCGAGTTCGCACTCACCTGCGCCGAGTGCGGCAACACCGTCGACAGCGAGGGCTCCTCGACGCGTATCGACGACCAGGTGTACCATTTCTGTTGCCCGTCGTGCCAGGGCCGGTTCGAGGACCGCTACGAACGCCTCGAAGAGGGCGCGTAGCACTTTGGATTCGAAATTCTGTAAGTGACTGGACTTTGGACGCGTGTGAGTAAAGGGGGTAAACGAGGGTCCCGTACAACTACACAATGAGTCGGCGGACCACACACCTGGCGATCCAGGGCATGAGCTGTGCGAACTGTTCGGCGACGATAACCGACACCGTCGAGGCTCTCGACGGGGTCAGCGAGGCGGCCGTCAACTACGCCACCGACGAGGGATCGGTGACGTACGACCCCGACGTCGTCTCGCTCGCCGAGATATACGACGCCGTCGAGGACGCCGGCTACGAGCCCCAGCGGGCCACCGTCTCCATCGCCATCTCGGACATGACGTGTGCCAACTGCGCCGAGACGAACGCGGTGGCGCTCGAGGGGGTCCCGGGCGTGCTCGACGCCGAGGTGAACTACGCGACCGACGAGGCCCAGGTCGCGTACAACCCCGAAGACATCTCACGGGACGCGCTGTACGACGCAATCGAGGACGCTGGCTACTCGCCCGTCCGGGAGGGCGCGGCCTCGGGCGAGTCCGACCAGGAGCGTCGCGACGCCGCCCGAAACGAGGAGATCCGGCGCCAGCGCCGGCTGACGCTGTTCGGCGCGGCCCTGTCGGCCCCGTTCCTGGTCTTCCTCGCAGACAAGTTCCTGCTGGGCGGGACGCTCCTGCCCGAGACCGTCTTCGGGTTCCCCTTCGAGTGGGTCGGCTTCCTGCTCGCGACCCCAGTCCAGGTCGTGCTGGGGCGCCCGTTCTACGTGAACTCCTACAAGGCGCTCGTGAAGAACGGCCGGGCCAACATGGACGTCCTCATCGCGCTCGGCTCCTCGACGGCGTACGTCTACAGCGTCGCCGTCCTGCTCGGCCTGATCGCCGGCGAGACGTACTTCGACACCGCCGCGCTCATCCTCGTGTTCATCACGCTGGGTAACTACCTGGAGGCCCGCTCGAAGGGGCAGGCCGGCGACGCCCTCCGGAAGCTCCTGGAGATGGAGGCCGAGACGGCCACCCTCGTCGAGGACGATGGGACCGAGCAAGAGGTCCCGCTCGACGACGTCGACGTCGGCGACCGGATGAAGGTCCGCCCCGGGGAGCAGATTCCCACGGACGGCGTCGTCGTCGACGGCCAGTCCGCCGTCGACGAGTCGATGGTCACCGGCGAGTCCGTCCCCGTCGAGAAGACCGCCGGCGACGAGGTCGTCGGGTCGACCATCAACGAGAACGGCGTGCTCGTGGTCGAAGCGACGAAGGTCGGCGCCGACACCGCCCTCCAGCAGATCGTCGAGACGGTGAAGGCGGCCCAGTCCCGCCAGCCCGAGATCCAGAACCTCGCCGACCGCATCTCGGCGTACTTCGTCCCCGCGGTCATCGCCAACGCCGTCTTCTGGGGCGTCGTCTGGTTCCTCTTCCCGGAGACGCTCGCCGGCTTCGTCGACTGGCTCCCGCTGTGGGGCCAGGTCGCCGGCGGCCCCGCGGTGGCCGGTGGCACCGTCTCCGTCTTCGAGTTCGCCGTCGTCGTCTTCGCCTCCGCGGTCCTGATCGCCTGTCCCTGTGCGCTGGGGCTGGCGACGCCCGCTGCCACGATGGTCGGGACCACCATCGGCGCCCAGAACGGCGTGCTGTTCAAAGGCGGCGACGTCCTCGAACGCGCGAAGGACGTCGACACCGTCGTCTTCGACAAGACCGGGACGCTCACCGAGGGCGCGATGGAACTGACCGACGTCGTCGCCGTCGACAGTGACGGGGCTCCGGTCGCGGACGGCGGACCAGCAGCAACGGACGGCGGAACGGTCGAGGCCCGAGAGGCACGCAGTGAAGACGACGTCCTCCGGCTGGCGGCCGCCGCCGAACGCGGCAGCGAACACCCGCTCGCGCGTGCCATCGTCGACGGCGCCGAGGAACGCGGGCTCGACGTTCCCGACGCCGAGGACTTCGAGAACGTCCCCGGCCACGGCATCCGCGCCACGGTTGAGGGCCGGGAAGTGCTCGTCGGCAACCGCAAACTCCTGCGCGACGCGGGCGTCGACCCCGAGCCCGCCGCCGAGACGATGGAACGCCTCGAGAGCGAGGGGAAGACGGCGATGCTGGTCGCCGCGGACGGCGACCTCGTCGGTGTCGTCGCCGACGCGGACACGGTCAAAGAGAGCGCGAAGGACGCCGTCGCCGCCCTGCGCGAGCGCGGCACCGACGTGATGATGATCACCGGCGACAACGAACGGACCGCCCGCGCCGTCGCCGAACAGGTCGGCATCGACCCAGCGAACGTTCGCGCGGAGGTCCTCCCCGAGGACAAGTCCGACGCCGTCGAGGCCATCCAGTCGGACGGCCGCAAGGCGATGATGGTCGGCGACGGCGTCAACGACGCGCCCGCGCTCGCCGTCGCCCACGTCGGGACGGCCATCGGCAGCGGCACCGACGTCGCCATCGAGGCCGCGGACGTCACGCTCATGCGCGACGACCCGCAGGACGTCGTGAAAGCCATCCGCATCTCGGAGGCCACGCTCCAGAAGATCAAGCAGAACCTCGTCTGGGCGCTGGGCTACAACACGACGCTCATCCCGCTGGCCTCGCTCGGCCTGCTCCAGCCGGTGCTGGCCGCGGCGGCGATGGCCGTCTCCTCGGTGTCCGTGCTGACGAACAGCCTGCTGTTCAGGCGGTACACGCCGGACGAGGATTACGAACTGCTCGGCCGGTTGCGGTAGGAGAGGACGCAGAGCGGACGACTAACCGGTCGACGTCGCCCGGACAGGCCCATCGACTGGTGACGTCGACGGCGTCGTCGCTACCGTCACTCGCACTGTACCGACGCCGGCGATGCCGCCCGATACGACACGAGGGTCTGGGATCGGGTCGCTCGATTCAAAGGAAGTTCTCGCGGACGTACCGCTCGACGGCCTCGGTGTCTTCGAGTTGCTGGAGTGTCTCGAGCGCTCCCTCGATCGATGCGAGATCCTCACCGGTGAAGTCGTCTTGTTGCGCGACACGACCGAGGCTGACGAGCAACTCGAACTTGCTGGCGTCGACGTCGAGATCCATGACTCTCGATACGACGTTCTCGTCGTCCGGGTCCTCCAGGCGGACGAATTCGGTCGGGACGGATTCGTGAAGCAGCGCCGAAACCATGGTGTCACCTCCGGTTGCGTCAGCCGGAACGTCAGCGAGCATCCGCTTGACGAACGCGGCGTCGTCGCCCGGGTCGTCGACGACGTTCCGGACGAAGGCGTCACCGTCGAGTCGGCGGAGGTCACCGTTCTCGTCGATGCGAACCCGTACGAGGTGCAAGTCCTCGTTGGGAAACGCCCGTGAGATGTCGTCGCGGTGGACGCACACGTCGGCACCGTACTCGCCCCGGTCGAGCGCTGCAAACGGGTCGGCCAGGCCGCGCGCTTCTGCGGTGTCCACGTCGTCACTGGTTCTCCCGTCCCCGAAGGCGGCGCCTTGCAGGTACTCGGCTTCGGTCGGGGGCCGCCACCCGCCGTCGACCCAGGGAGTCTCCGACTCGACGACGACGGTCTGTCCGGTTGGAAGCGTCGCCGTGTACCACGGTGGCGAGTCGTACAGCCCGTCCAACCCGTCGAACTGGTCGAGGACGTCCGCCGAGTAGATCCCCACGATCGGCGGCCGCTCGACTGCGTCCCCGATCGGGCGACCCGTCGGCACGACTCCCATGGCCCGCCTCTCCGAATCGAACAGCGCCACGTACCCCGCGGCGACACTCGCTGCGAGCCGACAGATCAACTCGAAGAGGGCGTCCATCTCCCGCTGGTACCCCGCCGCGTCGTCCAGCGACGACGGATAGATCTTCGAACCGAGGCCGAGACTGACGGCTGGTTCGTCGGGCCCACGCTCGTCGCTGTGGTTCACCTCCAGATTGATGGACCACTGGTCGTGGGGGACGATCACTGACTCCAGTTGCGTCTCGTACCAGTCCTTCGCTACGAGGGAATCGACGTCGAAGCCCGTTGCCGAACAGGCGTCGATAACCGAATCCACGACGTCGGCGGCCTGGTCGAGTTCGTAGAACGCGGCGATAGCGGTCCCGTCCGACATACTACCTCGCCAGGTCCCCGGACGTTGTAAACTCTCCCGTCGAATCCGGGCTTTGCTGGCAATCCGTGACCCGCTCGTCGTGCACGGATCTCGATCCCGAATGCAACGGCGTTCTCGGGCACCGCGACGAGTTCCGCACACCGAATTGGGTCCGACGCGGTTCGATGCATCTGACCCACCGATGATCGATACAGCCGGGAGAACGGGTCTCTTACCCCGTCAATAGGTGTGCTTCACAGTCGTCGGCCAGTGAGTCGGTCGGTTCGTACGGATGGTCTTCCAGCACGAGCATGACGTGGCCCGAGTCGAACTCCGTGACGCGCCACGCCGGCGTTTCGAGCACGCGACCCCGACCGCCGAACTGCTCGATCACGCGCTCGGACATGATGGTGAGCCAGGGGAGTTCGTCGACGTGATCCGGAACCGGGCGTCCGTCGGGCATGACAGTTTCAGGTACCACGCCTTCCATGTAGACCACACTCCAGACGTATTCGGGATCGACGATCGGAACAAACGCTTCCACGACGTCGATGAGTTCCTGGATTCGGGCGGCGACCACCGTCTCGTCGTGGTGGCTCCGATCTATCTCGCTGGTCTGGAAGCCGAGACTAGTTCTGCCCCATCGCTCTTCACGTTCGGTCGTCGCGTGCGTGAAGCCGACCCGAAGCCGCATCCCGGATTCAGTCCAGCAGTACAGGGAGCCGTTATCTGGTCGTTCGAGCGCTGCCACGACCGCTTCCGGATCCTGGTCCTGGTGTCGTTCAGTTCCGATATTCTACTTCGCGACGACGTCAGTCCGTCCGTCGTGAGTTGTCGTCAACCCAGCGTGTAGACACGCTTCGTACAGCGCCCGTGTGTCTGGAGTCTCGTCGGCGACGAAGCCGATGTGGTAGGGTTCGTCCATGGTCACTCGATCATCTCCGCCAGGTCGTCGAAAGCGAACCGAAGCTTGCCTGGCGAAATAGAACGTGTAAGTACGGAGGGAACATGTGCTATGACCCAAATCATAGGTTAAATCGCTACGTCACTCGGCTTCCAGAATACTCTCCAGGGAGACCGATTTGCGGATCCATAACTGTATTACTGTGGAACTATCCATTTCCCCACCTGTGATGGTCACAAGATACGGTGTCAAGAACCGGCAGAACTTCTGTCAGTACTGATCAGTACTCATCGGCCGGGTCGTTGGGGACAGTACCTATCTCAGCAGGATACAGGGAGAGATCGTGCCAGAAATCGGAACTATATATCTCACGTTTCACCGTCACTGGCGAAAGGGAATCGGCCAGTTTCGAGAGGAACGCCCCGAGGTACGCTCTGTTCGTTTGACCGGGCTCGGTCTGTTTTACCCAGATATCACTCCGAAGCGTTACTCCGAAACTGTACATGAACTCGGATTCTACCGGACTGTCTTCGCTGGTAGACCAAAACGAGGCAGAGAGTGAAAGTGGCTTCAGTTTATGATTAGCTTGGCGTGGTTCTCCCTTGTCATACAATACACAGTCTTCCGGTTCTACGTATACGTCTTCATCACCCAAGCGGACGCACAACCGATTGGACTCGAATGGAATATTTCGAATTAAACGGGCGCCGGGCCCGTCGATTCTCGCGGATTCCGCAAAATCCGTCCAAGTGATCCCATCTTCGTCCACCAGTTCGCGTTTCGCGGATTTCTCATCGCCACTATCGTTGCTGAGAGCCTCGATGGGCTGGTCGTCAGGATACACATCGAGATAGTAGACGAGTCTGGTCGGCGTGATGAAATCGCCAAACAGCCCGAATAGCTGTTCGCAATGGGCTTCCATTTCCGCCGCCTGTTCGGCGAAGGTCGACGCCGATGACGAAACTTGGAACTCCCAGGCGACACCGCTATCCGTAGACACCCGAACGTCCTGATCAGTCATGTCCACGATTTGACCGAGATGGCGTCGCCGTTTTTGAACACGATCCTGATCTCATTTGCTTTTACTTCATTTGCATTAGAGGCGGCGTCACGCACCGCCTCTCTTGCCGATTGCTTACTGTTCGCCTCCCCTCTCGCTCGCAGCTCCAAGACGCTATTGTCTTCCGTAATATCGATATCTGACTGCTGTGCGTTCTTGTACTTGCCGTTAATATCTGATATTATATCGCCGACCCATCTCTTCGTGAACCCGTTACCAGTTCGCGTTTTCACTTCTACGTACTCCGTCTGGCCGTTCCGGGTCACTGCGAGGTCGTAGTCGCCGTTTCCTGCGACCTAGCCACTATTAGTCCAGTTCTCCCACCGGCCCTTATCGTTGGGCCACCGACGAACTGCGGTGCCCCCGGTCGGATAGACGCGTTCGACCTTCGCGGAAGTCCCCGCGGGTGTGCTGGTCTTCCATTCAGCACTTTCGACGACGCGGTTCCCGCCCCCTCACTCGGCGGATTCGGAATCCTCGCTCTCGTTCAGCAACGCTTCCAGGTCCCGCCGAGCATAGGCCGCCTCCTCGAAGAACTGGTCTTCACCGATGCTAAACGTCACGTCTAGCTCCGGGTCATCACAGTATTCATCACATGCGAAAAACAGTGACTCGACCACGTCGTATCGCTCGTCTGTTGGCGGCTCGTGGGCCACGTGCTTGAATGCGTCTATATACTCGTGCATGAACTCCTTCGCAGTCATCCGTCCGTCGGTATACGAACGGATGAGTTCGAGATACATTTCAGCTATCTGATCGTCCATCTTACGATCCTCCCAGGACACCGTCTTTTTCTATTTTCTTTCTCGTAGCGTTCTCGTTCTACGGACGCCGACGAGACGGCGTCGTCTATCTCGACCGATACACCGTTGCGTCAGTGAACCGGAGTCAGTGGTCCAGCAGTCGCCCGTTCTGTGTCACGTTTTCGACTCAGTCCTCTGGGGTGTCTTCGTCACGAACCTCGTCGATTGCCGTCTGGAGTCGCGACTCGTAATCCGAGGCGAATACGTATGGATGCGCCGACTCCAGCATGGCCTCTAGATCCCAGCGCAATCGCAGTGCGGCAGACTCAAACGGGGGCAAACCATCGAGATTCTCCGGTTCTTCCAGCCGGTCCAACCATTCTAACATCACGAGTGCCTCGCTCTCGCTGAGAGCGAGCGTAATCATTTGGTCATCGTCCATGGTATATCGTTTCCTTCAGATCCAGTGTATCTTGTGCGTATCAATCCGAACCAACTGACTTTAATTGAGATAGATCAGCAACGAATTCCTCGCTGCGGTTACCTCAAGTCTCCGGTGGAATCAGGTGCTGTCTCTGGGATTTCTCAACTTCCACTCGAAGGTGAATTTTCCATCTGGATCCAGAATAACGTTGTTGCCGGTATCCGGGTTGTAGAGATGCGTAACGCCATCTCCCTTGCACGTACCTTCGATATGCCTCGTCTCGGGGTCCCAATACAGCTGAGATACCTACTTCGTTAGTTTCGTATCTTTGACTGCACCGGTATCTATGTCTACAATTGCCTGAACACCCATCCAATTATCCGCAACAAGTTCACCGTTGGTGATGTCAATCTCGACGTATGGTTTATCAGTCCTCTCGGAATTTAGTTCTTCGATTCGCCAACGGATTGAGCCATTCTGATCAAGGCCAATGACGTTGCGGTTATTCGTTTCTCCAGTCGGGATGTTCAACAGAACCACGATTATCCCGTTTAGCTGCACTAGATCATCAATACCGTACTCAAATTCGACAGTCTGATTCCCAATCTGAAGAGTATTCCCGCTCGCAGAAATTTCAGTCATAGCGGCAACTCCTTGGGGTTGGTGAAGGAACTTGCATCGAGTCGGTCGAGCAGCTCGAACTGTGTTGCACCCTGTCGGCCACCGAAGTTCGAAGCCACATCACCGGTTCTCACACTCGTCCCTTCAGGAACCTCCACGTCAGAGACAAATGTCGGCTTATTTGGTAGCGAATACTTCTCTTTGATTTCGGCAGGAGAGAGCCCCTCGATTTCACCTCGATCTCGGAACATCCAGGACCGAGCCTGATTTGAGTCTCCGTGGACACGGGCGAACCTCATCTTTTCCGTAGTTTCGAACTCGACTACAATACTTCCCTCGGTGTAGGGATCTTCGGTACTAGAATCGAAATCTCGATCATTAACGTCGCTGGCTTTTCTGTATCTTTCGACCCTGGACCCGTGTTCGATTTCTTCGACTCTGTCGATCGTTCTTCGGACACTGTCGCTATCTATATCCGATGAACCAGCGACACGAAGCCAAGAATCACCCGTCGTATCGTCTGCTGCTAGCCGACGGAACGTGTCTGCACGGTCACCGTCTAAATCATCGAATCGTCGAACTGCCCGGTCCAGTTGAGCGTAGGAATCGATCGCATTGCTGTCTGCTGCCCGAGCCACTGCCCGGCGGAAGGAATGGTCGACGTCACCGGAACCGTCCGCGAGGATACGGACAGTGTCGTCGTCGGCGTTGGCCAGCAACTTCGACCCGTCGTCACCGGTGGACGCAAGCAAATCGTCGGCTGCGTCTTTGCCGCTGGCGTCCAGTTCGTCGTACCGCCTCAATGCCGTCGAGAGTTCGTCGGAATCGACCGCTCCCCGCTGGTGCGCTTTGACGAACCGCCGTTGCGTCGCTGCGTCGTCCACCTCCAGCAGCGCGTCGGCGGCCTCGCGGTCGGTGTCGGCGAGGTCGTTCAACGCGCGCCGCCCGTCGGGCCCGGCGTTGCGGAACAGGTCTGCCGATTGACTCGCCGGATTGTGGACGTCTGTATCGCCGAGATACCGCTTCGTCTGGGGGTCGAGTTCGTCGAACTGCTCGGTGACTTCGGTCCGCTTTGGGCCTGGCATCCGGTTGAGCTTCGCGCTCAGCGTGCCGGTCCGGACGTTCGTATCCGGTAGCGCGTCGTCGACTTTGCCTGCCTCCCGCAGGACGTGCGGTTTCACCCCGTTCGGCACTCTGGACGGCGTCGCGGAGTCGGCGGCGTCGACGAGTCGCTGGAGCTTGCGCGACTTGGTCAGCCCCTTCTGGACGACGCTGCCGCCGCCCGAGGCCGCTGCCGGCGCGACCGTCCCGGTTGCGTATCCCAGCGACCAGCCGCCACCGAAGGTGGTGTACTGCTCGTCACCCCGGTCGAACGGGTTGCGCGTCTCGTGCTGGGACTGGATCTGGTCGGCCATTAGCCCCGGGAGCTTCGTGATTATTGCGGGGTTGTCGAGGATCATCTGGCCCAGCTGGACCATCTGGTCGACGAACTTCCCGGGGTTGGTCACCATCTCGACGATGCCGATTATGCTCTCGCCGAGCACCGTCGTCGTCCCCGAGGAGAAGCTCATCAGCCCGACGAAGCCGGTCTCGCCCGCGTCGATCGGCATGGTGTCGTAGGCGCGCGCGGCCTGGCCGAACGTGTCCGGCCCCTTGATCGCCTGGCGCTGCTCGTTGCCGTGGACGTCGGTCGTCTCCACGTCGACCGTCGTCGGGAGGAACAGCCCGCTCGCACCGGCGAAGATCGAATCGAGGACGCCGCGGTCGACGGTGATGTCGACACCGCTGTAGGTCTCGGCGGTGGTGTCGACGGCCGTGATCTCCTTCTGTCGATTCCCTTTCTTGTAGAAGGCGACCGTCGTGAAGCCGCTCGGGTCGGAGACGCCGAGGGAGACCGTGTAGCTGGTCCGCTGGACGTTGTCGGCCTCGACGGAGTAGGGATGGACGGCCGGCGCCTCGTGGTCGTGGATCGCCGGGTCGAGGTTCTCCGCGTACTCCTCGCCGTCCGGAATCCCGTCGGCGTCGGTGTCCGCGTCGTTGGGGTTCGTGCCGTCGCGGAACTCCGTGAAGTCGCCGACGCCGTCCTCGTCCGAATCTGCGACGAGCGGGTTCGAGGTGACGTTGATCTCGGTCAGGACGGCGTTGGCGTTCCCGTCGGAGTCCGCTTTCGCGCTCGCGTATCGCTCGGCCTGCTGTCGGTCGTGCGCGACGCCGATCGTCCAGCCGTCGTGTTCCTCGCGGTCGGTCAGTCCGTCGCCGTCCGTGTCGGTCTTCGTCGGGTTCGACCGGACGACCGGTTCGACGACGAGTTCGCCGTCTTCGACCGTTCGCGTGAACTGGACCTCCTCGCCGTCGGGGACGCCGTCACCGTCCGTGTCGGCGTCGTGGGGGTCGGTCGAGAACGTCTCCGCTGGCCCGTTCGGCATCGTCCAGGTCTGCTCTTCGATGGAGTCGGGGATACCGTCGCCGTCGGAGTCGAACGTCGACTGACCGACGAGTTCCGCCCTGAGGTTGACGCCGTCGGCACGGACCGTGACCGTCGCCGGCCCGTCCGCCAGCGAGGAGACGTTGACGGCTTCCTGGATAGTCCCGACGGTTCCGATGTTGAGGTCCTCGGTGACGGTTTCGCCGTTCGCCCCGGTCACCTCGACGGTCGCCCCGGGCGCGACGTTCGTCTGCTCCGTCTGGTAGGCGACCACGACGCTGTCGGTCCCGTCGCTCAGGTCGAAGTCGAAGGCGGCGCTCCCCGAGTCGCCGTCGGTGTCGCTGGAACTGTTCGAACTGGGCGCCTCGGGCACGTGGACGGTGACTGGTTCCTCCTGGTTGAGCGAGACGTTGCGTGGGTCGGTCGCCCGGCCGGTGAGCACCTGCCACACCTCGAGTGTCCCGGGGTCCAGTGGGGATACCTCGGCGTCGTCGTTGAACGCCGGATCGATCGTCACGCTCTCGTTCGTGAGCCCGCCGCGGAACGCGCCGCCGTCGGTCCGTTTGACGTTCCAGTGCCAGTTGGCGTGGGTATCGCTGACGAAGTCGTTCGGGTCGTCCTTCGTCACCCAGCTGCCCTGGCCCAGCGGCAGGCCGTCGAAGCGCATCGTGACGGCGCCCCCGGAGCCGTCACTCGGTTCGTCGTGCAGGAGCACGAGACTGAGCCCCTCGGGCCCCGACCAGAAGAACAGCTGACTCTTGTCGCTCTCGAAGATGGGCAGCGGCGAGTTGATCTGGGAGTTGCCGTAGTCGTGAACCGCCTCGGGGTCAAGCCCCGAGGCTTCCCGTGGATTAGTCGGACACGCCTCGGATACCATCGGGATGATGCCCTCGCGCGGTATCCAAGGCCACGGTCGGGGCGTCCACGGCCCCCGATGCCTGCCGTCGCACCTTCCGAACTTGGGGAAGGTTGTTGAGAGCAGGCACATTCCAGTCTTGATGCTTCTCGATACTTTTCACAGCGATGTTGACGCTTGCACTTCGGTCGGCGTGGTCCTGATGCTGGCACGACCGACACTTGAACCGCTTTCTGTTGCGGTTCGCTCGCTCCGTGTGTCCACAGCTCGGACACTGTTGACTCGTGTACTCGGGGTCAATCCACGCTGTTGGGACACCCTTGAAGGCGGCCTTGTACGATGTGTAGTATTGGAGCGCACGGAACGGCAGGTGGTGCAAACGTCGGTTCATCCGAGTACCGTAGTCGATACTGTCGCGCATCTCTTTGAGGTCTTCAAAGACGACGCACGGTGTCTCGAACTGCTTGGTCCACTCCACGATGTGACGGCTCACCTTGTGGAGCCGGTCACGGACGAACCGTTCTTCCTGTCCTTCAAGCGTATCGTGCATACTCGGTTTCTCGGCGTTCTGCACCCGCTTTCGCATCGTGAAGTAGCGGTGACGCTCAAACTTGATTTCGGGGAACTCAATGACCAGCGTATCCTCGACGCCCTCTGCTGACAGTGCCGACAGTGCCACGTTGTCTTCGTTCACGTCAACGCCGATGACTGTCCGAGAGTCCTGTTTCTCTCGGACGGTACGCTCGGTGTTCGTGACATTGACGTGCAACTCGGGCGTTCCGTCGTGGAACAGGGCTTCGGCTGTTCCGATAGCCCACTCGTCACCAGCGAGTGCCGCCCGCAGAATGTCGAGATGGGTGTCGTCACCCTCCAGTACGCCTTTGACGTGCTTGTACGGTTTGGCACTGATACGGAACTCCATGGTTCCATCGTCTCGAAGCGTGAGGTTGTAGCCTTCTTCGTAGTTGGCTCGAAGCGGATACGCGCCGTCTTTGGTGTGGCTCGGCTGGCCGAAGTCGTCGTACTCGTGGTAGTTTTCCATCGCGCCGAGTGCCTTCGCTACGACACGTTGTGTAGTGTTTTTCACGAGGTCGGCGTCATCGGCCACACGGTCGGGGATTTCGTCCCAGTCCACGCCCTGCTTGGCGAGACGGATGGTTTCGTTGTAGGCCCACCGTGATTCGAGCGTGGCGTCTTCCAGCAGACTTTCGTTGCCACTCTGGATGTTGAGTTGGAAATCCAGCGTCTTCACGAGAGTCTGTACGTCGGTCATTCTTCGGATTCGGTGAGCCAGTCTTGGACGAGTCCACGCACGACTTCGGACTTTGTTTTCTCAGCGTCGATACATTGCTTCGAGAACTCCTTGTATAGCTCGTCCTCGAAGTCCACAGTGAGTCGTTTAGTCATCTCGCACGTATTACTTATTCACTGAAATGCTTAAGTCTTGTCCACGTACTGTCTATATGGGCGAGAAACGGTCAAACCACACGGTATACAATGTCAACTATCACTTCGTGTGGTGTCCGAAGTATCGACACTCGATACTGGGTGTGATAGAAGATCCACTGGAATCGAGTTTTCGAGCGGTGTGTGACAAGTACGACTACGAGATACTGTCGTTACACATCCCATCCGACCACGTACACCTGTTCTTGTCGGCACATCCCAAACACGCCCCTAGTGAGATTGTACGGACTGTCAAGAGCATTACAGCACGAGAGATGTGGCAACAGCACAAACCTCTGTTACAGGAATACCTGTGGGGCGGTGGGTTCTGGGAAGAATTATACTACGTCGGGACGGCTGGTGACGTTTCGACCGATACGATTGAACAGTACATCGAGCGAACGGAACACGTTTAACAGAGCTTACGGCCTTCACCCTCGGGGTCAAGCCCCGAGGCACTCGGCCTGTTCCGCCTGTAGAACGAGCGGGAAAAACCGTTCTTTCAGCACCTCGTCAAACTATACAGTTCGAGCAGGTATCGCTCTCCCTCGTAGGAAACGTACCAGTGGTTGCGGGCTGGATCTGGGAGGTCGGAGATGCTGTCCATTCGTTCTCGCAGCTTTTCGTAGCCGGGTGAGGGTTCGTTACAGTCCTCGTAGTCCTCGTCCTCACCAGCGTCGATAGCCGCCTCGAGGACCGTTCGCTCGTCGGTCGATAGATCCTCCAGCACAGTGAGATACCGGTCGGCAGCGTACATTCTGAACGACTCCGTCGAGTCCGCGACGCGAGTCGCGGTGTAGTCGAAGGTCCGTCGGGTGTTCGTCCTGTCCTCGGTCGAGATTGTGACGCGGTACTCTCGGCCGTCCCACTCGACCCACGTCGTCCCCGCCCCGACGAGTTCTGAGTCTGCAGTGCCCCGTGGGTACGGGGCTGGGCTGTCACCGACACTCAGTCCCTGTCTGGGGAGGCCTTCGCGTGAGTACGCCGGCCCGAGCACCAGGTATTCGAGCGCGTGCTGGTCGACCGCAGGGAGGTCAGCGTAGGTGAGGACAGTTTCGTCTTCGGGCGCCTCCCGGCCGTTCTCCCAGGAGAGATCGGCCGTCTTCGCCGGGACCGCCTCGGACCCAGTCTGTTCGTAGTCGATCCGGTAGTACGCGCCGTCACGGCGTGTGTACTGCTCGTTCCGTATCGGCCGCTGGCCATAGGTCTCGAGGACGACTCCGTCTTCGGCAAAGATTCGATCGACGAGCCGCTGCTGGGCAGGTCGAAATCCCGTGACGAGCTGTTCGGTCGGTGCGAACGGGGAAATGGAGACCGTGTACCCACGCATACACTCTGGGGTTGCTGGTGGTGTCTCGGACTCGTCAGTCGGAGATGATGAGCGCTGGGCCGTCTCGGACGTCGGCGTCGCTGACCGATTCGACCCCGGAGAATCACCGATGCAGCCGCCACCCAGCAGCGGAGCTGCGGCTGCGAGGAGGGACCGTCTCGATTTCATGGCAATCGATTTCTGAAATAGTATAATGGGCTTTGTGGGGGCGGAAGTGAGACACTCGCTGGATTCCGTCCTGGTGGCTTCTTCTAGCGACGATGGAATCGCCTCAAAGTACTTGGTACTGCACTTTCGGGTAGTGAGTATGCACTACCGAGAAGCGGGCGCTCTGGTCCTGTCCGGCACCAGCCGCCAGAACTCCCTGCTCGCGACGGGGAGTGGCATCCTTCTCGGTGTCTCCGTGTGGCTACTCGATCCGATCCTCGGTGTGGAGTGCTGGTTGTGGCCGTCCTCGCTCGTCGATTGGGCCGTTGTCGCTGGATCCGTCCTGCTCGCCGTAGGAGTCACGTTCGACCGGGCGGGCCTCCTTGCGGCGTGCTGGGTGAACGTTCCCGCACACGTTGCGTTCGCACACCACCATTACAGTCAGACCGGATTCGTCGTCCTCCCTTTCCAGAACGACCTCCTGTCCTACGCACTCATCTCGGCCCAGATCGCGGTCTTCTATGGCATACTCGGGTATCTTCTCGGCACCGCAAGCCGATGGGGGATCGACCGCTCGTCTGTCGGTAGCTCGGGGGCCATCGAGAGATAGGCATTCGTGGTGTGCGGTTACTCCAAGCCTTCTTCAGGAGAGTTTGCAAGCCACAATAGTCGCTTCAGACAATGGATTTACCGGTAGAACAGAAGCAACTCGTCATGAAACGACGGCGCGTGCTGGCTGGTATCGGGGCGATGTTCCCTGATTGAGGGCAGTGGCACACAGAATATGTTTAACCCATCTCTCACACGATACCCCAAGTAATGAGGCGAAGAGCGCTCCTGAAAGCGAGCCCGTCGCTCCTGGCTGCTGGTTGTATCGGAACGCCGGGCAGTCAGGGACCACAGAGCGGTGTGGCCGTCGAAGCTACTGTTACCAACCCAGCGGACGAGTACGCGGTAGCCGTCGATGTCGTGGACGTCGCTTCTGAGGAGGCACTTGCTGATCTTCACATCACAGTCACGAACACTGGCGACGATACCGTCTCGGTCTCGTCGGGAGCGCCGAAGCCCTTTGGAATACTCGTCGCTGATTCAGTAGACACTGACGCCGCTCTCTTGCTGTGGACTGAGAGATATACTACTTCGAGTGGGATTGGGACTGATGAGTATCGGGTTGAATCCTGGACCGACGGCTATTATACGGTAGTACTGCAACCAGCTGACTCGCTATCAGCGACATATACGCTCCGGGCGGACACCTCGATTGGAGACCTCTCTACAGAGATTGCCGAAGGAAGATACGAGCTTTCGGGTTACGACGAGGAGCCTTTCGAGATAAACGGAACTTCCGCAGACGTGGAATTAGGAATTCTCGAAGGACTCTGATGACACCCCTCACAAAACACTCATACGCCCGTTCTGTCAGAACAGTATGAACCATCGCAATTCTGCTCGCTCTCGGCGCTACCGCAGGGGTCTCACTCAGCGGAGACAGTAAACGGCATGCCGATAGCGTATCCTCGATTTTCGAGTTTCTCGGCCGTGATGCCCCAGTAGACGAACCGGTACGTCCCGGGTTCGAGCGTATCGCAGACGTGGTACGTGGCGGCCTCGTTTTCGAACGAGCCCGTCAGACCATCTTTCGACACTGGCAGTTCCCACGTGAATCCCTCTCTCGGTCCGTGACGATACGCGAGATCATTGTACGCCGGCTGCTCCATCTCCGTCCCGAAGATGGAATGCCACCCGCTTTCGGCCTGATACTGGATATCGTATCGCTTCTTGGTTCCTGTCTCCTGGGGCTCGTCAGTGACATTGGAGACGTGGGCAACGAGGGTCTCTCCCAGTGCTAGCGAGCGGGTGTCGAGACTTACGGCGTCCGGTCTCATCGTTTGAGTTAGCGCGCAAGAGACGATCGTTCTGACCCATAATCTCACCGATCGACGATCGTCTTACTCAAAAATTCTCAGCTGAATTTGAGTTACTCGGAAAACACCGCTGTTACTCAAATTCCAATTCAGTAGATTCGTTTCGGCTCGCTCCCGCTATATCGCATCTCGCTACTCGTTCCAACACAAGGTCCAGTATGCATGGAACAGGAGATGATTTAGTGTACTGAGAGATTCGCCTTGTCTCTAGAGGGGGACTCTAATGCGGAACACGGACACTATCCGGAACCTGGGGGCGAAGATATCCTTCGTGAGTGTCTGGGCCGTTTGAACAATGATACTGCTAATTCTTGTTCTGCACCTGAGATGCAGGGAATTCTCAACCTGTGGTTTGCTCATGAATCTCCAGGAAGTTACTGGCACAAAGAGCGGTTTCTACACACTCTGGTGTTGGATAGTCTGAAAGCCCCCTCGCGCTCACGGGCTGCGACCGCACCTGCGCTCCTCGTTTCACTGCGGTGCTTGGCGGGTCTCGCCTCGTGAGCACTCGGCCCCTTTCAGTCCCGCCCCGTGGGTTGTTGCGGAAGGGCTACTGTGTCGGCGAGTAGCTCAGCAGAAATTCCGTGTGGCATACACGCGCGTCTTCCCTCCCTCTTCAGCGACTGCCACGCCGACCCCTTCCGTGTTCCAGTAGGATCGGAGGATGTTCTCGCGATGGCCACTGGAGTTCATCCACTGGGTGGATTTCACCCCTTTCCTCGAACGCACGGCGATTCAACGCTGGCCGTCGCTCTTATATTGCCTGTACCCCTCCGAGAGGGTTTTGATAGCAGCGAGAGCCATCGTTAGTTGGGCTACTTCCCAAACGACAGATGGCAATCCGAATGGGGCACGTGCAGCTTTTTCTGAATGTTGATTGGTGGTCTCTCTCTCATCCAAACTACCACTGTCTCCAGAGGGAGACGGTGTCCGTGAGAATTCTGCTTCCTCTTCAGAGGTGGACCTCTCGGTCGGTGTTTGTGTCGTAGCAGACGACAGCGACTCCGGTTGTCGAGTCGGACTGCTCGTTGGAGACTGTTTATCGGTCGTTACCTCCGTCTTGGAGACGATCTCGAAATCTACCTGTGCGGAATCTTTTGGGTCACTATGCTGATCGAACCCCTGGTTGTAGATGCTGAATTCGGCGACGTACGCACCAGACTCTAGCAAAAGCGTTTTCGTTTGTATCTCTATTTGTTCTCGTCCACCGTTCCCTGGTAACTCGACCGGTTCCGTTTCGGATTCCTCCAAAACCGTTCCGTCACTTTCGTCCCTGATCTGAGTCTGTACCGTTATCTCCTTTCTCTGACTGCTCTCATTCCGTACTACGATCTCGTTCGTGTACCGCTCGTTCTCGTGGATCGTTTTGTTAGCGCTATCGATCGTCGTAATACTGATATTGGTGTGATTGAGGTCGGATAATCCGCTCAATGGTACCAATCCGACCGATCTAATCACCTCGCGACGGTGGACGGTTCTCTTACACCCCATTCGCTTTTCTATTTGCTACGATCAGTCCAGGTTGGAAATACATTTGCCCCGAATTTCCGGATTGTAGCTACTGTCCCCGTGGATTCCTCCAATCCAGCATTTTCAATGAGTACCGTGAATCGACAGCAGTTGAATTGGGATGAACCCCCTGAATACCACGAGGCCCCAACGAGGAATCACTGGTGAGTTTGCACATCCCCGTCCCCGATATCTAGCTGACCTTGGAGTTCGTCTATGAGTTGCTGCCCTTCCTCGTGGAGTTCGTTCGCTCGTTCGAGCGACACCTCACCGTCTTCGATCTGGGTGATGATGTGTTCTAGTCGTTCGGTCTTCTCGCCGATGGAGTTCTCGGTCATGGTGGTCGTTAGAGAGTGGTGATGATGTAGCCCAGTGCCAGGAACAGGAGGAGTACTAACGCCGCGATGGCGATGCGCTGGCGGCGCCTGGTGGCCTCGTAGGCTTCGACTGCCTCCGCGGTCTCCTGCTCGTGGATGATCTGTTGTTTGCGCTGCTCGTGGGCGTGGTCGAGCCGGTTCTGGAGTGAGGTGAGCCGTTCCCGAGTGACCGTCTCGAACGCGTGGTCGAGGTCGGTGGACAGCTGAGCGAGTCGATCCGAGACGAGCTGCTGGTACGCGCCGTCGAGGTCCTGTTCGTAGTCGTCGACGCGGTTGGTCACCGTTCGTCCGTAGGCGTCTTCGAGTCGGTCTGAGAGGGTCTCGAGTTCCTCTTCTAAGTCGTCCTTCCGCGGGACGACTTCACCGACCTCGGTGGGTGTCATGACGCGCTGGTCGGCTACCTCGTCGGCGAGCGTTCGGTCGTTCTCGTGGCCGACCCCGACGACGATCGGGGTGTCGGTGCCGTGGATGACGCGACACAGCGGCGTCTCGTTGAACACCCGGAGGTGTTTGTCGGCGCCGCCACCTCGCGTGAGGACGATCAGGTCGACGGTCGCGTCGTCGTCGAGTTCGCTGATGGCGCTCATCATACTCATCATCGCGTCGTCACCCTGGACGCTCGTGCCCTGGACGACGATATCGACGTCGGGGTGGCGTTCGTGGATGCTCGTGACGGCGTCCGTCCTGGCGTCGCTCTCGGCGCTCGTCGCGATGCCGATCGTGGTGGGGAGTTCCGGGAGTAGTTGTTTCGTGTCGGGGTCGAGCAGGCCGTCCTCCTCGAGTGTTGTTCTGTTCTCGGCGTAGACCTGCTGGTACGTCCCCTCGCCGACCTCGACGATGTCGTCGACGACGATGGAGACCTGGCCCTCTGCCTCGTAGTACGAGAGGTCGCCCTTCACCGCGACCTGCGTGCCGTCGTCGACGTCCAGGGCGAGCGTGTCGAGTTTGTAGGAGTAGACGACGCAGTGGACGGTGGCGTCCTCGTGGACCAGGTCGAAGTGGCCGTGACCGTTCGAGGAGACGCCGTAGCCCGAGACGTCCCCGAGGACGTAGTCGTAGTCGAGGTCCGGTGCGTTCTGGACGAGCGCAGCGATCTCGTCGTTGAGGGCGTCGACGAACGTGACGTTCTCCGAGTCGAGCGTGTCGTGGTAGCTCTGGAGGTCCGCTGGTGGGTCGGTGCTCGACTCGGTGCCCATTGGTCACTGGGTTTCTGAGTATCGTATAAAAATGGAACGGGGAGAGGAGCCGTGGATTTTCTCAGGAAGTCGCTGTGTCATTGTGAGCGGCAGGTTTCCAGGTTCCAGAGCCAGGCTAAGGGTGATTCCCTGCCGATCTTCCGATCCGTGATTTCTGTCGTTACTCGAGCAGGCTCGCGCCACTACACCGCTCGACGAGGTCAGATTGCATCTGGTGCAGTGTACGACCGTCCGAGCGAAGCGTAACGGTGCCCTGTTCGTGGTCGAAGTCGACGATCCCCGCCTGATCCAGTCTCGGTAGGTGGGTCTGATAGAGACTGACGTAGACGCGTTTTCGCTCCGTATCTGTGAGTTCTGGGATCGGTTTCTCGTTTTCGCCAGCCGCGACTTCCTTGCTGAGTCCCAGCAGGTCCAGCTGTTTGGGCCCGCCGTCTGCAGTAGCGAGGAGTTCGATCACCCACCGCCGTCGACGGTTCTGCAACAGATCGTAGGCCAGCGAGAGATCAACGTCAAGCTGTCCCGCGTACTGCGCCTCGATTTGCTCCATGATCTCACGCACTGCTCGGCCATTGTCGGTCACGGTGGGCTCGTCGACATCGATGTAATCAACGAGTCCGGAATCGTCCAGCCGAGGCATGTGTAACTGCCGCAGTGAGGTCCAGACTCGTTTTTGCTTTTGTTCCTCTGACATGTCTTCTGTCGTCTCCCGCTCGGCCACTTCTGTGACGATCTCTGAGAGCGTTCCGGAACCACCCAACTCGGTCAGAACGGCCAGCACAGCCTGTCGCCGATCACTGCTGTAGACATCGAGTAGTTCGTCGAGCTCTAGACCAGTGATCCGACCGACACCGTCGTGGGTCGTCGTCCCTCCGTCGAGCCCGAGTAACTGTCCGTAGTCGTAGCCCGGCCTGGTCAACTCGACGATCCCGCGTTCCCGCTCGAACGTCACGATGCCTTCCCGTTCCATTTCCGGAAGGACGTCGCTGAACAGCGTCGCGTGCAGCGCGGCGTATTCCTGGGCTTCTTCGATAGCGTGGTCCTCGATCTGATGGCCTGCGGTGTCGACGAGCTCGCTGGTCGTCCACTGCCGCGGATCGTCCATGAGTGTCTGCAGAGTCGTCAGTCCCGGTTCGCTCGTGACAATCTGTGCAATGTCGAGCGTCTCCTCGGCCACCTGTTTGTCGTCGCTTTCGTCGTCTTCTACTCGTTCGAGCACCGTGCGGACGTCTCGCGGTGGGGTTCCCTGGTGGAACTCCCGGACAATCGCTGGGAGACTCCCGATGCCAGAGAGGATGATGAACGTCTCGACGAACGCCAGGGACGTGTGTTGGTCGACGAGCCACGCAATTCCGAGTGCCAGGACGATCAACACCCCGACGTAGATACTCGGTCGGAGACGCTGGCGTTCCCTCCGTTCACCGACGCTCCTCGAGGCACCACCCATGGTCGGACATCTCGTATTCCCGCGCACCGGCCTATTAAACCTCCTGTCGCCGCTTTCGTCAGTGAGGCTCTCACTCCAGTTGTCGTAGGATTGATTTCCTACCCCATTCCGTGGCAGGTGCGGACTTGGTTTCGCTCACGAACCGACTCGTCCATGGAGTCTCCTGCCGATTCCACAGATGTGATCCACCTCCGGGTGAGAAGTGTGAGGACAAGGGATTAGTACATCCGATACATACCGATACACCGATGCCGATCAGTACAGACCGCTTCGAAGAGATCGACGACGACGGCGACGCCCCGTCACCGGGCACGAACGCCGGCGAGATCCTCTCGTTCCTCGAAGCCAACGCCGACCAGGCGTTCACGCAAAGCGAAGTCGCCGAGGCGACAGACGTCAAACGGGGCTCCGTCGGACCGACACTCGTCCGGCTCCGGGAGTCGGGCCGCGTCGACCATCGCGGGAAGTACTGGCGGATCAGCGACCACGAACGGAGCCTGAACGACGCCGTCGAGCATGCCAGTGCCGTCGCGGCGAGTCACGAAACGGAGTCCTTCGAGTACGACGAGTGGATGGAGCACGCGGTCGACCCGCGCGAGGACCGTGAGTAGCGCGTACGAGAACGGAGCTGTCTTCTGGGCACCGGATCCCTTCAGGCAGGGATCGAACCCGCGACTGTGGCTCGTCCTCGTCGCGGATTCGTTACCGTATCCAGGCCAGGAGTACATCTGTGCCGCCCTGACCACGAGCGACCTTCCGGCCAATCACGAAGTCGGTAGCGACTGGATCAGCGGCAACGATCCAGCGAAGACGTCGTACTGCTCGCCCTGGGTCGTCGCAACGATCAAACACCGGGCGATCGTCAATCCGCAAGGGGAAGTGACGACAGGCTTCGTCGACCAGATGATCGCCGAGTGTGAGGCCTACTTCGACTCTTGACTGGCTAAACGAAGGTCTCGTGCGTCTTTCTAAGTCAGATCGTTCGCAACGGCTCGCCCCGCGCGCCGCTGCCACCTTCCGGTGAGCAAGCTCACCGGCGTCTCGTTCGCTCCGCTCACGAGACCTCCGCGTCGCTCGCGATCGTCCGCTCCGGGCATGCGGTCTCTCTCGTTTCCAACAGTAGACTCGTGACGGGGAAACCAGGATCACTCGAGTCGACCATCGTCTCACCTGATTCAGACCCCCTCCCCTTGAATGCAAGAGTGATATAACGGCCATTAGAACGGCCCACAAATGCCCTCCATGACGCGCCGTGGTGCTCTGGGCGTCGTAGCCGGCTTCGTCGGTAGCATCCCCGGCTGCACCGAGCTTCGCGGTGAGGCGTCGTCCCCGATACAGCGGTCGTGGTATGCGGATGTTCGTGAACCGTCGTCCGTCGCGCTGACTACTGCCGGGAATCTCTTGGCCGGGTCGCACAGCCCGTTCCGTGATCGACCGATCGTCGCTGGCCTGGATAGCCAGACCGGTGAGACTACCTGGACGGTGACGGTCGCAAAAGGCTACAAGTCGCCCATCGGCGTCGGTGACGGGCGAGCGTACGCAATCTCGAAAGCCGAAACGATGGTCGCCGTCGATGCAGCCACGGGTGAGACCGTCTGGCAGCGCCCGCTCGCCCCCATCGATGCGGCCGACCCTGGTGTCGTCGAGTTCGCCCCGATACCCCTGGATGATCGCATCGTCGTTCCGATCTCCGGCACCGAAGACGACGTGCCCGACCGACTGGTCGGTGTCGCCCGGACTGACGGTGAGACGCTGTTCACCCACGAGCTGTCCGCATCGCTGTCAGGCGCTCCTGGCGTGACATCGATTGGTGTCGTGGCACCGCTCGTCGACGGTCGCGTGGTCTTCCTCGACCGGATCGGAGCGGTTGAGTGGACACGGGAGATTGGCGCTGCCCTGTCGGCCGTCGGAACGACGGACGGGACCGCGTACCTCGGCGCCGCCACTGAGGAGTTGCTGGCGCTCGACACCGCGACCGGGACGGCCACCTGGCGTGGCGCACTCGCCAACACTGTGTTCACACGGCCACTGGTGACCGAGGAAAGGGTGTACGTCGGTGGCGCGGACTATACTCTCCGAGCGTTCGATGGGACTTCCGGGCAAGAGCTGTGGCGCGACGACCTCGCGAACGCCGTGACCCACGGGCCGATGGAGGTCGGTGACCGTCTGGTGACGCTAGTCGGCGGGAAGCACCACATCCGTGGCCCAAGCGGCACCGTCCCGTTTACCCCAACCGTGCTCTACGTCCACGAACGGGATGGGACGCGTGTTCGCGCAGTCCCGCTCGATGGGAGGCCGTTCGAAGACGGCGGCAGCGTCGAGTGGGCACAGACGACCGGTGAAACCGTCTATCTCGGACAGAACTTCGGTCTGACACGGCTCGCCCCGGAGGCGATCACCGATGCGTGATCCTAGCGGAGACGAGCAAGAGCCACGGCACGTGACCGCCCGATGGAATGGCAGGGGCTGGTCGCGTCGCCAGGCGCTCGCGTCTATCGCGTCGGCAGGGACGGTCGGGCTGGCAGGGTGTAGCCTGCCATCGGTACCGTCGGGCGTCGAACCCCGCTGGGAGCGTGACTTCGACGCTGCCTCGACAGCAGGACCACCGGCCGCGACCGACACGCACGTTGTCGTCGGCGGACAGGACAAACGACTTCACGGGTTCACAGCCGACGGCGAGCGTCTCTTCGGTGTCGAAACGGGTGGGCCAATCGAATTACGGCCAGCCGTTCCGGCATCGGGCGGACCAGTCCACGTCCACAGTACGGACGGAGACCTCTACACGGTTGGGCTATCGGGCGAGGTGCTGTGGCACGAAGATGGGCAATCCCAAGACGGGTGGCTCGGTCGCCACGGCTCGCTGCTGGTTGGCGTCGACTCGGACACCGAGTCGATCGTCGGATACGACGCGCAAACCGGCTCGCGTCGGTTCCGGCAGCCCGGTCCAGAGTACCCGTTCCCGACGCTCAGTGATGCGGCCTGTATCGTCGGAGTCACGTCTCCGGACGGCGGCAGGAAGCTCGTTACGCTCGCTCCGTCGACTGGTGACCTGCTGTGGGAAACGCCGTCTCGCGACGGCTACCCGTACGTCGTGGCTGCAGGTGACCAGATCGTGACGGCCCGCAACTCTACCGTTCGACTGCGTCGCGCTCGCAACGGACACGTCGTGTGGCGGACAGGGGTGGCCGGCGAGGTGCGCAGTTACTTCGGGTCGCCGATCTGGCTTGCCGAGCACGTCTACGTCCAGGCTGGTCGTGACGACCGCCCGGACGAACTGGTCGCCATCGATACCGACGGGGGAACCGTTCAGTGGCGTCGAACCGGCGGGTACGAACTCGAAACCGTGACAGCGACCGCAGAGGGGGTTTTCGTCGCAAGCTCGGTCGACGAACCGGACGGCGGGATACTGGTCCGGCTGGACGCCTTCGCTCACGATGGTACTCGACGGTGGCAGACGACGACCGATATCGCGATCGGCGGGACGGTCGCGGCACTGGAGCGTGTCGGTGAGCTCCTCGTCGTGGCCAGCGACCACGAGATTGCAGCGTACGACCCTGCTAGCGGGGCACGGAGGTGGCGCTACGAGCCGGAGTCTTCCCGGGTCGGCGTGGCAGCGACCGATAGCCGGCTGTACGTCTCCCTCCGTGACAGCGGTGGGGTAGTGCGGCTCCCGACGAGCTGACGCGGCGCTCTCGAGTTCCGCTTCACTACGCCGGAGTAAGGGTTGTTCTGCCACCCGGGTGAGAGCGATCCAGAAACCACGACGTTCCCAGGTGCTACTCGGGAAGGCCTGTTGCTGACTGAGGAGATACTCAGAAGTCCGCCCTATCCCCATCGACACTGTTATTTTCTCGGCAACAGCGGTGACAATAGTGTCCCTCCACACCAGGCGCCGACTACTCACCACCATCGCGGTCGGCGGGAGTGCTGCTCTCGCCGGCTGCTCGACCGACGGACTCGGCGGGGACTGGCCCCGGACCGCCGAGACGACGACTGACCCGCTCCCTGGCGAGGAGCGCGACTGGCCGCAGTTCGGACGTACCCCCGGACACGCGGGGTTCGCTCCCGAGGTCCGGGTCGATGACCCCACCCCCGCCTGGTCGGTCAGCTTCGACGGCGGGCTGACCTCCCCGGTCGTGGTCGGTGACCGGGTGTTCATTCAGGCCGGTCCAGGGCAGGAGTCGGACGGGAGCGGAGCGGTACTCGCCATCGACACCGACGGAGTCGAACGCTGGCGCCAAGAGCTACCGGGCAGTGGTCTCGGCCACTCAGGGTGTCCACCGATCGTCCACCGCGGCTCGGTGTACATCGGCGGTCTGGATGGTGTCTACGCGCTCGACGCTCGTGATGGAAGCCCGCGGTGGAGCCGGGAGACCGACGGGTCGGTGAACGAGGCTGTCCTCGGTCGTGCCGGCCGGGTGTTTGCCTCCACCGGCGATACGCTGCTGGCGCTCGACACACGCGGCCGAGAGGGGTGGACCTACACCACTGGCGACGACCGGTTCTCGTCGGCCGTCCCTGCGGCTGGTGGCGGCCACGTCCTCTACACGACACACGTGCTTGGGAGCGTGGTCGCCGTCCAACCGGACACGACCGGGGATCCGTCGACGGAGTGGCGCTATGCACCCGGGGAGACGTCCTTCGATACCCCGACGGTGGTCGACGGCGACGCATACATCCCTGGCGAGCGGCTCCACGCGCTGTCGGCAGGAACCGGGGAGGGAAGCTGGACGGCCCCCGTTCGACCGACGGCCGGCGTCTCGACCGACGGCGACCGGCTCTACTTCCCGACCGTGGATGGGGCGCTCGTGGCGCTCGACACCGCAGATGGAACCGAGCACTGGCGCATCTCCCTTGCCTCCGAGAAGGGCGTCTTCCTGCGGACACGCCCACTCGTGACCGATCGATCGGTCGTCGTCACCACGGAGAAGCCACAGCTCGACGAGCGGATTGAGACGGTCGCCGTGGACCGAGAGAGCGGCGAGATCCGCTGGCGGCGTACACAGCCGGGTAACATCGGCTACGACGCGGTTGCTTCAGGTGGCCGGCTCTACGTCCCGGTCCTCTGGGCGTTAACCCGTGACCAGGAGACCGGCGGGACGCTGGTAGCACTGGCCGACTGACGCCCGGTACACGACCACCGAGTTCGCCAACAGAGCACACGAGCGGTGTCAGGCATGACACGCCAAGAGAAGTGGTGAGTCCGGAGCGGATGGTATACGCGTGCCACGTCCGCTTCGCTGCTCTTTAACGGCGACGAACCGAGCGAGCCGCTCTCGCAATTCGCCCGTGGCAACGTCTGTGCGGAGCGCTATCGTCACCTCGACGGTCACGACAGTCGCCGAGAGCCCCGGTTCGAGTCCACGCAGTCCGTCGACGACGACACTCACGACGTCGTCTGTCCGTGCGAGACGATTTTCCGCGCTCGTAACGAGGTCGACCCCGCTGCTGGGGATCCGGATCGAGACGATAGCTGTCGCTGTCGAGTCAGTGCGATCGTGGGAAATTGCCATGTGGTTTCACCTCAAATGAACCGGGGTTCGTGGACAGTGCCGACGAGTGACGCTTCGGATGCGCGAGGGGTGATTCGAACACCCGTTTCGGTCGTGGCAGGACCGGGTGATGGGCCAGACTACACTACTCGCACGCTGCGAACGAAGAGGAAAACAGCTCTGTCGACGTGGTACTAGCGAGTGGCGTGACCAACGAGATACAAAGAGCTGCTACAGGTCTCGCCGGTCGAGATGCGCTTCGAGTGCTGCGATTACATCTGCCTCGTGAGTCACGAGATCCTGGCGTGAGCATCGAATGTCGATGTAGGGCAGCTGTCGGTGGAGAACGACCGCGTCGTCGGTGACGCTAACTCCGTCGAACTGGGACCACGGGGTAAGCTGAAGAGAGACGAACCATCTCGTCCCTCGTCGCTGTTCCAGCCCCGCGGGGGTCAAACGATACGTCCGCTCGTCCACCAGGCTGGCGATACTGAACACCAGCACAATCCCGAGTGGGAGCGCATGGAATACTATCTGCCCCCATTGCCAGAAGGCCAGTCCGAACGGCAGGCCGACGGCGACGAGCGTGCCGATCGCGACCCTTACCCGGTCCCGCCGTGGCCACCCCGCCGTCCATTCGACGCGGACGTCGCTGTCCACGACCGTCTCGTCTACGATACGAGCGCGGGCCATCTGAACCAGCGCGGTTCCCAGACAGGTAGCCGCTATTCCCGAGAGGAAACCGGCAAACCCGATGAGATTTGCCGCGCTCTCCGGCTGGAGATCCGTGACAGTGAACGCGATGAACAGGAACACGTACCAGAAGTACACGAACAGCGGGATTATTCCGACAGCAGGGACGAGCAGCGCTGTCCACGTGGAGTTGAACCACGCGACGATTCCGCCCCGGCGCGTGACTTGCCACGCCACCACGGCTGTACAGACCGTCACGACTGCCCCGAGCAATCCGATCGCCGTGGACTCACTACCCAGTTGCAGTCGCTTGACAACGACAAGCAAGAGGGCGGGCGCGATCAGCGCAGCGACGTAGAGACCGGCCACGACACCGAAACGCGTATCCAGTCGCTCCGGCGTCTGAAGGGTCTCTCTGTCGGGCCGGATCTGCATGGGTGAAGATGGTCACGACAGTCAAAACAATTTCCGCTTTGGTGTGACAAGAATAAAACAGCGTGCACACGCCGATCGAGGTCAACCCACGCCGGCCAAGGATTGGGTTCAGTCGCACACGCAGTGCTGTCGATCAACGACAATCGTGCGAGCGGCGTCCCGTTCACGCCGGCTCGAAGGCCTCGATCTCGTCGATGACCTGCGCCGTGTCTTCCGCGTGCTCGATGAACTCGAGGACGTTCTCGGACCAGCCCGAGACGTTGTAGACGTCCTCGTACCCTTCGGGGGTCACGAGGTCGCCGTACGACGCCAGGTCGATCATGTACAGCGACGCATCGGGGGCGACCTCGTCACGGTATGCCTCGAACTCCTCGCGGACCGTCCGGTCGGATCCGAAGTACGTCGAGTCCCAGATCTGCATGTCCGTGAACAGGACGACTCGCTCGACGGCGATGGCCTCCTCGCGGAGGTTCGCCAGCACCTTCCAGCCGTTCGTCGAGTTCCCGACGTCGTCGTCGATACCGAGCACGGCGTCCTGGCGCTGGAGGACCGGCGTGTCGACGTGCATCGACACCTCGCGGAAGTCGTCACCGAACCCACCGACGCGGGCGCCCTGGTCGGCCAGCACCGCACCGAACAGCGCCCCGATCTCCTTGTACCGGAGCGTGCTGTGCTCCGAGAGCACCATATCCATCGACCCGGAGAGGTCGACGCCGACGAACGTGTCGCCGAGGCCGTCGGGGACGTGCTCGACCGAGACGTCGACGGCCTGCTCCAGCCAGCGCTCGACGGCGGGTGCGTCGATCCCGGCATCCTGCAGCGCCGTGTAGACCTGGTAGTACCGGAAGGGGTACAGGGGTGCGTGGCGCACCGCCTCCAGGTCGAGGTGGTCGACGATGACTTTCTCGTCCACACCCGCTTCGAGCATGTTCCGGAGGTTCCGGATCGACGCGAAGATCGGCAGCGAGTACTCGTCGCCCTCGATCAGCGTCTCCCAGGCGTCCCGGGTGTTGCCGCGCTCGGAGACGACCGTCTCCCAGGTCTTCGGCGACGGCAGCGGCTCGACGTCCGGGTAGTCGTCCAGGTCGCCGCGCATGAACCGCTCGAACAGGACCTCCTGTTCCTCGTCGACTGGCGTCGGGTGGACGCGGTTGAACACGTCCCGGAGCGTGACCTCGCGTCGCGAGAGCTCGTACTTGCCGAGCGTGTACGCGTCGGCCATCCCGACGAGGGCGTCCTCGATACCGCGCCGGAGCGGCCACGGTGCCGTCCCGCCGAAGAGTTCGTCGTGGACGGCCAGCGCCGTCGCCGTCTCGTCCATGCGCTGGACGATGGCGGGCGCCCACTCCCGGATCAGCGACTCGTCGGAGTCGTCCTTGAACCGGTCGTCGTTCGCGGCGAGCACGAGCAGGAGCTGTGGGATGTCCCGCAGGTACAGCTCCTGGCGCGCGTACGCGGCGAGCTGCAGGACGAACTCCGGCTCCGCGTCGGCCGCGGCGTCGAACCGTTCGACGACCGCACCGAGGTGCTCCTCGTCGTCCTCGTAGTACGAGTCCTCCAGCAGCTGGTTGATCGTGCGCTTGTACAGGGCGAGTCGTGGGTCGGCAGGGTCGAACGCTTCACCTCCCTCGTGGTTGGTGGTTCGCGTCGCCTCCGCGACCGTCTGAGTGGTGTCGTTGAATCGCATTGCTATCACCGGAGCCGCAAGAGGCGACCCCGAAGGGTGGCCGCTCACGGCGTTCGCGAGCGGTAGACGTCCCCGGCAGGACTGAGCGAAGCAGAAGCTTCGCGAAGGCCGGAAGACGCGACGCGTCTTCCGGAATTCGAACCAGAGGAAGACGTTCCGGGCATGCGGCGCAGAGCGCCGTTCCGGGACTGCGACTTCCAGGGTTCGAATCCTGGTGGGACTCGGCTGCTCGCTATCGCTCGCAGCACACGTCCCCGGCACGATTCGAACGTGCGACACCCGGCTTCGAAGGCCGGTGCTCTGTCCTGGCTGAGCTACGGGGACAAAAACGGTGGCCGGAAAATTACTGGAGCGGACGATAGTGTGCTACCACGTTGCACCAGAGCGGTCGCTCCGCTCCTGGGATTCGAACCCAGATCTCTCGCTCCACAGGCGAAGTATCGCTCCAGATGGACGGCCACCTGGTTGATGAATGTCGGCGACCGGAAAATCGCCGGAGCGGTGTCCATTGTCGGGGCGCTCCCTTTGTCTGGACGATACGGCAGGCCGTTCGGCCTCCCGGCGGGATTTGAACCCGCGTTGGCCACTGAAGTATCGCTCCGACTCGACGGTCGCCGTGTATGAGTGATGGGTGGCCGGAAAACCGACGGAGCGGTGTCCGGTGTCAGGGACTGACCCCTTTGTCCGGACGTGACGATAGACCGAATGGTCTACCGGTGGGACTCGAACCCACTGAGGTGCCTGATAGAAGGAACGCTCCGTCTCGACGACCACCCAGTTGGGTCGTGTCCAGCGGCGAGCAGGACGCTGTCAGCGTACCGTGCTACAGCGTTCTGCCTGGTCGTTCGTTCGCAAGGACGCCGGAAAAATGGTGGCGAGGGCGCAGGCCGACATGGCCTGGCCGTGTCCAGAGTGGAGACGAAGTATCTCGCCACCTCGACGGCGTCCCCGCGAAGGGTCGAATCGAATACTCGGTGGAGCGATGTCCGAACTTGGATTCGCCAGCTTTTCTGGCCGGCGTAGTCCAAGGTTCGCCATCGTTCCACCAATACTCCCTCCGGGAATCGAACCCGGCGTTCGGGCTCGAAAGGCCCGCGTGTTGTCCAGGTACACCAAGGGAGCACTCGTGCAGTCGTCTTGTCGCTGGACAGCGAAGATTGCTCACCTACTCTGCCTCCGCGACTCGAAGGGCCCGACGGGATTCGAACCCGCTATCTTGCGGTTAAAAGCCGCGTGCCTGTCCTCATAGGCTCCGGGCCCACATGCATCACCCCGGATTCGAACCGGGGCCTCCGGCTTTGAAGGCCGGCGTCCTGGCCAAACCGGACTACTAGCGCATCTGTGAATGAGAGAGATGGAAACTCCCTCGGATATAGCGCCTCTACGCTGGACGGTGTGTGCCGTCCAAGTGGACACTCCCGGGATTCGAACCCGGAGCTTTCGTCCTGCCAGGACGATGCTCTGCCGAATTGAGCTAGGGGTCCGCGGAAAACGCCGGGCCAAGGACTTGAACCTCGCGCGACTCGGGTAACAGCCGAGTTCCCGCACCAGGCGGGACCGCCCGGCAAGAGGGCCGCCCGGGAATCGAACCCGGCATAGCGCGGGTTAAGGGCCCGCCGCACCACCTTGGTTTGCTTGCGGCCCGCAGTGCTCCAACCCGAATTCGAAGCGAGGTCTCCGGATGGGGATCCAGTGTTCTAGTAGTGGCATCACCACAATTCAACCAGCTCGCTCGAACCCCTCCAGCTGGCCATGTGTGAACGTCACCTGGTAGGAGACAAGTGATTCCACGGCGTCGAACGAGTGCGTAATCCGGAACCGACCGTGGTACGAATCGCGGTGGGTCCACCCGTCGTGGATCTGCTTCCGACAGCCGGCCCCGTACAAGAGATCGTCTTCGTCGACGTCGTCACGACTCGCGTACGGTCGGTCTTCGGGCGGTACGCGTTCGTAGTGGACCTCCTCCTTGTAGAGGTGGCCGTCTGCCGTGATGCGAAATGTCTCCATCGCTGGTCGGTCGATGCCTTTCGTCTGCCACGCGACGTCGCTTGCCGGTGCGACTACGTCAGGGTAGTCGGGGAGGTGCACTCCCTCGAAAAGTTTCACAGTATCGAACAGTCCCATGCATGCTCACCTCGATTGGCAGGGCAGGAGTCGAACCTGCGCTCTCGCCGAAGTCAGCGGCCCGTCCACTCCACTGGACCGCCTGCCAGATTGCGGGACCAGGACTCGAACCTGGGCCTCGGGGTTATGAGCCCCGCGGGCTTGCCACTACCCTATCCCGCAGATCCGCCCACCTCGATTCGAACGAGGGACGTCCCGGTCTACAGCCGGGCGCTCTGGCCACTGAGCTATGGACGGTCTGCTGGCGTGGTGTCGATGTGCCCTCGCGATGTGCTCGCGGCACACGCTCCAGCCCGGATTCGAACCGAGGGCTCGGCCTCGAGAGAGCCGTAAGTTTGGCCACTACTCCACTGGAGCACGGCGGGCCTCGCCCCGTTCGGGGGTCATCGGCGAGAGGACCGAATCGCTTCGCGGAGTCGATCTACTATCGACAGGGCGTGTTTGATCCAATACCAGTTGGCGCACGCGTGTGCGCCGAGTCTCCCCGGCACGACTCGAACGTGCGTCTCCTCCTTTACAGGGAGGCGTCGTGGCCGCTGGACCACGGGAAGTAACTATGCGAGAGCATCGCGCCTCACTGGAACTGGGGAAAACCGTGGGAGGGGGTTGTTTGGCCGACGGATTGCTCCGCCAGCTTACACCGAGGCGTCTCTTCCTCGGAACGAGGGGCTCTCGCCCGTCGTCTGTAAGTGTCAGACGAAGTATCCCTCCCACTCGACCCAGTCTGCTGGTGAGGGGGCCGATTCGACAGGAATGCACCGACCGCTGTCAGCCGTCTGTCTCTCCGATACTGACACCATCGAAGGTGGCTGGTTGTGACTCCAGTGCACCGGCCGGTGCGAATGTCGCCGCCAGGATTCGAACCTGGGTAGGACCTACGCCAGTGGTTCTGAGCCACATCTCGTTGACCACTTGAGTACGGCGACGCAAGTGAGGGAATCATACGCCGGCGCGATGGCCGGCATACCGCCGGAAGACTCATTCCGCTTGTCTTCCGAGGCGTGCCTCGCTTTCGCTCGGCATACCGCCACCAGGACTCGAACCTGGGCGTGCCTCCGCACACACGGATCTCAACCGTGCCCCTTGGACCGCTCGGGCATGGCGGCGTAGTTCCGCGGGGAGGATTCGAACCTCCGAATACCTACGTAGCGAGTCTTAAGCTCGCCGCCTTCGGCCACTTGGCTACCGCGGAAACGGCGGAAGGGCGATTCGAACGCCCGTGCCCTATGCGGGCACCGTGGTTCCAGCACGGCCCCTTAGCCAGGCTAGGGGAATCCCGCCGACGGTGAGACTGGGAGTCGAACCCAGAAGCCTCGCGGCTCTCGATTTCGAATCGAGCGCAGTCACCCATCTGCCTGTCTCACCAAACGCCACGACTCGGATTCGAACCGAGAGGTCGACTAGTGGCGACCACGGCGTAGCAGGCCGCTGGGTTCGCCGATGCCCAGTCGCGGCTCAATGGGTCGACGAGGATTCGAACCTCGGTCCCGTGCACCCAAGGCACGGATCGTGGACCGCTGGACCATCGACCCGAAGTTGGTTGTACGTCTATACGTCTGCGCGACGGTGAGAGTAGCAATTGCTCGCAGACTCTCCCGTCGCGTGGGGGCGTGCTTCGACCGCCGAAGCGGTCGGGAATGTTACATCGGACCATGCAGGTTACAGACCCTTCCGGGCCCAGTACTGCCGGAACGGCACGAGGCCGAACCGGCAGGATAGTGCCTGCCTCGATGAACATCCCTGTCAGACGCCGACGCTGGGATTTGAACCCAGATCACGGCCCCGACAAGGCCGTATGCTAGCCGGACTACACCACGTCGGCACACCAGCGCGGCAATCGCCCCGGGGAGTCCTGGCGAGCGGAGCGAGCCAGGGCACGGGAGAGCTCCGCTCTCCCGGCGAATCGAACCGGAGCCAGACGGTCGCGCACGGAGTGCGCGCTGCGTCTGGCAGGGCTCAGATTCGCGAAGCGAATCTGAACTCCCGACCTCGGGATCCAAAGTCCCGCGTCCCTCACCGGGAGGCTCATACCGCGAGCCTCCCGAGCCCTGTCGCCCGAAAATCGAAGATTTTCGGGATGACGAGAGAGCTTCGCTCTCTCGAACCACCTCGCCTTGCTCGGCAGGACGCCAACGGAGACTCCAGGGCTTGTGAGCGAACGCGAAGCGTTCGCGAGTCTCGATGGAACTCCGTTCCATCGGTGCGCACAGCCGTCGCTGGTCGTGGATGGCGACTGCGTAGCAGTAGCTCGGAACGCCTCGTGGGCGTCAGGAGCTACGTGTTCGCACGATTCTCACGCGCGAACTGGTCAGAACGCCGCGGCCTCCCCTGGCCAGTCAGCCCGTGCCAGAGTGACAGAACTGTGGCTGGGTGAGGTCTGGCGGCGAGCCCGTGTTCCCCAACCCCGGGCGGGTAGTCCGCGTGGGGGCCGAGTTATGCGGGCAGGTGTAACCGGACATTGCCGGCCTGGTAGACGTACGCTGATTTGCGACGTTCACCAGACCAGTCGTCGATATCCGGGGACTCCGCGTCTTGGGAACGTAGAAGCTCGCCGAGAACGCGACCCGCGGCTACGGGCAGGGGCAAACTGGCCGTCCGCGGTGTGTGGCGAGCGTGTATCATCGGAGTCACCTGCTTCGGTGTGTCGAAGACTTCAGTTACCTCTCAGGCGGGTGGAATATTAAAATTAGCCAGGGTGTGGTACACAAACGCACGATACTCGTCCTGGGCTACACCGAGAATGTGGTCGACCTCTCGCTCGTCCATGTAGGCTGCGATGAGGATCACCGTCACGCACGAAGTCCATGAACGCCCGGGACACCGCGTGCATCTGGTCCCGGGGATTGAACAGGGCGTACAGGAACTTCGGGCCGACGACTACCTGATCGCGAATCCTGCCAGGTCGAAAGTGCTCCGCAGTGTCCATCCCGATCGGCGTCTCAACTGGCTCAGCCATGTGAGTCAGGACTGGGAGGACGGGTCGTCGGCGAGCGTGAACGTCTCGTCACTCCCGTGCCATTCGTCGACAAGGTCGTCTTCGGTCCGTGCGTCCGTCGATACTCCATCCGGGTTCGATCCCGAGTCGAGTTCGTCGAGGACGGTAAACGCCCGGTCGTTGGGATCGGCCTGCTGCTGGCGTTCGATCCACTCGAGCACGGCCTCGTGGCCGGCCTCTTCGAGGGAGAGGCCGTGTTGCTCCGCAAACTTCCGGAACCGTTCGTACTCGTCCTCGCTCAGCTCCGTCTGGACGTGCTTGCTCTCGTCGCGACTCATCTGTTCCCCCCTGTCTACCCCGATATAGTATCTCATGTCGCATAGGATATTCCATAACTCGACTTGATGGAATACCGGATTCGAGGTGACCGTCGAGACCGCGTTCTCCTGGGTCTTTCTCCGACTCCAGTAATTCCAGACACCCGATAGCTGTCTTCCGGCGTTTTATCGCCCCCCGAGGGGTGCGGGGGCAATCCCGCAGCACATCATGGCACACAGAGCACTGGTCGCGTACGAGCGACCCGACGGACGATACAACCTGCACTACTCACACGAGGGCGCCTACGAACTCCTGCTGGCGACGGATATCACAGCCGAGACGCCCTTCGGTGGGACAGTCCCGAGTACCGACCAGCGAAACCGGCTCGAACTCATGCTGGAAGTCCAGCCCGACGGCGCCGCGATCTCGGTCGACAGCGGTCGGTACCGGGCGACGCCGGTCGAGATGGAACCGAACGCAATCGCCCTCACACTGGAAACAATCTGTGCAGAGCGTCTCTACTACCTCACGCACGAAGCGTTCTACGTCGTCGATCGGGAGTTCAATATCACGGCGTACCGGACGGTCTCCTTCGCGATGGATCACGTTGCCCATCGCACGAACGAGGGCACCACTGCCGGCAACGGCGCACTCGTCCCGGTCCGGTGGAACGACGGCGAACCAGTCGGCGATGGCGCCCTTCGTGGTCGGCTTCGCGCATTGCGGTCGATCACGCGAGACATGCTCGACAGGGACGTCTTCGACGAGGACGACGCACGGACCTACATGATCGAGAAACTCCAGGCGTGGGTCCACGACGACGCGGAGATCCACGTTCACCGAGCGCCCGAGTAGCCATCAGTTCCCACTGATGGCGGCCGTCGTCTGGTGACGCATCGGTGATCGACTACCACATACATTTATGGCAGGAATCGACGTTGTGACAACTGCCTCATATGATTGGTGCCCTCCGAAATTTCGTAACAGACCATCCTTGGGCCTACGCTCTTCCCGCTGGCCTCGGTTCAGCGGCGTACGTACTGAACAACGCTCCGGAAACAGGGGTACTCGAATACAATATCATTCTCTGGGCAGGACTCATCGGAGGAGTGATGACGCTCGACGGGAGGAAGATGGCGCACCGGGTCGGGCTTCGAACAGGACTGGTTGCCTCGCTGCCCCTCGTCTGGAACATTGCCACTGTCGGCGCTGTGATTCCCACGTTCGACCAGCCACTGTGGTTCGGAATAGTTCAGACGGTTCTGCTGCTCGCAACAGCCATGATTGGAGTCCTGTTCGTTGCTGTGGCAGGTGCCCTGAGTGCAGCGCTAGGAAACTGGCTATCACAGCAGGTCGGTTCAGGACCTGCTTCATCGACAGTCCAGACCTGAGAACGACTGTCTCCTATTACCCCGAGACAGGGAAGGACGTAGCGAAGGAGGCGTGAAGTACTTCCGTGGAATCGGTACCTGACCGCTGGTTGCAGAGTGGAGAAACCGATTCCGACAGACCCAGTATACGACTACAACGAAGTTCATCTGAGCCGTATGGTTTCGGCCGTAGACTTGCTAGAGCCGCCTAACTGGCTCGCTCACCATCTTTCAGCCCTGCTCCGACGACGGCATTGTATCGCCCCCTGAAGGGGTGCGGGGGCATCCAGACCTTCGCATTGTAACAACGAGTTCGCAAGTGGAGCACTGGTCTACTTCGACGATCAGGAGACCCACGACGAGACGTCACGAGTATCGGACTGTGATAAGAACTAATAGCAACTGATACAAATTGATACCAACGATGCCAATCTCCAAGGACGACTTCGAAACGATAGGGGAAGACGACACTACGAGCCTTGACCTCTCACCCGATACCACCCAGGGGAAAATATACAGATTCCTCCTCGCGAATGCAGAAAAGGCATTCCGGCAGCGGGAGCTCGTCGATGCGGTCGATGTTCCGCGGGGGAGCGTCGGACCGACGCTCAAGCGTCTGGAACGACACGACGTCGTCGACCACCGGGGGCGCTACTGGGCGATCGCTGATACAGAACACACCATCGCATCTGCAGGGATCCACGGAGCCTCCACTGCAGACGACATCGACGGTGGCTTCTCCGACGAAGAGGTCGAGACGTGGATGGATTCGGCGGTCGATCCGATTTCGGACGACGAGGAGGTATAGTGCGCAATGGCTGACGAGGGTGAGGTGGTCTGGGCTCCAGATCCGTTCAAGTCGACAAGTGGCAATCCTCGGCCGTGGCTCGTGGTGGCGACTGATTCTCTACCCTATTCGGACGAAGAATCCATCGCCGTTGCATTCATCACGCAATCACATCACTCGGGCAGTCTCAGAGTCCCGAGTAACGCGTGGGTTCGTGGGGAACCGGGGACGCAAAGTTTCGTTCTCCCGTGGACGCTCGCGACGCTGAAAGACGATATCCACATCGCGGGCGTTCAAGGAACTGTCACAGATGAGTTCAGCAATCGCGTGACTGCAGCGACGCTCTCCTACTTCGATCACGAGACTGCTAGTGGTTGAGGCAGGGCTTCTCGTTTCGGAGTGTGAGTTAGATTGACATCCTCCACCTGCCTGAAGGCAGGGGAATCCCCGACACGGGGAATCCGGCCTGCTGAACCGACCGGTGCGGTTTCAGCCCCACTCCGCGAGCGTCGTCTGTGCGGGTCTCGCACTCGGCTCGCGGCGGGCTGTGGCACTGTCAATGGTGCTCCCGTCCCGTGGCGAGTCATCGCGCTCCGGTTTCCAGGGAACGCTCTCTCCCCACGGGTTGACGCGACCGGCGATGTTCGCGGCCGCGTTGATATCTGCCTGGTACTCCGTGACCCAACACGCAGCATTCGTACACGTGAACGCCGCTTGCGACCCACGACGGCCGATATGTCCGCACGCGTGGCACGTCTGGCTCGTGTAGCGCGGATTCACGAATTCGACTGGGATACCCGCTTCGAGGGCCTTGTCCTCGATACGACCAGTAAGCCGGGCGAACGCCCACGCGTGCAAGCGCCTGTTCATGTACGTACCGTAATCGAGGTTCTCACGGATGTGAGACAAGTCCTCGAGGACTATCACCGGGTCCTTGAAGGATGCGGCGTAGTCGACGGCTTCACGCGACGCCTTCTCGACGATATCCGTCAGCGCGTTCTGATAGTAGTCGAAGCGTTCGTTCACGCGCCACTGATCAGCGTCTCGTTCTTGCAGGCGCTTCAGCGTGGTGTGCATCTCCTTGCGGAGCGCTCGCGCACGACCGCCATCGTAGATGTACGGTTGGGTCGGAGTGCCGTCCTGACAGGCACAGCCCGTCAGCAGTTTGGACTCACCGATGTCGAAGCCGATTCGAGTCGGATCGTCCGGCGGTTCCGGGTCGGCGACGTCGTACTCGACGGTGACGTGCAGCACCCAGGCCGTCCGGTGCTGTTGGAGTCGAAACTCGCCAACTGTCACGTCGCCGTCGAACAGGTCGAACCAGAGCGATTCCTGCGCCGGGTTGATTCGAAGCGGAATCCAGAACGCGTTGCCACGTCCGGCCTGTGGAACGCGCCAGCAGAACTCGTGAGCACGCTTACTGGAGTGGTCGATTCGGAAGCCCCGGTTCGTGAATCGGACCGGGTGGTCGTCCTCGATCTCCGCCGCGTCGTACGTCCGGCGGAGTTGCGGGACGTAGCTCTTGAGCGCGTCCTTGGCGTAGGACGTGAGCGTGTACGGCGTGACAACGTCGTTGACCGCCGACTGCGTATCCGCACCACTCTCGAAGGCGTCCTCGAGAGCACGGCGGTAGGTCGCCACAGTCCGTTCGAGACGCCGCTCTTTGTGCGCCGTTGGCGGCGCAAGCGTGGCCTCGAGCGTTTTCGTGGCGGTAGTTTCGGCGACCATCCAACACCAGAATGTACAATCCAAAGGCGTAAAAATAACATGATGCTATCAAACATATATTCGAGAGATTCGAATCGAAGTCGACGACGGACAGTACGATCGGCTAACGGATGTGAAAGACGCGCACGGTTTGACCTGGCGCGGTCTCTTGCTCAGGGGAGCGAAGGGGTTGGATTCCAGCGGGCCGTTACACGAGGAGTGAACGATCAAGTGACGCGCTTCCTCCACGCCCTCAAGGGCGTGGTATCTGCGCTGTGGTCTCTATGAGTCAGTGACTACTCCGACTCATTCTCGGCGATAGCTGAAACGCTGCTTGCTGTAGACTGATGCCGACATTTCCGCAATCCGCAGACGACGGGAATTTATCACCCCCCGAGGGGGTGCGGGGGTTCTCCAACCTTCGCACTCCAGCAATGAGTTCGCACACCGACGAATCCTGGACGATATCGATTTTCACGGAGCACGTCGTCGCCGTGTCTCGGTGTGCCTCCGTCGAACGCGGGGATCATGACTGGCGGCTACCTCTGCTCGTCCGTGCCGGGCTACACGACCGGTCTCGGTGAGTGGAAACTAAGCCCCTCACGGATGGCGTACTCGACTACCCCTGCTGCGACCATCGGCACGAGGAAGAGGTACCAGACGGTGAGGTAGAGCGAGTAAAACTCGGGCCCGGAGATGAAGATGTCCCCGACCGTCGACAGAGCGACGAACAGTCCGAAGAGAGCCAGCGGCGACACCAGCCCGAACCGCGCCGCCAGGAACGTCGGCACGCCGCAGAGAACCACCATCCCGACCCCGAAGTACGCCAGTGCACCCGCGACGAGCACGACACCCTCGCCCTGACGGGGGACGGTCTGTCCCCAGAGGAGGACGAAACTGAATATCGTGTACGTGACGGCGTACACTGTCCCCGCTCCGAGCGCCACCGACAGTTGGTTTTTGGCACTCATTCATCACAACTGGCGAGCGACACGGGTATCTATCTTGTGGGTCGACATCTGGCGGTTTGCGGTTGAGTGGTGGGGGATAGAATTCACCGGGAAAGACCCCTCAATGTCGAGGGAAATCCTGATTGAACGTCTGCAACTGCATCAACATTCTACTTCGCCAGCACGCAATTCTCATGGCACAACGGTGTATTTGAGCGGCCGGGCTCCTCCCACGCTATTTTATCGCCCCCAGAAGGGGCGAGGGGTGATCGAATTCCCACATTCCAGCTGCGCACGCCCGATTAGCTGCCGGCCGCAGTGGACACAGAAACCACAGTTTCCACAACAGCGGTAAGACGATAGATCGACGTGCCCGATCTTATTCCTGGCCGTTCGAACGGCCGCACTCAAACGGTGCGATCGAGATCGTCGCGGATTCGGGCTGATTGGCGACGTCGCTACCCGTTTCGGCCGCGGGACCGAGGTGAACGGCGAAGGTGAGAGAGCCGTCCTCGTCGGCCCGGACCGTCCTCGGTCGCACGGTCGCAGCGCCGCCGTCTTGGGTGACCCGATACTTCTGGCCGGACTCGTAGTCGCCGGGCGTCGTGACGACCGTCTTCCCGCGGCCAGTAATCGTCAGCCCGTCCGACGTCACGTCTTCGAGTGTGAGGAATTCCGCGGTTTGCCGGTTTGTGTCCGCCCGGTCGATCTGCCAGCCCCAGATGTCGAAGTTCCGCAGTATCGTCTCGTGGGTGAAACCGCTGGGATCGACTGGCTCGCTGGCGAAGACGTCCATCATATCCGGCAGCACTCCCTCGAGGTACGTTTGCCAGTAGGGCCAGTCGTGGACGCCCTCGGGGAAGACGTCGAAGGTGTAGTCGATCCCGGTCTCGTCCAGATTCTCCACGAACGTCAGGAAGTTCTCGTACGCTATCGCTTCGATTTCGGCAGCGGGCCCACTTGCGCCCTCGGCCTTGCCGACTGCCATGTAGAGCCGGAGATTTCGATAGTTCTCGGTCAGCTCGTTCGGATTGAGGCCGCGGACCCTGGTCTCCTGTTCGGACGGGTCGCCATAGGCGTTGACGAACGTCGAGCCAGACGGGAACTGGTCTATCGGGAACGGTCCACCGGAAAACGCGTACACGCCGGCGAACGTGTCGGGATACCGAGCGGCGTACTGCAACGCCCCGGCGCTCCCCATCGAGAGGCCAGCGACGACGCGGCCGCCTCGCTCCGACCGGAGTCGGAATCGGTCTTCCGCCCACGGAATGAGCTGGTGGACGTGGAACGTCTCCCACATCGGCGCGCCAAAGTCACCATCGTTGTACCAGTCAGTGTACCAGCCGTTTTCACCCCCGTCGGGCATGACGACGACGACGTCCTCGTCGACGTAGTTCTGTACCGGGCCAGGACCTATCTCGCCGGGGCTAAGGTCCGGGTCCGACCAGGACGCGGCCGAGTTCCCACCACCGTGGAGCAAGTAAATCGTCGGATACGTCTCGTCTGTCTCGTCGTACCCCTCCGGGAGTAACACCCGGACGTTCGCAGTTTCGAGCGGCGGGTCCACGAGTGGGTTCTCGAAGGAAAACTCCAGGAGCCGGTCACTCAACTCGCTCACCCGCTCGACGTTCGTCGGCTCGAGCGACGGGATGTCCGTATCGCCTCGCGGTGGGCCAGCGGATCGCGGGTTGCCTATCGCCGAAGCCGGCGTCTGGGCCAAACCGAACACCCCTGCAGCACTGAGTGCTCCGAGGAACGTTCGCCGAGTAGAAGGCCTGTTCGCTTCGCTTTCGTCACCATTCCCTTGCATGCCAGGAATATTTTCCAGCCAAATTGCATTAAAGATTGTCCCATTATTGAAACGACGTGTTGAGTTTGACGTGATTTTAACAGTAGGAGTAGAAGTTGGTCCAGTGAAACGGGCTGGAATCGATTGAAGTCGAACGTGAAGACGTCCGGATGCTCGACGAGGGAAACGAGCGCTCCCACCGTTGTGTGACTCGATCCTAGATCTCCGACGGCTCGTTTTCGATTCGTACTGAGAAACGCTCGGTCTCCGGGCTCCGAAGAGCGAGGGCCAGAACGTTAGGATTGGCGTCGTCGATTCGTTGCTCCGACCGAGCAAAGATTTGCCCGAGACACTTGCCATCGAGGACGAGACGAATTACGTCGCAGAGGACTCACCGGACACCACCGGCCACGGCGAAGACGTCCTCGAATTGCTTGGGTATTTTGCACCTGACGCGATGTTCGACCTGTTTCTGGTCGTGGCAGGAAACGGCAAGGCCAAGCGAGGGAATTTCGTCCAGGCGATAAGTCGGCCGCTGTACTGCGGCGAGAGCATCTGATGACCCTTCATTATTGACGACGGACCAGCCGCTTCCCGGAATCCATATCGACGTAGGTATCGAAGTTATCGGGAATTCCGTTGTCGAAGCGGCAACGTTCTAGTGCGCATAAGCCTCCAGGCCAAAGTAGCATCCTCTCACTGATACAAGACGAAGGATTTCGGCCCTACCGTGAGGTGTTCTGGTCACGGATGGTTCCGACGACCTCCCTGAGATCATCTCCGGTGTGCCACGTCTGGCACCGGCCGACTTCTTCGAAGTGGCGGAACAGCGCGAGATGGACCCAGCTGTACGTCGGTTCGTCAGCGCTCTGATTCGCGAGTTCTTCGTCGAGAAAGACTGTCAACTCGTGCTCAGAAATATCGATTCCGTTGTCCCGGGCGGTCTGCAACAGACCACGTAACTCGACTTTCTTCGTGTCTGCGTCTAAATCGTCAGCAAATGCAATATGCCGCGCAATCTCCTTGACAGCTGCTGCTGACTCGACTGTTGTCGTGTCGATCCCGTAGTAGTCGCGGGGAAGTACTGTCGTCTTCGCGAAGCACGGGCCCTGGTTGAGCAGTCCGAGTTCAACCGCTTCACCGCCTGAATCTTTCTCGTAAATTCCGATGTTCTTGTCGGCAAACTCGGTAAGTAAGTGAAATTTCAACGTGAACTCGAGTGGGTCCGTTCGTTCATCCCCAAGTGTGAGGCCAAGTTCGGGAGTGTCGCCCAGTACAACAGCAGTAGCCGTTGCAGGTTTTGCAAGTTCATACTGAGCAATTCGAAGTGATTTGTGGTACGTAGAGCGATAACTCCCGAAGACCATGAATGAAGTGTATCCTGCTGCCTGAAGTTGTGGAAGTTCGTTGTTTATCCAGGTTCGGAGTGTCGCATAGTTCTCACTAGGGAACGTGATCCCTCTGAGTGCGCGTTCAAGCGCAGCGTGGACGCGTTCGTAGTGGTTCGGGTCGGCCATGGTCTTGTTTTCACGTTATCATTGTTGTGTAATGAACGCTTCGACTACGTTGGCAATTTTCCATATAACCGTCGTGGTTTGCCCGGAACATTTACCGTGTTGGCTCCTGTACTTTTTCACACGATGAGCCAACCAGGCGCTGCTGTGGGGCCAAACGCGGACGGGGAGAACCCCTCGATCTCACACGTCTTCGACGTCGACGACGCGACCCCCTACGAGGCTCAGCGGACGGTGCAGCGATATCTCTCCCAGGAGACCCGGCACAATATTCTCCAGGTTCTCCTCGGCCATCCCTCCCATCTCGCCTCGACGACCGAACTCGCGTACTTCATCCCCCGGAGCCGGTCGGCGATCAGTGAGCAGCTTTCCGATCTCGAGGCCCACAAAATCCTCACCCAGTACACGCACGAACCGAACGCGAATTCCCGCGACGTTCCCGCTGATTTCTGGGGATACACTGCCTTCGGCGTGCGTCTGGTGCGGGAGTACAACTATCTCCGTGGGCTCCCAATCATGCGCGCCGTCCACGATGCGACGCACAAGACAGCGACCGTGGAGCGCCACGAAGATGCCCCGCGGCCATCGCTACCAGACGACGTTCGTGGCGCACTCGAATACGACGAACCAGAAACCCCGACGGACGCTGGGGACGGAGAAACGACGCTTCGGGAACTCCGCGAACAGACGTTCTACGCCGATGCTGCCCCCGAGAATCCGGCCGTGCTGAACGACGACGCAACTGGCGAGCGGACACTCGACGAACTGTTCTGAGTGTCTTTCGACTCCTTCCGTCCCGAACCCCGGTGAGGATCAATCCAGCTAGTGGAGGAGACTGTCTACTGAACTTCCCTGAGTCGATTCAGTTTCACTTCCACTGTGGACTAGGCTGGCCACTTTTTGGTCCCCCTTCGATGCTCCGAGTGGTATGCCCGAACAACGATCCACTGCGGTCTCGGCATCGTCCGGACAGTCACGCCGCCATCTCACGACGGTCATCCTGGAGGAACTCGGTGGCGGTCGCTGGCGAGCCACCCAGACAGGTGTCGACGTCGAAGGCGTCGGCGACTCCGCGGCCGAAGCGGCGACCGAGTACTGTGCCAAAATTGCTGCCAGCAACGATGGCGAGTAGCCAGAGTCCCGCCTTCGAGTTCCGGTGTTGCTGCTGCCAGCACACCTTCGTGACCAGCGAACCCGGTGCGGCGCCGTGTCCTCGCTGTCAGGCGGTCGGCGGCCACGACCAGTGCGGGCCTCGATCGCGGTAAGCTGCGGGCGTACCACCAGCTGCCATCCACCCTTTCTGGTGTCATCTCCCGAACTAGCAGCCACTGTTAGACCGAGACAGCGCCACCCGTGTTTTTTCTGGCCCCTGACGGGTGCGGGGCCTGCAGACGGGTGCCCGCGATAACCAACGAGTTCGAGAGACATCTACGAACGTGGCTTCGACGAATCGGCCAGGAAGACGACAAACATTGAATCCTCGCGCTCTAGCGCGGGGAGGATGTCAAGCGCTATCTCCGAAGAGAGGGCCGACGGGATTGTCTAACTCGAACTCGACGAGCGAGTCACCATCACTCGCGACGTGGCGCTCCTCGAGGTCCTGAATGACGTCCTCTGCCCGGTGGCGGAACGCGCGGAGTGTCTGGCGGCCGGCGTCGGTGAGTGTAAGGTAGTGTCGCGTGCCCCGTTCTTCGATCTGGATGTACGATCGATCGCGTAGTGGTTCGGTGATCCGTGCTTTGAGGACGTTGTAATCGCCTTTCGACGGACTCCCTGTCCCATCGAGGAATTCGAATCCGTAGCGCATCCCCTCCTCCAGGAGGGTGCGTTTCTTCGCGGACTTGGCGTCGGTCTCGTGGGCCTCGATGATGGCCAGCGAGGCGACCTGGTCCGGTGTCGGGGAATCGATCTGGTAGGTCGTGAGTCGTGCTGCCCCGTCGTAGCCGGCTGTGAGCGGCTGTTCGGTCCCTGCCGGTCGCTCCTCGGGGTCGACGATGTAGGACGTGGCGTCCGTCCCCTCGTCCATGCAGGCCATCGTCGCGCCGACGGCCGATCGTTTCGTGCCGCTGGTGACGTTCACCCGGACCTCGTCGTGGGCGTGTCTGTCAGCGATAGTCGTGACGGCACCCATCACGTCGTACATGTCGAACAGATCGACTGGACACGTTCGAAGCGTGGGGACCGTCGTATCCAGTGTTTCGCGGACGTCAGCGTGATAGTCGGGGGGTGTGACGTCGTCGCTTTCGTGCTCCAGGAGGTAGACGACCTCCGGCGTGTACTCCGCCACCGGTTCGAGTATCCGGTCGACTTCGCGCCAGAGCATCGCGACGTGAACTTCCCGTATCTTCTCCATCTATCGTCGTCATCCTGGTTGGATACTCACATAACGATTCTGCTCTCGCTCTCAAACATCGATCCAGTGTGCAGTCCATCCCATGGTGGCTCCGCTAGTCAGGCTAGTCATCGTAGTCAGTTACTTACACTGAATTACCCACCCGGCGACGGTATAGATGCCGTCGTCCGGTACCACGGACGACCGGCAGGCTGCCCCTCTGACAAGGCAACCAGCTCGTGTGCGCCCCGCTACTGGGCTCGTCCGGCCCTCTGGGCCGTCCCGTCCAGTCGGCGTGGCACACACGTAACGGACAGGGCGACAAGCGGTATCGAGGACTTCCCGCACAGTCACCACGGGCGATGCCACGACGACCGACGAGGAACCAGGCGACGAAGCGACCAGTGACGCCGACGACGCAGGCCCGACAGACGACCCCCGCTGACGTTCGCGGCCCTCCAATCACGACGTTCGACGACACTGCAGGACTGGTCGACGATATCGCCCTCCTCGAAACGGCGGTCATCGACCCGCTGGTCGACCCCCCAGCGTCGTCCAGACGCACGGAGTCCTGGTGCACGAGCCCACCGGAACCGGGAAGTCGTGGCTCGCCACCGCCTTGCTTGGCGAGTTGGTCGCGACCGAGTTCACGCTCGCGACGTTCGATGCGGTAGCGCCGAGCCCCGACATCGTCGCGAAGTTCCAGGACAGTCTCGAATCGACTTTCAGAGAGTCGCCGAGGATGCAGCCGGTCTGTCGATGGTACAGCTCGGGAGCGTCTGCGAGCGATACACGAGGCCGTGACGGCAGTCGGAAATGGTGACTCCCTGGCTGGTGATTTCTCTCCCCACCTTCGTGGTTTTGTATAACGCGGCCCTACGCACTGACTACCCGTCCGGGGACGGGGAACGCGGGCCTGCCACGATTCGTCACCCAGCGTCTAGTCTATCCTGGAGACGGACTGTCGCCTCGTGGTGACGTCCGCGGCGCTCTGGCTTCCGTCCACACCTGAGAGCGGTGCGGAGGCATTCCTTCGACGGGCGGCCGAAACGTCCTCCGTCGCGGTAACCGCTTTCCGCGCTGAAACAGTACGTACTGGCATGCAGATCCGGAACGTCCTCCCGCGGGACGCGATCCCGAGCATCGACGAGCCGACGTTCGGGTCGGCGTACTTCGGCGAGGACGACGACGAGGTGATCGTAGTGGACGGTGACCCAGCGCGGGCGTACCCGGTTCGGATCCTCAGCTACCACGAGATCGTCAACGACGAGGTCGACGGTCGGCCCATCGCGGTCACGTGGTGTCCGATCTGCTGGAGCGCCGTCGTCTACGACCCCGTCGTCGACGGTCGGACGCTGACGTTCGGAACGTCCGGCAAACTCGCCGACGATGCGCTCGTCATGTACGACCGGGAGACCGGATCGGAGTGGAAGCAGCCGACTGGCGAGGGGATCGCCGGACCGTTCGAGGGGGCCCGCCTGGCGGCGCGCTCCTCGCCGATGACGTCCTGGCAGCGCTTCCGACGCGACAATCCCGACGGCGTCGTCCTGCAACCGGTTCGGGGAACCGGCAGCGGTACGACGAAAACGGATCCCGCCGCCGAGTACGACATGGCTCCGTACGAGCAGTACGCGGCGGGCGACGCGTTCGGCCTGTACGGAATGCGCGGTGCTGGCGAACCCAGGTCGTGGGATCGAGACGACGTCGACGCGAAGACCGTCGTACTCGGGATCGAATACGACGACGAGGCAGTCGGGTACCCACTACCCCACATCGAAGCGGCGGGCGGAGTCGTCACCGACTCGATCGGCGGTATCGACGTCGTCGTGTTCGCGACCGAGGACGGGATTCACGCGTTCGAGAATCCCGGACTGGAGTTCGAGCCAACAGGCGACGGCTTTCGGGCTGACGGAGCCATCTGGGACGGAACCACTGGCCACAGTACAGACGGTCGAAAACTCACGCGCGTTCCCGCCCGGCGACTGTTCGCGTTCGCCTGGCAGGACGCCCACGGACCCGACGCGTTCTATTGACTGTCGCCGTCCGGACTGGAAACAGACGACGCTTCCTCGTCGAAGTACGCCAGCACCGCCGCTTTGACGGCAGTGAAGTCATCGCTCGTCCGGTCGCGCCGTCGGTCTCAATACTTGTCGATGCCGACCGGATCCCCGAGACGGATCCCCATCGGTGGCGGACCGGGGAGGTCCTCGCCCTGTGCCGCACCGACGTAGAGCGCGCTGTTGACGAGGCCGATGTGGCTGAACGCCTGCGGGTAGTTCCCGAGGTAGGTCCCGTCCACGACGTCTAGTTCCTCGGAGAGTAAGCCGAGCGGGTGTACGTATTCGACCAGCGTTTCCAGGCGGTCGCAAGCCTCCTCGACGCGGCCCGAAAGGGCGAGTGCGTCGACGAGCCAGCACGCACAGAGGACGAACGCCCCCTCACTCCCCGGTAATCCGTCGGTACCGTCGTAGCGTCTGACGAGCACCTCGTCTTCCAGGAGGTGTTCCTCCACGGCGTCGATCGTCCCCCGCACTCGCTCGTCGTCGAAAGGGAGGAAGCCCACGACCGGGAGAAGCAGTCCGGTCGCATCCATCGTCTGCCCGTCGCCGTACGTCTGGACGAAGGCGCCGAGTTCGTCGTCGTAGCCTCTCTCAAGCACCGACTCGCGAATCGCTCCCCGTACGTCGCGCCACTCGTCGAGGGGCGCGTCGAAGTCGTGATCGCTCGCGATGGCGATACCGCGGTCGAGCGCGACCCAGCAGAGGACCTTCGAGTAGACGAACTGTTTCGGACCGTCGCGGACCTCCCAGATGCCGGCGTCGGGTTCGTTCCAGACCGCTGTGACGTACTCGACGACGTCGCAGACGATCGACCACTCCTCGTCCGAGAGGCAGCGATCGTGGTTGTGGAGTTCGTCGACTGCGAGCATGAACTCCCCGTAGATGTCGAGTTGTCGCTGGTCGGCGGCGCCGTTCCCGACGCGAACCGGTCGCGAGTCGCGATATCCCGCCAGGTGGTCGAGTTCGCGTTCGGACAGGTCGTCCTCGCCGTGGAGGCCGTACAGCGGCTGGATCGCTTCCGGTTCGGTCGCTTCGCAGAGGTCGAGGAACCACGAGACGTAGTCCACCGCGGTGTCGACGTGGCCGAGGTTCGAGAGGGCCTGGACGGTGAAGCCCGCGTCCCGCAGCCAGTTGTAGCGGTAGTCCCAGTTTCGAACGCCACCGACGTCCTCTGGCAGTGAGGTGGTCGGCGCAGCGGCGATGGCGCCCGACTCGGCGTGGGTCAGGAGCTTGAGGACCAGTCCGGACCGAACGACGTGATCGTGCCACGGCCCACCGAAGACGCACTCCGCCTCGGACGGGCAATGGTGTCCCCACTCCCGCCAGTACGCGACCGTGTCCGAGAGCGCGGCCGGGGGGTCCGCGTTCGCGTCCGCCGCTCCCGTACACCGGAGGAGCACCCACTCGGTCTCTCCGGATTCGAGCGTGGTCGTCCCGGTCGCTCGCACCGAGTCACGGTCGAGGTCGATTTCGAAGTCGGTTTCGAGCGTGGTTTGCTCGTCCGGACCTGCTGCCTGTAGCCCGGCCGTCGTCCACTCGAAACATGGGTCGGCGCGCGCGTAGTCGAACTGCGGGTCGAACGCGAGTTCGACGTCCATCGTGCCCTCGGAACAGGAGAGCTTCCGGTAGAGCACTTTCTTCGGGTGGTCGACGGCCCCGGCAGGGGGCATGAAATCGGTCACCGTGAGCGCGCCGTCGTCGGTTTCGAACCGCGTCTCGAGCACGTTCGTCCCGTCGAGATACCGCTGCGTCCCCTTCGCTCCATCGGTGGGGCCGACCCGGAAGTATCCACCACTGTCCGCGTCGAGGATAGCGGCGAAGATGCTCGGGGACTCGACGTGCGGAAACGGGAACCAGTCGACCGAGCCGTCGGCGGCGATCAGCGCGCCGGTTTCCAGGTTCCCGACGAAGCCGTACTCCTCGATGGGGAGGTATCGGTCACCGCTCACGGGACCTGCCGCCGTCGAGGGTGCGTGTCGTCGGCCGGACGACTGTCGATTCATACGAAGTGATACGAACGGACGTCAGAAAAACGGTCGCCGGGTCGGCGATCAGACCGCACTCCCGGGGAAAGAACCTCCCGACTGAGCGCCCAAGGAACGGGTAGCATGACCGATTACGACATCATCGTGCTCGGCGGCGGGACCGGAAACGCGGTCGCCGCCGCGGCGGCCGACGAGGGACTGGACACCGCACTCGTCGAGCGCGGACGACTCGGTGGAACCTGTCTGAACCGGGGCTGTAACCCCACGAAGAAGCTCATCCACCGCACGGACGTCGCCGAGACCGTCCGTCACGCCGGTTCGTTCGGCATCGACGCGTCCGTCGACGGCGTCGCGTTCGCGGAGATCGTCGACCACATGATCCAGACCGTTACCGAGGCGGCCGAAGCGAAGGCCCGCCGCGCGCGCAGTCGAAGTGACCTCACCTTCTATCAGACCGAGGGACGGTTCGTCGGCCCACACACGGTGGAGGTCGACAGCAGCGACGGGCCGGGCGAATACCGACGACGTCAGTGACGCGTCTCAACCGCCAGTGGGAACGGCGGCGTCCAGCGCCCCCTCAGAGTTCGAGGTCGGTCGCCGAGTCGACGTCGAACCGGGTGACGGTCGGTTCGCCGGCGAGCAGGTCCGGGAGTGCCGCCTCGAACCGTTCGAAGTGGTCCGTCTCTCCGTGTGCAGCGAACGCCGCCTCGTCTTCGTACTGTTCGACGAATCGGAAGAGGCTCGGGTCCTCGATGTCCGCCGCGACCCTGTACTGGCTGACACCGTCTTCGGCACGCGAATGTTCGGCCAGTTCCTGCATCAGGTCCGTCGCCTCGTCGTGGTGGTCCGGGTCTATGGGGAACGTGGCGTGGATGACTATCATCGCGTTCGTCGTCGACGGGCTTCAGGGGGATGTGAATTCCGCGACTGTGCGATCGCCGTGCCCGAAGGAATCGTGGCCGCGAAGGGGCGGCCGGCAGCGGCGTGTATCGCCACGAAACGAACGAGGAGGGACGGTCGACGGCGTCTCACATCCCGTCGGCGGTGTCGGCCATGGAATTACCGCGCGTCATGAGCAGGCCACTGACGAGCATGAGGAGCGCGAGCGTCACCATCCCGGCGTCCCAGCCCATCCCGGCAGTCATCGCACTGCTCCCCATCCCGTCGCCCATTCCCATTCCGTCGTTCATCCCCATCCCACTGCCGCTTCCCATCATCCCGGTACCGAGGAGCGCCTGGTTCAGCAGCATCACGAGCGAGTACGCGATCATCAGTGGGCCGCTGGCGTCACCGAGTCGGTGAGCGTACGGCGTCAGGAGGACGATACCGTGGAGGACGACGATGGTTCCGAGGACGAGCATCAACCACCCGCTCGTTCCCATTCTCGATGCGGCGGACGCGTTCGAGACGGAGTAGAGGCCAGACGCGAACGCGATAGCAGCGCCGTACAGGCGCGTGTTCGAGACCATACCGGTAGTGACGGAAGAATACCTTATAAAGAATCGAGGAGAATACCTGCGCCTTCAGGCGCAGGATGAATCCGACAACTCCGACACGATCCACATTCGATGGCGAGTCTGGATATTCCACGCCAACCAACACTATCAAGAAAATGGCATACATAACCGGTTATGGGGGCAGAAAATGGGTCGAACCATCCGTACATTCGAGGCGACCATCACGAACCAGCGTCAGGTTCGTGACGACCTCGATCGACTCGGATGGGCCGCCTCAAAACTCTGGAACGTCGGTCGCTACTACACACAGGAACAGTGGGACGAAACGGGCGAGATTCCCGATGACGGGGAACTCAAAGCCGAACTCAAAGGTCACGAACGCTACACGGACTTACATTCTCAATCCAGTCAGCGCGTTCTCGAAGAACTCGCTGAAGCGTTCAATGGCTGGTTCGGCAAGCGTCGGAACGGCGACGACCGTGCCCGACCGCCCGGCTACCGCAAACACGGAGATTCCCACCCGCGTTCAACCGTGTCGTTCAAAGCGGCTGGCTTCAAGCACGACGCACAGTACGCCCGCGTTCGCCTCTCGAAAGGCCGCAATCTCAAAGACCACCGCTCGGACTTCATCCTCTGCGAGTACCAGACACGTCCTGACGTCGACCTGACCGAGTGGGATATTCAACAGGTTCGCGCCGTCTACACGCGCGACGAGTGGCGGCTTCAATTCGTCTGTCGCACCACCATCGACCCGGACTCGCCGGGCGAGGAAGTGGCCGGTGTCGACCTCGGGATTTGCAATTTTGCCGCCGTCTCCTTCGGCGGCGAGGCTGTGTTGTATCCCGGTGGCGCACTCAAAGCGGACGAATACTACTTCACGAAGAAGAAAGCCAGGTGCGACGATTCCTCGTCCCGAGAGGCCACCCGTCTTGACCGCAAACGAACGGGTCGCCGGACGCACTTCTTGCACGCCCTCTCGAAAGCGATCGTGGCAAAGTGTGTCGAGCGGAGTGTTGGAACCGTTGTCGTCGGCGATCTCAGTGGCATTCGTGAGGACGACGAGAACGGCGACCCTCGGAACTGGGGCGACCACGGAAATCTCGACTTACATGGGTGGGCGTTCGACCGCTTCACGACGCTTCTCGACTACAAGGCGGAAGCCGAAGGCATCGACGTGGTGGTGGTGTCGGAACGCGATACGTCGAAGTCGTGTTCGGCGTGCGGCCACGTGGACGAGAACCAGCGTGTCGAACGTGGACTGTACGTATGTGAGGCGTGCGATACGGTTGCGAACGCGGACGTGAACGGTGCGGAGAACATTCGGCAAAAGGTACTCCCGAGTCTCGCCACGGATGGCGGCGATAGGGATAACGGCTGGTTGGCACAGCCAGCGGTTCACCTGTTCGACCGCAGTGAGGGCTGTTTCGCCCCACGAGAACAGGTTACGAACCGCGAACCGTAATATCCCAACGTAGCGGTACGGTGCCGTGGGATTCCCGCGTCTTCAGGCGCGGGAGGATGTCAACAGAGTCACGTCGAGATGTGCGGATGCCACCAGAACGGGTGCGGCGACTTCTCGCTGGTTCACAAGGAGTTCCCTGCTGCGAGGAACTCCGTGGCGCGTCGCCGACCGAGCTCCCGGAGTTCCGTGAGGAACGCGGGGTCCCTGTCCACTTTCGTCGCGGCAGAGAAGCGTTTGCCCATGTTGATGCGGCGGACGGTAGTCTGCTGAAACTCGTCGGCGGGCAACTTCCCGTCCGCGACCCACTCGTTGACCTGCTCGATGAAGCCCAGTTCCTGGTTGAGTGAGATGTTCCCGGAGAGCTCGTTCCGGCGGTCGGCGATGACGTCGGTGGTGGAGGGGACGCCCTCGAACGCCTGGGAGTTGATCTGGATTATCCACAGCTCCTCCGGCTTCCGGGCGGGGGGCAGGTGCATCAGGTCGCCGACTGGTGGGTTCTGCGAGAAGAGACCGTCCCAGTGGTGGTGACCGTGGATCTCGACGGCCTGGAAGAGGTTCGGCACGGCAGCGGAGGCGAGCACCGCCTCGACGGTGACCGCCTCGTTGGTGAACGTCTCGAAGACGCCGGCGTTGACGTCGACCGTCCCGACGACGAGTTCCGGGGCCTCTCCCCGGCAGAGGGCCGGAATCGTGTCGAAGTCGATGTGCCGCTCCAGGACCTCCCGTATCCGTCGCTTCCCGGTTTCGGGACCCGGGATCTGGTACGGGCTGACGCTCGGCATCGGGAAGCCGGCGCTCTCAATCAGCGAGAGGTTCTTCGCGAGGGCGTTCGTCCACCGGTCCTGGACGCCGTCGGCGGCCAGGTCGTCCCACAGGGCGCCGACGACGCGGCGGGCCTTCGCCCGGTCGCCCGTCACCAGACCGTACCACACCGCGAGGGCGTTGAACGCGCCGCCGGAGGTCCCGCTGATACCGACGAGCTCGTACTGCTCGTCCCAGTCGGCGAGGAGTTCTCGGAGGACGCCACAGGTGAACGCGGTGTGACTCCCGCCGCCCTGGCAGGCGATGGCGACGCGCGTCGGGTCCGCCGACGACTCAGTGTCACTCATACGTGTGCGTGTAGCCGCCGTCGAACAGGAGGTCCGCGCCGTTGAGGTGACTCGCGTGCGAGGTGAAGCCGAAGACGAACAGGTTGGCCACTTCTGCGGGCGTCATCATCTCCTTCGTCTGCGCCTGGCCGAGCATCACGTCCTCGACCACCTCCCGTTCCGAGATGCCGCGTTCCTCGGCGGTGTCCGCTATCTGGTCGACCATCAGCGGCGTCAGGACGTAGCCGACGCTGACCGAGAATCCGCGCAGCGTCCCCCCGCCTTCGGCGGCGATGGCGCGCGTGAGACCGGTGATGCCGTGCTTTGCGGTGATGTATGCTGGTTTGTTCTTCGTCGCGTAGTGGCCGTGGACCGAGGACATGTTCGCGACGGCGCCGACGCCGTCCTCGGTCGCCTTGATATGGGGGATCGCGGCCTGGGCCATCTTGAACGGCGACCTGAGCATCACGTCGGTCAGCAGGTCGTACTTTGCCATGGGGAACTCGGCGATGCTCGCGATGTGTTGCAACCCGGCGATGTTGGCGACGAAGCGCAGCGTCCCCGCCTCGGCGGCGGCCGCGACGACCGCCTCCACGTCGCCGTCGTCGGTCAGGTCGGTCGGCGACTCGACGAACTCGCCCTCGACGTCGAACTCGTCGACGAGGTCGGCGGTCCCCGCAAGGCCGTCCTCGTCGACGTCGGCGCCGACCACGGTGAGGCCGTTAGCCGCGAGGGCGACGACCGTCGCGCGACCGATACCGGACGCCGCCCCGGTCACGATGGCGACGGTCTCGGGCGAGAAGTACGGGTCCTCGATGCGAAGGAGGTCCTCGGGCGCCAGTTCGGGCGCGCTGAGGTCGAAGTCTGCGTCAGACATTGACGTTCACACCAGAGAGTGGGGTCGCCACGGGTGTAATTGTAACTCACCAAGAAGTAACGCCGGCATCGTCCGCCGATCGGTACCCACAGGCACCGAGGCAGACGTCAGAATATGGCGCAACAGCCAATGGCGGCGCGGGTTTCAGAGGAGACATGGAGACCGACGCGTTCACCACGACGGACGGGCAGTCGGTGACGGCCGTGACGGCGGCGGAGATGCGAGCGGTCGACCGCGTCGCGGTCGAGGAGTTCGGCGTCGCCCTGTTGCAGATGATGGAGAACGCGGGGCGGAACCTGGCGTGGCACGTCCGGGACGTCGCGGCGGGACCAGTGACAGTCCTCGCTGGCAGCGGCGGCAACGGCGGCGGCGGACTGTGTGCGGCGCGCCACCTCGCGAACCGGGACGCGCCCGTCTCGGTCGTCCTCGACCGCGACCCCGACGACCTCGACGGGGCAGCGCGCACCCAGTTCGAGACGCTCGACGCGATGGACGTCCCGGTCGAGGTTGGCGCCGAAGTACTCTCGCGACGGGACCCCGAGACTGTGGTCGACGCGCTGGTCGGGTACGGCCTCGACGGGCCGCTCCGCGGGACCGCCGCGAGGCTCGTCGAGGAACTGGAATCCGTCGACGCGTCGGTGCTATCACTCGACGTCCCGTCGGGCCTGAACGCGACGACCGGTGAGCGGGCGGGGGCGGCCGTCGACCCCGACCGCGTCCTCACGCTCGCACTGCCCAAGACCGGTCTCACCGCCGTCACCGCTGGTCTTTTTCTCGCGGACATCGCAGTCCCAGCGGGCGTCTACGAGTCGCTGGATATTCCGTACGCGTCGCCGTTCGCCGACGAGTACTGGACGCGGCTGACACGGTAGCGCCGAAGTATCGACCGCCCGGACGCACATCACTCGATAGCTGCCCGAAGCGCGTCTTTCTCCTGCATCCCGACGAGCCGTTCGGTCGGGGTCCCGTCCTCGAAGACGACGAACGATGGGATGGACCGCACATCGTACGTGGCGGCGACCTGTGGGACCGCCTCGACGTCGAGTTTCACGACGGTCGCCGCGCTCTCGCTGGCGAGGTCGTCGACCGTCGGCGCCATCAGCTGACACGGTCCGCACCAGTCCGCGTAGAAGTCGACGAGGACGGTCCCGTCCGACGCCGTCAGTTCCTCGAAGGCGGCCACAGAATCGACGTGGGCCGCGGCGCTGGTCTCGCCGTCGTCCGACCGGGGAGGCGTGTCTGTCATCGTCGAAGGTTCGGTGCGTCCCATGGTATCAGTTCCCGAACGATCCCGTTAGTCAGTTACCGGTGGCTAACCTGCGTGAGGTGCGCCGCCGTGTTGGTGACAGAGCGAGACGTGTATCGACAGAACGTCAGTCCGGGGAATCCTCGTCCTCGGCCTGTTCAGGCCGCTTCAGGTGTTTCTTGCCCCAGTCACGCATCGCGTAGATGACCGGCTGGAGGGACTCCCCGTGGTCGGTCAGCGAGTAGTGGACGCGGAACGGTTTCTCGCTGATGATCTCGCGAGCGACCAGCTGATTGTCTTCGAGGTCGTCCAGGCTGTCCGAGAGGACTTTGCTCGAGATGCCGTCGACGTTCTCCTTGAGTTCGTTGAAGCCGCTCGGGCCGTGTTCGAGCAACCGGTGGACGATGACGGGGTGCCACTTCTTCCCGATCAGCGTCGCCGTCGTCGTGACCGGACACCAGTCGTTCCCCGCACACCAGACCTCGAGTTTCTCGAAGGGGTCGTCCGCGGCGTTCTCCATGTCACTCCATCGGCCCGGGGCACAATAGAGGTTACTACTAGAAACTCGGTTACGTGAGACAACTGCAATCGATCCGCGCTACCGTCGACGTCCACGCGGGCGGATAGCAAACCGTCTAGAATGGCAGAAGGGGACCGGGTCGAAGTCGACGATCCCGGACTAGAGGTTCGATTCGAGACGAACCGAGGTATCGGACTGGATCCACGCGTTCTCGTCGTCCTGGTCGTAGACGACGACCTCGTCGTTCGGGATCGTGACCACGGCGTACCGCTGGAACTCCGCCGCGTCCACGCCGACCGTGTGGTATTCGCTTTCCTCGTCGCCGTCAGCGTTTCCGACTGCCATATGTGATTACCTCCTGTGAGTGGATTACGTATCGTAACTCAAATACGTTCGCTAACCAACCCTCACCAGGTTAGCCAACGGTAACCCGGTGAGAACTGCGATTCGCCAGCACGGGGAGTTCGGCGTAACGGGGTTACCGGCACGTGCCCGACGATTGATATTTCGGGTGTGCGAATCGCCGGTATGAGCAGACTCGAATTGCGATCCAGGGAGGAGATTCCCGAACAGTACCACTACCTCTTCACCGACGACTACCTCGGCGACAGGCACATCTTTCGCGTGTGGGCGCACAACCCGGAGATACTGGAGGCGACGCTGGAGTACCTCGAGACGCTGTACGACCAGCTCACGCCCCGCCGGAAGGAGCTGGTTATCCTGACCGTCGCCCGTGCGCGTAACGCCCGGTACGAGTGGCACCAGCACGTGGACATCGCGCGGGGCACGGGCGTCGAGACCACGGAGATTCGGTCCATCGGTGGCCGCGACTTCTCCGGCTTCGACGACGCGGAGTTCGTCCTCTGTCAGTACGCCGAGGCCGTCGCGATGGGCGAGGTGACCGACCAGATCCACGCCGCGCTGGCGGGCGCGTACTCCCCCGCCGAGATCGTCGCAGTCGGGTTGCTCGTCGACTTCTACGTCGGCCTCTGCAACTACGTGGCCTCGGTCGACCTCCCCTTCGAGGGCGGCGAGTTCGTCGGGTGGACGCCCGAGGACGAGCGTATCACCGAGCTGTTCGAGTGAATGCGACGGTACGTCGCCGGGTCGATCGTGGCTCTCACCGGAGCAGTCCTCGTCGCCCAGCCAGCGGCAGGCGCAGGCGCTGTGGGTGGTGCGCTCACAGCACTCGAAATGGCCACCGTCGGCCAGTCTGGCGGGATTCCGTGGCCGGACGCGACGTTCACGTCCCAGTTCTACGCCCACTGGTGGGTGTTCCCGGCGTCGATCCTGTTCTCGGCGGTCGCACTGGCCTCGGGGGTCTCTGGGGCGCTGTTCTTCAGCCCCTTCTTCATGCTCGTGGTCGGCCTCTCGCCCTCCCAGGCCATCGGCGCCGGCCTGCTGACGGAAGTGTTCGGGATGGGCAATGGACTGCGCTCGTACGTGAACCAGCGCGTCGTCGACTTCCGGACGGCGAAGTGGCTGTTGCTCGGTGCGGTCCCCGCCGTCGTCGCCGGCGCGCTGGCCGCACACGTCGTCCCGACCGCGATACTCAAGGGACTGTTCGGCGTCGGCCTGCTGGTCCTCGGTGGATTCCTGGTCTACTACGACCCGCCCGAGCAGTGCGAACCCGGCGAGCGCGAGGGAAATTTTCTTCGCGAGAAGAACACCGGCCGCGGCACGACGCGGATCGAAGCGGCCGACGGGGAGACGTTCACCTACGACACCTGCTGGCGACCGCCGGGACTCGCACTGTCGACGGTCGGCGGGTTCGTCACCGGCCTCATCAGCGCTGGCCTGCCCGAGCTCGTCACGACCCAGCTCGTCCTCCGGTGTCGGATCCCCCCACGAGTCGCCGTGGCGACCAGCGTGTTCGTCCTGGCCATCGCGGCGACCGCTGGGGCGCTCGTCCACGCGCTGACCGCGGCGCCCGTCTGGTACGTCGTCGCCTGGTCCGTCCCCGGCGTACTCGTCGGCGGCACCGTCGGTACCCGCGCCGGGAAGTACGTCCCCAGCGATCTCATGGAGGTCGGCCTCGGCGTCGTCTTCGCCATCGTCGGCCTGGTCGTCCTGGTGACCGAGTTCGTCGTCGCCTGAGAAGAGAGACATTCGGTTGACGCCACGCGGTTACGCCCAGGTACTCCGGTAAGGACTTCCTCGGTTCGTTACCACAACGTTACAATGTTTTGATATATTTGGCGTCCGATTGTCGCGTATGTCGTCGCCGGATCGTCCCGACAGCGCGGCCGTGGCACCGGACTTCGAACTCCAGAACGTCGGCGTCGGGCCGGACCCCCTCTCACTCGACCAGGTCGTCGAGACTGTCGACTTCGCGGTGCTGTTACTGTTACGGGACTACCACTGTCCGAAGTGCAAACAGCAGGTGCAGACGCTCGCCGCGGAGGCGCGACAGTTCTCCGAACTCAACGCGGTGGTCCTCCCGGTGCTTCCCGAACCGGTCGAACGGGCCGAGAAGTGGCAAGACCGGTTCGAACTACCCTTCCCCCTCCTCGCCGACCCGGAGAAGGACGTCGCGGACACGTTCGACCAGCCGACGCAGTTCGGCGCACTGGGGAAGGTCCACGACCTCGTCGGCCGCCTGCCGGAGACCGTCATCTTGGACACTCGGGCCGACGAGGCCGAAGTCGTGTACACCTACGAGGGTGAGTCGCCTGGCGATCGCCCCGCCATCGAGACGATCGCCGACGAGATCGACCAGTTGCAGGAGTCGTTCGTCTTCGACTGTTCCCTGGTCGACTGTTGAGACGGGGCAGGCGGCCGACGGTGCGCTCACGACGGTTCCAGCGTGGCACTGAAGTGGAGTGACGACTCGCTGCGCCGCTATCGAGAGACAGTCAACCAAAGTACGTGAAGAGAGCCGTCGGGTTCAATCAGTCAAAAATGGAGCGTGGTACTGCGTCGCCGCGGTGGACTCGGCCCGACAACCGGCGGAACCGAGGGGGTCGGGAACGTCGCCGGTCGTCTGGGCCGGTAGTGGATTCCGAACAACGTCCGATCACGGTCGGCCGAGTTCGGGCACGGTGCGCCTACTCCCCGAAGTTCTCCTCGTAGGCTTCGGGATGGTTCTCCTGGGCGTGCGATTTCAGTTCGTCGAGCGTGTCGAAGGTCTCGCCACAGTCACAGGCGTGTTCGTCGTGATCGGACATTGCGACTGATAATCGGACCCCCACACATAAATTAGCGACTGGAGAATGTGCTCCCAGTGCACTATCGAGCGTCGTTTTTGACCGTGAGTCGACTCGTCCACAACCGATAGGAGAACGTATGAAACAAGGAAACTCTTCGGATGGCCGCACCGAACGGGCGGCGGGCTCGGACCGGCCGGCGCGGTCCGAACCCCTGGTCAGCGAACACGCCCAGCTGTTATCAGTCATCGGCACCGACCTCAGCGAATCCAGCGACGTCATCGAAACCCTCTCACAGCGGGCCGCCAGTGCGAACCAGTCGAGTTCGGAGACGGCGAGCCTGGCCGAGACGGCCCAGTCTTCCGCCCGGAACGCCTACGAGGACGTCGAGGCGGCCAACGAGGCGGCAGCCATCGCCTGCCGGGAACTCGAATCGCTCCGCGAGACGGTCGCCGAGATCGACGAGATCACCTCGATGATAAACGAGATCGCCGACCAGACCAACATGCTCGCGCTGAACGCCTCCATCGAGGCCGCCCGCGTCGGCGAGGACGGCGACGGGTTCGCGGTCGTCGCCGACGAGGTCAAGTCGCTTGCCGAGGACGCCCAGGAACAGGCCACCAGCATCGAGTCCATCGTCGACCAGGTCGAGACCGACGCGGCGGACACCATCGAACACATCAGAGACGTCGACGAGCAGACGGAGAGCGCCACGGCCTCGATAACCGACACCGTGGGGGACCTCGACGCCATCGCGGACAGCGCGGTCGAGACGTCGGGCAGCGTCGACGAAATCGCCGAGACGACGCAGGCCTACGCCGACGACGTCACCGGCCTCGCGAGCAAGGTCATCGACGCGATCAGCCAGGCGAACGAACTCGCCGAGCTGGCGGAGACGGGGGATTGAGCCGGCGGTCCGGTCGTTCAGATCCCGTTTACAGAAGACCGAGCTGGAGCCAGACGCCCAGCACGGTCCCGTAGACGAGGTGGAAAAAGAGGAACATTGCGACCATCGGCACTTCCGGGTCGAGGGCGAGGACGACCTTCATCCAGAACACGGCGGCTCCGAGGAAGAGGACGAACCCGTACGCGAGGCCGAACAGGACCGCGGTCGTCAGCGAGCCGATACCGATGCCGAGGAGTGGGAGGGCGACGACGAAGACGACGCCGCCGATGACGCCGTACAGCATGTGTAGCGCCATCCCCTGAGGCACGTACTCGTCCGGTTCACCGTCGCCGACGTACTTCGACCAGAACAGGGCCGTCGGCGGCGGGGAGTCGTCCCCGAGTGCCATCATGAAAACGGTCATTACGATCGTTGCGACCAGTCCGCCGACGAGTCCGTTGAGTAGGGTGAGTTCTGCCATCGTTGTATGATCTGTTTTGTCGTAACCCTTCGTAACCGAGTTACGTATAGTATCCAATCAGCAGAGAGTCGTATAACTCTACGCTGAGGCGGAGGAAACGCGGTTACTAGCCCATCACCGGACCTATCCGGCTTCGAAGGGGGCAAGGCGGGAACGCGTGCGCTCGCTTCGCCTCGGCTACAGACGAAACGCGGCTCCACCGTCGCCACGGGCCCGCGACGGCGGGCTTTTGGCCGCCAGCGGCGTAGTGACCGTATGCCCGTCGAATCCGATACCGAACTGCGATCGATCCTCCGGGCGGAGACCGTGGCCGTCGTCGGCTGTTCGTCGACGCCGGGAAAAGACGCCCACGAGATTCCGAAGTACCTCCAGGCGCAGGGCTACGAGATCGTCCCGGTGAACCCCCACGCCGACGACGTGCTCAACCGGCCCGCGTACGATTCGCTCGCCGAGGTCGCGGAAGACGTCGATATCGTCGACGTGTTCAGACCGAGCGACGAGGTCGCCGGCATCGTCGACGAGGTGCTGTCACGCGACGACGCCGACGTCGTGTGGCTCCAGCTCGGCATCCACGACGACGACGCCGTCGCGCGGGCGGAAGAGTCCGGGCGACGGGTAGTCCAGGACCGGTGTATGAAACCGGAGCATCGGCGACTGATGGCCTGAACTCAACGACCGTGACCAGCAGATCTACTGCGTGAGCGCTCAGAGTCCACTTACGACGAGCCGGACGCCGATGACGGTGAGCAAGCCCAGCACGAGCAGCTGGCGCTGACGGTCGCCGATCCGGTCTCGGAACCGTGTGCCGACGACGACGCCACCGACCGCGGGAATCGCCGCGGCCATGGACGCCCCCACGAACGCCAGGTTCGGATACAGACCGAGCGCGCCGGCGGCGACCACGCGAACGCCGTTGAGGCCGAGAAACACCATCGCGACGACGCCGACGAACAGCCCGTGGGAGAGGTCACAGCTCCGCAGATAGGCGATAAACTGGACGCCGACGTTCGTCCCGCCGAAGAGGAGACCGGAGACCCCGCCGACGCCGACCATCGCCAGCGGACTCTCGACGAAGCAGCCCTCCTTCGCCCGTGAGAGGCCCGGCATCGGAACGACGTCCTGGACGCTCGCGACGAAGGCCAGCGACACCAGCCCGAGGCCAACCTTCAGCGGGGCGGCCGGAACGCGCTGGAGGACCACCAGGCCGACGACCGTGCCGACCAGCGCCGCGAGGATGAGCGGCGCGAAGCGTTCCCCACAGGTCCGTAACTCCGGTGCCGTGAGATCCCTGACCAGCGCGAGGTTGACCGCCAGAATCGGCAAGATCATGAAGACGACCGCTGCTGCAGGGTCGATAATCGTCGCCAGCGTCATCGTCCCCACGATGGCGAAGCCGAAGCCGGCGACGCCGTTGAGAGCGCCCGCGAAGAGGACGACGAGCACGAGAACGACGATCAGTGGTTCCGAGAGTGCCACGAGTACAGCGTTGCGTTTCTCGTGCCGTGGCTAAACGATGGGGGCAGGGCGACGGGCGTGCACGACCGGTCCTGCCACGTCTTCGGCGGGCGTGATCCGTTCGAGATGTTCGATCTGGTCACGCATCACGAGGATCCGCTACCTGTGCCCAGATCGAGTGCAGTCACTCGATCACGGGAGGCGCTCACTCGTACGTGTGGAACGAGACGGCCTGTTCGAGGAGTTCGTCGGGGATGCCGGGTACCTCGTCGTCGCGGACCGGTCCCTGTTCGGCGACCAGGTCCGGGTCGCGCGGAAAGTCCCGGAGGTTCCAGTGGACGGAGATGCCCGCCTTCGCGCCGTCGCCGAGGGCGATCGGGATCTGGTTGTGACCGGGCGTCAGGTCGCCGACGGCGTAGACGGCGTCGACCGACGTCCGGCCGTGGTCGTCCACCTCGACGGTGCCGTCGTCGTTGATCGCACAGCCCAGTTCCCGCGCGAGGCCGTTGTTGTACTCCGCCCCGTACATCGCGAAGCCGCCCCGGTACTCCCGAACCGTGTCGTCTTCGAATTCGAGGGCTTTCAGCCACCCGTCCTCGCCGTTCTGGACGCCCGTGACCTCGTCGGGGATCACGTCGATCGGATGGTCTGCCAGCATCTCTGCCGTCTCGTCGCTCCAGGTCGGGTCGTCACCGCGCGTGAGCACGTCTACCTCGTCGGTGAAGTTCAGCATGATCGCCGCGACGTGGGCGGTGCTCTCGCCGTGGCCCATCACGTACACCGACTTGTCGACGAACATGTGGGCGTCACAGTGGAGGCAGTAGTGGAGCCCACGACCAGTGCGTGGGAGCGGCGGGTCCGGGCGGATGTCGTTGAACCCCGTCGCCAGAACGACGTACTCCGCGTCGTACGCGATTTCGTTGCCGAACAGCCGGATGCCGTCGTCGTCCCCGCTCTCGCAGGAGGTAATGACGTCCCTGTGGATGTCACAGCCGTACTCCTCCAGTTGCTCGGTCCCGATTCCGAGAAACTCAGCGCCGCTGGTCTCCTCCGGAACGCCGAGGAGGTTGTGGACCTCCTGCATCATCGCCGCGCGACCGCCGCCGCGGTTGACGAGCGCCGTCCGATGTCCCAGTCTAGTCGCGTACAGGGCCGCGGTCATGCCAGCGGGGCCGCCACCGACGACCACGACGTCGTACTCGTTCGTGTCAATATCTTCGGCCATGCCAGCCAGTTCGCATGCCGATTGTAAATAACGAAACGTAACCTACACCTCACCGCGAAGTTCACACCGCGAGCAGAGTCAGGGACTGGCAGCGTTGCGACGCCGACGGAGCGAGTGCCATCAGGCCGTCCGGACCGGCGCTGCGTGGTACACTTTCTTTCGCGCGTCGGGAATGTAGACCTCTTTCACCACGAGTTCTGCGTCCTCGAGCGCGTCGAGAGCCGAGCGAACCGTGCGCTGGGACAGCAGGGTCCGCTCGGACAGCTGGCCCTGCGTCGCCGGGCCGTTGCGTTCCAGGTCCCAGTGGACCAGTTTGGCGCTCGGTGGGACGTCGGAGAGCCGCGCCCGCTGTTCCGATTCACCATGCTCGGAAGTGGTCGTGGTGGACATCGAGTAGCGGTTAGTAGTCGCCGACTCCGTGATGACTGCCCGGCGGCTGTGTACCGTCCGAGCATGACCGGGGACGGTGGTCCAGATGGCCCATTCGGCCGGAGGCGGCGTCCTCGTAGTCTGCCGTAGCTGTCTCGGCCGCGGGGCCGGGTTTAGTGGTACATCCCGAGCGACTCGACCCTGGAGCTCTCGTCGGCCTCGGGCTCTCGCATCTGGTCCGCGAGGGATCGCCGTTCCTCGCGTATCGCCGCGGCCTGTTCGCGGAGCGGGTCGACGTCGATCGTGGTTCCCAGGATCGGCGCGATTCCGTCTTCGATCAGCGTACACGCCGCTTCCGGGTCCGGTAGCTCCGGATCGGCCTCGACTATCAACCCGAGTGCAGCGAGGTCCCGTCGGCGCGCGGCGTCCAGCAGTGCGCCCGTCGGTCCCTGCCAGAGCCCGTCCGCCCGCGGCGGGTCGATGCCGTGGTCGGTGAGCACCTGTCGGCCCGTCCCGGTCGCGATACCGACCAATGACCGGTCGTCGTCGGGGTCACCACCGGTCGAGATACCGCTCGCGTACACCGGGAAGGCATTGTGGTCGACGAGAAAGCCGGTGAGACAGGACGCGAAGTCGGTGACGACCTGCGGTGAGACCGCGACGTCGGCCTGGAGCGCCAGGAGGTCGTGGTGCCCGTCGAGGTAGATGCGCACCGGCGGGAGGGTCTCGTGGGTCCCACCGCGGTAGCTCGCGGCGGCCGGCAGGCTCGGACACTCGACGCCGGCGTAATAGGACATCTCGAGCTGATCGACGAGGTGGTCGGTCGCGAGCTTGCCGACGAGCCCGAGCCCCGGGAGCCCCTCGACGAACACGGGGTTCTGGAGCTGGACAGGCCCATGCTGTAAGTTCACGTGACTCATTGCAGGGAGTACGCCGCCAGCGAGGATAAGGGTGGGCCGTCTGTGGCGGCAGGGCACCCGAGCCACTCGCTCGACCTCAGTTTCCCGGGACCCGATGTCGTCCGGGCGCTCCAGCCCAGGCTAGCGAATGTGTACGGTCACCCCACAACAACCCGTTCGCTTTGTGTCTCGCGCCCGACTATCGCCCATGGAGGAGTTCGATTTTCTCGTCATCGGTAGTGGCTCCGGTCTGGACGTGGCGAACGTCGCCGTCAACCAGGGGCAATCTGTCGCCGTCGTCGAGAAAGGCCCGCTCGGCGGGACCTGTCTCAACCGCGGGTGCATCCCCTCGAAGAGGCTGCTGTACCACGCCGAGGTCGTCGAGACCATCGAACGCGCCGACGAGTTCAAGATAGATGCCGAGGTGACGGACGTCGACTTCGCCAGGATCGTCGACGAAGTCACCGAGGAGGTCGCGGAGAGCGCCTCGTCGATCCAGAATGGACTGGCCTCCTCGCCCCAGCATTCGCTGTTCCAGGGCGAGGCGCGGTTCGTCGACGAGCGCACGGTCGAGATCTCGGGCGGTGCTGACGACGGGACGCAGATCAGGGCGGAGACGGTACTCGTCGCCGCCGGGACGCGCCCGTTGATTCCGGACGTCGAGGGGATCGAGGACGTCGACTACCTCACGAGCACTGAGGCACTCCAGTTGCGGGAGGTACCGGACAGGCTAGTGATCGTCGGCGGCGGCTACATTGCCGCGGAGCTCGGTCACTTCTTCGAGACGTTCGGCAGCGACGTCTCGATCGTCGGACGGCGGCCGCACCTGCTCCCGGAGACCGACGAGGAGGTCGGCGAGGCGTTCACCGAGCGCTACGCCGATCGGTTCGACCTCTACACGGGGTACGAGGTGGTCGCCGTAGACCAGTCATCGGACGGAATTCGCGTGGAGGCGCGACCGTATCCGCCCGAGCCGGCTGCCGGTGCCGAGGGATCCGATTCGGACGACGCCGTGACCGTCACCGGTGACGATCTCTTGTTGGCGACCGGACGGGTCCCGAACACAGATACGCTGAACGTGGCCGCGGCAGGCATCGAGACCGACGCCCAGGGCTTCGTCGAGACGGACGAGTACCTGCGGACGACCGCGGACGGCGTCTGGGCACTCGGCGACGTCGTCGGCGAGTACCTCCTGAAACACAACGCCAACCACGAGGCCAGGGCGGTGGCCCGGAACATCTTCCGGGACGAACCGGAGCCGGTCGACTACACGGCGATCCCCTACGCCGTCTTCGCCTCGCCGGAGGTCGCCGGCGTCGGCGCACACGAAAAGGATCTCCGAACGGCGGACGCGGAGTTCGCGACGAACGTCTATCGGTACGGGGACACCGCCCGTGGTAAGGCCATGAAGGCGGAGGGGTTCGTGAAAGTACTCGTCGACCTCGACGGCGAGATACTCGGCTGCCACATCATCGGCCCGAACGCCTCGTCACTGATCCAGGAAGTCGTCGTCGCGATGCAGGCCGGGTCCGGGACCGTCCGGGACATCCGCGAATCGGTGCACATCCACCCGGCGCTCCCCGAGGTCGTCCAGCGCGCATTCTCGGGACAGTTCAGCGCCGGTGGGAGCAGCCACCACGACCACAGTCACTAGTCCGGGGGTCTCGCTACTGCGGTCCCAGTGCCACAGCACCGGACCCAGGCCGGCGGAAATCGGCCCCGGCAGAGTCTTCGCAATCGCGCGAACGACACATAGCCGCGTCCGGCATTTACAGTCGGAACGCCAATCCCGAGTCGCTATGGCAAAAGCAGCAATCGTCATTCTCGCCGGTATGGATTCGCACGCAGACAACGGTCGCGTCCTCAACGGACTCGAAGCTGCCAGGGAGTTCGCCGAGGCAGACGGAGACGAAGTCGAACTCATATTCGACGGCGCGGGAACCCAGTGGGTCCCGGAACTCGAGGACGAGGACCACGACTATCACGACGTCTACGCCGCGGTAGAGGACGAAGCCTCGGCGTGTGAGTTCTGTGCCGGGGCCTTCGGCGTCGACGACGCGATTCAGGACGCCGGCGTCGTCCAGGTCGACGAGAACGACGGTCACCCGAGCATCCGCTCGCTCGTCGACGACGACTACGAAATCATCACCTTCTGAGGGCAACCCGAATCGGGACTGGGGGGACGACACCCACGCCAGATCCGCCACTGGAGAATCCCCGCCCAGTGGCGCTCGAAGGGTTCTAGCGCTATCGCGGGTCGACTTGCCTCCCGATCAAGACGAGACTCCCGACGAGCAAGAGAGCCGCGACCGGTAACAGGTACTGAAACGCTGTCAGGAGCACCCCGGACGCCTGAACACCGAGGACGATCAGGACGACTGGGCCACAACAGGCCGTCCCTGAGAGGATCGCCGGCAGACTCGCCAAGATTCCGGTGGAGGACTGGCCGAGGCCGCAGGCCCTGGGCTGGGTCCAGGCGAGGTAGGTCAGGGAGAGGTTCAGTCCGACCAGCGCTGCCAGGCCGAGTCCGACGAGCGAGTTGAGCGAGAAGAGGTAGGTCACCGGCCCGACTGCGACGCTGGCGACCGGCGTGAACGAGAGAGGGCCGAGCGCTGGCCGGAAGAACGCCGACAGGGGATCGGAGACGACTGTGACGCCGAAGCCGCCCAGTCCCGGCGCGAGGTGGCCGATAGCCCAGAGGTACACCGCCAGGTAGCCGGCGGTGACGAAGGCGAACACGGTGCGGGCGTCCCGGCGACGGAGCGCCATCCCGGTCGCGGTGCGCGTTCGCGAGACGGCGCCGGTGAATCGGGAGACGGACGGGTGCTCAAGCATAGACGGTCGTCTCCGGGTAGTAAGCGGCCCAGGCGAACCACATAGCGTCGAACGTGTGAACGCGCTTCAGCGGCAGGGCGTCGGGCTGGTGTTCGATCCCCTCGGCGCTGACGACCGACTCGTCGTCGTACTCGTACGGTCGGTCGTCGGGATTCAGGTACACGTAGCCCGTGTCGTACCGCGGGTCGTAGACGGCAATTACTGGCGTGTCGCCGAGCGTCCCAGTCGCGAGTTTCTCCTGTCGCAGCGTTCGCTTCCGGACCGCCACAGCGCCGTCCGGCGTCCGTGCGCCCATGAACACCGTCTTGTGGTCGTAGCGGTCGTCGTCGTTCGTCACCGGGAACAGCAGGTTGGCGTTCCGGTAGTAGCCGCCGGCGGGGTTGTACGAGCCGTAGGGGTCACGAGCGTAGTTCCCGGCGTAGCCGGTGTCGGTCGAGAGCACCGCCGTCTCGGGGTGAGCGTCGCGCCACCGCCCCCAGGTCGTCCAGATAAGTCGAAACTCACGCAGCGACCGAATCGGCGGGTCCTCGTTCCACGGGCCAGGGATCGACGTGGCGAGGATCTGGGGCCACCAGGTCTCGGTCGCCCGGTCGTACATCACGAGGTTGTTGTTGATGAGCCGTCCCGACACGCCGAAGGTGGTCTCGCCGCGTTCGAACCCCTGGACCGTCCCCGTGAGCGGACAGTAGGTGACGCTGACCGGGATGCCGGCGAGTTCGTCGTTGACGATCTCGTGGGCGACGAGGATTTTCTGCGGATAGGCCTTCGCGACCCCGTCCCTCGCGACGCCGAAGACCGGGTCGCCGGCGTCGAGAAAGTCGACCGCGCCGGGGGCGACGAATCTCGGGTCGTCTATCGACGGAATGCCGTCCTTGGACGGGCCCCCGGACTGGGACGCGTCGCGGAGGTCGGCCGGCGACATCGGCAGGGGCAGTCGCTCGTCCCGCGTGGGTACGGTCAACCCCGGTGACACAGTCTCGCCCTCGGTCTCCGCTCTGGCGGGCGAGGGCGACGGCGCCGCGCCGTCGCTCGTGGACCCGAGGAGTTCGGAACAGCCGGCGAGGCTCGCGAGGCCCGCGGCGGCGAGGAACCTCCGTCGCGATACTGGTGCCATTCGTTTGGGATTACGACGGCGAGTTGATTAACCGTTGAGCGGTTGTGCGAGCGTGACACACACGTCTCGGGCGAGCCGCGACACCGCTCACCCGTCGAGTGGGCGAGGACAGGACCACCCAGCCGGTACAGTTCACCGCTTCCACGGCGATGGCCGAATACTACTGTCAAGTACACCTCTAGTCGATGCGGAGAGTGATAGTGGGACAGTGGTGGAATGCAGGCACTGCGGAACGGGAGTCGACCTCAGTGCTGAATGGTGTCCGACGTGTGGCCACGACGTGATCGCGACGTACGAAATCACGAAGCTGACTGGAGGTCTCTGGAACTGTCGCGCTCGGTTTCTCCCAGTCGCGCAGGTTTCCAGGTTCGACCCTTGCACCCGTCGAGAACCCCGTGAGAATGGCCGAGTAATGCCGACGCAGGCGATGCCGTACGTACCGGTGCGTCGAACGAGGTCTCAGCTCGTCACTTGCCGTACTGTCTGACCTCGCCACGGAGGAAGAACCACCAGAGGACGGCGAAGATCACGAGCATCGGGATCGGGGCGACCACCGAGACGACGCCGGGTGGGACGGCTTCGAAGGTGAGCCCCACCGGGAGCGTGCGCCTGGCGGGGGTATCGATGAGCAACACGGCGAACAGGAACTCGTTGTACGCGAGCATCCAGGCGAGCACGAACGCCGCCGCGAGCCCCGGTTTAGCGACCGGCAGGAATATCCTGCCGAACGCGCCGACCCGGGTCGACCCGTCGACCATCGCTGCCTCCTCCAGCCACTCGGGAATCTGAGAGACGTAGGGGATCAGGAGCCAGGTCGTGAACGGGAGCGTGAACGCGACGTACGCGACGACGAGTCCGACGTGGGTGTCGAAGAGGGGCGTCTCGAGAAAGAGGAGATAGATCGGGATGGCGACGATGGTCGGCGGCACCATCGGAAAGAGGAGGAGCGCCCCGATGGCAGCACGACGACCGACGAAGTCGAAGCGGTCGTAGCCGTACGCGGCAGTCGCGGCGAGGCCGGCACTGAGGACGCCGGTGACAGTCGCCACGAGCACGCTGTTCCAGAGATATCGCGGGACCTCTGTGGCGAACAGCGTGTACAGGAACGCGCCGAAACTGACGCCGTCCAGCCACCAGCGGAGTCCCCGGTCGAAGAACGTCTCAGGGCGGACCTCGTTGAGCGACAGCATCACCGGCCAGACGATGGGGAGGAGGACGACGAGGACGAGCGACCAGACGACACAGTGGAACGCGACGGGCCCGAGGCGCTGGCGAATCCCGGCCGTCGCGTCCGCCGTGTCTCCGGTCCTGCTCACGACTGTAAACGGCGGCGTGACGACCAAGACCATACTGGTTCGATCGGGTGGAACGGGAGTCGGTCGCGTCTGCCTTCGAAGTGATATAACTGATAATTGGCCCGCAGGAGATATATACACCGAAACGAACCATTCTCACGCTAGTACCGGCACAAGTACTGGCATGGGACGCCCCGGCCATCGATAGCCATCCCCCTTGACCCCCCTACTATCGCGCCGGGGCTTTTCGAGACAGTCGGTTAGCAAACCTAACCAAGATGGTGGTGACGTTAACCGTTCGAAACGAGGGAGTATAACTGCCGGACGGCGCTGGTGACCCTTCCGGCAACCGACGAAGGCCAGTCGTCGAGGCCATCACCTTTCACGGCTGGCTTTTCGGGACTCACGCTTCGGTCAGCTGAACGTTCTCCGGCCCTTCTGAGAATCCCCATTGACGCCGACGTTCGGAGGAGGATTATGTGGTCGGTCTGATTCCTGATTCCGACTCAGCTGTATCGATGGGTCAGATTGAAGCTCGTTTTGGGGCTGTAGTCCGACCAGATTTCAGGACGTGTTCCATGCGAAGACATCTACGTATGCCCACCGTCGTTCCGCAGTCGTTCCGAAGGTGTCGTGAACGATTCGTCATTATCAGATCCACTGCTGGAAGCGCCTGGGTCGTAGTCGATGACACCCTTCTCGGTCGGTAACGTCCTAATCTCGATGCCGCGCCACTCGACCAGTTCGGCGTTCCGAATCGTGTACCAAAACGAGCGTAGTACGAGGCCCTGGAGTTCGAACTCGTGGGTATCGAGCTCCTCGCCATGGACACTAGAAATCTTAAGCCACGCGAAAGATATATTTGCACCTCGTTCCATATCTTATCTCAACGTGGTACATCTCTCCCACAGTCGCAGATACAGCGCCACCACTGTTGGAGAAGCTAGACAAACGTAACCATCGAAAACACGTGAAGTACGATCCAAACGAGGAGTACGACGATGTGAACGAGGCGGCGGTTAGCGACTGGAAGAGTGAGACGACGACGCGTGAGCGGATCAAGGCCGTCGTCAAGCGTACGACAGAACCAACGCCAGCCTCCGAGATAGCCGAACAAGCCAGGGCGAGTCAGCCAGTGGTCCGTGACGAACTCAACGAACTCACCGAGATTGGGCTCGTCGAGAAGATCGACGCCGGGCAGGGTGCGCTATACAAGCGCGACGATCAGATGTACATCTACCAGCAAGTGCTGACGCTGTACGACGAGTACTCCGAAGACGAACTTGTGGAGACGCTACAGGATCTGAAGCAGACGGTCAACGAGATCAGGGCGAGATACGAGGTCGAGTCTCCCGCAGAACTCGCCCAGCAACTCGACCCAGACGACGACGGGGGGTGGGAAGACCATCGGACGTGGCAGACCGCCCAGAAGAATCTCTACCTGGCGAAAGCAGCGATAAGCTTCTACGACGCACGGAACGTGGTCGCCTGAAGGATGTCGTATCTCACCGGGAACACGGGGCCGATCGACTACGAGGCCCTCCAGCGAATTCGCGACATCTTCCTCAAGCACGAACCACTGGTTACGCGCCACGACCTCGGTGGTCGGCTCGATCCCCACCTCGAGCTGAATGTAACGGTTAGTTAGGGATTCGACTCTGCTTCCTCTGGCCGGTTCGACATCGTCTGGACCGAGCGCGACTGCTACAACTTCCACTATACAGAAACGGATGGCATCGACTTTCGATTCGACCGTCATCCAGAGCCGAACGTTCAGGAAAAACACTTCCACGAGCCACCGGCGGCGAACACGCGGGTTCCATCCTGTATCGAAGTCGAACAGGTCGACGGGTCGGACGGGTCAGCGTCGTGGGGACAGCCACCGATCCGACAGGGGTGGGTCAGTTTGTTGACCCAGCTGTAGATCGTGTCCCCGGTCGGCCGGCCGTGCATCGACGTGATGAGCGGTTCTCGCCCATAATCGTCCGTCCGCTCGTACCGGTCGGGATTGTCGAGGTAGTCGTCAATGGGCTGGTAGGCGCTTGGTCCCAGGTAGACCCACCGCTCACCATCTTCCCCGTTCTTGAGCTTCGTTCCCTGCTCGGGGCGGTGCTCAAGTACGAGCGCGTTATCGTCGGGTCGAAGATCGTCAACGTCGATTGACCGGAGCGCTGACCGGCGCATCGCCGTTTTCCACAGAATTAGGAAGACGACGTGATCCCGGCTGGCGTAATGGTGATCGTGGAGGTAATCGAGAATTCGGTGCGCTCTGTCTGCCGAGATGTGCACGTCGCGGCTTTCCGCTCCGTCCGGCAGTTCCGGCGCGTGGACCTTCTCCGCTAGCCCTTCCTCGACGCCTTCAATGTCGGCCCAGTATCGTAGGGCCTCCCGAATCGTACTCAGTTGCTTCTGGAGGGTCAGGGCCGCAATGTCACCCCGTCGCCAAGCGACGAAATCGGCTAGGTCGCGCCCGGTCAGGTCATTGAGATCGTCGATGCCTCGTTCCTGGCACCAGTCGTTGAAGAACCGGAGCCGAGTCTTCGCGTTCCGGATCGTGCTCTTCCGGACCGAGGGCTCGCGGTGCCGGATGAACCGCTCGATGCCCTCTTCGGGCGGGAGGGACTGCAGGTCGCCGCTCATAGCGTTCTCCGGATAGTCTTCCGGTAGCAGCCGAGACAGAGCGACTCGCCCGGGTAGACGTCGCGGGTACACCCGTCGGTCTCGCAGGTTTCGACCTGCTCGACGACGCGGTCACTCACGCTCGGCCACCCCCACACTTCGACCACCCACACTCAGGACAGAACGGGCACCCACCCGACGGGTGAACGTGCTCGCTTCCGCAATCGGGGCACGTCATGCTCTCGTCCCTCCATCGAGATCGGCGTCGAAGGGGCCGAACTCCGAGACGAGCCGCACCTCCTCGCGGGCGTACATCTGCCCATCGCGGCGGTCGCGCAGCTCGTCAAATGCCCCGTCCACCCCGTAGGCGCTCGCACACTTCGAACACCAGAAATGGTGATTCGTCGGTTCCCAACTACGGTGCCCATTGGGGCACGTGAATCGCCAGCGGTCCAGTTTGTCTTCGATGTGGACCTCCGTCTTCTCCGACATAGCCATTCGGAGCGAGGATACGGCTGGTAAAAGGGCCGGGCCAGACGGGCTCAGTGGAAGTGAAAGTGAAACTAACCGGTAACCGGTTGGTAAATAGAGGCGATTTTGGCGGTGAAAGTAAAGCGGTTGACGGCGGTGCGATCGCTGTCGTGCGGGGCATTGATAGGCCCCGGATGCTTCGGTTAACATGGCTTTCGTGCGTAGTCACGGAAGCCCACGCGGACCCGTGTCCCAAGCACGGGGTCCGCAATTCTCGAATGGCATGGATGACGAGCATAGAGCCCGCTTTTGTGCTTCCGTTGCTCACTCTGTAGAGGACGGTCAACTTAAAATTACCTCAACGTACGTTGCTCCATAGATCAACAGATGATGGTATCTTAGATATTCACCGGTGATTCTATAGAAGGGCCAGACGATTAACCAATAATGCACCGTCCAAGGGTTTCTTGGATGACCCAAGCTGATGATCGTATTCTAGAAACCCTTGAAGAGAGTGGCCTTATCTTATCACCAAAGATTCTTGCCATCAATACGGACTACTCTCGACATTACGTGACGAGGAGATTGAAAAGGCTATCTGAGTCTCAATTAGTCAAAAAGGTTGACGACGGATTATATATTGTCACCGAGCGAGGTCAAGGATACCTTCGAGGAGAACTTGATTCGGAAGATCTAGAAGGCGGCCATAGTACGTGATGGCAAACTGTGACGATTTAGTTAAACAGTAGTCGTGGATCTGGAAGAAGGATCTACCTCAAAATCGTCGTCAGTGAGATCTTGTTCTGGCGGCTCTTCATCAAGATACTCAAGATATTCATCAAAGTCCATGGGGTGATCATAGTCTGTGTTCTCAAATAGCCAGTTTTGTTTTGAGAGTTGGGCTAAATCATCTGTGGTCATCCCTTTCGTTCGCTCATGAACTCTCTCCAATAGTTGGCGCTTCCACTCCTCTACTTCAGGCGGGTTAACAGGATTTCCGATATACCGAGTTGTAGTCGAACCGTTTCTTCGAGCTTTT
>NZ_JBZYDN010000010.1:0-152748 GCF_058933135.1 Halomicrobium sp. HArcel3 | reverse complement strand
TGGCCACCGATTCACGAGTGAAGAGACGGATCTCGGAACACATTCACCCGTCTCTTCGCATTCTACCGATATAGCGTAGTCGCGGCCCTGCCGTCTAGCGATCCTACAGAGCAGACTGAAAGGGCGATGCCCGGTGGCCGAAGCACGGCGACGCAAGCACGCGAACGGAGTGAGCGCGCACAGCGAGCCGCGCGAGGCGAGCGGGCCGAGGGCTTTCTGGCTGTTGGTAGTTGCAGTTCATGATCGGGTATCCGACTCACCGTTCCATCCCCATGCCAGCCATCCACGAAGCATCGACACGTATACGGAGAGCCCCCGTTTACCCCGAACCATGTTGAGCAGGCAGTTCGTCCGGGAGAACCCCGACGTCGTGCGGGACGCCATCGAGCACAAGGGCGTCACGGGCGTCGACCTGGACGAGATCCTCGAGATCGACGAGGAGTGGCGGGAGCTGAAGGCCCACGGCGACGACCTGCGCCACCAGCGCAACGAGGTCTCCAGCCAGATAGGTGAGTACAAGCGCGAGGGCGAGGAGGAGCAGGCCCAGGAGGCCATCGAGCGCTCCTCGGAGATCAAGGCGGAACTTCAGGACGTCGAAGACCGGGCCGACGAGCTCGAAGCCGAACTCGAAGACCGGCTCCTCGAAATTCCCAACGTCCCCCACGACTCCGTCCCCGTCGGCGAGGACGAGTCGGACAACGTCGAGCGCTCCCGCGTGGGGTTCGACGACCTGCGGGACCTCCCCCACGACGTGGTGCCCCACTACGATCTGGGTGAGGAACTCGATATCCTGGACTTCGAGCGCGGCGCGAAGGTCGCCGGCGGTGGGTTCCAGTTCGTCAAGGGCGACGGCGCGCGCCTGGAACGCGCCCTGATCCAGTTCATGCTCGACGTCCACCGCGAGCAGGAGTACGTGGAGGTATCGCCGCCCATCCCGGTCAACAGCGCGTCGATGCGCGGCACCGGGCAACTCCCCAAGTTCGACGAGGACGCCTACCGCGTCGGCGCTCGCCACGGCGACGACTACGACGACGACGACCTGTGGCTCCTCCCGACGGCGGAGGTGCCGGTCACCAACATGTACCGCGACGAGATCCTGCTGGACGACGACCTCCCCGTCAAGCACCAGGCCTTCTCGCCGAACTTCCGCCGCGAGGCCGGCGAGCACGGCACCGAGACGCGGGGGTACGTCCGCGTCCACCAGTTCAACAAGGTCGAACTGGTCAACTTCGTCCGGCCGGGGGAGAGCTACGACCGGATGGAGGAACTGCTGGACGAGGCGACCGAAGTCCTCGACCGCCTCGAACTCCCCTACCGCGTGCTCGACATGTGCACCGGCGACATGGGCTTCACGCAGGCCAAGAAGTACGACGTCGAGGTGTGGGCCCCCGGTGACGACATGGACGAGGGTCCCGAGGAGGGCGGGCGTTGGCTCGAAGTCTCCAGCGTCTCGAACTTCGAGGACTTCCAGGCCCGTCGCGCCGGCATCCACTACCGGCCCGAGCGCCACGAGTCCGCGGAGTACCTTCACACGCTCAACGGCAGCGGCGTCGCCGCGCCCAGAGTGATCGTCGCCATTCTGGAGTACTACCAGAACGAGGACGGCACCGTCGACGTGCCCGAGGCACTCCAGCCCTACATGGGCGGCCAGGAAGTCATCGAGGGCCACGAGCCCATCGGCGAGACCGCGGTGGGTGAAGGCGACGGGGAGTAGCGACGAGTGGCGATTCCGATGTTCGATTTCTCGCAGGTAGAGCGCGACGAACTGAAGCTGGCTCTTGGGACAGCCGTCGGCATCGGCATCGTCTCGTTCGCGACGTCGATGTCCGACGGGCTCGCCGGTCGACTGGGCTGGGCGGTCGCCATGGCCGCCGTCGTGGCGGTCACCGTGGTGCTGTTTACGGCACTCGACTGAGGAGCGTCCTCACCTCGACCGCGCTCACGACTCGGCCTCGCTCCCCTTCCACGTCTCGCGCGTCGGATTCACCACCAGATAATCGTCGAGCCCCTGGATGCTGGAGGCGGGGAGGCGGACGCGGCCCGCGTCCGTCCGGTCGAAGCCGTGGAGGTCCCCCTCGGGATTGACGACGACAGAGACGAGTTCGCCCGTCGTCGGATTCATCGTGACGTTGTGCACCGTGCCGAGGCGTTCGCCGTCGGCGCCCATCACCGGCCTGTCGGAGAGCTTCGTTGCGAGGACCTGTCGCATAATCCGGACTGCGGCCGAAGAGTAATTAAAACAACTGGTCGGTTCAGTGACGATGGGCGTCACGCGGCCACGAGCACGCTAGCCGACTTCACTCCCGCTCACTGCGTATAGGTGCGGATCTCGGCGATCTGGTCGCCGTCGAAAGCGAAGACGTCGACGAAGGCTGCGATCAGGTCACCGTCGCTCGCCAGCAGTCGTCCTTCGACGGCCACGCCGTCCGACCGTTCGAACACGGCGTCGACGGGGTGAGCGGTGTCGTTCTGGGGTCGCTCCTCGCGCATGAACCCGACGAACCGGTCGCGCCCGTCGAAGCGCCGGTCCGGCCGGGACTGCGAGAAGTCGGGGGCCAGCAGGTCGGTGAGGCGGTCGTACTCCCCGTCGTCGAGCGCCTCGTAGTACGCTCGCGCCATCGCCGTCCGATCCATGCGAGCGACGACGGAGGCCAGCGACTACAATCCGGCGGTCAGCGTCCGTCGCCGGTCAGCATCCGTCGGCGGTCAGTAGCCGCCGCCGTTCTCGCCGCTCGGTTCGTCAGCCTCGTCTCCACCGTCCTCGTCCGCCGCCAGATCCTCGGCCGTCGGGATGTCGGCCAGGTCCTCGTCGCTGGCGCCCTGGGGTTCGTCGTCTAGGACGTCGTCCGCGCCGAGTTCGTCGTCGGCTGTGTCATCGATGGTATCGCCGTCGACAGGCTGGTCGCTGCTGCCGGCAGCGGGACTGCTCTCGGGTTCGAGCGACCGGGACGCGCCGGGCGCTGGCGAACCCCCGCTCGACAGGTCGGCGTCGGGGTCCGCCGGTGCGTCGTCTGGCGACTCGGCGAGCGGGTCCACCCCGTTGTCCGCCCCGTCCGCATCCCCGTCCAGTTCGCCGCCCCCGTCGTCGTCGAGGGGCGCCTGTTCGCCGTCGTCGGACGGGTCCTCGTCCGCGGCGGCCTGGCTGGCGGCCTCGGCGGCGGACTGGCTCGCCTGCATCTCCGCCTCGAGTTCCTTCAGGTCGTCGTCGTCGATTTCGTCGTCGCCAGCGTCCTCGGCGCCGTCGCCGCCTCCGACGTCACTCCCGTCGCCCTGCTCGCCTGTCCGCTCGGGCGGCGCGTCGACCATGCTCGTCGGCGTCTCCTCGAGTTCCTCGCCCTCGGGGTTCTCGGGCTGGCTCGCGGTGAGTTCGGCCTCGATCTCTTCGAGTTCGGCGTCGTCGATCTCGTCGGAGTCCATTTCCTCGCCGTCCTCGACGCCGTCCCCGGCGCTCGATTCCGCGTCGACTCCGTCGTCGCTCTCGGCCGCCTCGTCGATGTCGACCGCCAGCGCGCTGTCGCTCTCGTCGTCCTGCGGGAGGAAGCTCTCGCGCTCGTCGTCGGCGTCCTCGTCGGGCGGCCAGTCGTCGGGGTCGACCGGTTCGCCGAGGTCGCGGGCGGTCTCCAGGGGTCCCTCGGCGTCGTCGCGCAGGCGCTGGCCCTCCGCGCCGCGGCCGCTGGAGTACTCGCTGGCTGACTTGCTCAGCCAGTCGGCGGCCTGCCACAGCGCCGTCGCTTTCTCCTGGGCGCGCTCGTAGTACGTCTCGAACGTCTCGTCGTCGACGAACCGGGCCGAACTGTCCAGGTGGTCGGCGGCCTCCTCGAACTCCTCGCGGGCGCGCTTGAAGTCCGACTGGGCGACCATCCACTCCGAGTCGCGGTACGACCCCATCGCGCTGGTGAAGGCCCGCCGCCCCTCGGTGTAGTGGGCGTGGCCGACCCGGTAGCGCGCGAAGGCGGTGTCGTCGCCGCCGGTGTCGGCGATGGCGTCCTTTATCTCCTCGCTGCGAGGGAGTTCCGCCATGTCGCGCGTGCTCCAGGCGTACTGGATCACGCCGTCGTGGTCGACGACGAACACCGCCCGTTCGACGAGGCGCTGGCCGACGTCGTCCTCGAAGTCGACGCCGTAGGTCTCGGCGACGTCGTGGCTGGTGTCGGAGAGGAGGGGAATGTGCAGGTCGTACTCGTCGGCGAAGGCCGCGTGGCTGTAGAGGGTGTCCGGCCCGATAGCGAGCACTTCGACGTCCTTCTGCATCGTGAACAGGTCGAGTTCGTCCAGGCCGGAGTCGAAGTCGCAGGCCGGGTTGAAGTCGGCCGGGTAGAACGCCAGGATCACCACGTCCTCGCCGAGGAACTCCCCGAGGGCGACGCGGCGGTGTTCCCCGTCGACCAGTCCCGGGAGTTCGAACTCCGGTGCGTCGGTTCCCGCTGGGATCACTGGCAAAACCATTCTCGCTCCCGCACTTAAGCGTACGTGCCGATTCGGAGGCCGATATCCCTGGCGCGCGCGTTGATTTTCGTCGCCGGGAACGTCAATTACCGGAACGCGTCGGTCGCCCTCGACGGGTGACGGCGCGCGGTGCTCCGCGAGCACCCCGTTTCGGCCGCTGAATCAGCGTTCGTGGGGCTTTTAGCCCGCTCTACCCTACCGGTCGTCGTGGACCTACACGTGCGCTACGAGGGCGACGACGACCCGAAGAAGTGCAGCGCGCGGAAACTCGCGCGCTTCGACCTGGCGGAGTTGCACGAGGCGACCCGCTCGACCCCGCCCGGTATCGTCCTCAACCCTTTCGCCGACCAGGCGCTCTCGCCCGCGGACGCCCCGGGACCCGGTGACGGAAAACGTCACGACCGTCTCGTCGCGCTCGATTGCTCCTGGGAGACCGCCCAGCGCGAGGCTTTCGACCTGGAGGGGATCCACCGGTCACTCCCCTTCCTCGTCGCCGCCAACCCCGTCAACTACGGCACCGCCTTCCAGCTCAACACCGTCGAGGCCTTCGCCGGCGCCCTCTGTATCCTCGGCGAGCGCGACCACGCCGAGGAGATCCTCTCGAAGTTCACCTGGGGCCACACCTTCCTGGAACTCAACGAGGAACCGCTCCGGCGCTACGCCGAGTGTGCGGACAGCAGCGAGGTCGTCGCCGTGCAGGACGACTACCTCGTCGCCGAGGACGATCCGGACCGGGAACGCGAGTCTCCCTGACGCCGACCGCAGGGCCGCGGTCAGCGCCCCAGCCGGTCGAGCGTCACTCCTCGTCCTCCGGTGGCCGTACGGCGTCGCCGACGGTGAAATGCGAGAGGGCGAACACCAGCGGGGCCGAGTATTCGGTGCTCACCGAGTTCGCGGCGAAGGCCCCCTGGTCGTCGACGTAGGCCTTCGCCGGCGGCGGTTGCCGGGATTCGAGGTACTCGTCGAGCACCGGGTCGCCGCCGTCCTTGTTGGGGCCGCCGACGAGGTAGCCGGGAATGTCAGCGTCTGTGCTGGCACTGAGGCGGTCGTGTGGGTGCTCCGGCGGGTTCTTGCCGACGCCCGTGACGTAGGACCTGGTGGTCGGCGTCCGACCGAGGACGTAGTGGACCTGGTCGAGCGCTGCGTCGACGTACGCCTCGTCGGCCTCGACGGCGTTCGCCACGAGGAGGAGGACCGCCTCGCCGATGGCGACCCTCGCCGACCCCCAGTAGTACTGGCCCTCCGTCAGTGCGACGTTGTACCCGTCCCGACGGATCTGCTGGACCTGGCTGTCAGCGTACGCGAGAATCGCGTCCTCGACGGACGAGCGCCGGTCCGGCGCGGCCGCGTCGGCGGTGTAGTAGGCCCATTGACCGAGCGGGAACGTCCTGTACCACTCGACCGGCCAGGGTTTGGCCGAGAACTGGTCCGCGTGTTCGCGTTCGAGGTAGTCGGCGTACTGGGACTCACCCGTCGTCTTGAGCAGTTCCGCCGCGGCCCAGAAACGGTCTCCGTCGTCGCCCAGTGTGCCGGGATTCCGGTAGCTGCTGGAACCGCTGTTCTGCCCCTCGTCGTGCCGGAAGTACGGATCGGGGTTGTCGAGGAGGAACGACCAGGCCGCCTCCGCGTTCTCGAGAGCGCGAGAAGCGAACGCCGGGTCGTACTCCTCGTAGACGCGGGCGGCGAGCGCCATCGCGCCAGCGAACTGGGCGGTGCCGAACGTCGACAGGCCGAACACGTACCGCTGCTGAGTGTCCGCCGCCGGCGGGGCGAACGATGGCCACTCGGTACCGGCGACCTTGTGGTAGACGGCGCCGTCCTCGCGTTGCATCTTCTCCAGCCACTCCAGTTCGAACCTCGTCTCTGCGAGGAGGCCCGGCAGCCAGACGGGTGCCGTCTCGTCGGCCAGCGCCGCGTCGATACCCAGTTGCCCCGATTCGAAGACCGCGGGATTTCGCTCGTGTGCCAGTAGCATCTGGGCGACGGACACCGCGGCCAGGGGGACGTACTTCCCGTAGTCGGCCGCGTCGTACCAGCCACCGGCGACGTCGATCCGCTCGCCCTCGTCGTGGAACTCGTCCGAGAAGTACAGCTTCGCCTCGCTGTCCTGCGTGTGACCGGGCCGCAGTTCGAGCCCCGTGACGTCGTCTTCGATCTCGGTGTTCGACCGCCTGAGCGTGTAGGCGCGGCATGTCGCCGCGAGCGCCTCGCCGTAGACCCCCTCGTCGACGGTAAACGTGTACGACCCCGCCGAACCGTCTGCGGTCCTGAGAGCGTACGTCCCGGGGGTAGAGAGGTCACTGAAGTCTGCCTGTCGGACGGTGTCACCGGAGGACTCGTCGTCGATTTCGGCCCCCAGTTCGCCGCTCTCGACCACCAAACGGCTGTCGACGTCGACGACGTCGAACGTCTCCGCGGCGGTCCTGACGACGGCGACCTTCTCGTCGGCCGGACGGTAACCGACCTGGTCGACGAGCACGTCTTCGCCCACCGTCGCGGGCTCCGTCACCGTCGGCTGGGGCGTCTCTGTCGGCGTCGCTGTCTCGGTCGGCGTCTCGGTTTCGGTGGGCGCGCCGCGTCGCCGGTCGTACGGACTCGGACACCCGGCGAGTGACGTGACTCCTCCCAGGCTCGCGGCGAGATACGCACGCCGAGAGGCCAACGACCGCCGCTCGTCGGACATACTACCCCATTCCCGAATGTTAGCAAAAACATTGTGCCAAAAGGCTATTGGTACCTCCCAGATACGTCCGCGATATCCGGCTTCGAACAACGGATCTGGTCCCGGAAACTGCTGCCGCGTCGGGAGCGTTCTCCGCTTCGGACGAGCGCTCGGTCCGACCAGCCGCTTCGTGGTACGGTCGTGATAGAGAGGGCGGCCCTGCTCGGCCGAGTGAACCGTGACGAGTAGGCTGGTTCCGGCCGCTGACGGGCCTGGTCGGTTCGGACGACGGTTCCCTGCTCCCACCTGACGCGTCGGTGATCTTTACACCCTTCCGTGAGGCTGATCGGTATGGCAGACAAACTTGCAGTACACGTCGTCGGGACGGAAGAGCGAGTGTTGACCTGCGACGAAGTGAAGGAGGGTGACCACGGTGTCCACCTCTACGACACGCAAAACGGCAAGGAGAACATCGGGTACGTCCCGTTCCCTAACCTCGACTACGTGGGCCCCCGGAACGAATAACGGGGTACTGCGTGAGACGGTCGTCTACGGCCACCGAAAGCCCGTCGGCTTCTCCGGCGGTGAGAGCGGACTGCTCGGCAGCCCTGCCTGGGGTTCCGGCGCGTTGTAGCCGCCCGGGGCGACGTCGTTCGGCCCGTCCGGATAGCACAGCGACGCCAGGAGCTGGATCTGGCCGCGACCGACGTCGAGTTCGAACTGGCCGCCGCCGTACAGTGAAATCCCGTTTCGCTCGCAGTAGGCCAGAAAGTCGAGCAGCGACTCGACGGTGCCGAACCGCGAGGGCTTGCAGTTGAGCCACTCGGGGTCGAACGGCAGCGCCTCGACGCTCTCGACGCCGGTGATAGGGTAGTCCCACGACACCCGATTCTCGTGGCCGTCGAACACCGAGCGAGTCTCCTCGGTGACGCCCGGGTCCTCGACGACAGCGTCGGGGAACCCCGTCACGATACGGCGATAGAACTCCGGTTCCGCGGGCGTCTCGACCTGGGAGTCCTCGTAGAGGGCCTTCAGGTCCACCACGCGGACGGCGTCGGTGTCGGCCAGGTGGGCGACCACGTCCGCGTCCCACGCCGGCGTCGGGTCGAGTTTGAACTCCATCCCCGGGTCGACGTCGAGCCAGTGGTCGACCCGGTCGGTCGAGGGGGTGCCCTCGTCCTCGGCGAGCCGCGTCGAGACGACGAATCGCACCGGGTCGTACTCCCGGCCGAGGGCGCTCCCGAGGTCGGTGTCGGCCTGATTCAGGGCCAGATCCAGCGCCGCGCTCTCGAAGGCCCACCGCCGGTAGTGCCGTGACGTCTCGCGCTGTGGCGGTTCGGGCCACAGGTCGACGTCGTCGAGAAACGTGGAGAACGAATCGAGCGTGTACTCGCCGGACAGGTCGGCGTCGAACGCTTCGAACGCGTCGTGGTCTTCGGTGTCGTAGGTGACGTCCTCACCTTTCCCCTCGACGCCCTCCCCGCGCAGTGTGACGGTGGTCGTCGCCCGCGTGAACCCGCTGGAGGTGTCCTTCTCCTGGCGGGTGAGGTCGTACCCCTCGACAGTAAGCGGCTGGTCCGCGATCCGGTCGTACATACTCGCACGTCGGGCTGCCGGGGTTTAACGGCGGTGGGCCAGTGAAGTCTGGTCGCCGATTGAGCGGCCGGGGGCTTTCGAGTTGTTCTTCTCGTCAGCGACGGTATTCGCTGAGCGGCGAATTCGGAAACGCTTAACCACGCAGGCCCGTCAAGGGTGGGTATGGCCAAGTTCGAGCAAGCGTCGGAGCGACTCCTCAACAAACAGATCTGCATGCGCTGTAACGCCCGGAACCCCGGCGGTGCCGAGAAGTGCCGCAAGTGCGGGTACAAGAAGCTGCGGCCGAAGGCGAGCGAGCCGCGGTCGACCTGATTCTGCGGCCGCTCTTCGGATCTTCTCCGAGTTGCGAGCGCCAGCTCTCGTCGCCCTATTCGTCGGGGTACTTCGGCTCTCTGCGCTCCGCCCGCTCGAGCGCGCGCTCGACGACCTCGCGGACGTCGCCCTCGAACACGCCGCCGTGGCCCGAGTACATCTGGTCCACGGAGTCGGGCATGCGGTCGAGCAGGTGACGGATAGACTCGACGAGTCGGTCGCGCGACTGACCCGCCATGTCGGTTCGACCGAAACTGCCGTCGTCGAAGGCGCCGTCGTCGTGGACCACGACGTCGCCCGAGAACAGCGCGGACCCGGAGACGAACGAGACGTGGTCGTCGGCGTGGCCCGGCGTGTACACCACCTCGAATTCCTCGTCGCCGATCTGGACCGAGTCGCCGTCGTCGATTCCCTGGTCCCGTCGCGGATGGGATCCGTAGGCGGACAGGTCGGCGTCGAAGGCGTCCAGCACCGCGTCGAGTTCCGCGACGTGGTCGCCGTGCTGGTGGGTGAGGACGACCCTGTCGACGTCGTCGACGTGCTCTTTGATCGTACTGACGACGCCAGGGTAGGCGCCGGCGTCGACCAGCGTCGTGACTTCGCCGTCGACCAGGTAGGCGTTGCAGGTGAACGACTCCGCGGCGTCGGTAACAGTGTGGACCTCCATGGACACGTGGTCGGCCGGTCGCCGCTTGAGTGTGGCGAAGTAGTGTAAGGTTGCCAACTTTTCCGGCGAGTGATTTTTCAATAAGAACCTCATAGTCTTTCGTGTATGGGGTTTGGGAGCTACGACGAATCGGAACAAGATAATCAGGAGTATGACACGGACTTCGAAGACGACGAGGGTGTCGACACGGCCGAGAACACCCACGAGGGCGAGGTCGAGTACGAGTTCACGGCCTCGAACGACGAGTTGCTGGACCGTCTGAAGGACATCAAGACCGACGAGAACACGTAATGAAGGCCGGGGCGCGCGCCCTCGGCGTCGCCGAATCCTACCAGGAAGAGTTCAGCACGCTCGCCGGCAGCGTCGTGCGAGCGGACAGGGTCACCGACGGCTACGTTTTCGGGAGTTGCACCGTCGGCGGCAGCGACGCGACCGCTGCCGTCTGCGAGATGGTCGCCCGACTCGACCGCGAAGACGTCCAGTACCTCTTCGTCGCCGGCATCGCTCCCGCCTGGTTCAACGTGCTGGACCTCCACCGGATCCACGAGGCGACGGACCTGCCGGTGCTCTCGGTCACCTTCGAGGAGAGTCTCGGCCTCGAACCCGCCATCCGCGAGGCGTTCGACGACGCCGACGTCGTCCGCGACCGGCTGGCGACCTACCGCGACCAGCCCGACCGCCGCCGCCTCTCGGTCGACGACGAGACTGTCTTCGTCCGCAACGTCGGCATCGACGACGACGCGGCGAATGACGCGGTCCGCGGGTTCACGCCCGAAGGTGGCCGTCCCGAACCACTCCGGGTCGCCAGGCTGGCCGCCAGGGCGGCCGACGAGTTCGCCCGCGACGACTTTAGGCGGTAGCTAAGGACGAACTGGCGGTCGTGCTGCAGGAAGCGCGATTCGGCGCGGACGGGGTGGCGCGGAGTCGTTCGAGAGAGCGAAGCTCTCTCGTGATGACGAAAATCGCTCCGCGATTTTCGGACCACGCCACCTATCGCGCGAACGGCGTAGCCGTGAGCAAGGCGCGAATCCGGGGGAGATTTGGTGGTTCAATCGTGAGCGCGGGTCGAACGAAGTGAGGCCGGGCGAGCAATGAGGTTCCCTGGAGGAATGAAAGGGCGAGGCTCGGTCCGGGAGCCCCGACGAAGTAAGCACGCGACCGCAGGGAGCGCGCGTGGTTCGAAAGACGGCGCGCCGTCTTTCGTCATCACGAGAAGCTTCGATTCTCGGACGACAGCGAGTCGCGGGCCCGGAGCGGGCCGAGGGCTTTCCTCTGTCTGCGGTGTTTTCGTCGACTCTTACCGAGCGTCCAGAAAAACCGCCCCGGAATCAGTTGTCCAGCATCGAGAGCACGCGGAGGACGAGCTGGAGGACGTGAACGAACACGCCCATCACGGCGACGTAGATGCCGATGGCGTTGCGCAGGTCGCTGGCGTACTGGTTGGCCTTCACGGCCCAGATCTCGTAGGTCAGGTCGACGACGAAGCCGAGGAAGAACAGGACGCTGGCGACCAGCATGAGCATCGGGCTGCTGATGAAGAAGCCGGCCGCACCGAGCGCGAACCCGCCGATGAAGAAGCCCCAGGAGTACTTCTGCCAGTTGGCGAAGGAGTGGTCGGTCTTGAACACGACGAGGGCGACGACCGCGGTGATGAGGCCCGTGATGACGGCGGTGATGGCGAGTGCCGGAATCCAGAGTGCCTGCTGCTGACCGAACACAGCGAGGATAGCCGCGCCGAAGAGGCCGTAGCCGGCCTGGATCATCGTCACGCCGACGCCGGCCAGCGGGAAACTGCCGCTCTCGATCCCCTTGTTCGATACCCAGAATCCGCCCCCGACGGTGACGACGAAGATGGCGATCCCGATGAAGAAGTTCGAGAACAGCCCCGCGGCGATGGGGCCCACCGGCGTGTAGGCCAGCGCCAGCATCAGGACGACGTTGAGGACGACCAGCGCCGTGGCCATCCCGGTGATCTTGCCGAGGTTCAGCGACGGCGTCGCGTGTCCGCCCATCGCGTCGTGTTCGAATGAGTTACTCATCAGCCACTCATTACGAAGGATCCTTTATGTAACTTCTCCCCGCTCGGATATAACAGCTCACACCTACTCCCACTCGCGGGCGAGCAGGCCGAACAGCGCCGCGTCGACGAACTCCCCCTCGACGCGGTAGGCCTCTCGCATGGCGCCCTCGCGTTCGAAGCCGGCCTTCTCCAGGACGCGCATCGACGCCTCGTTGCCAGCGAACACGCGGGCCTGGAGCCGGTGGAGTTGCCGGTCGTGGAACGCCCACTCGGCCAGCAGGTCGACCGTCTCCGTGGCGTAGCCCTGCCCGCGCTCCGACTCGACGATCCAGTAGCCGATCTCGCCGTGGCCGCTGACGTCGTTCACGTTGAACGCCCAGGCGAACCCGACCGGCTCGCCGTCCCGACAGGGGAGAAAATCCACGAAGCTATCGTCGCTCTCTTCGACCATCTCGCGCACGTCGGACACAGACTGGGGGTCGTGCTGGCTGGTGTATCGCCGAATCTGCGGGCTGTTCCAGTGGTTCGCGATGAACTCGCAGTCGTCGGTCGTCACCGCCTGCAGGAGTCAGGCGGTCGCCGGTGAGGAATGCAGGACCTGGCATGCCCACGACTGCTCACACTGGCGGAATAACGGTTGCCGTCGCGGGGCACTTCTCCACACACCGGCCACCGCCGGTGCTACAGCCGCTCCAGCACGGCGTCAGAGTCGTACTGCAGCGTCAGTTCCCGCGACCGGCCCCGTCCCTCGACGTTGGTGTAGCTCGCCTCGATGATGCCGAGCTGGTCGAGCTTGTTGATGATCTCCGAGTAGCGGGTGTAGCCCAGGTCGGTCTGGTCGTTGAACGCCTCGTAGATGTCGCCGGCGCGCTCGCCGTCGTTCTCGGCGATGACCTCGACGAGGGCGCTCTCGGAGTCGGTGAGTTCGCCCAGCCGCCGGGAGAGGTGGACGTACTTCGACTTGTCGTAGGCCTTCTCGACGTCCTGGGTCTCGACGGAGCGGGAGGCCCGCATCTCGGCGTTCATCCCCGCACGCCGGAGCAGGTCGATGCCGACCCGCAGGTCACCGCCCTGCTCCTCGGTGAACTCGGCCGCGCGGTCCAGCACCTGCGGGCCGACGGCGCCCTCGTGGAAGCCCCGGTCGACGCGCTCTCTGAGGATGTCGACGATCTCGGTCTGGTCGTACTTGTTGAAGTAGATCTCCTCGGGCCGGAAGACGCTCTGGACGCGCGTGTCGAGTTCGTCGATGACGTCGAGATCCAGGTCCGATGAGATGCCGATGACGCCGATCCTCGCGCCCGAGTGGGCCTCGTGAGCGCGCAACAGCGAGTACAGCGTGTCGCTGGCCTCGGACTCGTAGAAGAGGTAGTTGACGTCGTCCAGCGCGACCACGAGCACCTCCTCGCGCTCGACGAGGCGGTCGGTGATCTGGGAGAACAGCTTCTTGAAAGAGATGCCCGACGACGGCGGTTCGTAGTCGAATATCTCGGCGAAGAGACGCGAGAACACGGCGTAGCGGGTGGAGTCGACCTGGCAGTTGACCCGCACCGCCTGCACCTCGGTCTGGGCGCGCAACTCGTCGAAGAGTATCTGCGTCGCCGTCGTCTTGCCGGTCCCGGGCGGCCCGCGGGCGATGACGTTCAGCGGTCGGGAACCCCGGACCGCGGGACGCAGCGAGTACTTGAGCGTCTCCATCTGCGTCTCCCGGTGTTTGAACGTCTCGGGGAGGTAGTCGATCTCGAAGACGTGCTCGTTGCGGAACACGGACTCGTCCCACCCGAGCATATCGTCTCCGGGGTCGTCGCTCATCACTTTCACTGGGGTGCTGCCGACACTTAACGATTTACCACTTACGGTGAAAGTGAAACCGACAGAGGGCGACGGGGCCGATCGCGGGAACGCGTGGCAATCACACGCTGCACCGGATGTTCCGTTCGCAGAAGCCGACTCTCGAGCTACTCCACTTCCACGGTTCCGACCATCCCGCTGGTCACGTGGGGGACGCAGACGTAGTCGTACGTCCCTTCGACCTCGAAGGTGTGTTCGAACGTCGCGCCCTCCTCCTCGGTGGCGAACCGGTCGTCCCCCTCGTAGGAGGCGAACGGCTCGGCGTCCTCGGGCAGCGACACCGCGTCGGCGCTGTCGTGCTCGGGATTACAGGAGACGTTGTGCGAGGCGCTCTCGAACGTCCAGGTCACGGTCGTCCCGGGCGAGACGATGATCGTCTCGGGAGAGAAGGTCAGCGACCCCCCGGGCCCGACTGCGACTTCGTTCTCTTCGGCGCCGCCGTCACCGCCCGACCCGTCGCCGCCGTCGCTACTACAGCCCGCGAGCCCAGCGAGCGAAGACCCGGCTATCGTCCCCAGTAGTGTCCGTCGTCGCATGCCCGTGGAACGGGCCGCCCGGGACAGGTACCTTTCGATCGGTGTCTCGCCGGGCCCGGTCAGACCGACCGGCCGTACCGGCAGCTGGGGCAGTAGATTCGCCCGTCGCGGACGAGCAGCAGGCTCTGTTCGCACCGCCGACAGGGATGCGTGACCGAGGCGATGCCGGCCTCCCGGGCGACGGCCTGCAGGGTGTTCTGTAGCTGTTCCACGCGCTCCTCCGTCTCGGCGAGCCGCTCTCTGAGATCGGCACACTCCCCCGCCAGTCGTCGGTGCTGTCTGTTCATGGATGTGTGGGACGGTAGCGTATTTCACGTAGGTGGCCTGATGGCGTAAAGCTAGCGGGCGATGGGACAGTCGAATCCGTCGCTGTCCTGCGATTTCGAATGCGTCGCTGCGGTTGGACTTGAGCCGGCCCCTCACTCCGTTCGGGCCCGGCCTGCCTCACGGCTCCCTGCGGTCGCCGTTCGTCGTTTCGACGGTCTTCGCTCCGCTCAGACCGTCCTACTCCTCAAACTTCGCCAACAAATCATCGTAGAAACCGCCTCCGGGCTCGCCGCCGTTCGCCGCCGTTCGCTCCCCGTCGCTCGCGCTGTTCGAGGCCTCTCTGCGTTCGGCCTCGCTTTCAGCCAACTTTTCCACGATGAGCTCCGGTGTCGAGCGTGCGAGCGTCCCCTTGACCGGCGAGCGATTCACCCGGAGTTCGCCCTCGACGAGCCCCTCGGCCTGGATGCCGTCGACGGTGAGGTCGGTGTCGGCGGCGTCGATGACGTCGCCCGCGAGGTGGGAGACGAACACGCCCGTGGCGTTGCGCTCGCCCAGCGCTTCGAGGATGCCGGCGATGATGGTCGCGGCGGCGCCGGGTTCGGTGATGGACTCCAGTTCGTCGACGAGCACCATGATCGGTCGGTCCGAACTGATATCCGTCACCAGTCCGCCGAAGTCCCGCAACGTCGACTCGAAGGCGCCCGCGTCGAGGGTGCCCTGCGTCTTGGCGTGGTAGTGGAGTTCCGCGACGCGCTCGACGCGGGCCGACTCGGCGGGGACGGGCAGCCCCATGTGGGCCAGGATGGTCACCAGCGCGACCAGGTCCAGGGTCGACGTCTTCCCGCCGCTGTTGACCCCGGAGAGGATGGCCATCCCCTCGACGCGGTAGTCGACCCGGTCGACGTCGTCGAAGGGGACGTCCAGCAGCGGCGAGCGCCCGCCCTCGATGGCGAAACCGGGCTCGTCTTCCGGCTCCCCGTCGACGCCTCCTACGGCGGGAATCGTACATTCGAAGTCCTCGGCGAACCGGGCGACGGCCAGTTCCACGTCGAGTTCGAGCGCGGCGTCGACCAGCGACTCGGCGTCCTCGCGCAGGCCTGCCAGGTCGCTCGCCACCTCGCGCTTGAGCCTGGCCGCCCGGCGGTCCCGCGCAGTCGTCAGTTCCTCGCGCAGGCGCGACACCGCGTTCTCGTCGTGGTCGACGGGGTAGGTCGGGTCGTCGGGGAACGCCCGCCGGGCGGTCGCCTCGGTGTCCCGGAGGTCGAGCGCGTCGACGAGGTGGTCGCGGGCCTTCTCGACGGCGCGGTCGTACTCGTCGGCCAGTTCCCGGGAGAGCAGCGAGTCGACGCCGGCGCCGCGTTCGACCAGCGATAGCAGGTCCGTCCCCTCGATGGTGACGTCCTGCTCTTCGATGGCCTCCCGCAGATGGTCGTTGGCCACCGATTCGGCCGTCGACACCGCGGCGTCGAGGTCGTCGACGGCCGTCGACAGCCGGTCGAGTTCGCCGTCGTCGCGGACGCTGCCGTCCTCGTTGAGGCGGTCGAGCGCCGATTCGAGGGCGTCCAGATCACAGGCCGGCTCCAGGTCCGCGACCCGATGCACTTTCGCCGCGGCCTGCAGGCGGTCCCGATTGCGCGCGAAGAAGGCCAGCGGGCGCTCGGGGACGACGTCGGCCGGGTTCTCCAGAGCGTCCGGTTCGACGCGGACGTCGCCCGCAACCTCGACGCCGGCGAAGGACTCGTCCAGCGCGACGACCGTCGCGTAGCTGCGCCCGAGCTCGGCGAGCTGGCGGGTGTCGTCGACGATTTCCACCGATATCTCGGGAATCGCGGACTGTGCCTCGGCGTAGCGCTCGGCGTCGCTCGTCGCGAGACACCGGTCCCTGACGCGGACGTCGCCGGGTTCGACGAGTGGCTCGACGTCCTCCAGGGCGGCCAGCACGTCCGCGTCGGGCTCACGGTCCATCGCTCGCTCGGCGAACTCCCGGACCGCTTCGATGCGCCCGGGAACCGAACTGGGGTAGATCGTCTCGAGGCGTTTGGCGGCGTAGTCCGTGACGGTCCGCGCCTGGAGCAGGTCGAGCGCGTCCCGGTAGAGTTCGCGGGCGCGGTCGGTCGCCAGGAACCCGCCGGGGTCGTCGTGGTCGTCCCGGATAGCCGCGCGAGCGATGCGGGCGGCCCGCCCCTCGCTGATCCCGGGGGCGCGGGCCAGTTCGGCGACGTCGCCCTCGCGGAGCGCGCGCTCCGGGTCGTCGAGTTCGGCGAGCGCGTCGGCCGTCTTGCTGCCGACGCCCGAGACCGATTCGAGGTCCATTGACTGTGACCGGGTACCCGCCCGTTCGGCAAAAGGGTTGTCGCTCTCACACGCGTCCGGTCGCACGCCATCGGATTCGCGCTGCTCATCCGATGAGCCCTGTCTCACTGCGCTCGACAGGACGCCGATAGACTCACTTCGTTCGTCTATCGAGCCCACGCTCACTTTGTTCGCGTGGACGCCGACAGACTCGCTCCGCTCGTCTCCCGAGCCCGGCCTCACGCAGTTCGGCCGGACGCCGACGAGACTAGTCCGCCGAGACGCTCTCGGTTCCGGTCGGCCCGCGCCGCTGGGGGGCGTCGAGGGCCACGCTCGCGGGGGCGTCGACGGCTCCCTCCTCACCGTCTTCCCAGCCGTCGTGGCAGGTCGCGAGCGTCGAGGCGAGCGAGCGGTAGGCGTCGCCCGCCGCGCCGGTGGTGGCGGGCGCCGCGTCGACGGCGGCGTCCTCCGGAACCGCGCCGAGGAGGGGGACGCCGAGTCGGCCGGCGATGTCGCCGAGGTCGGTGTCCGCAGTCGTCCGCGTCACCACGGCGCCCAGTACCGTCGCCTCGGCGTGGTCGACGAACTCGGCGGTCTTGGCGACGTTGTCGACGGCCGCTTCCTGTGGCGTCGTCACCAGCACGGTCCCGTCGGCCAGCCCCGTCGCGACGAGCGCCTCGTGGCTCAGCCCCGCGCCGGTGTCGACCAGGACGACGTCGTACTCGTCGTCGAGCGGGTCGATCACCGCCCGCAGGTTCGCCGGGTCGGCCTGTTCGAAGTGTTCGATGGTCTGGCCGCCGGCGATCAGGTCCGGCCCGTCAGCGACTGCGCGGAGGACGTCGTCGACGGCCGCCTCGCCCGCCAGTACCGAGTGGATTCCCGATTCGTTCGGCTCGCCGAGGACCTCGGCGAGGTTCGGCAGTGCCAGGTCGGCGTCGACCAGGACGACGTCGAAGCCGGCGTCGTGCAACGCGACGCCGAGCGACGCCGTCGTCGTGGACTTGCCGACGCCGCCCTTGCCGCCCGCGATGGTATAGACCCCCATGGAGCTGTGAGTTCGCGATTCTCGGTTGTAAAAGTGCGTATGACGCGCGTCATCGGACCGCCGGACGTCGCCGGGATCTGCGGGGAGGAGACGGCTGTTGGCGGCCGTCTAACCGGGGTCGTGGTCACGGCGGACACCGTCGTGTCAATCGAACTGGGGCACTGCGCGAGACGCAACGGACTTTTCTCTCCGCGTACCGAACGACAGCCCATGACTGCCGTCGCGGCCAAACTCGACGCTGCTCGCGCCGACCTCGCCGAGCGTGACGCCGTCCTGATCGCCTTCTCCGGGGGCGTCGACTCCTCGGTCGTCGCCGCAATCGCCCACGACGCGCTCGGCGACGACGCCGTCGCCTGCACCGCCAAGAGCGAGACGCTCCCGGCGGCCGAACTCGAGGACGCCAACCGCGTCGCCGAGGAGATCGGCATCCGCCACGAGATCGTGGAGTTCTCCGAACTCGACAGCGAGTCGTTCGTCGCCAACGACGACGAGCGCTGTTACCACTGCCGGTCGATGCGCCTCTCGGCCATGTACGACGAGGCCCGCGAGCAGGGGATCGACGTGGTCTGCGACGGCACCAACGCGTCCGACCCCGGCGAGGGCCACCGCCCGGGCCTCCGCGCCGTCGAAGAGCTGAACGCCTACTCCCCGCTCCTCGAGCACGACATCACCAAAGAGGAAGTCCGCGAGATTGCCCGCGAGTACGGCCTCTCGGTGGCGGACAAGCCCTCGATGGCGTGCCTCTCCTCGCGCATCCCCACGGGCCTGGAAGTCACCGAGGACCGCCTCTCCCGCGTCGAGAAGGCCGAACGCCTCCTCCGGACGTGGGGCTTCGAGCAGTTCCGCGTGCGCGACCACGACGGCCTCGCCCGCATCGAGGTGGGCGAGGAGGAACTCGACGTGGCGCTGGACCCTGACTTCGTCCGGGCGGCCCGTGACCACATCGCCGACGTCGGCTTCGACCACGTCACGCTGGACCTGCACGGCTACCAGACCGGGAGCGTGAGCCCCGCCGCCGAGGCCGAGGACGAGCCCGCCTCGGCCGACGACCTGCTGGGCACCGACTACCCGACTGCGACCGAGGACTGACGGACGACTGAGCGCGGTTCGACGCCGTGGCGCACGCTTTCAGCGCCGGAAACTCCGCTCACGATTTTATAGGGGTCCGTGAGAAAATTCGATCGCATGACTCGCATAGCGCTCACGCTGCTCGTCGTCGTCGCACTGCTCGCCTCCCTCCCCGCGGTCGCGGCGGCCGAGACGCGCAGCGGCGGCACCGTCGTCGTCGCGGAAGGCGAGACCGTCGACGACGACCTGGAGGCGTTCGCCGGCTCAGTCGTCGTCCGCGGCACCGTCGAGGGCGACCTCACGACCGCGGGCGGGGACGTGCGCATCGCCGAGCCGGGGACCGTCCGGGGCGACGTGGAGATGTCCGGCGGCTCCATCGAGGTCGCCGGGAACGTCACGGGCGACGTCGAGGCCGGCGGCGGCTCCGTCCGGGTCGCCGACACCGGACGAATCGACGGCTCGCTCACGGCCGGCGCGGGCTCCATCTTCGTCGACGGGGTCGTCGGCGGCGACGCGGAACTGGGCGCCGACACGATCACGCTCGGCCCGGACGCCCGCATCGAGGGCAACCTCACCTACGACGGCGACCTCTCCCGGGCCGACGGGTCGGTAGTCGGGGGGAGCGTCACCCGTGACGAGAGCGTCCAGACCGGCGGCGGTCCGGACCTGGGCCTCGGCGGGCCGCTGTTCGACCTCTACGGCGCCCTCGTGACGCTGTTGTTCGGCGCTATCCTGCTCTTTGCCTTCCCCCGGTTCTCCACCGAGGTCGCCGACCGCGTGGCCGCGGAGCCGGTCCGGACCGGCGGCATCGGAATGCTCGTCGCACTCGGCGTCGTAGCCGGCCTGGTCCTGGTGTTCGTCACGTTCATCGGCATCCCGCTGTCGCTGGCCGGGCTCTTGCTCTTCGTCCTGTTACTCTGGGCCGCCTCGGTGTACGGCCGCTACGCGCTCGGCGAGTGGCTGCTGTCGTACGCGGGCCTGGACAACCGCTGGCTCGCACTGGTCGTCGGCGTCGTCGCCGTCGCGCTGGTCGGACTGGTCCCCCTGCTCGGCCAGCTCGTCCAGACCGTCGTGCTGGTGCTCGGGTTCGGCGCGCTCGTCCTCGGGATCTGGGACGCCTACCGGAACCGGAGCGAGGCCGCGCCGGCCACCGCAACCGACCCGATCTGATGGGTGACGACACGCTCAAGACCGTCGCAGCCAATCGTCGGCCATGAACGTCACCGTCGACGTCGTCGGCGAGGACAGCCACGACGTGGCCGTCGACGCCGACGCCACCTACGCCGACCTGCTCGCCGCCGTCGACCTGAGCCCTCACGCGGTGTCCGTGATGGTCGACGGCCACACCGTCCCCGAGGACCAGCCGGTTGACGCCGACCACGTCCGCGTCGTCCGCCTCATCAAGGGCGGGTAGATGCGCGTCCGCGAGGCCGACCCCGGTGAGGTCGCCGCCGTCCGCAACGTCCTTGACGGTGCCGCGCTCGCGGTCGACCACGATAGACTCCGGGAGCAAATCGAGGCGGGCGCCGTCCTGGTCGCCGTGAGAGCCGCCGAAAGCCGCGGCGACGACGAAGCCACCGACGCCACCGTCCTCGGCGCGCTCGTCCTCGCCGGAGACCGGATAGACGCCGTCGCGGTCCGTCGGAACCGTCGCGGGCAGGGGATCGGGACCGAACTGGCCGAGACCGCCGCTGCCCGGCGGGAGCGCCTCGTCGCCGAGTTCGACGCCGGCGTCCGCCCCTTCTACGAGCGACTGGGCTTCGACGTCGAGCCAACGGCCGAGACGAACCGATTCAGGGGCGTCTGGACGCCGGATCGCCCCTGAATCGACGCCGTAGCCGAAACGATTATACACGGACACTAACATGCACCGTCCAGGCAACTAACTCATGTCAGCAACAATCGCCCAGCGTGCGGCCGACGCCACGTCGGACCGGCTCGCGGCGTATCTCATCGACTTCGCGTTACTGAGTGCCGCCGCGTTCGGCCTGTGGATCGTCTCCGCCGTGATCAGTTCGGTGCTCTCGTTCGGTGCGGGGATGGGGATGAACGCGGCCGACCCATCGGCGATCGATAGCGGCGCGTTCCTCGCGACGGCGGCATTCGGCTTCGTGATCCGGGGTGTGCTCTGGCTCGCCATCGGCGCGGTGCTGATCTGGTACTTCGTCTACTACGCCGATACCGGCCAGACGTTCGGGAAGCGCTCCCAGGACGTCGCGGTCGTCGACGAGGACGGCGGCGCGCCGTCCAAGCGTCAGCGGCTGATCCGGACCGCGCTCCTGCTCCTGCCGTTCCCCCTCATGGCGCTCCTCGGCCTGTTCGGTTTCGTCGGGTTCTTCTTCGCGATGTTCCTCATGGGCGCCTGGCTCGCCGTCGAAGCCGGCGTCATGTTCGTCAGCGACGACGGCCAGCGCATCGGCGACCGGGTCGCGAACACCTACGTCGTCGGCACCGACGCCTGAACGACCGGGTCTCGGCTCCGTTCAGTCGGTCCGACGTCACGTAGTCCGTCCGGTGAGGGACTCTATCTGCAACTCCCACAGCTCGACGGAAACGTCTTCGACGGCCTCGTCGAAGATCCGCAGCGGTTCGAACGCCTCGTTGATCGCGACCGCGTCCCAGGCCGGGTCGTCGTCGGGGACTTCCCTGAGGGTCCCCCTGGCGAGCACGCTCCAGGACGTCAACGCCTCGGGGTCGTCCGTGGGTTCGGCGTCGTAGACGACGTACGTCGCCGTGGTCGTCGCGTCGGCGAACGACAGCTTCGTGCTCCCCGGATGGTCGCCCAGGTGGAAGTAGAGCGACCCGTCCCGGTACTCGTGGACCAGCGGCACGGCGTAGGCCTCGTCGCCGTCGGCCAGCGCGAGCACGCCCGTCGGCGTCTCGCGCAGGTACCGTTCTACGTCCTCGTCGTCGAGTCCGCGCGTGTACGCGAACTCGATGTCAGTGTCCATACCTGACCGACGGTGCGTCGCGCCTTAAATTCAGACCAGCGGTTCGACGACGTCGCGCCCGGCGTCGAGTAACTCGTCGACGCGCGCTTCGCTCCCGGCCTCGGCGTACACCCGCAGCTTCGGCTCGGTGCCCGAGGGGCGGACCAGCACCCACGTCCCGTCGGCCAGCGTCATCTTGAACCCGTCCACCGTCGAGACGTCGGCGACGCCCTCGCCGGCCACCGACTCGGGGAGGTCGGCTTCGAGTTTCTGCAGGACGGTGGCCTTCCGGTCGTCCGGGCAGTCCACGCTGACGCGGCCCTGGTGGATCTCGCCGTGTTCGGCCAGCAGCGCGTCGACGCGGTCGTCCAGCGGCTCCTCGGCGGCGGCGGCCGCGGCCAGCAGCGCGACGAGGACGCCGTCCTTGTTCCGGAGGTGCGCACTGACGCCGAAGCCGCCCGACTCCTCGCCGCCCATCAGCGCGTCGTGGTCGCCCATCGCCTCGGCGACCCACTTGAACCCGACCGCCGTCTCGTGGACGGACTCGCCGTGGGCCTCGGCGACGCGGTCGACGATGCTGCTGGTGGAGACGGTCCGGACGACGTCGCCCGAGGCGCCGGACAGGAGGTCGTCGTACACCGAGGCGAAGAAGAGGTTCGGGTCGAGGAAGCCACGCTCGGGCGTGACGATGGCGACGCGGTCGGAGTCGCCGTCGTTGATGACGCCCAGGTCGGCCTCGTCCGACGTGACCGTCTCGGTGAGCTGTTCGGCTCGTTCGGCCACCGGTTCGGGCGCGCCGCCGCCGAACTCGGGGTCCTGTTCGCAACGGAGTCGCTCGACGTCCGCGCCCGCCTGTTCGAGCAGTCGGTCGGTGACGCCGCGGCCGCTCCCGTGCATCGCGTCGTAGGCGACGCGGAGTCCCGAGAGGTCACGGCCGCCCTCGCGCAGGTCGGCGACGAACCCTAGGGCGTGGTCGAGATACGGACCGACGAGGTCCGTCTCCTCGACGTCGCCCCACTCCTCGTCGGGGAGACTCTCGGGTTCGGCGAGGTTCGCCACCACCTCGTCGGTGACGTCGGGCAGCGCTGGGGCGCCGTCGCCGGGGACGAACTTCACGCCGTTGTACTCCGGCGGGTTGTGGGAGGCCGTGATCATCAGCGCGCCGGCCAGATCGCGATCCCGGACCGTCCAGGCGACCACCGGCGTCGGCGTGTCCCGCTCGGGGAGGACCACGTCGAACCCGTTGGCACACAGCACGCGGGCCAGTTCCTCGGCGAACCCGCGGGAGTGCTCGCGGGCGTCGTACCCGACGGCGATCGGCGCCGTCTCGCCCTGGTCTCGCAGGGAGGTCGCGACGGCCTGTCCCACCATCCGCACGCGGTCGTCGGTGAACTCGTCCAGCGTCGCGCGCCAGCCGTCGGTGCCGAACTGGATGGCGTCGGCCCGCGCCTCGTCGTCTGTCATGGGGGAGGATGCTCGCCGGGCGAGCAAAAAGGTCCGGTTCGGCGACAGGTGCTCGTCGCGACGGGCTAGGGTGCGTCGTCGTCGACGAGCGCTTCCTTCTCGGCACGGGAGAGCTGTTTGACCTCCCACTCCCTGCTCATGGCCGCGGACTGGGAGTCGAACGCCTCGACGTGGACGAGTTCGACGGGCGTCCGCCCGCGCGTGTACTTCGCGCCCTCGCCGCGGTCGTGTTCGTCGACACGCCGCTCGACGTCGGTGGTGTAGCCGGTGTACAGCGACTCGTCGGCACAGCGGAGGACGTAGACGAAGTGATCGTCACTCACGTCGCCCACCGTCGGGTCCGGCCGAACGCGTGTCGTGGTCTGTGGGCGATACGGCGACGCCGGTCAGGCTTCGAGCGCGCGTCGCTTGGCGACTTCCGCGATACCCGCGTTCGCGGCGCAGCTCGGGCACGCGCGAACTTCACCGTCGGTGTCGGCGAAGACGCGCGCGAACTGATCGGAGACGTGTCCGCCGCAGTGAGTGCAGTTGGACATCGTGATAGCCGGCGGTGTCGCCGGCAGTTTGTCATACGTTCCCACGATAGAAGTACTCTCATACCCACTAGTCAGGTATCTCCGTCGTCCCGCCGTGCGTCGGCGACACGCCGGGCGACGAGCCCAGCCTGCGTGCCCGCGGTGAATCCGGCGTCGACGTTGACCACCGTGAGCGCGGTACAGGACTGGAGCATCCCCGAGAGCGCGGCCTTCCCCTCGCCGCCGTGGCCGTAGCCGGTCGAGACGGGGAGCCCGATAAGGGGGACGTCGACCAGTCCGGCGATGACGGTCGGGAGCGCTCCTTCTCGCCCCGCCGCGACGATCAGCACGTCCTGTTCGCGAAGTTCGTCGAGGCGGTCGATCGTCCGGGTGAGCGACGCGACGCCGACGTCGTCGACCCGGTACACCTGGGCACCCATCTCCCTGGCGATCATCGCGGCCTCGCCGGCGGGAATCGCGTCCGAGGTCCCCGCCGTCACCACGCCGACGCTGGCGTTGAGGCACGTCGGCTCGTAGTCGGGACCGTGAGCGACCAGCCACTGGGACCGGTCGTCCCACCGAAGCGTGGCGTCGGGGTGGGACTCCGCGAGCCGATCGCGGATGGCCGCCGGATCGCCGTCTTCCAGCCGCGTCGCGATGGCTCGTCCAGTCGTCGTCAGCGCCGTCTCGACCAGTTCCGCCACCTCTTCGGACGTCTTTCCTTCGGAGAGGATCGCTTCGGGGACGCCGGCCCGCTCCTCGCGCGCCGCGTCGTATCGACCGGCCTCGCCCGTCGCGTAGCCGGCGAGCGCGGCTTCCGCTTCCGCGGGGGACATCTCTCCCGCGGCGACTGCGTCGAGTATGTCGCGCATGGTGGTTGTACTGGTGGGGGTGGTCGTAAGGGTTGGGAGGTTGGCTGGTCGCGAACGAAGTGAGCGACCAGCTATATTGCGAACGGGGAACGGAGTGACCCGCGAGCAGAGGCTGGGGCGCGAGCGAAGCGAGCGGCCCAGCTATACAGCGAACGGGGAGCGGAGCGACCCGTGAGCAGAGGCTGGCGCCGACGAGGTCCAGTCTGGGGAAGTGCAGACGAAATTCGCCGGGAAATGCGCCGACGAAGGCACCGACTGCCTGGTCGCGCACCCCGAAAGTCCAATCCGCGCGCGAGACACCGAGCGGCCGTTTCGCGCCCTGGCGGACCGTTCGGCGGGTGTTTTCGACCGGACTAACGTGACGAAACACCCTCCTTTATATAACTAAACACTGCCAAAACCGCTCAAACCCCCGTGAGTACCGGCGAGGAGGCCGTGCTTCAGGAAAGTATATAAGGTGCCACCGGGAACACGGAGGTGTATGGCAGACCTGATCGTCAAAGCCGCCGTGAAAGAAGCGCTCAACGACATGAACGTAGCCTCCGACTTCTACGACTCGCTCGACGAGGAAGTTGAGGAACTGCTCCAGGACGCCGCCCGGCGTGCCGACTCGAACGACCGCAAGACAGTCCAGCCCCGCGACCTGTAAGGCTGACTCCGCGGTTTTTCCGTTTCGTTACTTCGACCAGCGACGGCCTCGCGATGCCGTCCTGGCTCCCGACACTCACTCGGTGCCCGATAGCTGTCGGACGGTGACGCCGTCCTCGGTGCCCACGTGGAGTTCGTCCGCGAGGTCGACGAAGAGGCCGTGTTCGACGACGCCCGGGAGCGCCGAGAGGTCGGTCGCGAGGTCGTCCGGTCGGTCGATTTCGCCGAACTCGCAGTCGAGCACGAGGTTGCCGTTGTCGGTGACGACGGGGCCGTCCTTGCGCTCGGCCCGGCGGAGGACGGGCTCGCCGCCCAGCTCGCGGACCGCGTCGGCGACCGTCGTACGGGCGCTCGGCAGCACCTCGACGGGGACGGGGTGGTCGAGGACGTCCGCCTCCTTCGTCGGGTCGGCGACGACGAGGAAGCGGTCGGCGGCCGCGTCGACGATCTTCTCGCGGGCGTGGGCGGCGCCGCCGCCTTTGACGAGCTGTCCGTCGGCGACCTGGTCGGCGCCGTCGATGGCCAGGTCGACCGACACCTCGTCCAGGTCGGCCAGCGGGATGGCCGCCTCGCGGGCCAGTTCGCGCGACTGGAAGGAGGTCGGGACGCCGGTGACGTCCAGGCCGGCGTCGACCCGCCGACCGATAGCGCGGATGGCGTGGGCCGCGGTGCTCCCCGTTCCGAGTCCGACGACCTGTCCGTCCGCGACGCGCTCGGCGGCGGACTCGCCTGCCCGCCGCTTGGCCGCCTCGGAGCCGCCCTGTTTCATGTGTGTCTCCTCTGCGGGCGGGTAGAAAATCGCTACGGCTGGTCGTCACCGTCGGTCCGGTGGATCCTGTCCTGTGTAGTCCCGATCCAGCAAGTCCTGAGCCGGGCCTACAGTCGGCGTAATCGAACGACGTGGCGACCGGATTCAGTCGCCGGTCGGAGCCGGGGCCTCGTTCGGTGGTACCTGGGGCGTTACTGACCGACCGGCGTCTCTCGCTGGTCATGAGTACGATCGTCGAGGCGACGGTGGCCCCCGAGCAGTTCGCCCTCTCCGAGACGTTGCAGCGCCGGCCGTCGACGATCGCGCCGCCACCGTCCCCACAGGTCTGATCCGGCTGACTCGGGCCGCCTTCGGCCGGTTTAAACAGTGGATACTTTTCCCCCGGCCCCCTGACTGGGAACCATGTTCGGGACCAGCGGAATCAGGGGACCGGTCGGGGACGAGGTCACCGCGTCGCTCGCGCTCTCGGTCGGACGAGCGGTGGGCGTCGACGCGGACAGCGTCGTCGTCGGCCGGGACCCGCGCGAGTCGGGCGAGTTCCTCGCGGACGCGCTCGCGGCCGGCCTGCGCGAGTCGGGCACCGACGTCGTCGACCTGGGGCTGGCGGCCACGCCGACGGTCGGCCGCGCGGTTGCCTGGGAGTCGGCCGACGTCGGCGTCTCGGTGACGGCCTCCCACAACCCGCCGCAGGACAACGGGATCAAGCTCTGGCAGCCCTCCGGGCAGGCGTTCGACGCCGACCTTCGGGACCAGATTTCAGAGCGGATCCGCGACGAAGCGGCGGACCTGGTCGCCTGGGACGCCGTCGGTGAACGCCGGGCGGCCGACGCCGGCGAGCGCCACGTCGCCGCCCTGACCGACGCCGTGGACCTGGCCGACCCGCCCGCCGTCGTCGTGGACCTGGGCAACGGCGCCGGCGGCGTGACGGTCGAGGCGCTCACGCGCCTGGGCTGTGACGTCGAGACGCTCAACGCCCAGCCCGACGGCTCGTTCCCGGGGCGACCCAGCGAACCGACGGCCGAGAACTGCCAGTCGCTGTCGACGCTCGTCGGCTACACCGACGCGAGCCTGGGCATCGCCCACGACGGCGACGCCGACCGGTTGCGCGCGGCGAGTTCCGACGGCACCTACCTCTCCGGCGACGAACTGCTGGCGATCTTCGCGGCCGACGCCGCCGAGCCCGGGGACGCGGTCGCCGTCCCGGTCGACACCAGCCTGGCCGTCGCCGACTACCTCGCCGAGCGCGACGTCGACGTGACGTACACGCCCGTCGGTGACGTCTACGTCGCCGACGCGGCCAGCGAACCGGGCGTCGCCTTCGGCGGCGAGCCCAGCGGCGCCTGGATCTGGCCAGAGGAGACGCTGTGTCCCGACGGCCCGCTCGCGGCCTGCAAACTCGTCGCGCTCGACGCCGAACGGTCGCTGGCCGACCGGGTCGCCGACGTACCGGACTACCCCATCCGCCGGGACAGCGTCGAGGTCGACGACAAGCGAGACGTGATGGACCGAGTGAGCGCACGCGTCGCCGACGAGTTCGCCGACGTGTCGACGCTGGACGGCGTCCGGGTCGACCTGGGCGACGCGTGGTTCCTCCTCCGGGCCAGCGGGACCCAGCCGCTCGTCCGGATCACGGCCGAGGCGCGCGAGGAATCCCGGGCCGACGACGCCTTCGAACGGGCGCGGTCGCTGCTCGACGCGAGCCGGGACTAACGGCTGGCTGCTGGCCGATCAGGCGCTGTGGCGTGCTGTGCTGGCAGTGAAGCGTGAGTGACAGCGATGGAAGAAGAGCGCCACGTCCGTCGACCGCCTCCCACGGTCGCGGGCGAGCGCGACCCGCTGTTTCTCGTCCGAGACGTCCACCGACTGACCCCCTGCGGTGTCGGCGGCCGCACGGACCGAGTACGGCGGGCTGTAGTCGTGTGCTATCCGCGACGCGTGGACCGGGCTTCCCGGACGCTCGCCCCGTCTCGGATCTTGTCCTCACACTGCGGGCAGACCCGCGGCGCATCGACCCCGTTGGGCGTGAAGACCCGTGCGTAGTCAGCCGTTACAAAATTGCCGCAGTTCTGGCATTCCGGCATACGTGAAACTGTATGGACAGCTATCCTCTTAATGATTGGTGATGTGCCACGAGATACCACGACGGCGCTGTCGGGCTGTTAGGGTGCTCTGGCGACGCTCTGGGACGATCTGGGCGCAGAATCGGTCCGGACCGCGGCCCGGTCAGAAGTCGGCGGTAGTCGTGTCGTCCTCGGCGAGTTCGACGACGCCGTCGAACAGCTCGCGGAACCGGTCGACCGTCGCCTCGTCGTGGACGCCCTTTGCCAGGTGGAACAGGCCGACCGCGTCGTGGGTCGCCAGCAGGTCGAGGATGCGCTCGGCGGCCCGCTCCGCCCGGTCCTCGTCGGCGTAGTAGATCAGTTCTGTCAGCGAGTCGAAGCTGATCCGGAGCTTCCCGTCGTGACTCTCCAGGAACGTCTCGACTTCGTCGACGATCCCCTCCCAGTCGTCCGGCGAGGCGACGTAGCGGAGGTTCTCCGAGGCCCTGCGGGTGTAGCCCCGTTCGATGGAGATGGTGTCGAGGATGGTCGCCCGATCCTCGTCGACCTCGTAGTACTCCAGTTTCTGCTCGACCTCGCGAGCCGAAGTCCGCGTCGAGACGGCCAGCAGGTGGTCGGTGTCCGTACTCAGGAAGTCCGTGTCGATGCGGTCGGTCTCGCCCGTACTCGGATGCAACAACAGGACGCCCGTGCCGCCCGGAATCGTCTCCGGCGCCCCGTCGATGGCGAGCGTGTACTCCATACGGACAATAGGGCGCGGGCAGGCGCTTTAACTCTGCGGGTAACGGGCCACTGCCATGAGGTCTGACCCCTCAGAACACGCTGTCGGCCGTCGCGGCGCCGACCACGCTGAAGATAGCGCCGACGGCGATGGCCTTGAGCGTGGTGAGCAGGACGTCGGTGGTCGTGGGGTCGTCGAGGATGCCGGCCTCGACGAGGAACGTCTGGGGCGCGGTGAAGGCGAGGGCGAGGATGGCGACCGAGCCGAAGGAGACGCCCATCAGGGAGACGAAGCGCAGCGGGACGCCGGCGACCTCGGCCTCGACGTCGGGGTCGCGGTCGTCGTCGGCCTCGTACAGCGCACCGTAGCCGATGCCGAAGACGATGCCGACGACCGCGAGCGTGTGGGCCCAGGTCATGTTGGCCGCGAGCACCCACACCTCCTCGGTGACGACGAAGGGGCCGGCCAGCAGGAACCCGCCGACGATCTGCTGGGCCGTGTCGGCGAGCTTGAACCGCGGCGCGCGAGCCATGCCAGCTATTCCAGCAGCAGGGGCCTAAACGGTGGCGTTCTCGGTGATCGGCCGGTCAAACCGCGTCTCGCAGTCGCGCCCAGCCGCCGCGGTACACGAGGAGGTACGCGAGCGGGAGGGTCACGGCGAGCCCTCCGACCGTGTACAGGGGCGTCAGGAAGAAGTCGGCGGGTGCGAGGAGCGCGCCACTGATGAACGCGCCGTATCCGGCGACGACGGTCGTCTCGACGGCGCGATCACGCGTCGTCCGCGGGTAGTTACGCTCCCCGAGTTTCCGCCACCGATTGTAGAGATAGGAGAGGACGACCAGGTCGACGATTACGACCCACACTCCCCACGACCGTGGGTTCGAACTCCCCCGGGCGCTCGCGTCGCGATACACCCAGTAGGCGACGAGGACCCGGAGGCCGACGATGAATGCGACGAACGCGTAGCCCGCGAGCATCCAGGGTCGGAGGTCGCTGAACGGTGGCTGGAGGGCCATCACCGACGACGTGTCAGCTAGGGCTCATAGCTCTTTCCGTCCAGTCGAACCCGTTTTCCCTGCGAAATCCAGGCGAATGCCCTCAGACGACTGAACGGAACCGTTCGAACCCACGACGATACCAGAGGAGATACGCGGCGGGAAATGTGAGGACGAGCGACGCGGGGATGGAAGTGAGCTGAACGAACGGGTCTGGTGGTGCGAAGAGGAACGTGAGGAACACTCCTGCACAGCCGGCGATCAGCGCCGTCTCGACCAGTCGCTTCCGAGCCGTTACTGGCTCCTGGCGCTCGCCGATCCGACCCGCGAGGACGAAATAGGTGGCACTCGCGGGGAGGACGACGAGCGTACAGAGCGCCCAGAGACGAGGCCTGTCGCTGCCCCGGTCACCCGCGTCAAGGTAGACCCAGTACACGAACAGCAGGGACAGACAAGCCAGGAGGCCGATACTGGCCGCGCCCATCACGACCACGACTGTCGGCGCCGACGGCCCAAACTGGCGGAGGGCAGTCGGCAGGGCCGATGACATGGCCGATGCCACGACGATAAGAACCATATAATTTACCTCTCGCCAACACGTTCGCGAACGCTGTCCGTGGGTCGGATTGATCCGGTTCGAACGGACCGGGACCGAACTGAATTTGCCGCTGGCGACGCTCGATCACAGTATGAGCGCCGGCGACGCCTTCGACGAGTGGGCACGACAGGGGAAGGACCAGGGGATGGAGGAGCGCCACTGGCACACTGCGAAACATGTCCTCTCCCAGATGCCCGTCGAGGAGGGCGACACCGTGCTGGACCTCGGATCCGGGAGCGGCTACGCCGGGCGGGCTCTCCGTGAGACCCGCGGCGCGGGCCGGACGTACGGCATCGACGCCGCGGCCGAGATGGTACACAACGCCCGATCCTACACCCAGGACCGCCACTCCGGGTTCCTGCGCGGCGACTTCGAGCACCTCCCCTTCGCCGACGACTCGGTCGACCACTGCTTTTCGATGGAGGCCTTCTACTACGCCGAGGACCCCCACGCCGTCCTCGCGGAACTGCTGCGAGTGCTCCGGCCCGGCGGGACGTTCTACTGCGCCGTCAACCGCTGGGAGGAGAACGTCTACTCCCACGAGTGGGAGGAACTCGTCGGGGTGCCGATGGTGCTCTGGAGCGAACGCGAGTACCGCGCGGCGTTCCGCGAGGCGGGCTTCCACGTCGCCGGCCAGGACCGCATCCCCGACGAGGAGACGGAGATCCCCGCCGAGGGGGACTTTCCCACCGAGGACTGGGAGACCCGGGAGTCGATGGTCGAGCGCTATCGCGAGTACGGCACGCTGCTGACCGTCGGCGTCGTCCCCTGACCGACACCGTCGTATCCTGGCCGTCACCGTCGGGGAACCACCGGCCACGTCCGGCGATTCGGGCGCGGGGAAGGCTTTTACTCACAGGGACGAACCCGACTGTATGCCAACCCGTCAGCAACTACTCGTCCTCCTCGCGGTCGTGACGGGTCTCCTGACGCTCGTGATCCTCTCGCGGGTGCTCTCGACCGTCTTCTTCGCCATCACGGTCGCGTACGTCCTCTACCCGCTCCGGGAGTTTCTCGTCGGCCGCGGCATCAACCGGCGGGTCGCGGCAGCGCTCAGCACCCTGGTGGCCTTCGCCGCCGCGGCGGCGCTGGCTGTCCCGGTGATCTGGTCGCTCTACCGGCGCCGCGCCGAGTTGCTCGCCTTCCTGCGGGCACTCCCCGACGCCATCGAGATCGACCTGTTCGACACCGTCTACGTCCTCGACCTCGCCAGCGCCGTCGTCACGATCCGGCAGTTCGTCACCGCCATCGCCGTCGACGTGGCCGGCGAGACGCCCGAACTCGGCCTGAAGCTGTTTCTCTTCGCGCTGCTCGTCTACGCCCTGTTGTTGCGGCCGACGGCCACCCAGACCGTCGTCTACCGGACCGTCCCCGACAGCTACCACGACGTCGTCACGCGCCTCCACGAGCGCGTCCGAGATACCCTCTATGCCATCTACGTCCTCCAGGGCGCGACGGCGCTGGGCACCTTCCTCGTCGCCTTCGTCGTCTTCACGCTGCTGGGCTACGACTCCGCGTTCGCGCTGGCCGCCCTCGCCGGTATCCTCCAGTTCATCCCAATCATCGGCCCGAGCGTGGTGATCCTCACTGTCGCCGCCACCGACGTGTTCGCTGGTGACGTCCCCGGTGCGATAGCGCTCACCGTCGTCGGCCTCGTCTTCGTCGGCTTCCTCCCCGACGCCGTCGTCCGCCCACAGCTCGCGCCCTACACCGCCGGCATCCCGGGCAGCCTCTACTTCGTCGGCTTCACCGGCGGCGTGCTGTCGGTCGGGCTGGTGGGCTTCATCGCCGGTCCGCTCGTCGTCGCGCTGTTCGTCGAGTCGATGGACCTGCTCGCCGCCGAGCGTGGACCCCGACAGAAAGCCGTACAGTGAGTCACCCCTCGCCCGGAGCTGCGTCGAACCGGACTTAGCAACTGCCTAAGAACCAGTTTCCAGCGGTCGGCCCTGCTTTTCCCACTCTGTCAGGCTCCCCTCGTAGAAGGCCAGGTCCTCGAAGCCGAGGTGTCGGAGCACGACGTAGGTGTGGCTGATGCGTCGGGCGGTGTTGCAGTACAGCACGATCCGCCTGTCCGGCGTGATGCCGCGTTCCTCCACCACTGCCAGGGCCTCCTCCCTGGGCAGGATTCCCCGGCTCTCGTCGTCGACGAGGTCCTTCCAGTCCAGCGGGACTGCGCCAGGAACGTGACCCTCTTCGTACTCCCAGTCCTCGCGCGTGTCGACGACGACTGACTCGGGGTCGTCGCCGGCAGCCGCCACCGCGTCGGCGTCGACCAGGACCGACTCGGCGGGCGGGTCGACGACGTAGTCAGTGGGCTCGACGTCGGGCGCGTCGCTCGTCGTCTCGTGTTCGCGCTGCCAGGCGGAGAAGTCGCCGTCGAGCAGGTGGAGCTTCTCTGGGTCGTGGCCCAGAAGCTCCGCCGTCACGAGGAAGCGCGCGGCGAAGACGCCGTGCATGTCGTCGTAGGCGACGATTTCGGCGTCGGTCGCGATGCCGTGCTCGCTCAGGAGTACTTCGAAGTCCTCGGCCGACGGGAGCATGCCGGTCGAACCGTCGTCGTTCGTTCCCCCGCTTCCCTCGGCAGCGTGTTCTTCGGCCCGGAACGAGTCGAATGGGATATTCACCGCGCCGGGGAGGTGGCCGATGCCGTCGTACTCCCAGGCGTCGCGGACGTCGACGACGTTGAGGCCGTCGAGGTGGTCCGCGACCCAGTCGGTCGAGACGATGTCGGTCATTGCCGGAAGTTTCACTCCCGGGCGTTTGAACCTGTGTTTCTCGCCCCCTGGCTGCCCGCACTCGAAGATAGCGGGGATAATTGCCACTGGTTCGTCACCGTTTAAGTCGACTGGCGGCCATCTCGGGTGAATGTGGCCGGCGACAGTCCGGTGGAATGCGGACGTTTCGCACGGGTTCGCCGGCCAGTAGAGGCAGAATCTGCCGGAACAGGGGAGGAGGGGCAGGGAACGCCGTCAAGAGAGGTAGTTTAAGAGGTGGGGGTGTAGGACTGATTGGATTATGAGTGAGTACGCCAACGACGTTCTCGTCTCCGCCGACTGGGTCGAGGACAACCTCGACCAGTTCCAGGACGACGACTCCGACTATCGCCTCGTAGAGGTCGACGTGGACACCGAAGCCTACGACGAGGCCCACGCGCCGGGCGCCATCGGCTTCAACTGGGAGACCCAGCTTCAGGACCAGACCACGCGAGACATCCTCACGAAGGAGGACTTCGCCGACCTGCTCGGCAGCCACGGTATCAGCGAGGACTCCACGGTCGTCCTCTACGGCGACAACTCCAACTGGTTCGCCGCCTACACCTACTGGCAGTTCAAGTACTACGGTCACGACGACGTCCGACTCCTCGACGGCGGCCGCGAGTACTGGGTCGACAACGACTACCCGACGACGGACGAGGCACCCGACTTCTCCGCCGTCGACTACGAGGCGTCCGGCCCGCGCGAGTCCATCCGCGCGTACCGCGACGACGTCGAGAACGCCATCGAGAAGAACCTCCCCCTCGTCGACGTCCGCTCTCCCGAGGAGTTCTCCGGCGAAGTCCTCGCGCCCCCGGGACTGCAGGAGACCGCCCAGCGCGGCGGCCACGTCCCCGGCGCACAGAACATCTCCTGGGCGGCCGTCACCAACGACGACGGCACGTTCAAGGACTTCGACGAACTCGAATCGCTCTACGCCGACGAAGGCATCGACGGCGACGAGACGACCGTCGCTTACTGCCGCATCGGCGAGCGCTCCTCCGTCGCCTGGTTCGCCCTGCACGAACTGCTGGGCTACGACGACGCCGTCAACTACGACGGCTCCTGGACGGAGTGGGGCAACCTCGTCGGCGTCCCCATCGAGAAGGGTAACTAACGGCGCTCGTTTACGATATTCTTTCGCGGTACAGCACCGAACGACAGCACCAGCTATCTCGATCGGCTTTCGCAGTGCGAGCGGGACAAACGATTGCCAGCGCTGCGCAGTGAGCGACGAGTATCTACTCTTCTCCATTTCGACTGTGACCCGATGTATCGACGACCACGGAAAATGGTAAATGAAAAGACAATATCGACACGTTCCGGGCTACTTCGGACAGCAATCTGGCAAATTATGTCAATCAGTATACTTAATTGTCGTCGACACGTAAGTCGGATATCGTGCTCGAAGCGATACGGCGAGTGAACCAGACGACGCGCGTCCAGTACGCGCTCATGCTGATCTTCGGGACGCTGTGTATCGCCGTCGCACTGTCGCCACTCGAGGACCCGATTCGGCTCACGGCCGTCGGAACGCTCTTTGGCTTCACGGCCGGCATCTGGGTCTCGCACCTCGTCCAGGTCCTCTCGCGTGCCGCTGCGGCCGGTAATGCCGACTTTCGGGCGGCGGACTGACGGCTGGGCAATCGACGGCCGGGCGAACGAAACGGACCATGAATCAACCGGATACCTCCACCGACGCGGCGGCCGAGTCGACGTTCCTGAGCAACATCGAGTTCCTGACGGGACGGGACCCGAGTCTCGGTTCTTTCTTGCTGACCGTCGGGATGGTCACCATCGTGTTCATCGCGCTGTTCCAGTTCACGCTCCCGGACCCAGTCTCGCACCTGCTGACCGCCGGCGTCATCTTCGTCACCGTGCTCAGCGCCATCTTCGCGTCGCTGCTCGAAAGCTTCGGCTACTTCGGTCCCTCGGGCCGGGCGGCCCGGGAGGAGCAAGCGGAGCACCGGCACGACGCGAAACCGTGGGTGCCGAGCGTCGAGCCCGCTGCACCGCTGCCGCCGCTGATCAACTTCGACACGGAATTCGAAGCCTACGCCGACATGTTCGACGGCGACCTGCCGGCGGCGTTCGACCCGTTCATCGACGACTATCTCCGGTTGAAGACCAACACCGCGAATCGGCCGACCATCGCGAGCGACCTCCGGGCCGACCTCAATCCCATCGGTGCACTCTTCGAGGCGGACACTGACGCCGACAGGCTCTACGAGGACATCTCCCGGCGACTGTTCCGGTATCTCAGCGAGGGCGGGAGACACCTCACGCTCGACCGGATCACGTTCTACGACGAAGACGACACGGAGACCGACGTGACGACCCTCCGGAACCGCATCGGGCGCGTCGAACTTCAGGTCACGAACGAGGGCGAACCGGCAGCGGTCGACGTCGTCGTCAGCCTCGTCGACGACGACGGTGCTGACGTCGCCAGTCGGACCTGTCGCGCGGGCGTGCTCGGCGCCGGTGCCACGAAGGTGCTTGACACAGACGTGTTCGTCCCGGTCGACGCCGAGGCGGTGCGCACGACCATCCGAACCTCGGACCCCGGACGCACCGTCGCGGCATAACGCGCTGTCTCACCTCACTCACACCGCTCGAAACACGCGAATCGCGTCTCCTGACGTGAGTTCCCGAATCCACTGCGCGAACCCCCGCTCCGAAAACACTTCCTTCCAGTCGCGGTGGTACAGCGGGAAGTCGTCGTTGACGTCGATGCCGGTGAGGTTCCCGAATCCCTCGCGCCGGAGGCGTTCGAGATGGCGGCCACAGCCGACCTCCAGAACCGCGGCGTCCCCGGGCGCGTAGTGGCCGACCACGTCGGCGATGGTCACGCTGCCTCGCTGGGACCGATCTCCGCGTAGTACGACGGCGAGTAGTCGCCGGACCGCTCGGCCCAGTCCTGGCGGACGTCCTCGGGGTCCAGACGTCCTCGAAAGCGGAGTGGCCAGTAAATACTGCACGGAATGAATCGCTGCGTTTCACACCGCGATGTAGCGGCCGACGAATCGTTCGAGACAGGTGAAAGACTGAGCGACCAGTGGGTGCCCGGGTTGCTCCACGCACGAAGTCAAACAACTCGAAGGCCCTCGGCGCGCTGGGGGTCGATCCACGGGACCGACTCGTCTTCGAGGAACTCGCGGCGCGCTCTCGCTATGGGCGACCAAGCAGTAGCGACGAGACGACCGTCGCCTACTGCCGTATCGGTGACTGCTCTTCCATGGGCCTGCGGGGACTTCTGGCCTCGACGAGGGGCAACGCACCGGACGCGTGGCGTCAAACCACCCCTTCCGCGTATCGGGCAACTTAATGCCCGGAACGGAAATCCGTGGGTGAACGCCGATAATGAGTCGAGGGCACGACGACCCGGTCCCGGAGGACGAGCGTGACGCGCTCCTCACCATCGCACACGGTGCGGTCGTGACGTCGGGCGGCGTCTCCGCCCAGCGGTTGCTCACCACCACTACCGAGTTCCTTCTCGCGCGCGGACTCGGCCCCGTCGCCTACGGGGTGTACGCGTTCGCCTGGCGTATCGCACAGTTGCTGATTCAACTTGTCACGTTCGGCAGCGTCCCGGCACTCCAGCGATACCTGCCTGCCGCCGAGGACGACCCCGAAACCCAGTCACGAACGACGGGACTGGCCTACGCCACGACGCTGGGATTCGGAACGGTAATCGCGGCCGCCGTCTGGCTCCTGGCGCCGCGAATCGGTGCGGCGACCGTCGAGTACCCCTCGTTCCCGACTGCGCTGGGGCTGTTCGGCGTCCTCGTCCTGCTCACCGGGCTCGTGATGATCTACGCCGCCACCTTTCGAGCGGCCGGCTCGGCCCGCGGCGAGGTCCTCTTCAACAAGCTCCTTCGGCCCGGCGTCCGGCTGGTCGGCGCGGTCGCAGCGCTGGCGCTCGGCTACTCCGTCGTGGGCGTCGCCGGAGCCATCGTCGCCTGTACCGTAGCGCTCGTGGTCGTCGGGTTCCCCTGGACGGTCAGCGTGACGGGGATCCGACCCACCCTCCGCGTCGGTCGCGGCGACGTGCGCCGGTTCTACGAGTACGCGGCACCGGTGGCGATGAGCAGCCTCGGGAAGGTGTTCCAGAACCGCGTCGACGTCCTGCTCGTCGGCGCCCTGTTGACGGCGGTGGCCGCGGGGATCTACAACGTCGTCCTGGTGCTGGTCTCGATAGCCTGGATCCCGCTGTTGGCATTCAATCAGCTGTTACCGCCCGTCGCCTCTGACCTCTACGCCAGGGACGAGATGGACACGCTCAACGCGGTCTACTCGTCGGCGACACGTCTCATCCTCACGACCGTGGTCCCGATTCTGGCCGTGCTGGCAGTGTTCGGGCGAGAGCTCCTGGCGGTGTTCGGTCCGACGTACGTCGAGGGGTACGTCCCGCTCGTGGTCTACCTCGGCGGCGTGTTCGTCGGGAGTTCGGTCGGCGCGACCGGCTGGCTCCTGATGATGACCGACCACCAGTACGCCAGGATGGCGCTCGACTGGTTCCTCGCCGCACTGAACGTCGTTCTCACGTACACCTTCGTCGTGGAGTTCGGTCTCGTCGGCGCCGCGCTCGGCACGTCGCTCGCGATCGGCGTCCAGAACGGACTGCAAGTGCTGCTGATCAGGCACTTCGAGGGGCTATGGCCCTTCGACGCGACGTTCCTCGACCCCCTCGCCGCCGGCGCGGTCGCGGTCGTCGCGATGGTCGCCGTTCGAACGGCGGTCGACGGCCTCCCGGCGGCGGGGCTCGGAACACTGGTCGGCCTCGTCGCCTACGCCGGTACCCTCCACGCGCTGGGGGTCGACCCGCGGGACCGACTCGTCTTCGAGGAACTCGCGGCGCGCTATCGCGCCGTCCTGGCCGACGCCGTCCGGTTTCGGGTCACGAACTCCTAGCCGCCGACCACGTCCTCGTCCGTCGGTCCCTGGCCGTCGAACTCGGCGACGAACTCGTCCAGTCGGTCGGGGTCGTCGGCGCCGGCCAGACGCTGTGCCGCTGTCACGCAGTCCGCCTCGACGCCCAGGTTCTCACACACGAGGTCGCTCGTCACCTCGGCCATCTGGCGGTAGGTCGTCAGCTTTCCGCCGACGATGCTCGCCGCGTTCGCAACTCCGTCCGCCGCGTGGTCGAGCAGGAAGAACCCCCGCGAGATGCCGCGTCCCTCGTTCTCGGCCTCGTCGGGCGCGTACAGCGGCCGGACGCCCCACCACTCGCGGACGACCGGTGCGTCGGCGACGGCGGGGACCATCGCGGCGCACTCTTCGACGGTCTTCTCCACTTCCCAGTCGGCGCGTTCGTACTCGTCGGGGTCCTGGACGGCGACGCTGGTCGTCCCGAGGACGGCCTCCGTCTCGTGCGGGACGACGATGTCGCCGTCGTCGGGGTCCCGGCAGCGATTGAGCACCGGTCCGAGGTCGTCGTACTCGACCGAGACCATCACGCCGCGGGTGGGCTGCATCTCGACGTCGAGACCCGCCATCGCCGCCACCTCGCCCGCCCACGCACCGGCTGCGTTGACGACGAACTGCGGTTCGACGACGTCGTCGACCGACCCGCCCACCCGCGCCGTACTGACGCGCCCGTCTGCGACGGTCAGCGATTCGAGCGGCGCGTGCGGGTGAATCGCCGCACCGTTCTCCCGGGCGTCGGCGGCGTTGGCGGCCACCAGACGTGAGGGGTACACTACGGCGTCCGGGACTTCCATCACCCGCTCGACGTCCGTCGAGAGACCCGGGACCTGCTTGCGGGCCGCGTCGAGGTCGACTGTCTCGACGGGGATGCCGACCGCCTCACACCCCCGTCGTTTCTCCTCGAAGTAGTCCGGGTCGTCACCAGCGAGCTGGACGAACAGGCCGCTGGTCTCCCTGATGCACTCGCCGGCGATAGCACGCAGAATGCGGTTCTCGTCGATGCACTCCTCGGCGCCGACGGGGTCGAACTCCGCGTAGCGCGCCCCGCTGTGCAAGAGTCCGTGTGAACGGCCGGAGGTCCCGCTGGCGAGGCCGCCGCGGTCGGTCAGGACCACGTCGACGCCGCGCAGGGCCAGGTCGCGGGCGACGCCGGCACCGGTCGCACCGCCGCCGACGACGAGGACGTCGGTTTCGATGGTCATCACCGGAAAATTCGGCCCGGGGCGGGATGTGTCTGGCGACGGTCGAGTGCTAGCGTTCGCTGTCCGGCACCACGACAACCTTCCCGAAGCCCTCGCGGTTCTCCAGCAGCTCGTGAGCCCTGGCTGCCTCGCTCATCGGGAGCGTCTCGTGGATGCGCGGCTCGAACGTGCCGTCCCACACCAGCTCCAGAACCTCCTCGGCCTGGCCGGGGGTCGCCATCGTCGACCCGATGACGGAGAGCTGATTCCAGAAGATGCGGTTGATGTCCGTCTCGGGTCGCCCGCCTGTCGTCGCGCCGCAGGTGACGATGCGACCGCCCTTGGCGAGGCTCTTCAGCGAGTCGTGCCAGGTGTCCGCGCCGACGTGGTCCACCACCATATCGACGCCGCGGCCGCCGGTCAGGTCGCGAATTTCGCTGGCGAAATCTTCCTCGCTGTAGTCGATGGTGTGGTCGGCGCCCAGGTCCTCGGCGTAGGAGAGCTTCTCCTCGCTGCTGGCGGTGGCGAACACCTCCGCGCCGGCGTGGGCGGCTATCTGGACGGCGGCGTGGCCGACGCCGCCCGACGCGCCGAGCACGAGGACCTTCTCGCCGGCCTTGAGGTCGCCGCGGTCTCGCAACATCCGCCAGGCCGTCTGGAACACCAGCGGCGCGGCCGCGGCGGTCTCCCAGTCGACGCCGTCGGGCACGGGCGCGAGGTTCTCCTCGGGCACCGCCGCCAACTCGCTGTGGACGCCGCGGACGTGCTCGCCGATGATGTGGAAGTCGGGTGCGAGCGTCGGGTCGCCCTTGCGGCTGAACTCGTCGTCGCCACCGCTCACGCCCGCCAGCACGGCGACGTGATCGCCTGGTTCGAACCGTGTGACGTCATCGCCGACTTCCTCGACGACGCCCGCAGCGTCGCTGCCCGGCACGTGGGGCATCTCCAGGTCGATCCCGGGCAACCCGCGCCGCGTCCAGACGTCGAGGTGGTTGAGCGCGCCCGCCTTCACGTCCACCAGGACGTCCTCGCGACCGACTGCCGGGTCGGGAAACTCGCCGTACTCGATGACGTCGACGTCGCCGTGCTCCGTGAACTGGACGGCTTGCATGCTAGAGATGCTCAACCGCGACCGCAATAAAGGTCGACTCGGAAATCCGTCCCGGTGGATTCAGACGGGCGACGCGACCGTCGCTGCTCGTGGTCCTCGTCGTCCCTCAGATTCCGACGACGGGCTGGGGTTCGTACGGCTCTTCCAGGTACTCGACGTCAGAGTCGGACAGGTCGATCTCCAGGGCTTCGACGGCGTCCTCGAGGTGTTCCATGCTGGTCGTCCCGACGATGGGCGCGTCGACGTACTCGTTCTGGAACTGCCAGGCCAGCGCTATCTGGGCCATCGTGACGTCCTCCTCCTCGGCGAGTTCCTGGACGCGCTCGTTGATCTCCCGGCCACCGCCGCGTTCGTACTCCGAGGTCGGGTTGTGGAAGTTGTCCGGGTCGCCGCGCTCGGTCTCTGCCAGCTCCTCGAAGGGGCGGGTCAGGAAGCCCTGGCCCAGCGGACCCCAGGGGATCACGCCGATATCGTTCCGGTCGCACAGCGGCAGCATGTCGCGCTCCTCCTCGCGGTAGGCGAGGTGGTAGTGGTTCTGCATCGTCTCGTAGCTCACCAGCCCCTCGCGCTCGCTCGTCCGCAGACGCTCTGCGAGGTGGTGTGCGTACATCGACGAGGTGCCGGCGTGGCGAATCTTCCCGCGCCGGACGGCATCGTCCAGCGCCCGCAGCGTCGTCTCCGGCGGCGTGTTCGGGTCGACGCGGTGGGTCTGGTAGAGGTCGATCGTGTCCAGTCCGAGCCGGTCCAGCGAGTCGTCGAGTTCCTGCTCGATGGTCTTCCGCGAGAGCCCCGAGGCGTTGGGCGTGTCCTCGCCGACGGGGAACCGTACCTTCGTCGCGACGACCTGCTCGTCGCGGTCGTACTCCGCGAGCGCGTTCCCGAGAATCTCCTCGGAACGGCCGTCGGAGTAGGCGTTGGCCGTGTCGAAGAAGTTGACCCCCAGGTCGATGGCCCGGTCGATGATCTCGCGTCCCTCTGATTCGTCGAGCATCCAGGGCTCCTCGTCCCCGAAGCTCATGCATCCCAGACAGATCTTCGAGACTTCCATCCCGGTCGAACCGAGTGTGGTGTACTCCATACGTCCTGACTAAACGGCCAGTCCAAAAAGGATGGGCCCTGCTGTCAGCCCGCTGTCCGGTACTTTCGAACAGTCCGCACCGTTCATCGTCGGGGGGTCTGACCTGCCCCTGGGTAGCACCGCTCGCCGTATAGCTGGGGCCGAGCACAGCGAGGGCCCAGCCTGCTCGCGGGTCACACCGTTCGCCGGAAGACTTACTCCGTTCGTCTTCCGAGCCCTGGCTCGCTTCGCTCGCCAGGACCCCGCTCGCCTGTTCGACGGCCCCTCCCTTCGGTCGGGCCCGTCCTATCCGATGCTTTCTAACGCCCACCCCCCGTTCACGCAGGTATGAACCCGTCCGAATTCACCGAGTCGGTCCGCGACGCCAACGAGACGGCGCTCTCGCGGCTCGGCTCCTCGAAGTCGCTGTACGCGCTGACCGAGGGCGAGATGGAGGAAGGCGTCGTCCTCGCGCGCGCGGCCGACCTGACGTACTACGCGGCCGAGACGTTCGACGACTGGGCCGACGACCACGAGGCGTTCGCCACCGCGGCCGACACCGAACACGAGCACTACGACACCATCGTCGGAAAGCTCGACGACCACGAGCCAGGCGACGCTTCGGTCATCTACGACACCCTCGCCGGCCTGGACGGCACCGCTGCCTGCCTCGGCGGCCTCGTCGGCTGGGCCGTCGTCGTCGGCGAGACCACCGGCCAGCTTACCGGCTACTTCACCGGCCAGGCCGATCCACAGACCTCGCAGGTGTTCCGGACCATCCGTGGCGAAGTCGAGGACGTGCGGGACGAGGCGCTCGACGCGCTCGCCGACGACGGCGACTGGGACGCCGCCCGCGAGGCCGCCGACGCGGTGGTCCAGGACGCCTACGATGAGTACTTCGAGACGCTCGAAGACCTGGGCGTCAACCCCAAACCGGTCTGTTGAGCGTCCCGCCCGGACCGGATTGCCGTCTCTTCTCGGAGGACTCAGCTACTCGCGGATTCTCTCACTGGACGCTCGTCGAGCGAATTCCGGATGTCTATCAGCACGTCGAGAATCCGCAGTAGCAGAATCGCAACGATTCCGAGTAGCAGGTCGTCACTCACGACGACGACGGCGATGATGGCGACGACAGCGACCAGGTCGAAGAGCGAACGCTTCGCTTCCATACCTGTCGGGCCGCTGCAACGACAGGTAAGTGCTGTGAAAGCCGACCCGACTGCCGGTTCGAGACGCTGAAGGGTAATGTTCATACGGCCGCCACGTTCAATTTCGGGATATGGACTCCGAACGCCGCCGGACGCTCAGCGACGACGAGGCGCTGGCCGCGGCACTCTCGACCGTGCTCGACCACGCGGAAGCCACGGACGGCACCGTCACGTGGCCCGGCGTCGCCGACGACGTCCCGGCCGAACAGTGGGGCCGCCTGCTCGAAACCGGCCTCCTCGTCGACGCGGGTGAGTGCTTCGTCGTCGACGACCCGACCGCGGCGCGCGAGGTGCTCGACGACGTCGAGCCCGACCCCGATGCCGTCGGGGACGAGGCGGCCGACGAGCCTTCGTGGTCGCTCCAGGACAAAGCCGCCGGCGTCGGTGCGCTCGCCCTGATGGCGAGCTACCAGATTCCGGGCGCTCGCGACGCCGTCGGGAGCACGATGCACGCCGTTCTCGGCCCCGTCGAGGCGGCGCTCCCCTTCGCTGTCACCGTCGCCCTGCTGGCCGTCGTCGTCGGCGGGGCCTCGGGCGTCCTCAATCGTCGTCTCCGCGACACCGAGCGGGCCGACCGCGTCAAGTCGCGGATGGGAACCATCCGTGACCGGCTCTCCGATGCCCGCGAACGGGACGACGAGGCCGCCGTCGAACGACTGGAGGCCGAGCAACGAGAGCTGATGAGCGACCAGTTGCTCGTGTTCACGGACATGCTGCGGCCGATGGCCTACACCGTCCTCCTGACCGCGCCGGTGTTCCTCTGGCTCACCTGGCTCGCCGTCGCGCCCGCGGCAGCGATCACGCCGACGGCGACGGTGTTCCCGTTCGTCGGCCGCGTCGTCTGGACCGCGCGCCTGCTCGGGCCCATCCAGGTGTGGACCGTCTGGTACTTCGTCTGCTCGCTCGTCGGGGGCACCGCGGTACGACGTGCCATCGGCCGCGTGACGGCCGCGTAGAATCGGTTCGCCGTCGTTCTTTGGCGTTCTCCGCTGTGCCTACCGCTGGCCCGGTTGTTGCTGACCGGGCGGTCGTTGCTGCGGCTGGTTCTGGAGCCGCCGTATCGGCGGCTGCCCCGTCGGCGACTGACCCGTCGGTGGCTGCTGATCCGGGTTCGGGGGTTGTTGGCCGGGCTGGCCCTGTGAGGCTCCGGGCGGCGGGAGCTCTGGCTGGACGCTTTCGGGGAGGATGTACCACAGCCGGTCGTGAGGCACGTATCCCGTCTGCTCGGGTTCGTTGTCGTACCGTTCCTTCTCCTGGGCGAGGTTCTGGCCGTAGAGGGCGACGCCGTACTCCGTGAGTTCGAATCCCTTGCAGGTGAACGTCGTCCCGTCGGTGCAGATGACTTTCATTGGCGACTATCGTGTCATTCGAATGGACGGTGTAAAAGGACTGTCTCGTTGGAGGACGTGAACGTCCGGACGGTTCCGACGTCACAGCGAGGGCACAACTTCACCCGGACTTCGTCAAAATCGGCGAGCAGTGCTCTGTACAACGGTTCTACGTGCGTATCGGTCGAATACCCGTCGTTAGTCACAGACACGTGCTCAATTTTGGCTCATATAGTAGCCAGCTGGAACGCAGTTGTGGACATTTCATATAGCGATATGCAATTTATACACGATCTTTCGTTACTATCTGGGGTGGGCCGAAAGAACGCTTCTTTCCGTCGAATTATGGCGATTTGCAGGCGCAGCTGGCCGAATTCTCGCTCACTCCGAGAACGCATTTCTCAAGTTCGTCGAGCACTAGCTGATCCCAATGAGTAACTCCGGCAGCCCGCTGTCCGTCGACCGCCCCGACGTCGACCGCCCGTTCCGGGTCGACGCGCCGTTCGACCCGGCGGGCGACCAGCCCGACGCCATCGAGCAACTGGCGAACGGCTACAAACAGGGCATGGACAAGCAGACGCTCCTCGGCGTGACCGGGTCGGGCAAGACCAACACCGTCTCGTGGGTGATCGAGGAGATCCAGCAGCCCACCCTCGTTATCGCCCACAACAAGACGCTGGCGGCCCAGCTCTACGAGGAGTTCCGGAACCTCTTCCCGGACAACGCCGTCGAGTACTTCGTCTCCTACTACGACTACTACCAGCCCGAGGCCTACGTCGAGCAGACGGACACCTACATCGACAAGGACGCCTCGATCAACGACGAGATCGACCGACTGCGCCACTCCGCCACTCGGTCCCTGCTCACTCGCGACGACGTCATCGTCATCGCCAGCGTCTCGGCCATCTACGGGCTGGGTGACCCGCGCAACTACATCGACATGAGCCTCAGGCTCGAACAGGGCGAGGCGATCGACCGCGACGAACTCCTGAAACAGCTCGTGGATCTGAACTACGAGCGCAACGACGTCGACTTCACGCAGGGTACCTTCCGCGTGCGCGGGGACACCGTCGAGATCTACCCGATGTACGGCCGCTTCGCGATTCGCGTGGAGTTCTGGGGCGACGAGATCGACCGGATGCTCAAGGTCGACCCCATGCAGGGTGACGTCAAGGGCACGGAACCGGCCGTCCTCGTCCACCCGGCGGAGCACTACTCCATCCCCGAGAACACCCTCCAGCAGGCCATCCGGGAGATCGAGAAACTGAAAGAGGAACGCGTGGCCTACTTCGAACGCCAGGGCGACCTGGTCGCGGCCCAGCGGATCGAGGAACGCACCACGTTCGACCTGGAGATGATGAAGGAGACGGGCTACTGTTCCGGGATCGAGAACTACTCCGTCCACCTCTCGGACCGTGATTCCGGCGACGCGCCCTACACGCTGATGGACTACTTCCCCGACGACTTCCTCACCGTCGTCGACGAGTCTCACCAGACGATCCCCCAGATCAAGGGCCAGTACGCCGGGGACAAATCTCGCAAGGACAGCCTCGTCGAGAACGGGTTCCGACTCCCAACCGCCTACGACAACCGCCCGCTCACCTTCGAGGAGTTCCAGGAGAAGGCCAGCCAGACGCTGTTCGTCTCCGCGACGCCCGCCGACTACGAGCGCGAAGAGAGCGACCAGATCGTCGAGCAGATCGTTCGCCCCACTCACCTCGTCGACCCGAAAGTCGAAGTCGCCGAGGCCACCGGCCAGGTCGACGACCTCATGGAGCGGATCAACGGGATGCCCGACGACGAACGGGTTCTCGTCACCACGCTCACCAAGCGCATGGCCGAGGACCTCACCGAGTTTCTCGAGGAGTCGGGCGTCGACGTCGCGTACATGCACGACGAGACCGATACCCTCGAACGTCACGAGCTCATCCGCTCACTCCGCCTGGGCGAGATCCAGGTCCTCGTCGGGATCAACCTCCTCCGCGAGGGGCTCGACATCCCCGAGGTCTCCCTGGTGGCCATCCTCGACGCCGACCAGGAAGGGTTCCTCCGTAGCGAGACCACCCTCGTCCAGACGATGGGCCGTGCTGCCCGGAACGTCAACGGCAAAGTGGTGCTGTACGCCGACGAGCGCTCCAGCGCCATGGAGGCCGCCATCGACGAGACCCAGCGCCGCCGCCGGATCCAGCAGGAGTACAACGAGGAACACGGCCACGAAGCAACGACTATCGAGAAGGAGATCGGTGAGACGTCCCTTCCCGGATCCAAGACCGACACCTCCGACGTCGCCGGATCCAGCGCCAGCGACGCCGACGAGGCCGCCCGCCAGATCGAGCAGTTAGAGGAACGTATGCAGGAGGCCGCCGGCAACCTGGAGTTCGAACTCGCCGCCGACATCCGCGACCGCATCCGGGAGCTCCGACAGGAGTACGACCTCCACGGCGGCGACGACGAAGAGGGCGTTCCCGCGCCGACAGACGAGTTCTGAACGGATTTCGGTCACGGCTCTTATTTTTCGTTCATTGTGAGCGGATAGCGCCTGTGTAGTCCGATAGTATCCAATGTGGTGAACACGTTGAGCGAGTTTTGATATAGCGAAATAGGATACATGGCTTGTCTGGGCCTGATTTTCCTCAAATCGAGTGAACACGACTTCTGTGCCCTGTGGCTGCAAAATTCGGAAACTCGAATGGGGAAATCTATCGGTCGCTAACTGGTGGCCTATCGAAGCTACACTAGCGCTCTGCATCGACGGACTCTCTCGCTTCGTTCGTCGATGAGGTGCGAGACTGGGGACGTGGCTTGCGCAGCAATGCGTAGGGGTGTGTACTGAGTGGGTGGTTCGTCTGGGTTGGAACTGAAAGAAACGAGACCGCAAACACCCAGAAAGCCCTCGGCGCGCTCCAGTCCCGGGGCTTGCTGTCGTCCGAAAATCAGAGATTTTCGTGATGACGAGAGAGCGAAGCTCTCTCGAACCACTCTCCTCACTTCGTTCCGGTGCTTACTGCGCCCGGGTTCCCGGAGCCCGCCTCGCCCTTTCAGTCCTCCAGGATGGCACAGTACCGCAGCCCTGCCCTCCCCCTTGTCGGCCGACGAGACGGCCTCCCGGCCGGGCGGTTACGGAAGGAAGCGTGGCCCGAAGCGGACGCGACGGGTCCGGGGAGGGGTGGCGGAGTCAATCGCGAGCGCGTGGCGAAGCCCGCGCGAGCAGCACAGTCTCTGGTGGGCTGAAAGGGCGAGGCGGGGTCGACGAAGCACGGCGACGCAAGCACCGGGGCGGAGCGAGGAGCGCAGCGAGCCGCGCGAGTCGAGCGCGCCGAGGGCTTTCGGGTTGTTTGACTTCGTGCGAAGGGCGACAATCCCTGTACCCACCAAACGCTTCGTAGCTAATCTGTACCAACCGGATGTTTCGGCCTTCGAACCCGGGATGAATACCTTCACGTACTGTACGAGCTTCGCCCTCGAAGATGGGTCGGTACGAGCAGCTCACACATATATCTCCAGATCGTAGTTTGTGGAGAGAGCCATGGATTCCCTGCGGTCGAAACACCTGTTATAGAGTCTTCTGGCGCTAGTTTCGACAAAATACTCTCCACGGCTCCGCACCTGTCGCCTCCACCTACATATCGTATTTCGCTATATAGAATTCGTCCTGCCCGGTCCTGCCGGAACACGAAATCAGTGTCTTCTGTGCGTTTCGGCCCCGTTTTCTGCCAGAACGACCGGAACTGACGAATTTGGCTACCAGACGGAGTAACCTTCTACCAGCAAACCCCGTTGCGACGGTTCGCACAGGCACTTCGGGTCGACCAGGCTACGAACTGATTCGACGCTCTCTAATCCGGCAGTCGAAGACTTCGATTAGCCTTCCTGGATAGCTCAGCAGCCATCTCCTACTTGCCTCTGGGCGGAGTGGTCACTCCGGGCCACTAGCGACATATTTTATAGAATAGTAATCCATTTTCAGAATAAGCAAATTGAATAATATGTATGCTCAGGCGTAACTTCCTCCGGCGTGTGTCCGCCGGATCGGCGCTATTGGCCGGTGTCGGACCTGCCAGTGCACGGTCGCGTCGGCGTGGTGACACCGACTTCACCTTCGAAACGATCGGCACCCGATCCGCGAACGTCCGCAACGAAGTCAGCGCAACGTACCGCGATGGCGAACTCGTCCTGGTCGGTTCCCTGGCGGGGCCGGACGGGTGTGTCGACGCGCGCGCGGGAACCGTCGAATTCGAGGAAGACGTCCCGGTCATCACGGTCGAACGCACGAGTAGCGGATCGGTGTGTACGCAGGCACTCACCGCCGTGGAGTATCGCGGTACGCTCTCGGGCCTCGAGACGAGACCGCGCTCGATCGATATCAGGTACGTCGACGCGGAATCCGGCGACCAGTTCTGGCGTGATCGAACGAGGGTCGAGCTCCGCGGTCGAAGTCGGCAGCGGAACCAGCCCCAGGTCGACGATACTTCCTTCTCGGAGGTCGGCACCGAGTCCGGAACGCGGAACACGGCGGTGATGAGTGTCCCAGAGTCAGATGTGGTCGTCGACGGCTGGATCTTCCCCGATGGCACCTGTCACACTCCCGTTCTCGGAGACGTCTCGTTCGACGGACAGAAACTGACTGTCGAGGTGGAAACCGTGCTTCAGGACGGGTCCGAGGTCTGTGTCTCACAGCTCCGAACCTACAACTACGAACTGTCGGTCGAGACGTCGTCGATACCGGATCTCGTCGAAGTCAGACACGACGGCGACACCGTGCTCCTGGACGTTCCGGACCGACGATTCGAGGGGTAGCGGCTTGATTCTTTTTCCCCGGCCATCCGTCAATCTGTCCATCTTTCGCCTCGGTCGGCGGCCTGCCAGCCGGGCGACCGCCTTTCGAAGCCGGTCTCACGATCTACACTCTCGGTTTGCAGGCTTCGTACGTCACGTTCTCACGTGCGATCGGCGGTGCTGACCTGATTTAGTATAGCGGAATGACGTTCATGGCGCCGATCGGGTCCGATTCTATCGCTGCCTCGAAAACTGCTCGCTGGTGCAAAGTACGTTGTGAACGATCTGGAAAAAAGTCGTTCTCCACACAACCATCTCGATTGAGTGCTGTCGGTGTCTCCCGACGAGCTCCTGGTCACTGGGTGGCAGTAGCGACGGCTGACTACGGCGATTCCTGCGTTCAGCGATCAACGGGGCCAGAGGGGTTGCTTTCCGGTGCTTCGCCTGGAATTCTCGTCTGCGATCCTCCATGGCATGGGTCAAACGGGAATCGGCGACGAGTCCGCTTGATCGTCGCGTCGTATTCGTCCGGCTTGCTCGCTCTGTCAAGCGCCGTATCTTGAGCTGGGTTGGTGCCAGACAGTATCTCCCATAGTAGGGGTGTCGGTGAGGATTTGGGGGCTGGCCTCTCATGCGGTGTCGTCAATCTCGGGCCGATCGGTCGTACTGACGAGTGGGTGGGTGGCGCATGTGGGGTGTCGGGATTCCTCGCGGAACGACACTCGGCCTTCTTCGGTGATGTGGCAGTACTTCGACAGTCCTGTCCCTCACGAGCGCCGAATTTGCATGCTTTAGGGGCTTGCTGCGCGCATTATTAGGGTATTTCTGATTTGGCGGATTGATCGGTAATGAATCTTATTTCGCTATACTAAATTGGCGCGCCGCGTGATCTCTGGGCCACAGATTCGCCACCGAATCATCGGTAATTCTTCCTGATCGAAACCGCCGCCAAACGGGGCTGAAACGACCATCACTGGATGTTTTTGGCAAGCCTAAAATACCTCCTTTCTGAACGTCCGGTAATGAGCGAAACCGACGGCCAGTACGGCCTCGACGACGTCAGCGTGGTGATGGGGGCTTACAACGAGCGCGAGGCTATCGGGCCGGTACTGGACGAAATCGACGACGCCACTGACGGCGGGGCCGAGGTCGTCGTCGTCGACAGTTCCACCGACGGAACGGCCGACCTGGCCCGGGACCACGGTGCGACGGTCGTCGAACAGCCGCCCCAGGGTTACGGCGTCGCCGTCCGCGAGGCGCTGCTCTCTGCCACGAACCCGGTCCGGGTGACGACGGACTGCGACGGCACCTACCCGCTGGAGCGGATCCCAGACTTCCTGGAACTGATCAACGACGGCTACGACGTGGTCAGCGGGGACCGGCTCTATCACGGCGCGCGGACGATGCCAACGCTCAATCGGTACGGGAACCACGCCTTCGCGGCGCTGGCCAGCGCTCTGATGGCCGAACGCGTCCACGACGTGACGACGGGGATGCGGGCCTACCGGGGGGACCTGATCGAGTCCATCGAGTGGACCGAAAACACCGGACTCTCGGCCGAACTCCTGTTACGACCGGTGATGCGTGGCTACGCGGTTCGCGAGGAGCCCATCGAGTACGACGAGCGACTCGGCGAGACGAAACTAGATCCCTTCTCCGGTGGCGCGGAAATCGCCAAATCCATCGTGACGGTGTGCCTGGAAGAGCGCGACCTGCTGTAATTATCTGACACTGCCGACCGCTCGTTCTCAGCCACTCTCGTTCTGGACCGTCGTCTCGATGCTCTGTGCGGGCACGTCGCCGATGCCGGCGGGCGTACACCGGGTCGGGACCTGACAGCGTTCGCTCGCCGGCGAGAGCGCCTGAACCCGTCCGTCGCCGGTAGCGACGGGGAAATCGATCCGGTACGTGAACCCGGAGGCGCCGCCGGTGGCGACGAATGCCTCGACAGTCACCTCGTCCATCCGTTCTACCGCGACGGTCGCGTTCGCGGCCGACGGCACGCTCGGGCCCGAGAGCGTCGCCCGGTCTCCGTCGACGGTGACTGTCAGGTCCAGTGTTTCCTCCGTCCCGTTCGCGACGACGTAGGTCGAGCCCGTATCCGTCGAGAGCCGGAGCGTGACTCCGTCGGTCCCTGTCGGAAGTGTCGTCTTCGTGTTCACCCGGACCGCCTCGCCCTGGACGCGGTCGACCGGTTGCAGTCGGGCGTCGACGCGCTGGCCGTCGGTGGGCGACCACGACCCGGCGTAGACGTAGCGATACAGCGCCCGGTCCGGATAGGCCGACGCGACGGCGAGTTCGTCGCCGTCCCGGAGCGCGTAGACGGTCTCCCCGTCGAACGAAGGGTCGTTCCGGAGTTCCTGGAACGGGTGATTCAGCCACGGGCCGTAGTCGTCGGGGAGGTAGACGACGGCGTTCGAAGGGGCGCCGTCGGCGAACGGTTCGTACCCCGCCGCGAGTTCGGCGCTCGCGTCGGCGTTCCGTTCGAGCGGGTCGGCTGCCACGTCGACGGCGACGGCGCCGACGGCGACGCCACTCAGCAAGAGCACTGCGGCCGAAACCCGGCGGGCCCGGGCGGCCGGCAGGTGGCCGTCGAGCGCCGTCCGGAGGCGGCTGGCGCCGGTGAGCGCGCCGTGGGCCGCGAAGATAGCGGTCGGGACCACCAGGTCGAAGTGGTAGTACGGGCCCAGGTAGTGGATCAGTCCGTCGCCTCGTACTGCCAGGTTCCCGAGGACGTTGAAGTTCCCCCAGAAGGCGAGGTTGCCGAGCGGAATCGTGAGGAAGAGTCCGGCGAGGAGCGCACGGCGGGTCGTGGCCGGCGAGTTCCAGTCGCGGACCAGTGCCCCGACGCCGACCGCTGCGAGCGCCGTTCCGAGTGGGCCCGCGACGACCCAGTCGGTGAACAGTCGTCGGAGGACCTGCCCGTTCGCACGGCTCGCGAGGTCCAGTGTGTAGTCGATCTCGTGGCCGAGGATCTCCCGGTGGCCGAAGCCGATGCCGTCGTGTGGCGCGAACGCTTCGTAGGGAAACAGCAGCGGGTCGCCGGTGACGACCCAGTTGTAGGCGAGCGCGACGACGACGCCGGCGGTGCCGAGGCTCGCCGTCGCCACTCGCCGCCTGAGGAGTGCGCTGTTCCCGTCGCCGCCGGATCTGAACGCGGTTTTCCACGCACCGGACCGGACCAGCGTCCAGCAGGCGTGGACGACGAACGGCACGGCGAACAGCACCGCTGTGTACGGTCGCGCGAAGAAGGCGAGGCCGACGGCGGCGCCGGCCACCGTCGCGGCGCGAAGGCTCCCCCGACGTTCGGCCCGGAGGTACGCCAGCGCGAAGGTGAGGTTCAGCGCCGCCGTCAGCGCGTAAGGGAGGTAGACCCCCGCTTGTACGAGGAAGAGCGGCGAGGCGAGCACCAGCGCGCCGGCGAGCAAGCCCGTCCGACCGTCGAACAGTTCGCGGCCGAGGGCGGCCGTGAGGCCGACTACCGCGGCAGCGACGCCCGCCAGCGCGACCGGGAACCCGCCCAGGAGCTTCCCGAGCGCGAAGGCCGCGGCCGGGACGGGCGAGTACTTCGGGTAGAGCCGGTCGCCGTCCTCGACGAAGAACCAGGGGCGAAACGCGTCCTCGACGGGTGGTCGGAGGAAGAGGTCGCCCGCCAGGAGCAGATCGGCCTGCTGGAGGTACACGCCCTCGTCGTGGTTGATCGAGTGGTACGGAAAGACGCGCGTGGCGACGAGGACGGCCACGACGGCGGCAATGGCGGCGAGCACGAGCGTCGCCACGCGGTAGCGGTCCACCTCGGCCGGTCGCCAGTGGAGACCACCCGAACGGACCCACTCCTTCATCGCTCGGCGGGGTACCAGGCCAGGGTATGGTCGGCGACCAGGGTGACGCCGACGGGTTCGCCGACGTCGAAGTCCTCGGCGTGGTTGTGCAGGCAGCGGACGACGGTCCCGTCGGCCAGTTCCACGTGGTAGACGAAGGAGGGGCCGGTGTACTGGCGGCGGACGACGTGGCCGTCGGCCTCTGTCTCGTTGGCCGGCGTCGCCCGCAGGTCGTCCGGGCGGACGAGGACGTCGACGTCGGCGCCGGTGTACTCCTCGGTGATTCCCTCCAGCAGGTCCCGGTCGTACGAGCCGATGATCGTCTCGACGGAGGCCTCGCCGACCGCCGCGGGCAGGAAGCTCGCCTGGCCGAGGAAGCTGGCGACGAAGCGCGACTCGGGGTGTTCGAACACCTCGGCGGGGCTGCCGACCTGTTCGACGTGACCGTCGTGCATGACGGCGACCCGGTCGGAGATAGAGAGTGCCTCTTCCTGGTCGTGGGTGACGGAGACGGCGGTGACGCCGGCCTCGTCGAGGATCCGGCGCACTTCCTCGCGCATGGCGACGCGGAGGCGGACGTCGAGGTTGGAGAAGGGCTCGTCGAGCAGTAAGACGTCGGGTTCGGGCGCGAGCGAGCGCGCGAGCGCGACCCGCTGGCGCTGGCCGCCCGAGAGGTCCCCGGGCGTCCGGTCGCCGTACTCACCCAGGCCCACGAGGTCGAGCAGTTCCGCCACTCGTTCCTCGGCCGCCTCGCTGTCGGGGTCATCCAGGCCGAACGCGACGTTCTCGGCGACGGTCAGGTGCGGGAAGAGCGCGAACTCCTGGAACACCATGCCGACGTCGCGCTCCTCGGGCGGGACGATAGCCCCGTCGCCGGCCACCGTCTCGTCGGCGACGGTGACGGTCCCCTCGCTGGGGTCTTCGAGGCCGGCGATCATCCGGAGCGTCGTCGTCTTGCCACAGCCGGAGGGGCCGAGCAGGGTGAGCAACTCACCGTCGCGGACGGTCAGATCCAGCTCGGAGACCGCGGTTTCGGGGCCGTATCGCTTGCCGACCCCGTCGAGTTCGAGGACCGGGTCGCCCGCGTCCGCGTCCGTACCGGTGGCTGGCGCCGCTTCGAAGTGTTCGGCCGTCGGGTCGTCGATTCGAACGTCGTTATGCATCGTCACCTTGCTGGCGTAGTAGCGGTATCATCGAGAGTCCCGAGACGAGGACCAGCACGAGCGCCGGCAGCGCCGCGCGGCCGTAGTAGCCCGCTTCCTGTACTCGCCAGATGTAGGTCACTAGGGTCGTAAAGCCTGTCGGATGCAGGATGAGGGTCGTGTCGAGTTCCTTCATCGTCGTCAGGAACACGAGCGCAGCCCCGGCGAGCAGTCCCGGCGCGATGAGCGGCAGCGTCACACGGCGGAAGGCTCGCCTCGGTGGTGCGCCGAGGACGCGAGCGGCCCCGATCAGTTCGGGGTCGACGCCGAGCACCGACGAGCGGGTCGACCCGACCGCCTGCGGGAGGAAGCGGACGACGTAGGCGAACACGAGCAGCGGGAGCGTCTGGTACACCGCCGGGGCGTAGTGGATGCCGAAGAACACCAGCGCCAGGCCCAGAACCACGCCCGGCATCGCGTAGCCGAGGTACGTCGCCCGCTCGGTGGCCCGGGCGAGCCATCCATTCGACCGGCCGGCGTAGTACGCCACCGGGAGCGCGAACAGGACCGTCGCCAGCGCCGCCAGCGCCGCCACGTAGACGGAGTTGAACGCGAACTCGGGCTGGAAGGCGAGGCCGCCGCCAGCGTAGCCCGGTCCGGAGCGAACGAGCCACATCGCGAGGACGCCAACCGGGAGCGCGAGCGTGAACGTCGCCACGAGCGCCGGGAGCGCCGCCGCGACCCAGCGGTACCGGCCCAGCGGGACCACCGCGTTCGCCGACGCGGGCGCGCCGTAGCCAGACCCGCCGTCGCCGCCGACGCGGGACTCCAGGGCGAGGATCACTGCCGTCACGGCGAGCAGTTCCAGCGAGAACAGGGTCGCGTTCGCCCGGCCGATGCCGAAGCTGTTCAGTTCGACGTAGATGACGCGGGTGAACACGTCGAAGCGCATGATGGCGGGCGTCCCGAAGTCCGAGAGCGTGTAGAGCGCGACCAGCAGCGCGCCGGCGGTGACGCCGGGCGCTATCTGCGGGAGGATGACGCGCCTGAACGCGCTCCGGTAGCCGTGGTTGAGGGTGCGCGCGGCCTCGAGCTGGCTCTCGTCGAAGGAGAGCAGCGACGCGCGGGTGGTGAGGAAGACGTAGGGGTAGACGAACAGCGTCAGGACCAGCGCCGTCCCGCCCAGGCCGTACACCGTCGGCACCGGAATGCCGAGCGGCGCGAGCAGGTCGGCGAGCGCCCCGTTCGGGCCGAACGCGGAGACGTAGGCGAAGGCGCCGATGTAGCTCGGGACGACCAGCGGCAGCGCGACGACGACGGTCCAGAACCGGCGGAAGGGCAGGTCCGTCTGGACCGTCAGCACCGCGAGCGGAACGCCCAGCGCGACCGACGCTGCGGTGACGAGCGCGACGAGGCCCAGACTGTTGGCGAGCACCTCCGTCGCCGTCGGCGAGGTCAGCAAGGAGAGCGCTTCAGACGGTTCGATGGTCGAGGCACGCAGCAGGAGCCAGAGGAGCGGCGTGAGGACGGCCGCGGCGACGGCGCCCGCCAGCAGGACGAGCGCGACGCTCGGGCCGTCGTCGTCGCGCACGATTCCGCGGACGCGGTCACGGGCCGTGGCCGCACTGTCACTCCCGGCGGCCATCAGAGGACGCCCACCTCCCGCATCAGTTCGAGCGTCGGCTGGAGGTCAGAGAGCTCCGAGAGGTCGATCGACGGCGGGTTCAGTTCGTCGATGGAGGGGAGGCCGCCGACCGGCGGGATGCCCTCGACCATCGGGTAGGCGTACGTCCTGGTGGCGAAGAACTCCTGGGCCTCGGCCGAGAGCAGGTGGCGCAGGAAGGTGTTCGCCAGCTGGGTGTTCTCGCTCGCGCCGAGGACGGCCGCGCCGGCGACGTTGATGAGCGCGCCCGCGTCACCGCTGGTAAAGGCCAGGTCGAGGGGCGCGTCGGGACGCGAGGCCTGTACGCGCAGCGCGTAGTAGTGGTTGGCGAAGCCGGCGTTCAACTCGCCGTCCGCGACGGCGTTCGACACCAGGAACTCGTTGTTGTACTCCGAGACGCCCGCGTCGACCATGTCCTGGAGCCACTGGCGGGTGGCGTCCTCGCCCTCGATGAGCCGCATCGCGGTGACGAACGCCTGGAAGGCGCCGTAGGTCGGCGCCCACCCCATCGCGCTGGCCATCCCCTCGGTCTCCGGGAAGTCCATGACGGTGTCCGGCACGTCGTCGGCCGAGAGCTCGTTCGTGTTGTACGGCACTGCGCGAGCGCGCCCGGCGGTTCCCACCCACGCGTCGTCGGGATGGAACTCCTCCGGGACCGGGTCGACGACTTCGGAAGGAAGCGAGGCGGTGAGCCCCTCGTTGGCCACCGCGGACAGCGACCCGGCGTCGACAGACCAGAACACGTCGGCCGGCGTCGCGTCGCCCTCGCTGATGATCGTGTTCGCGGCGTCTGCGGTCCCCGACTCGCGGGGATTGACGGTGAACTCGGGGTATATCTCCTGGAAGCGCGCGAGCAGGTCGCGGTAGAGCCCGCCCTCGCCGCCGCCCAGGTAGATCGTCAGTTCGCCCGAGAGGTCGGGGAGGTCGGCGATGCGGGTGCCCTGCAGTTCCTCGCGGTCCTCGGCCAGCGGGCCGGAGCCGCGGAACTCGCCGAAGCCGGCCTCGCCGGCGCTGGTCTCGTTGCCCGCTCCGCCGCCGTCCGATCCGTCCTCGCCCAGCAGGCCGCTACAGCCTGCGAGCCCACCGATACCGGCGGCCCCGAGCCCGGCGAGGAACCGACGGCGACCCTGCAGGTGACTCGTTTCAGTGGACTGGCCGCGTTCACTGGCTCGCGGGTCACTTCGCTCGCGGGTCGTCCCTCCCCGCTCGCCGTTGGAGGCGCTGCGCGCCTCCCTCTCCCCGCTTGCCTTTTCCGAGGGCCGTTCCTCACTCGGCTCACGGTTCACTTCGTTCTCCGTTCGCCGTTCCGAGGTGCTCGAAAATCGGGGATTTTCGGCATGACGAGACGACGAGTCGTCTCGATCCACCTCACTCTGTTCGGCCTCGCTCTCGTCACGCCCCTCGCTAGTCATCGGCGACCACCTCCGGGGCCTCGGCACCGGCGTGGCCTGGCATCCCGGTCGGGTCGATGGTCGCGAGGCAGTCGAGCCAGTCGCGCATGTACTCGCCGCAGTGGTTGAGGAAGGCGCCGTTGTTCCACTCGCCGAACTCGCCCTCGGCGAGGGCGTCGGCCATGTCTGCGAAGGCCTCGGCGAACGAATCGGCGTCCGCGGCGGCGTCGTCGAGTACCTCCCAGACGTGCTCGTTCAGTTCGAGGCCGGCGACCTCGTTGGCCAGGTCGTCGAACGTCGAGCGGGGCGCCTTGTCGTGGTGACAGAGCGGGCCGCCGTTGTAGACCTGTTTGTCCAGCACGTCGCAGGCCCGCTTGAGGGCGAGTCCCGACCAGATGTCGTCGAAGCGGCCGACGTCCCAGCGGTTGTCGTCCATCGGGAACTGGTAGAACGCGGGGACGACCTCCCGGCGGAAGGCGAGGTTCATCGAGCAGACCGTGAGATAGTTGCCCTCGGCCGCGACGAAGTCACGGTCGAAGTCCTCGACCGCGGTCCGGGTCTGGGCCTGGCCCTGCAGGTCGCCGTCCATCAGGATGCGCACGGCGTCGAGGTCGGGGACGTTCGTCCACAGGCCCTGGGAAGCGACGACGGAGTCGACCTCGGTGGTGTCGGTCTCGACGGTCTCGTCCATCGCGGCGTAGGGGTACCCGCGTGGGTACAGGTCGTGCTCGCTCTGGTAGAGGACGTTGACCCAGGACTCGTCCGATTCGACGGTCTCGACGGGGCCCTCGTGGTCGAGGTTCGCCATGTGGGTGCCGAAGAAGTCCTGGTCGGCGTGGGGTCGCGTGTCGTCGTCGATGAAGACGCCGTACTCGAAGCGTTCGTGGGCCCAGAGGTACAGCAAGCCGAAGGAGGTCTGGGCGTGGCTCGCTTCGGGCACGAGATGGCTGTACCCTTCGATGCCCTGCGCGCGGAACCACTCCTCGCGAGCGGTCCCGTCGAACACAGCGCCGTCGACGCCCTCCTCGACGAGCATCCGCTCCATCTCGTCGGTGTCACAGAAGTCCTCCGTGACGAGGACGACGAACAGCCGATCGGTGTCGAAGCCGTGCTCGCGGGCGTTCTCGAAGTACTCCCGCATGCACTCGTACTCCCGAATCGTCGGGACGACGACGCAGACGTCCTGGCGCGTACTCATTACGAGGACAGTCGTTTAGGGGTGCCTAAAGTGTGACGATATTTCGGCCGGCCTAAATCCTCCAATCACAGCCGTGCCGCCAGGTGGTCTGCGGCTTTCAGTGAGAGCGCTGCGATGGTGAGCGTCGGGTTCATGGCCCCGCCCGTGACGAAGACGGAGCTGCCGGCGACTGTGAGGTTCGCCAGGTCGTGGGTGCGCAGTTGCGGATCGACGACGCTCTCGGACGGATCGGTCCCCATCCGGGTGGTCCCCATGTGGTGGAACGCGGGCCCCGTATCGTCCGGCCCGACGGTCCACGTTATCTCCGCCCCCAGCTCTTCGAGGACGGAGCGCTGTATCTCGTTCGCGCGGCGGATCGTCGCCCGCGTCCGGTCGTCGAGCCGCCAGACGACGTCCGGCACGGGGTTGCCGTGGTCGTCGGTCCGCGAGTGATCGAGCCGCACGCGGTTCTCCTTGCGGGGGAGTTGCTCGACCAGCGCCCCCATCGCGGCGTGGTTCCCGTACGCCGACCAGATATCGTCCAGCAGGTCGTCGCCGAAGGAGTCCGCAGTCATCGCGACGTCGGCCGGTGCGGGCCCGGCGTAGTTGAGGAACTCCAGCTTGATCGCCGTCCGCGAGTCGTCCGGCCGGTCGTAGAACTGGTGGCTCTCGCTCGTGATGAAGCCGACGTGTTTCTGGCGCGTCCGCTCGTCCAGCTGCCCGCCGACGCCGGCGAACAGGTGGTCCATGAAGTACCGCCCGACCAGTCCCGAGGAGTTCGCGAGGCCGTCCGGATACTGCTCGGACTCCGAGAGTAACAGCAAACGAGGCGTCTCGACGCCACCGGCGGCGAGGACGAACTCGCGGGCCTCCTGGCGGTGCTCCTCGCCGTCCGGCGTCGCGTACACGGCGGCCGTCACGCGCTCGCCCGACGCGTCGTGTTCGAGACGCTGGACCGGAACCCGGTCGAGCACGCGGGCGCCGTTGGCCTCCGCGACGTCGACGTGGCGCGTCGCGTCGTACTTCGCTCCCGACGGACACACCGGTTTGCAGGTCCCGTAGCCGACGCAGGCACCGGCCTCGTCTGTCGCTTCCGAGTTGCGCGCGTTCGGCACCGAGTGGGTGGTGATGCCCAGCGATTCACAGGCCTCCGCGAAGAGCGAGTCGCTGTAGGACGGCGGGAATGCTGGCAGGGGGTGGGGTTCCTTACGGGGCGGCGAGAAGGGGTTGTCCGACGCGCCCGCGACCGAGAACGCCTCCTCGGCGGCCGCGTAGTACGGCCGAAGGTCGTCGTACGAGATGGGCCAGTCCGCGCTCAGGCCCACCGCGCTGTCCAGTTCGAAGTCCTGCTCGTGGAGCCGCATCACCATCCCCTGCCAGTGGAGCGTGCTCCCGCCGATGCCCTTGACGCGGGCCGCGTTCAGCGGGTAGTGGCGGTCACCCGACGAGCTGTATGCGTCCCGCTCGCCGCCCATCCCCCACAGCGGCTCGGGGTTCCCCGGCCGGAGGTGGTTCTCCATCTCGTTTTCGCGGTCCGCCGGGTCGAACCGGGGGCCGGCGTCGAGGACGACGACGTCGTGGCCCGCCGCTGACAGCTCCGCCGCGATCAGTGCGCCGGAGGGCCCCGCGCCGACGATACAGACGTCGACGCGGTCCGATGGCGTCCGGTCGAACGCAGTTCGACCGGGCTCGGGTGACGACCTGCGGGAGTCAGCCGGCGTCCGGTCCAGATCGGCTCCGCTCTGGCTATTCATGTGGCCCCTCCCGGTAGGACGTCGTCCCGCCGGGATGGCCCGGGGGATTCTCCAGGCCCACCAGCCCGGCGCCGGTGGGCGACGCGTAGAAGGCGTACAGTAGCTCGTTCACGAGGTAGTACCGGATCCGCTCGCCGGCGACGCCGTCCGGGTCCGGATCGGCCGTATCCACGGCCATCTGTTCCAGCACGTCCGCACGCGCTGATGCAGATAGATCGGCGTACGCGTCGTCGTGCCACTCCGCGACGTAATCGTCGAGTCGCGCCACCGTCTCGCGGACGCCGCGGGCGTAGGTTGGGTCCTCCCGGACGCGCACGACGGAGTACTCGCGAACGAACGATTCGATCTCCGTCACGCCGGAGGGATAGACGACCTCGGCCAGCGCGACGAGCGTCTCGACGTCGTGGTCCGTGATGGGGTCGTCCTCGGTCGGGCTCTCACCTACTGCCCCGTCCTCGAGCAGGTCCGAGCAGCCGCTGACGGAACCGACGCCGGCCGCGGAGAGCGCTCCGAGCACGTCTCGACGCGTCAGTTCCATGGATTGCCGGCGATTAGGTCAGCCTAAACAAAACGGTTGTGCTTGTGTGCCGACGGCGCCGGTGGTTCACCTGCTGGACGACAGAAGCTGGATCTGTTTATAAATGGTGCTCGGTATCGGCTGATTTGGGCACTATATCGACCGATCTCGACAGCTCGGCCCGTCCGGATACGTAGTCAGTAACTCACATTCTATATAGCGAAATACGATTCACTACTCTGTTCGCTCGGAACGCGGTGTACACAGAATTTCTCTCGGAGAACCCTTCTATCGAGCATTCGCTGGGATTTTGGCCGCCTTCCCGGTTCTCTGACGCTCGACACTCCGAGGCTCTCCTTCGTCGAACGCTCGACGTCGCGTCGAACGGGTTCGATCGCTCCGAAGCTTCGAATTGGTACCGAGGAACGAGGGATCGGCATCCGGGCCCTGGCCCGCTACCGGGTGGGCTGGCAGCCACACGAGCGCACGGGGTGACTTTCGGGAACGTTCGTCCGACTTTACGCCGGAAGCGTCCGGAGGTATGGTTCCCGTCCGCGATGTGGGTCGCCGGGCCTGTCCCGGTCCAGAACTGGGGCACGGGCTCGACGCAGATCTCCCCGCGTCGATGATGGGGGTGGTCCTGATTGCGTGCACGCGTGAACGAGCGCAACGAGAACTCGTACTCGTGTCATAGTGGTCGTTGTAACTTTTTACCGTCGTTCGCCGGTACCGTCCGCGTCGAACGCCGGTATGGGCTTACAACGACCACTATCAGTCGATTCCGCCGTCCGAGGGCACCGCAGGGCCGGATTCACTCCTTTGGCCGTTCTCGGTTGTCTGACAGTCTCGAATTCTCGAGGTCTCGGCCCGTCGTTTGCCGGAAACCGCCGTCTTTCGAATGTTCGCAGGCCCCAGCTCTAACCGGTCGAATCGGCGGCCCAGTTCTCTCCAGTTGTGCGGAAACTCGATCGAGTCTCTCCCGTGGCTTCTGGTTCTCTGGAAAGCAGTTTCTCGATTCCGCCTGTCACCGTCCAGCGTTCTGCGGTCACGATTTTCTGGTGCAACGGGTGGATCGCTACGCGATTTCTCTTGGGAGATCGATGTTGTTTGCCCGAGAGTCTATATGGTGTGTTGTATGATAACATTTCCAGATTTTAAGTAAGCGGCGCCTGCACGGAGCCTGGAGGGCGCCGTTCAGGCCACGAACCCCCGCTTCGAGACGGAATATGTGGACTCGGAAACCGCTAGCCGGGGCGATCGAATGCAGTCGCGGTGTAGTCGGCGCCGGACGGCACCCAAACTGCAGACTGCGTTTCCCCGATGCGTGACTAGTAGCAATCAGTCCTCGGCCTGAATTCTGCGACGTGTGCTTCTGTTCGTAGTCCGACGATTCGTCACTGCGAGCCGTCTTCGTCACTCGATCTGTGGCCGTTTTCGGGTCGCGATCTTCGATTTAGTATCGCGAAATGCGATATACCGCGATCCGTCGTACCGACTACCTTCTTCGGTAGTTGGCTGGTAGACTGTCTCTCGTGCCGAATTACGGCAGTGGCTGGTGTGGGGTGTTGTTGCATACCACTGTATGGGCATCGTTCGTCGATTCGATTCCTGCTCCGTCTTTCTGGGTAGTCCAGATTCGCGTATCGAGCTGAGAGTCAGCGCGACGGCCTGACGTCGAATTGCGAGTATCTGGTTCCGACTCTTTCTCGTTGCACCGCTGCGTTCCCGTCTCGAACCCGGGGTTCAGACGCTTTCCAGCCCTTCCTGGAGTGGTGCCGTCTCGTTCGAGGCTGGATCGGTCTCTGGCGCGTCCATGGCGTTCGTTCGGAAACCTGACGAGCTTTCGTGTTTCGTGTGGGTTGGAGTTGTGGATCTGTGGAGTAGAATCGACCGTCGACGTCGTGCACGATCTCCCCCGAAGTGGACGGTGCCCTGTTTCGGGGAGATCACTGGTGTACCTGCTGACGGCACCCTTCTCTCGACGGATCCCGCTCGATTACAGTTGTCGCCAGGGACGATAATAAATCTCGAATATTTAAATATAGTTTTAATAATAAAAACTAGAAATATTTGCCTAGAGGGCTTGTGTGGCCGATATTATTCAATTACGACGAATAGCGGTGGGATCGGACGATAAACTAGATATCGCTATATAGAAATCGGCTGGGTTGGTTCTACTCGGTTCCAATTCGATGGCTCGAACCGATCAAGTGCCTTCGAAAGTCGGACGTTACGAAAGAATGGAATGTTTGTGGCACTATTCAGATGAATATATTACCGATCGGCTGGTGGGGCGTGAGTATCGTTGAAATTTCTGGGTCTGATGCGATCGGTGTCTCTCTTCCCCGGTCCATACAGATAAACTACGTTTCGATTTGGCCGAGCTACTGTGACCACGAATTCAAAGAACTCGAAAGCCCTCGGCGCGCTCTCTGGAGTCGGAACAGAGACCGCCAGCAATACCTCGAAAGCCCTCGGCGCGCTCGACGCGCGCTGAGCGGGATATCCTCGCTCCTCCGTCGCTCGGATAGAGCCCGCTCAGCCCACGCGACCCCGCCTCGCCCTTTCATCCACCAGGTTCAGCGTCGCTTCGCGCGGCCTTCGGCACGGGCTCACGGGTCGCTACGCTCCCCGTTCGCTCATCAGAAGGCCCCTCGCTTCGCTCAGCGCCTTCCTGCGCTCGCGATTATTACCACCACTCCTCCCCGGATTCGGCGCCTTCGCGCCGAATCACGCGTCCTTCAGCAACCGCCCGGCGGTCGGCCGGGAGCGAGTGGCCGAGCGGCGGGCGGGCCGAGCGTAGCGAGGGCCGCCGGATGGGCGAGCGGGAGCGAAGCGACACGCGAGCCGCGAGGCTCGCGCGACCAGGGGGAGGGCAGGGCTGCGGTGCTGACCTGGTGTCCTCGTGAGCGAAGCTCTCTCGAACCACGAGGTGCGCAGGGTGGTCCCCGCGACCCGACCCCGCCGAGGGCTTTCTTGATGTTGCTGTCGGTGTTCGTCCCACTCGTTCAAACGAGAATTATCCACTAACTACACACATCTGCTCAACAGCTGGTTCAATAGCGACCGAACTCGATCGAGACAGGTATCGCTGGCCGCCGTGATACCCGTTCAGGTGCTGCCGGGTACTGGGCGCGGTTCGATCGGTTGCACGGAGGCCGAGAAGAAATCTCGAACTCGGACCGTCGTCGTGGAATGCGGACAGTCCGGAAGTGTTGCAAAACTAGTCGCCCTGTTCGAGCCGTTCCCGAAAGCTCAGCCGCTCTCGTCGACGACGAGTTCGAGCCGGTCGCCGTCCTTCAGGACGTACCGGGCGGGGTCGACCGACTCGCCGTTGACCCGGAACGTGGTCTGGTCCGCGTCGTAGGTCGTCTCGTTGATCGTTATCGACCCGTTCGCCACGTCGAATTCGTCGAACGAGGAGATGGCGTAGCGCACCGTCAGGTTGGTCGAGTGGGCGTGCCAACGGCTGCCATCTTCGTCCCCGTGGAAGTGGAAGTAGTCGTCGTTCATGACGTAGCGTTCCTTCGAGAAGTTCACTTCCTCACCGTCGATGCTCGCTTCGAACGTGCCGTGGGCGTGCGGGTGGCTCGAACTGTACTCCCGGCCCGGGACGGAGACGTTCGCGGTGTGGACCAGGACGTGGACTTCGTCGCCGTCTTCGAGCTGGTACTCGCTGGGGTCCTCGACGACGGTGCCGTCGACGCGGTAGGCCACCGTCGTCCCGTTCGTCGACTCGTTGTACGTCTCGCCGTCGTAGGCTAGCGAGTCGGCCGTGGCCTCGACACCGAGCCCGCCCAGTGCGGCCGCGAGGGTCGTCGAGTCGTTCTCGACGTGCCACCGGTGGGTCTGGGTGTCGTTCATCCAGACGCCGTCGGCCCGGTTCGACGTCCACGGGTCGACGTGCGTGTCACTTCCGTCGAGGAGGAGGAGCATTCGACCGGTTATCGCCGACCCGGTCTCGTTCGTCGCGGACGCGTCGTCCGCATCGCCGGCTTCCGTGGCTGCAGTCGTCGTGACCGTCGGTTCGGTCGTCTCCGTCGGATCGTCGGTGGACGCGTCGCTGGACTGGAACGGCCCGGAGCAGCCGGCCATCACCACCAGTACCGCGACGACGATCGCGATCCCGTACGTTCGATGAGCGTGTGATCCCATACGCGGCCCACTCGGACCGGAGCGGTCCTTATTAAAGGGGTGGTAATTACGGCGGGTCGACACGTCGCATCGGAACGGCGGGCCAGTCGGCAGTTCCGTTCCCTCTCGTGACTATCTCGCCCGTCCGATCCCCTTATCGACCGGATAAGTCCCGGTTCGACTCGCAGGTGTCGCAGGCCGTGACCGGTACGCAATCCTGTTCGGGGTGGCAGGAACCGTCGATCGATACTACAGGGGCCGTGGGCGTCGGTGCGCGGGTGTCACCGCTATCTGGTCCGACGTGCGCTCCGGCTACCAGTCGTATAGTTAACTTGTCCGTGGACGGGCGGCCACCATGGACGTCACCACGGCGGGTTCACTGGGGGAAGAGGTACTCGAGGAGGTTTCGACCGCGGTCGTCGCCGACGAGGACGTGCTCAGGACGATCATGACTGCGGTCGTCGCCAGGGGGCACGTGTTGCTCGAGGACGTGCCGGGGACGGGGAAGACGCTGACCGCGCGGAGCTTCGCGACGGCGCTCGGACTCTCGTTCAACCGGATCCAGTTCACGCCGGACCTGCTGCCGACCGACGTGACCGGGACGTACGTGTTCGACGAGCGCGAGCGAGAGTTCGAGTTCAACAGCGGGCCGGTGTTCGCCAACGTCGTCCTGGCCGACGAGATCAACCGCGCCTCGCCCAAGACCCAGGCCGCCCTGCTGGAGGCGATGGAGGAGGGCCAGGTCACCGTCGACGGCACGACTCACGACCTCCCGGAACCGTTCGTCGTCATCGCGACCCAGAACCCGGTCGAGCAGGGCGAGGGGACCTTCCCGCTGCCGGAGGCACAGAAAGACCGATTCCTCGTGAAGACCGGCCTGGGCTACCCGGACGAGGCGGGCGAGCGGTCGCTCCTGGACCGGCGCGAGGCGCGCGACCAGCCGACGCCGTCTGCGGGTCGGGTGTTGAGCAGGGACGACGTCCTCCTGCTCCAGCGGGTTCCCGAGCGCCTCCGCGTCGCCGACGATGTCAAGGCGTACCTCGTCGACCTCGTCCGGGCGACGCGCGAGGACCCGCGGGTGTCGGTCGGCGTCTCGCCCCGGGGGTGCCAGCGGCTGTTCGAGGTGTGTCGGGCGCGGGCCGCCCTCGACGGGCGCGAGTACGCGACGCCCGACGACGTGAAAGCCGTCGCGCCGGCCGTCGTCACCCACCGGCTGGTGCTGACGCCCGACGCGACCGTCGAGGACACGACGCGGTCCGACGTCGTCGCCGACCTCCTCAAGCAGGTGACGGTTCCGCGGCCCACGCCCGAGGGACAGCGGTAGGGTAGAACGCACACCCGGTCACGTACGGCGAGCGCACGGTCACGGACGGAGCGCGACGACGAGCAGGAGCAGGGCGACCGCCGTCGCGGTGAAGCCCGCGAACGACGGCGTTCCGGTCGCGACGGTGCGAGTGGCGTAGACGCCGCCGACGGCGGCGACGGCGACCAGCCCGGTCGCCCCGACGTGGACGAGTTCCAGCTGCCAGGTCGTCGCCGACCGGCCCAGCTGTTCGCCCAGGCCGATGGCCTGCTCGCCGGCGTCCCAGGCCACGACGCTGGCCGCCGTCGCACCGAGGAGGACGTCCGGAGTGGCCGAGCGGAAGAAGCCGGCCAGCAGGACGGTGAGGAACACCGATCCCACGCCGAGTTTGACGAGGGTTCGCGACCCACTGCCGCGGACGGGGACGAGCGCCGCCGCGAGCACCGGCACGCCGAGCATGGCTGGGAGGGACTGTATCGCCGCGCTCGGCCCCGGTGCCCGGCCCAGGAAGGCGACGACGCCGACGAGGCAGCCCACGAATCCGAGGCCGGCCAGCACGAGACTCCACCGTTTCCGCTCCCGACGCCACACAGTGAAACCGGTCGCGATACCGGCCAGTCCGGCCAGTTCTATCGCCAGCCCGGTCCGGACCGCACCGCTGCCGAGTACCAGGGCGACGCCACTGGCGACGAGCACCGCGAGGGTTCCGCTCGATGTCGCCGGCCGCCGTCGGACGGGCTGTGTGCTCACTGCTGAGCCCCCATCGCGTCGGTGACCGCGACCGACAGCGGCCGTTCGGGGTCCCAGTCGACGACGCGAACGCCGGCACGGCGGAGCGTTCGGTGGCGGTGGTCGCGTTCGATACGGGCCAGCGTCCGCCCGCCGCCATCGGCGTCGGTAACGTCCGGCGACAGGACGCTGACGGGCGTCTCCTCCGCTTCGAACCGGCGAACGGTCTCGACGACGTCGTCGTCCAGCAGCGGCGAGAGGACGAGCAACTGGTCGCCGTTCTCGAGCCGGGCCTGGAGGGCCTTCGCCTGGTCCACGACGGGCGGTGCGTCGTCGGGTGGCCGGGCCCCGAAGGCGGCGTGGTCGGCCAGCCGTTGCTGGACGCGGAGCGCGTGGTTGCGCCCGGTTCCCGGTTCGAGCCAGCAGGGCTCCCGGCCGAAGGCCGCGAGACCGACGTGGTTCCGGTTGTCGACGATGGCCCTGGCGAGCTGGCCGGCGGCGGCGACGGCGTACGAGACGGCGTGGGGATCTCCCTCGGGCGCCCGGTAGGCGACCGGCCGGGCGTCGACGACGAGGATCACGCGGGTCGCCTGTTCCTTCCTGAACTCGATGGTCGTCAGGTCGCCCGTGCTCGCGTAGCGGTTCCAGTCGACCCGGCTGAGCGCGTCGCCGCGGCGGTACTCGCGGGTCTGGTGGAATTCGGTGCCGGCGCCGCTGTCGTCGGCGAGGACGCGGCCGACGGCTTCGAGCGTCCGACCGCGTAACGGCGCCGCCGTGACGTCGGTCGTGCAGTCGACCGTGGTCCCGTCGTCGATTTGGACCTCCACTTCCCAGGACCCGCCGACGTCGCGCGCGACGATGGTCGCCGGCTCGAAACGGTGCCGACCGCGCCGTGCCGCGACGGTGTAGCTGAACGTGGTCGCCTCACCCGGGCGCAAAACCGTCCCGTGGCGCGGCGTCCCCTCGACCACCGCGAGCGCGGGCGGGACGCCGTCCACGATTCGCAGGTCGAACAGCGTCCGGTCGCCGACGTTCCTGACGGTCGTGCGCACGTCGACCTGATCGCCGTGGCTGGGGCTTGCCTCGTCGAGGCGCCGGTCGAGTTCGAGCGCCGGCGACGGTGGCGACGTGACGCGCGCGTACGCGACGAAGACGACGCCGACGACGGCGCTGGACAGGAGCGCAGGCCGCTTTGCGACCAGAGCGAGTCCGCCTGCGATGAGCGTGACCGCGAGCACGCCGCGCCACCGGTGGGTCGGCGAGGGGTCAGTCATCGATCGGCCTCCTCGGATCCCTCCCTGGCCCCCTCGTCCCTCTGGGCGACGCCGGCGACGTCGGCGATAGCCGAGACGGTCCGCTCTGCGCGGTACTGCGTCGGCGTCTGGCGGCCCACTAGCAGTTCGAACCACCCCTCTTCGTCCGTCGCGTCCGTCGGCTCGGCGAGATACGCCGCCGCCACGTCGTCGGCCGTCCAGGTTCCCTCAGCGACACGCCGAGCGGCCGTCTCCCGGGTGCAGTCGTCGCTGACTGCCACCGTCTCGACGGCGGTCCGGTGGAGCCGCTCCTGGACTGCTGCCCGGTGTTCGCGACCCGCACCCGGGAGTAGACACCGCCAGTCGGCCGCCATCTCGTCGAACGACTCGCCGGGGGCGGGGACTGCGACGGCCCGCTCGGGGTCGGGCGGCGCCGCCTGGGTCGCCGCCTCGCGGCTGGTCACGAACGCGGCGACGCCGACGACGAACGCCACCAGGCCGATGACCGCGACCAGCAGGTACTCGCTACCGAACAGCGTCAGGAGCGCGTTCACTGTCCCGCGAACGGGACCGTCGGCGACGACGGCCACGGCGAGGACGAGAATACCGGCGAGTCCCAGGAGGACCCGGCCGACGGGCGCGACGCGGTTTTCGGTCGAGGGAGCGGCCGTCACTGTCGCTCTCCTCCGTCCGTCGTCGGCACCGACCGCTGCAGGCACTCGCGGGCCCGCTCGACGCGTTCGGTCGTCGTGACGGCGCTGCCGTAGCGGACCCGCTGGAACAGGTCGGTGAGTTCCTCGACGGCGTCGCGGTCGAACCCGTCAGCTTCGAGCCGGTCTGCGCACTCGCTCGGCGTCATGCCGGGGTCGATGGCGACGTCGCCACGATCGGCCATCTCGACCCAGACCCGTTCGACTTCGTTCGCCGGCGGCTCGAACGCCGGTCCGTCCGTCGACCCGGCGGTACCGAATCGCTCCTCGCCGCCCTGGTCGCCGACTACCCGACCGAGGAGTCGCTCCCGGTAACGGACCGCAAGCCACCCGAGGGCACCCACCGCGCCGACGACGCCGAGGCCCAGCACGCCAGACAATAGGTCCCGTGCCGTCGCCAGCCAGTCGCGTTGCTCGTCCTGGGTCGTCGGTCCGGTTCCCTCGCCGGACTGGCTCGATCCACTGTCGCTGGCGTCGGCCGACTGGGCCGCCGATCGGTCCGCCGCCTGGTCCGTCGCCGTCCGCGTGCTACTGGCGTCACTACTCGGGTCGCCATCCTGTTCTCCCGTATCCGAGTTCCGGCTCTCCGCAGCGGCAGGCGCACCCTCCCCGTCCTGGTCGCTGCTCGACGACTCTCCCTCCGATCCGCTGCCGGACTGGTACGCGTCTTTCAGTTCGCCGGTGTCGTCATCGGAGAGCGGGAGTTCGTCCGCGCCGACGTCGAACTCGTCTTCCGGGCTCCCGGAGACGGTGGCGTCGAGCGACGAGGAAAGCGTCACCAGCGCGAAGCAACAGCAGGCCGCACAGAGAACGACGACCACTCGCTCGCGGTTCATCGCTCCATCTCGGCCGGTCCTCGTCGGCCCGCATCGATCCCTGTTCGGTCCGTCGATACTGTCGCCCCACGGCCCCACCACCCCTCTTCCGTCGATTCGGTGGGTCCGTCCCCCTCGGAGTCCGAACGGCGTCCGTCGGTCATCTAACCGACAGGTTGGCCGCCGATACCGTACTTATGCGGGGGGTAAGCGGGGCATACCCGATGGATAGTAATCCCCGATGGTCGCGTGGGAGTGAGCGAACACTATGCAGACGACTTCGACGCGCACCGTCGTGACGCTCGTCTTCGCAGGCGCCCTGGTCCTCATGGCCGGGTGTTCCGGGATCGGTCTCGGTGACGGCGACGTCGGTGCATCATCGACCGAGGGAACGGCCGAGAACGTCACGGACGACCGAACCGTGGCGACGGCCACCGAGAGCGAATCGACCTCGGACGACGGGCACAGCCACGACGGCCACAGCCACGGCGGTGACGAGGCCGGGAACGACACCGGCGACGACGCGGACGCCGAATCCGCCCCTGCCAACGCGACGCTGGCGGAACTGGGCGGCAAGATGACTATCGCGGTCAACGGCTCCGAACTCGACCTCCAGGACCGGGACCGAGACGGTGACGCGTTCGGCGTCGCCGAGTCCGACGAGCACACCTGGGCCGCCAACGACTCCGATCTGACGCTCGCGGCGGCCCTGTCGCGTCTCGACGTGAACGCAACCGAGTCCACACTCGCGGTCGACGGCGAGCGGTACACCGAGTCGACCGAGGGGACGACGGTCAGTTACCGCGTCGACGGCGAGTCGGTCGACCCCGAGGCCTACGTCCTCGAAGACGCCGACATGGTCTGGATAACCGTCACCACGGCGGAGACGATCGTGTCGGGGCCGGGAACCTACATCAAGGCCGCCCAGCAGCACGCACACGGCGAGATGAGCTTCGTCGTCGAGGACGAGGAAGTCGACTTCTCGAAGGAGAAGTACCAGGCGGGCCACCGGCACTTCCACTACGAGCACGGGGACGGCGAGATCTGGCACGCCCACTCCACGTCGATCACGCTTTCGTACGCGCTCTCCACGCTCGAGGGGATCCACGCGGCGGACGGCGTCGTCGAGTACAACGGGACGACGTACGACCCCGCGGACGACGACACGACCGTCGAGGTCACCGTCAACGACGAACCGGTCGATATGGACGAGTACGTGATGAAGGACGGCGACTCGGTTCGCATCGTCGTCGAAACGACGGGGTGATCCGGGGTCGGTGACGATGCGTCCTGGCGCCGAAAGCGGCCACATCGGTCGGGCTATCGAGGATGCTTGACCGCGACGAAGCCCCCAGACGACGTGCGAGCGGCGTCCGAGCCGCGAGCGAGGCGCTCTCCGCCGCGGCCTCGCCGCAGGCAGTCGCGGACGTGCTTGTCGAGGTAGTGACTGCCATCCGCGGAATCGACGGTGCCGCAGCGTTCCTGATGGACGGGACGGCGGGCAGTCTCCGGGAGACCGCCAGCACGTTCGACCGGGACGACCGGTCACTGGTCGACGGAATCGGGACCATCGCCCGGGACGCCTACGTGGACGGCGACCCGGTCGTCTGTACCGAACTGAACACCGATAGCGGGACGGCCGCCAGCGCGACCATCGAGCCGCTCGGCGGCTACGGTACCCTCGTCTCCGTCACCAGTGGGGCCACCGTCGATGGTGAATCCAGGACGCTTCTCACGTCGCTCGCGGCGGTCGCCACGCACCGACTCGAACGGATCGAATGCGAGCGTGGGCTTCGCCGGTGTACGCGAGACCGCCAGCGCGATAGTGCCCGCCTCGCCCGGTTCGACGACGTGACCGACGTGATGTTCGGGCTCGAACGTGCGGTGACCGCCGCGACGAGTCGGGCGGACATCGAACGGACAGTCTGTGAACGGCTCGCGGCGAGCGAAGGGATCGCCTTCGCGTGGATCGGCCACGTCGGCCCGGACGACGAACGGGTCGTCCCGGCGGCGACCGCCGGCCGCGAGCGGGGCTACCTCGACGCGGTCGACCGCACGCTCACGTCGTCGAACTCCGAGCCGGCGGTCCTCGCGGCCCGCGACCGCGAGGCGACGACCGTCGGTACCGTCGCCAGCGGACGCCGGTCGGCGTCGTGGCGGCGCGAAGCGCTCGCCCGGGACGTGCAGTCGGCCCAGGCGGTTCCGCTCACCGTCGACGACCGGTTCGCCGGGGTCCTCGCGGTGTACTCGGCAGACGACAGCGCCGGGACCGACCTGTGGCGGCGAACGCTGGACCACGTCGCAGCGGTCGTCACCCACGCCGTCGGGTCTCTCGACCGCAAACGGGCGTTGCTCTCCGACGCGGTCGTCGAACTGGAGTTACAGCTGGTCGGCGGTGACGACGTCTTCGGACGGGTCGCCCGGGCGGCGGAGACCGACCTCCGACTCGACGGGGTGACCACGAGCAACGGCCAGCTCGTTCTGTTTCTGACGACCGGCAGCCGTGGCGACGGTTCGGTCGAATCCACGCTCGCCGGTGATCCGGCGGTCGCTTCGGTGAAACCGGTGCGCCGGGACGACGCCGACTGCCTCGAGGTGCTCTTGCGCGAGGAGTGGCTCCTGTCGCACTTCGTCGAGGCCGGCGCGGTTCCCCAGTCGGTGGAGGCCACCGCGGACGGGACGCGCGTCGTCCTGACGCTTCCGACCGACGCGGACGTCGAGGGGTTCGTCGACTCGCTCGAACGGCGGTACGACAAGGTAGGTCTCCGGTCGCGACGCGAGCGGACCCGGCCGGTCGCCCGCGAGCAGCACGTCTGGGCGAAACTCGAGGAGTCCCTCACCGACCGGCAACTGGAGACGCTCCGGACGGCGTACCTGAGCGGCTACTTCGAGTGGCCCCGTGAGAGCACGGGCGAGGAAGTCGCCCAGTTGCTGGACATCTCACAACCGACGTTCAGTCGCCACCTCCGGACCGCCGAGCGCAAGCTACTGTCGCTGCTATTCGTCGCCGAACAGTCCTGAGGGCACGATCGCTTCGGAAGCTAGCATGCTAGCGTAGTCGATCGCTTCTGGTACGAACAGTGTAGCGAGAAAATCCATTACAGGGAATCCACATGTGGTCCCATGTGGAACTCTGCCGGCGATCCGATGGATTCCGACGCCAGGGCAGACGACGCCGACCGGCGTGACGGGCCGACCGACTCGGAGGTGGTCCTGTGTTCGCTCGGGAGTGCCCGGGACGACGACCCGGTCGTCGCCAAACTTGCCGTCTCACACCGCGACGTCGTGCTGGGCGAGGCCATCCGTGCCGCGCCGTCGGTCACGGTCGAACCGAACTACCGGACGACCGACGACGGCGACGCCGTCCTCGTGTTTACCGCCGCAGGCGAATCTATCGTCGAGTTCGACGCGGCGCTGCCGACGGACCACACCGTCCGCGACCCGCAACTCCTGGCGAGAACCGACGACGCCTGCACGTACCGCGTTCGGTTTAGCTCCGAGGCGTTGCAGTTCTCACCGGTGTTCGCCGAGCTCGGGGCGCTCCTGTACGACGTCCGGACGGCGGGTCGAAGCTGGTCGTTTCACGTCCGCTTTCCGTCACGAGAGGCGTTCGCGTCCTTCCGGAACTACTGTTCGAGTCACGAAGTGACACTTCGGCTCTTCAAACTCTCTGCGGACGAACAGCACACGCGTGGCGACGACCTCGGGTTGACCGCGAGCCAGTGGGACACGCTCTCGACCGCCCACGAGATGGGCTACTTCGAGGTGCCCCGCGGTGCGACACAGGAGGAACTCGCCGGGCAGCTGGACATCTCGCCGTCGGCCGTCTCCCAGCGCATCCGTCGCGCGACGAACCAGTTGCTCGCCGAGACGCTGGCGTCCTCCAGGTTCCGGACTCGGTTTTGACTACCGGGCGTCGGCCGAACTGTGAGAGGCCGGGCTCGAAAGACGAGCGGAGCGGGTCTATCGGCGTCCACGTGAACGAAGTGAGCGTGGCTCATCCGATGCGCAGCGCGAATCCCATGGCGTCCCGTTGAGCGCCAGCGAAGCGGGGCTCGAAAGACGAGCGGAGCGAGTCTTTCGGCGTCCAGTCGAAGCTGGTGAGACTGCGATCGGGAAATAAAGGAAGCGAGTTTACCGGCGGGACTTTTTTGTGTTGGTGTTACTAGAAATAATTAGGCAATTCCGGGATGTAGGTGCTCTCGGTTACGTCAGTTTTCCACGATTAAACGATAACTAATCGATCCCTACTTGGCTTAATGACTTCTTAAACACTGGAGTGGGACAGGCCAAGGGTATTGCGAGAAAGTACACAAGGGTCACATGCCGTGACGAAGGAAGACAACCGGAGTTCGGAAACTCGCGAGATGGACGCACCGACCGATCACAGTACTACGACATTTTCCCGCCGGAGCTATCTTCGGGGACTGGGCGCAGCTGGACTGGCTGGTGGTCTCGTTCAGCGCGGCGGGTTGGTTGGTGCAGCTGCGGCCGCAGACCCGAGCCAGTACGCCGACCGGTTCGACACCGTCGTCGACGTCGTCGACGCAGGCGCGGACAACTCCGGCCAGGAATCGGTGTCGTCCGTGCTGCAGGAACACCTGGACGACGACACGCTGCTGGCGTTCCCCCCTGGTCGATACTACATGGACGAGCAGGTCCGTTTCACTGACTTCGACAACGTCGGACTGGTCGGGGAAGACGCGACGCTCGTGCCGGCGAACTTCCACGACTTCGACGGGCCGCAGTATCGGCTCTTCCGTCTCGGGACCCACTACAGTCCCGGGACGGACCTGCTGGTCGTGGGATTCACCGTCGACCAGACCGCACCGGACACCGGAATCCGCGTCGTCGACGCGGTGGTCGACGACGGCCTGCACGTCGAGGACGTCTACGTGGACGGACGTCACGACAGCGGTACGTTCGGTCCGGGTCGGTTCAACGTGCTCGACGCTGGGGGGGACGGTCTCGTCAGGCGGTTCAGGGCTCCCGACGGTGGCCAGTGGGAGAGCGAGACGCCCAACGCCGGTAACATCTGGCGCGGGCCGACCGGTATCCTCGCGAACATGACCGCGGGCACGCTCCGGTTCGAGGACTGCGAACTCGGTGGCTTCCCGGACAACGGTCTCTACGCGTCCGGCGGGTCCGGCCGGATCATCGTCGACGGTGGTCACTACCGGAACAGCAACGCGCCGAACATCCGGGTCGGCGGGGCGAAGGCCGTCGTGCGGGGCGTCACGGTGACGGTCGACGAGACGCCCGCCGTCGGGTTCGACGACCAGCGCGGTATCCGCCTGCAGAACGCCGCCGACGCGGAAATTCTGCAGACGACGGTCGACGTCCGGGTCGACCAGGGGGTCACCGCCATCCACGTTCCCGGTTCGGCCGGGACGGTCTGGATCGAAGACGTGGACGTGACCGTCGATTCGTCGGTCGGCAATACGGCGATCTCGGTCTCCCCCGACGCGGGGAAGACGACGGTGTACAGGTCGACTATCGACATGAGCGCACCCGGTGGATACGGCATCGTCTTCGAGGGGCCCGATGCGTCGGCCTCTGCCCACGTCGAGAGTGTGGACATCGTCGGTGACGTGGGGGACGAGGGCGCCCGCGCAGCGATCCGGAACACGCGCGACGACGTCGATTTCAGGGCCGTCTCCATCGACCAGCCCGGGGGCCAGAAGCGCTACGGCTTGGTCAACCTCGGAGACGACTGCCTCGTGTACAAGTCGAACGTCCGGACCGCGAACTACCCCCTGCTCGAGGCCGGCACCGGGACCCACGTCGAGGACAACTACGCTAACTCCTACGGTGACCACGAGGCCATCGTGCTCCACGACGACAGCGCGGACGTCTACCTGAAGAACAACCGCCTCCGGGGCGGTATCAGGGACGCCGGATCTGCCGGGCTGAAGCTGGTCGGCAACGAGTTCTAGACTGGTTTTTCCTCACAGTAGCGTCGGACCCGAACCACGACACTAGACGATCGACGGCTTGCTCGCTGGCTCGTCGTTTCTGACTCGCCGAGCGACGTCCCCCATCGTTTCGACGGTCACGTCTGTCTCTCGACGGGCGCGGTCGACGGTCGCGAGCACCCGTTCCATCCGTTCCCGGTCGTGCTCGTCGACGACGTTGTGGGGGTGGAGCCAGAGGTGGAGTAGACCGTCCGTTTCCCGGAGCGCGTCGACCCCCAGGCGGACGGCATCCACGATGGGGTCGTCGTGGACCCCCTCGATGATTCTTCGTACGAGGCCTTCGAAACAGAATAGATACAGCGAAGCGGGGACGTTCACGAGCCCGTACTCGTCGACGGCCGGTCGCACGATCGGGGGCGAGTTCCGGGTCCTGAGACCGTTCCAGAGCTTCTCGACGGGCCCCCGCTCGGCAGGTGCCGATCCCCGATAGCAGGCGAATCCATGTTCCGCGAGTAACTCGCGGTACCCGACCTCGTTCACCGGAAAAACGAACGATCGTAGTTCGCTAGCGTACGGTGCGAGCGTCTCGGCAGCGGCCGCACACTCCGACTCGGCCAGGTCCCGGTTCATGCGTTCGTGGGCGAAGTGGACGTGGCTGAAGCCGTGACTCGCCAGTTCATGGTCGGCGTCGGCGTCTGCGATCTGGTCGACCAGTCCGTTGGCGAACCACGCGTCGTCCCTCGGAATGCCGGCCGGGGTGTCGACGCAACACTGCGATCCGGCCGGATGGTTGGTGTGACCGCCTGCACAGTCTTCGAGGAACAGGTGCCCGACGACCGCCCACGTCGCGGGAATCTCGTACTCGTCGAAGAGTCCGAGGAGGTCGGTCCACGCGGACCGAGCGTCACGGATTCGCGCGGCGGGAAGTGGCCGCTCGTGGTGGAACCCCCACCCGAGCTCGGCGTCGAGAGAGATAACGACTGATCCCATTATCGGATCCGACCACGCCGCCGGCCAAGGTTATGGATGTGATAAAACGGCGTCAGTGCGGGACTTTCACCCGTGTTGGCCCTCCGCATTTCGGCGAAACGGCTGACGGAGCCGACGCAGACGTATGCGGCTTTGCCACGAGGCCGTCCGACCTGGCACATATCACGCGAATTACGTCTCCATCGCCGAATCCGGCCCGATCGGGCGCGGTATCTGAGCGCATGCCGGAGTTTTTCGACCGCCTACTCAGTCGCCCCTGGCGGCAGGCATCCTCGTCACCTGAGGCCGGAACGCGAGCGTGCGCTCGGATAGCTGGTGTATAATAATTCCAGTGAGGGCCGACTATCTATGCAAACTGTCCGCCCGCGATCCATATTCGACGGGGTCCGCCTCTCCGCGACGTATTGCAGGGAACAGACGCGTTCCCTGTCTTCTGATGCGGTGGGTCGGAAACGGGCAGCTGCTATATCATATGTCACGGAACATTGTCAGCGGCGTCCTCTCGGTCGTCTCGGCGAAAGTGGTCACGCTGGTCATCGGTCTCGTGGCTTCGCCGCTCCTGTATCGAATGCTCGGACCAGCAAAGTTCGGGGAGTACGCGACGGTCCTCTCGACACACGCGCTGCTCATGATCTTCGTCAGCTCGGGCATCACGCGTGGCGTCCAGAAGTACGTCGCCGAGGACCGCTATTTGCCCGACTGGGAAGCACACGTCGTGGGGTTCTACTTTCGTCTCGCAGTCGCGCTCGCTACCGCCGGGGCGCTCGTGTACTTCCTGGCCGTTCGGTTCGGGGTGATAGCGTGGCTGTACGACCCGACGTTCGAGACGTACTTCCTGATCATGATCGCTGCGGTCGTGAGTTCGCAGACCTGGTCGTTCGCTCGGCGGGGACTGATGGGTCTCGGTCTCGAGCGCCACTCCGAGCCGTTGATGATCGTCAAATGGGTGGGTTTCGGCGTTCTCGCGCTTGGATTCGTCTCGCTTGGATACGGCGTCGTTGGCGCACTGGCCGGGCAGATGCTCGGGACGCTGATCGCCGCAATTGGTGGGATGCTTCTGGTCGTCCGACAGGTCGGCGTCCGGGCACTCGTACGCAACCCCCACCCGGGGTTCCCGCGCGAGAAGATATTCACCTACAACACGAGCGCCATCGCCCTGTCGTTCCTGATGCTGTCGCTGTACCACGTCGACGTCATCATGCTCCAGAATCTGCGCGGGGGTGACATGGTCGGCCACTACAAGGCGGCGCTCAAACTCGCCGAGTTCCTCTGGTTCGTCCCGGCGACGATCCAGTCGGTGTACATCCACTCGACATCCGAGATGTGGTCCAAGGGGCAGTTAGACCGGGTGGCGAACATCGCCTCGAAGACGACGCGGTACACGCTCCTGTTGACGTGTCTCATGTGTCTCGGGCTGGCGTCACTCGCCGAGACAGTGGTTCCGATATACTGGGGCCAGGACGCGACGCCGGTGGTTACGCCCCTGCTGTTCTTGCTCCCCGGCGCCCTCGGCTTCGCGGCGGTCCGGCCGACGCTCGCCATCGAGGAGGGCCACGGCAACCTGCGATACTCGCTGTACGCGACGGGCGCTGCGGCGGGGATCAACTTCGTCCTCAACGCGATACTGATCCCCGTCGCCGGGATGCGGGGCGCGGCCGTCGCGACGAGCGTCGGCTACGGGTCGATGTTCCTCTTCCACGTCTGGAGCGCTCGCAAGCTCGGTTTCAACCCGCTGAGTGATTCGCGACTCGCCCGCATCGCCGTGACGGCAGGGCTGTCGGCGGTCCCCATCTTCCTGCTCCCGACGGTCCTGTCCGGCTGGGTCGCCATCGTCGTCGTTCCGCCCGTCGGCCTCGCGGTCTTCCTCGCGCTCTCCTTCGCGACGGGGGCACTCGACGTCGAGGAGTGCTGGGACCTCCTCTCGGCGTTCCCTGGACCGGTTCCCGGACTCGTCGCCCGCGCACGCGACCCCGACCGGCCGGCGCTGATGAGCAAACGCGCCGTCGTCAACGGCCAGCGCTGGCTCGCCGTCCTCGGTATCCTGCTGTTCGCGGCCGGGACAGGGTTCGCGCTCGCCACGGCGGTGCTGGACGACGGCGGCAACGAATCGACGGCGATGAACGGCACCGAGACGCCGATCCCGACCGACGCGACGCCCGGTCCGACGACGGCCTCGGACAGCGAGACCACTGCTTCGTCGTCGTCGGACGGGACGGGAACGGTCGACCGGGGTCAGCGCGAGAGCGATAGCGTCACACCGATCGACATCAGGACCGACGCGGACGACGGAGACGACGACACCGGTGGATCCGGCTCGTCCGGCGGGTCCGACTCTTCGGACGACTCCGGTGGGTCGGACGGGTCCGGTTCATCGGGTGGGTCCGACGGTTCCGATGACTCCGACGACACGGAGACGGAGACCGAGACGGATACCCCGACCGAGACGGACACGGAAAACGGGACGGACAGCCCGACAGAGACCGAGACGGACACTGACACGGAGACGGACACGGAAACCGAGACGGAGACCGATACCGACACCGAGACGGACAACGCGACCGAGACGGACACGGATACCGAGACGGACAGCCCGACAGAGACCGAGACGGACACTGACACGGAGACGGACACGGAAACCGAGACGGAGACCGAGACGGAGACCGAGACGGACACCGCGACCGAGACCGACACGGATACCGAGACTGATACGCCGGAGGACACGGCCACCGAGACCCAGACAGACGGGACTGGGACTGACGATACCGAAACAGACGGGTCGACGACAGACACGACGTCCGGCGACGAGACCGAATCGACGGACGACTCGGGATCCGGCGGGATCCTCTCGCTGGTACGGTTCCCGACGAGTTTCTAACCGGACCGCACCCGTAGCCTCCGGCCCAGGCCCGCCGGCACCTGGCCGTTTACCCGGTGACTAGTAATTCAGGAGCGGGGTATCTCGTGTACTATGACTACCGTCAGCGTCGTCATTCCGACGTACAACCGGGCCGACGTGTTGCCACGGGCGGTCGGGAGCGTCCTCGACCAGACCGTCACGGACCTGGAACTGCTCGTCGTCGACGACGGGTCGACCGACGGGACGGTCGCGCTCCTCGAAGCGTACGACGACGAGCGACTGCGCGTCGTCGAACACGAGACGAACCAGGGGGCTAACGCGGCGCGAAACACGGGTATCCGGGAGGCCGAGGGCGAGTACGTCGCCTTCCTCGACTCCGACGACGAGTGGCACCCCCGAAAGCTGGAGCGTCAGCTCGACCGCGTTCGGGATAGCGACTACGTCGCCGCGTACTGCGACTCCGAGCGCTCGCATTCCGGCCTCGGCGGTCGCGTCATCGGGGCAGTGGCGTCGCTGCTGGCCAGGGCCGACGGCGACGTCCCCATGGAGGGCGGGACGGAACTGGCCGGCGAGATCCTCGCAGACAACCTCCACTCCGGTGCGGGGTCGACACTGCTCGTCGAGACCGGGGTCGCCCGCCGCATCGGCGGCTTCGACGAGGAACTCGACCGGTTCCAGGACCCGGAGTTCCTGTTGCGCGTCATCCAGGAAGGGGAACTGGCCTACGTCGACGAACCGCTGGTGGTTCGCTACGAGACGGCGACGCCCGACGCGGAGACGATACGCCGGGCGGACGAGGAGTACCTGGCCAAGCACGACGCGCTCGTCAGGGAGGTCGAGTCCCAGGGCTACCGCGTCCGGCAGGCTCACGAACTCCTGCTCGGGATGCGCTTCCTCGAGGAGGGGAAGTTCGCGCCCGCCGGCGCCCACCTCCTGCGAGCCGACGTCCCGGCGCGCCACTGGCCGGGACTCGCCTGGGCTGGCGTCTCTGGGTTCCGACATCGCGCCTCCACCCCGGCGACCGTCGTGGTCGGACTCGTGGCGGTCACCGTTCTGTACGGCGTGGTCACGGCGGTCAGATCCCTGGAATGAGCCGGGACACGCGGGCTTAACCAACAGATAATAACGGTCGTGCGGTCCAGAGGTTTGGCCGATGACCCGAAGGTTCGGCTGGTTTCTCGATCTGGCGTTCGTCGTACTCTGGACCTGTTTCACTGTCACGCTCGTCTCACAGGGGGCGACTGGCTGGTTACGCGCGGCGGCGATCGTCCCGTTCGTGACGCTCTTTCCCGGCTACACGCTCCTCGCCACCCTGTTCCCGCAGGGAGGGACTCACCGGACGTATCCCTTCGACCGGAACGAGAGCGGGCTCGAGAACCCGATGCCCACGAAGTCCGGCGTCGACGGGGCCGAGCGATTCGCATTCTCGGTCCTCCTGAGCGTCGTCGTCGTGGCGGTGGTCGCGTTGATCGCGAACTTCACTCCCTGGGGCGTCAGCGTCGTCCCGATCCTGTTCGGCGTTGCCGGCTGGACGCTGCTGTGGACGCTGGGGGCGCTGGTCCGCCGGGTTCGGCTCGACCCGGCGGAGCGATACGTTCCCCGACCGCTGGGGCTCGTCTCCGCACTCCGGTTCTCCGGTGGCCCGTCCGCGTCGTGGGGGAACGAGTCCCGTTCGACGATGTTCGACGTCGCGCTCGGACTCTCGATTCTGGTGTTCGCGACGAGCCTCGGCTACGCCGCGGTGAATCCGCCACAGGAGACCAAGGCGGCGGGATTCACCGAGTTCTACGTCGAGACCGAGAACATCTCCGGTGACGTGGAGTCGACGTATCCCTCGCAGTTCGCGCCCGGACAGACCCGGACGTTGCCCGTCGGAATCGAGAACCACGAGCAGCGGTCCGTCGACTACCACCTGGTCGTCCTCGAACAGCGGGTGGACGGCGCCGGCGAGAACGCGTCGGTGCGCTCCGAGGCGGAACTCGACCGGCGAACGGTGGCGCTCGACCACGGCGAGCGGACGGTCCTCCCGCTGTCGGTCTCACCGACCGGGACCGGGACCGACCGCCGCCTCGTCGTCCTGCTGTACGAAGACAGTCCGCCAGCGGATCCCGCTATCGATTCGGCTTACCGGTCCCTCAGGCTCCCGATCGACGTCACGACCGACGCCGACGCCGGGGGTGCCTGAGTCGGATGTGGCCCTGGGAACACCTCGCCGTCGGCTACCTCCTCTACTCGGCACTCACGCGATACTGGTCCGGTAACCCGCCGACGACGGCGGCGTTCGTCGTCGTCGCGTTCGGGACGCAGTTCCCCGACCTGGTCGACAAACCGCTCGGGTGGCTGCTGGACCTTTTCCAGGGTGGCGTCTCGGTCGCCCACTCGGTGTTCACCGCCGTCGCGCTCTCGGCCGTCGTCGTCGCCCTCACTCGTCGGGTCGGACGGCCGAAACTCGGCGCGGCGTTCGTCGTCGGCTACCTCTCCCACCTCCCCGCCGACGCGGTGTACGGGGCGGTGTTCGACGGACAGATCAAACTCCGACCGTTCTTCTGGCCGCTCGTCGAGGCGGCCCCCTCCGCGAGCAGCGGCTTCCTCGACAACGTCGCGTACTACGCGCTTCGGTTCCTGTTCTTCCTCACGACGGACCGCGGGCTGGCGTTCCTGTCGCTGGAGCTCCTGTTGCTGTCGTTCACTGCCTGGATATGGTTCCGGGACGGCTGTCCGGGCGTGCCGTCCAGGGGTGCCGTCACGGACCTCCGGTGACGAACCGTTCTTACGTCGTCGTCGCCGCTGGCGGTTGCGTGCACATGCGGACTTCGTCGTTGGTGTAGACGACGGCCATCTCCGGGCGACAGACCGCGGATTCGTTGACGTCACGACTCACGCCGAACCCCTGACTGTTCTCGAAGAACGTCGTGTCTCTCGCTTGCTCCTGCCGGTAGACGACCATCTCGTGGTCGACCGGGTCGGTCCCGTTGATCCCGGCAGTCCGGGACGGATACGCCCCGTTTCGATTCAACACCGTCTGGTAGGGGTGGTCAGTGTAGAGCAACTGTTCCGGGAGGATGTTCGCGCTGTCCGGCGATCCGGTGATCCGCCCGATGGTGTCGACGGCGGCCAGTTCCTGCTGATTGTAGGCGAGCTGTGCACCCTGTCCCTCGAACACCGGGTTGTCGACCGTCCCGTTCGCCGACACCATCATCACCGTCGGAAACGCGGCCGCGAAGAGAAGCAGGACGACGACGACGATGCGTCGATTGAGAGATAGTTCGAGGTGGCGGAGGCCGATGACGGTCAGCAGGACGAGCGGGAGGTAGAGGAACGCGAACCAGCGCTGGGGGATGAAGCTCCGGATGCCGAACATGGGGAGTCCGAGGACGAACACGAGCATGATAGCCGCGCTGAACAGCAGCGTGAACGTCGACTGGCGGGCCCGCGTTCGGTTGACGACGTAGAGACAGCCGAGGAAGGTCCCGAAGAGGAGGAGCAGGAAGCCGAGCGTGTCGATGTACGGAACGAGGACGTCGATCAGCGTCGGGTCGGCACCCTCGGAGGCTGCGCCGTCCGCGGAGCTCGGGCCAGCGAGGTTCAACACGCCCGCGCTCGAGATCAGCGTCTGCCGGAGGTAGCTCAGTAGCGTCAGGAGGAACGTATCTCCCTTGTAGGGGGTCATCGACCAGAGGAACGTACTGAAGCCGAGGTCGAACGCGATGAGGCCGGCGATGTTGACCGGCTGGTTGATGCGGAACACGTCTGGGTCGAGGATAGAGGGCCGGAACACGTCCAGTCCCATGAAGAGGTACGCGAGGAACGCGCCGCCGAGCATCACGAGCGTGATGAACGAGGACACCTGGTGGGTCAGGATGATGGCGATGCTGAGGACGAACATGAACGACAGTGCGACTCTGTCCTGACCCGTCCGCATCGTCCGGACGAGCCAGTAACAGAGCCCGAGAAACAGCACCAGCCCCATGCTCGTCGGGATGAGGTGGATCCCCCACTCGATGACGTAATCGCCCACGGAGTACAGCATCGCGGCGAAGGCGGCCCACCGCTCGTCGACGAGCAGGTTCGCCGACGCGAAGACGAGGAGCACGGAGACCGGCATCACGACTCCGAGTGACAGGTAGAGGCCGAGGCGAAGCGAGACGTCTCCGAGTAGCGCCGTCGCGACGACGAGCAGGTGGTACAGCGGTGAGGTGTAGTGTTTGTTGTCGCTGATCGCTTCCAGGGATTCGGCAGCGAAGACGTCCCCCGCCAGCCCGGTGATGTGCGTCCAGATGTCGATACCGATCAGTCCCGGTGTCGTGTACAGCGCGGCGAACCTGACGACGGCCGCCAGTGCGACGATCTGTACCAGCACGCGCGTCCTGTTGAACCCCTCGGAGCGAACGAACGCTATCTGCAGGAAGATCAGCGTCCCGGTCAGTCCAGCGACGACCAGGAACCGGGGCGAACGCTGGCCGTCCTGGACCGCCAGCGCGACGAGAACGGCGAGGCACAGAAACACCAGTGACGGGAGCGCTCGCCTGAACCCCTTCGAGAGGGTCGGCAACTCCTGAATGCGGGGGGACGATCGATACGTCGCCAGCAGGTAGATGATACACGAACTGCCGAGGACGATCGGTATCGTCCGGATGTATATCTGCGAGGCGAAGAAGCGAAGCGGGAACAGGGCGAGTGCGATCAGGAGTCCGACGGCCGCGGCGACGATGTCGAATCGCGCCGTCGCGACCCGGTGACGGAGCGCGCTACTCATCGGTGCCCCTCCAGCGGCCGCGTGTTGCCAGTCGGTGCGCTGGTCCCTGAACCGACCGCAGCTGGGTTGGCCCGTCGATGCGCGTCGTCGGTCGCAGATGATCCTTGTTCACGTGGAAGTCTCCTCCGTGTTCGCCATCGGGCGTACGTCCTCAGACGAGAGAGACGACAGATCGTCGAGGCAGTTGGGCCCGCTGGTGCACCACGCCTGGACGACCGTGACGGCCGTCGTGTCGTCTTCGTCATGGGCGCGGCTGGGGATACGGGATTCACGCTCTGCGTTTCCCTTACTACACAGCTGCTAACCACCCGTTCGGGCCGGCGACGGGACCGCTCTCCGGCGGCCGATTGCGGGCTTATGACATTGCTAAACACGCTCCGATTCCGCTCACTGAACGAATACGGGCCATTCGTGCACGTTCCTCGGACGCTGCGCGCAGCTTCGACCCTCGTCGGCGAGTTCGACGAACGACGGGGCGACGTTCGGCTCCGACTGGGCGGCGTTCGATTGGGTCCGTCGTGAGACGAACAGCGACGAGGACGATTTCTCGGGGATCGATCGAATATACTGACACTGTCGTCACCGTGGCCGACCGGGGCGACGCGCTCGACGAGTTGTGTGCTCACGGGTGAATTTCGCGCGCAGTCTCGGCGGTCACCGCAGCCCGTGTGTAGCGAGACCATGGCCGACACGATATCCTGCCAACCCAAGATGAGCCGGGAAAGGGGGCCCGTCAGTGTGAACGGCCGCTCCCGAGGCACTGGGTTCTGATTGGGCCCGTGACTCGTGTACGCACCGGAGTGTCGGATAGATCGACAGTCACGGAACGCGTTTCGAAGCGGCTGGAATCTGGACTGTCGCGGATTCGCTCTCACGCAGACGACCAGTCCCGTCGGACCAGCGACTTCTCGCCGACTCGATAGCCGGCCTTTCCAGAACTTAATATCGAAATATCTCCGACTACGGCCCGTATAGTATATGCCCCAGGGGGTTAGCTTCAACTATGGCAAAGCAGGAGGCAACACGGGGGATTCGCAGACGGAAGTATCTAACGTCGCTCGCAGGTGGGGTGACTGCCACGGCAGCGGCGTCGGTGGCGACGACGGGGACCGCCGCAGCCGACGTCAGCACCGACCACTACGGATCCGTCGTCGACGTGGTAGACGCCGGAGCGGACAACGAGGGCAACGAGTCCATCACGCCAGTCATCAGGGACGTCATCGAGGACGACACGCTGCTCCAGTTCCCGCCGGGCCGGTACTACATGGACGAACAGGTCCGCTTCACGGACTTCGACAACCTGGGCCTCCGGGGGAACGACGCCACACTGGTACCGGCGAACTGGTACGACTTCGAGGGGCCGCAGTACCGGCTCTTCCGCCTCGGTACGCACTACGCTCCCGGAAAGCACCTCCGCATCGGACACTTCACCGTCGACCAGACGGCCGAGGACACCGGTATCCGCGCGTTCGAGACGTACGCCTCGGACACCCTGGAAGTCCGCAATATCAACGTCGTCGGGCGACACGACAGCGGGACGTGGGGGCCCGGACTGTTCGTCGTCACGGACCCCGACGGCGACGGGCTCGTCAAGGACTTCCGCGCACACGGTGGCGGGACACTCGTCGAGAACTCGCCCGGGGACGGGTACGTCGGCCCGAACGGCATCCTCTGTAACCAGGGCCACGCGGGAACGATACGGTTCGTAGACTGCGAACTCGGCGCGTTTCCGGACAACGGGCTCTACGCGTCGGGCGGAACGGGTCGCGTCATCGTCGAAGGCGGCCGCTACTACAATAGCGGAACCGCGTCGATCCGTATCGGTGCGAGCCGGGGTGACGTCAGGAACGCGACGGTCTTCGTCGACGATCAGCCCTGGGACATCAACCAGGAGGGGATCCGGCTGGAGTACGGCGACTGGCACATCGTGGACGGCGTCACTATCGAGATGGACCAGCCCCACGGCGAAGCGATCCACGTTCAGAACGACGTCGACGGGACGACCATCAAGAACTCGTCGATACGAATGGAGACGCCGGCGTTCCTGGGTGTCGAGATCAATCCCAGTGCCGGGCCGACCTACATCGTCAACACCGAGTTCGAGATGAACGACAGCAACTGTGCCATCCTGGCCGAAGGCGACGACGCCGGCGAAATTGGCGTCGAGAACGTCTCTATCACCGGCGACGCTGAGGGTAATCTGATGCGCCACGCGATACGGTGTGAACGCAACAACGCGTCGTTTCGCTCGGTCACGATCGACCAGACGGCCGGCGAGCAACGCCGCGGCATCGCGTTGCTCGGCCAGGATAGCCTGGTGTACGACTGCGACATCCAGACGTCTGGTCGCGGCATAACTGTCAAGGGTGACGAAGTCTGGATCCAGGACTGTTACTCCAACTCCACGCGCGACGTGAACTCGATTCGGCTGTACGACACGGCCAACGACGTCCGGCTCAAGAACAATACGTTCCCGGACGGCGTCAGCGACTGGGGAGCGACGAACGTCGTCGAGACGGGTACCGAGTACTGAGAGCGGCTCCCCGCCGACGCACCGCTACCGCGTGACCGATCGCGGTGACGGCAGCGAGGCCCGTTCCCCTCGCTCGTCGAGCACTCGCTCGTAGACACCGAGCAACTGCTCGCCCATGGCGTCGAGGCCGAGTCCGTCGAGCACCTCACGGCCGTTCGAGCGCGCGTCGCTCGCGAGTACGTCGTCGAGGGAGGAAGTGAGCGCCGCGTCCGAGTCGGCGACGAACGAGTTGTCGACGTCGGTGAGCGTTCGCTCGACGAACCCCACGTCGGTCGAGACGATGGGGACGTTACAGGCCGCCGCCTCCTTGACCACCATCGGGCCGCTCTCGCGTCGCGAGGTGACGAGCAGGGCGTCGCTCGCGTTCATGTAGTATGGCATCTCCTCGTAGTCGACGCCGCTGACCTGCTTCAACTCCGCGTCCGCGGTGCACCCTTCTACGATCCGCCTGGCCCGCGGGTAGTCCTTCTCCGGGCGCGTCGACTCGTACGGGAAGAGGACGTAGGTTCCGTCGAGGTCCCACCCGACGCGCTCACGGGCTTCGTCCCTGGGAATCGGTCGGAACATATCCGCGTCGATGCCGAACGGGACGACGGCGTTGTTGACGGACAGCTCGCCGGTCATCGCGTCGCTGGGCACCACGACCCCGTCGGCGCGCCGAGCACCGAACCGACTGAGTGCCGTGAGCCACCGGCGGTCGCTCATCAGGTCGGTCCCCCAGAGCGTGCACACGACGGGACGCGTCGGTTGCGCGAGCGCGAACGGGAGTGTCAGTCCGTAGTTGGCGTGGACGACGTCGTATCCGTCGAGCGAGTGGCCGAGGACCGCGGGCGCGTACTTCAGGTAGTCGCCGACGCTTCGCGGCGAGTCCGGGCGATGGCTGCCGGGAATGGCCAGCGTCGTGCAGTCGACTCCCTGTCGTTCGAGCGCTGTCACCTGGTTCTCGAAGAACGATCGCGGCGTCGTCGTCAGCTGTAGCACCTTCATGGTTCGACTGGTGCCGCGGTACCGATCTGGTCCAGAACGACGTCCGTCACGTCGCACTTCTCGGCGAGCAGGCGCTCGCGCCGGTGCTGCCACGGCTCGCCTTCTCCGCCTTCCTGCAGAATCGCCGTGGCCCGATTGACCGCACGGACGTGTCGGTCGTCGTCGGTGAACGCGTGGACGAGTCCGTACTCCGCTTCGAGTTCGGTGAGGTAGCCGAGCGGGAGCGAGTTCACGTAGATGGCCGGCGTCCCGAGGACGGCGCATTCGGCCGCGGTCGTCGCGCCCTCGCCGACGTAGAGGTCGGCGGCGGCGAGCAGGTCGTGGAGGCGTTCGGGCTGGACCGATAGCTCGTAGTCCGTCAGGTCGTCGTCGAGGTCCCCCTCGGCGGTGATGCGGACCGTCGCCCCGGCGGCCTCCAGTCGCTCGACGACGGATCGATGGTCGTCGAAGCCGCCCTCGCCGACGTCGTGGGACGCTCCCCAGTCGCCGAGCCGGAGGACGACGAGCTGGTCGTCGGGCGCGACGTCGACGGCCCCGCGCACGTCCGGGTCCGGCGTGAACCGGTCTGGGTGGAGGTAAGCGAGTTCGTGGTAGCCCGGGTAGCGGTGGTGGTTGTCGCCCAGGTCCGCCTCGAAGCACTCGGGGGTGCAGATGACGTCCGCGAACGGGAAGGAGAGGTTCCGGATGATCGAGGCGTGCTCGGTGTCGTAGAAGACGACGCTCCGCGCGCCGACGAGCGAGGCGACGTGGGAGACGGCCACCCCGCCGACCGCCGTCATCACGTCCGGCTGAATCTCGCGTGCGCGACCGAGTAGCCGGGCCTCGTAGACGAACTGGGCCCGCGCCAGCGAGACGATCGAATCGGACTCGCCGGCCAGTAGTTCGTAGTCGATGTCACAGCGCTCGAGCAGTGCGGTCGACATGGCGTTCTCGCGGGCGAAGACGAACACGTCGTGCCCTTCGTCCTCGAGGGCCGCGATCGCGTGTTTGAAAAAGTGGACGTGGCCCGCGTGCTGTATCGTGACGACGACTCTCATCCGTATTCGCCCTCCGTCGAGTCACCGCCGCGTCGCACGTACGTCTCTCGCAGGCGCCAGAGGTACATCCGGAGCAGCGACAGCGACGTGTACCGAACGTACTGCCAGAAGTCGATAGTACTCTCCTCGTCCCCGTACCGTGCGGGCATCCTGACGTCGGCGACGGCCACGCCGGCGACGTTCAGCCGCGCGAGCAGGTCGTTGAGGTATCCCCAGCCGTCCGGGACCGAATCGAGGTCGATCGCGGCGAGGGCGTCGTAGGAGATGGCGGTGTAGCCGTTCTGGGGGTCCCGCATCCGCCAGTACCCGCTCGAAATCTTGGTGAGGCCTGTCAGGATCACGTTCCCGACGAGGCGGAAGGTCGGCATCTCCTCGCGGGTGCTCGCGTCTGCGAGCCGGTTCCCCTTTGCGAACCCGGCCATTCCCTCGACGACCGGGTCGAGGAGCCGATCCATCCGGGAGAGATCCATCTGGTCGTCGGCGTCGATGCTGACGGTGACGTCCATCCCGTCGAGCAGCGCGTGGCGATAGCCGGTCTTCAGGGCGCCGCCGGCGCCCGCGTTCTGGTCGTGGCGGATGGGGACAACGGTCGTACCCAACGTCCCTCCGTCGGCCACGGGCGTCGCTCTGGTCGCCGTCGCCGCGGACGACGCAGTTTCGGCCGTCGGTTCACAGGTCGCGTGGTCACAGATGACCTCCCAGGTCCCGTCCGTCGAGCAGTCGTCGACGGCGTAGACCCGGTCGACGAACGACGGCACCTTCTCGATGACCGTTCCGACGTGTTCGACCTCGTTGTACGCTGGAACGACCACCCCGACGGTGTGGTCGCGGTACATCTACACCCTCCGGTAACTGACAGACTCGGGGAGGAGCGACCGGTCGACCGTCCCGTCGACGTCGACGATGGCCGGGTCGTCGTCGAGTCGGTCGGCCAGGACGCGCGGGTCCACGTCGCGGAACTCCTCGTGGGGCGTCGCCAGGAGGAGGCCGTCGAATCCCTCCAGCGACAGGGTCGCCTGTGCTTCGACGTCGAACTGCGCCTCGATCGCCTCGTCGTCGGCGTAGGGGTCGTGGCCGACGACGTCGATCCCGTACTCCTCGAGCGCGGCGATGACGTCGGCGACTTTCGAACTTCGCAGGTCGCCCACGTTGGGTTTGTACGAGAGCCCGAGCACGAGCACGCGGCTCTCGCCGAGGGGGTGTCCCGCCTCACTCAGCGCCTTCACCATCAGGTCGGCGACGTGGTGGGGCATCGACTCGTTGACCGCGCGGGCGGTCTGGATCAGTTCGGGCTCGGCTCCCGCCTGGCGAGCGCGGTACGCGAGGAAGTGCGGATCGACGGGGATGCAGTGGCCACCGACCAGTCCGGGTTCGTACTCGTGGAAGTTCCACTTGGTCCCCGCGGCTTCGAGGACGGCGCGCGTGTCGACGTCGAGTTCCTCGAACACGGTCGCGAGTTCGTTGACCAGCGCGATGTTGAGGTCCCGCTGGACGTTCTCGATGACTTTCGCGGATTCGGCCACCTCCATCGAGGGTGCCCGGTGGACGCCGGCGTCGACGAGCAGGTCGTACAGTGCCGCCACGTCCTCTCTGACGGTCTCGTCCTGGCCGCTGACGACCTTGATGACGTTCGAGAGGCCGTGTTCCTCGTCGCCGGGATTGGCCCGCTCGGGTGAGTAGCCGACGAAGAAGTCCTCACCACAGGTCATCCCCGAGCCGCGTTCGATCGCCGGCGCGAACTCCTGGCGCGTCGCACCGGGATACACCGTCGATTCGAGGACGACGGTCGTCCCGCGGGTCATGTGCTGTCCGACCTCCTCGCCCGCCGCGACGACGTACTCCATGCTCGGGCGGTCGTCGTCGTCGACCGGCGTCGGAACCGTGACGACGACGTATTCGGCGCGTGAGATGGCGTCCGGGCTCGTCGTGAACGACACCTCGCTCTCCACGATGGCCTCGTCACCGAGGTCGCCCGTCGTGTCCGTCCCCGCTTCCAGTGCAGCGATGGTCTCCTGACTGACGTCGTAGCCGACGACGTCGAAACCGGTGTCGTCGAAGCCCACCGCCAGTGGGAGGCCGACGTAGCCGAGACCGACGACGGCGACTGTGGTCGCCGTCGGGTCGAGCAACTGGTTCTCGCGTTCCGTTTCGATGCCTTCGAGTCCGTCGTCCGGTTCTGAGAGGGAGTTCATGGTGTCTGGTCTTCGTCGGCCGGCTGGGACACGACCACGTCGCCGCGCCGGTCGTCGCCTGGGTTGCGGCTGTGGCAGTCCGCGGCCGGGCCGAACTCGTTACTTCCTGAGGCGTACCGACCCATTCCTATACAGCGGATAAGCCAGAATTTCCGGCGAAGGGGGTGCTATACACCAATTTTTGCGGCATTCGTCCGTCTCGCGAACGGTCGCGTGCCCGAGAAACAGTTGATCCCGGGTTTAACACGCTGTTAAGACCGTTTCACCGACCGATCGATGGTCGGTTGCCACCCGGTACGTTCGCCGTTTGGATTCCCGGGCGGGCGCCCTCTGGCGGCACCGGTGCCTGGACCAGTACGTCCCGAACTGGGCTGACTCCGTCACCGCCGACGGCGTGTATCGTCCGATTAGACCGTCATTAGGTATGGTTCGGTACGATGTTAACTGTGACACTGCCGCCCTTGCGGCGACACTGAGAGACCAATGGCCACCACACATATCCACCACGGCGACTGCGAATCGGAATTTCTTTCGCGTGCGCGCGCGAAGAATACTATTGCAGCCGAACGGACGGCCAGGCGATCGATAGCGACGGGGCGCGTACCGACTCGGTGCGTGGAGGTGTCGGGCTGATGTGTGGGATCATCGCCCGCGTCGGCCACGACGACGCTGTCGGCCACCTCGTCACGGGCCTCGAACGGCTCGAATACCGCGGGTACGATTCGGCTGGGCTCGCTATCCAGAACGGATCCGGCCTGTCGGTCCACAAGCAGGCGGGCGAGATCTCGGCGGTCAAATCGGAGATCCAGTCCGCTGCACCGACCGGTGAGGTCGGGATCGGCCACACCCGCTGGAGCACGCACGGCCCGCCGACGGACGAGAACGCGCACCCGCACACGAGCCATTCCGGTGACGTCGCCGTCGTCCACAACGGCGTCATCGAGAACCACCGGGCGATCCGGGACCGGCTCGTCGATGCGGGCCACCAGTTCACGAGCGAGACCGACACGGAAGTGGTCCCCCACCTGATCGACTACTACCGCGACGAAGTCGCCGACCCGGAGGCCGCGTTCCGACGGGCGGTCGACGAACTCGAGGGGAGTTACGCCATCGCCGCGATGTTCGAGGGCGAGGACGCCGTGTACGCGACCAGGAAGGGCTCCCCGCTCGTGCTCGGCGTCGGCGACGAGCAGTACTTCCTCGCCAGCGACATCCCCGCCTTCCTCGAGCACACCGACCGTGTCGTCTACCTCGAGGACGGCGACGTCGTGGTCCTGACGCCGACCAGCGTCGCGATGACCGACACCGACGGTGAGCCGGTCTCGCGCGACGTCGAGACGGTCGAGTGGGACCCCGAAGAGGCCGGAAAGGGCGCCTACGACCACTACATGCTCAAGGAGATCCACGAACAGCCGACCTCGCTCGCGAACGCCATCCGGGGCCGCGTCGACGCCCGTAACGGGGCGATCACGTTCGAGGAGTTCGACCTCGACGTCCTCGACCCGGTCACGCAGGTCCACTTCGTCGCCTGCGGGACGTCGTACCACGCTGCCCTCTACGCGTCCCGACTGCTGAACGAGGCGGGCGTGCCGTCGCGAGCGATCCGTGCCAGCGAGTACGTCGAATCGGCGGGTCCGATCGCCGGCGGGACGCTGACCGTCGCGGTGACCCAGAGCGGCGAGACCGCGGACACGCTCTCGGCGCTCAGAGAGGCCAGCGCTCACGGCGCACCGACGGTGGCCGTGACGAACGTCGTCGGGTCGACTGCAGCACGCGAGGCCGACGAGACGCTGTACATCAGAGCCGGTCCCGAGATCGGGGTCGCCGCGACGAAGACGTTCACCTCGCAGGCGGTCACGCTGACGCTCCTCTCCCAGGTCGTGGCCGGTGAGATCGACGGCGCCTCGCCGCGCGAGGACCTCGCCGACCTGCTCGCCGCTCTCGAACGGCTTCCAGAGGACGTCGAGCAAGTGATGGAACTGGACCAGGCCGAACGGCTCGCCGACCGAATCATCGACTACGAGTCGTACTTCTTCATCGGCCGGGGCCTGGCGCGCTCCGTCGCCCTCGAAGGGGCGCTCAAGTTCAAGGAGATCACCTACGAGCACGCGGAGGGCTTCGCTTCGGGTCAGCTCAAACACGGCCCGCTCGCGCTCGTCACTCCCGAGACGCCCATCTTCGCGCTGTTCACCGGCGAGGAGACGGAGAAGACGGTGACGAACGCCCAGGAGGCCCAGACCCGGGGTGCGGAGATCATCGCCGTCGGGCCCCCGGACAGTGCGGGCGTGCAGATCTCCGACGCACATCTCACTGTTCCGGATACCCATCCCGTCTGCCAGGGGCTGCTCGCGAACGTCCAGCTCCAGCTCGTGGCCTATCACACGGCCGACAGGTTCGGTCGTTCGATCGACAAACCTCGCAACCTGGCGAAGAGTGTCACCGTCGAGTGAGGTGTGTCTGTAATGTCTCACTCGCAGGGGTCCACGCGCCCGAACAAGGAGCTGTTCGGGACGTTCGGCCCCCGGTCGACGTTCGAGCGACACCGGCAGCCGTCGGCATTCGACCGGGTACTCGAGGGGCCGAGCGTGACGGTCGGCATTCGCGACCCGGCGCTCGGGATGTACGGGCGCTCGGCGGCCGTCGAGGACGAAGACGGCGTCTGCGTCATCTGGGGCGAGGTGTACCTCCGGAACACCGACCAGACCGACCCCGCCGCGTGGTTGCTCGACGCATTCGGCCGTCGCGGGACGGACGCGCTCGCCGGTCTCAACGGCTCCTTTCTGGCCGTCGTCGACCACGTCGACCGTGAGGCGATCGTCGGGACCGATCCCGTCCGGAGCTGGGAGTGTTACTACGCGGACGCGTCCGCCACGCGCTGTTTCGGGACCGACGCGGCGACGGTCGCGCGAACGATCCCGTCACCGGAGGTGGCCGCCGAGCCCCTGGACGAGTTTCTCGCTCTCGGCTTCGTCTTCGAGAACCGAACGACCCTCGACGGCCTGTCGCGGGTCCCCTTCGACGGTTATATCACGGCAACGTCGACCGAGACGCTCCAGCGGTTCGTCTATCAACCACGCGAGTTCGACTACGTGAGCGAACTGGCGAACAGGCTGGAGCGGGCGTTCGAAAGACGCGCTCGTCTTCCCGGGCGGAAGGGGATGCTCCTGAGTGCCGGGTACGACTCGCGAGCGGTTCTGGCCGGGATCCCCGACATCGAATCGGCGTTCACCCTCGGGGGGCGGGACGACGCGGAGGTCGGCGTCGCGGCGGCGCTGGCTGACCAGTACGACGTCTCTCACGCGACGCTCGTTCCAGACGAGTCGTACCTGAACACGGACATCGACGACATCCAGTACGGCTACGGGATAGTAGAGTCCCTTCACGCCCACCACGCAAGTTACGTCGACCAGATGGACGTCACGACGATTTACCACGGCGCCATGGCCGATTCACTCCTCCACGGCCACTTTCTACCGGTCGACGGCATCGACCTCCTCGACCACACGTTCCCGCCCTATCGCCTGACACAGGACCCGAACGTGGTCGACCATCTGATCGAGACGTTCGGGTTCCTCGGGGAGTGTCGGCACCTGGCGGCGACGAACGACCGGTACGACGAATCCAGGGAATCGCTCGTCCGGCGCCGCATACGCGAACTCTACGAAGAGTGGGGCGATCGATTCGACAACCCCTACAACGGAATGGCACTGATCGGCGTCCAGAACCAGCCGACCAGGTCGTTTCGCTACCACCTCGCTGACCACTTCGTCGAATCCTGCGTCATGCTCGACGCGGAACTGATCGAGTGGCACCTCGCGACGCCCCCCGAGCATCGGAACACGCGGACGTTTCTGCGGGCGCTTCGAAAACTCGACGAGGACATGTTGCGGCACCGCCCGCCGGACAGGCCCACCGACTCGTTCACCATCAACCAGATCACCAACTTCGTTCGCCGAAAGCTCCCGTTCGTCTCCGGTTACGAGGGGCCATGGCCGGATCGGGGCGCCCTCTACGACCAGACGGATCTGGACCGCGTGAACTTCGGCGAGGACCCGGTGGTCCAGAAGCTCCCGTGGCGGCTGAAGCTCCGGATCAACGACATCACGACGTGGCTCGATTCGGCGACGGCCCACTGCCCGGTCCGTCCGGTCGAACTCCTCGACGGCAAGCGGGACGAACACGAACTGACTGGCTGGTTGACCGGCTGATTGCTGTCAGCCGTTGCGGTGTACGGTCGTCCTCGTCGGTGACTCCTGACCCGGTCGGCGCGCCGATCCGTCAGACGCCCGGCTGACAATATCGTATTAATCGCCGTTGTATAAGCGATCAGATACGAAACTCAACTCAATTCGGCGAAACGGTCCAAACATTAATATACGACGATTCGGCATTTTTCGCTCATTTTCCTGGATCTTCGGATCGCGTAATCTGGGCGAAAAACGCCGGAGCTACTCTGTAAGAGCCGGCGATGGACTATCTGGGACGTATGTTGGTACTAATAACACTCTCCTGGGTTTAATATCAGATTACGGAGTAAAAAGCTATATATTATGTGGTGATGTGCTGATACCTGAGACCGATGAGAATACCAAGGGGGGTGATGAACCCTGTATTCCCGCTGCTGCTACTGGTGCTGATGGGGGTCAGCATCGTGCCGTTCACTGCGGCCGCAGCAGCAGGTGTACATCAGGGGGGCTCAGTCACCGATACGGGTCACGGGGAACAGACGGTCGAATCGGACGCGACGCCGGCCATTACGGGGGTCACCGTCAACGAGTCCGTCTTCCGTACGGACGAGATGGCTTTCGTGTGGGCGGACGGAGCGAACACGACTGACGGGCAGATCGACGTCTCGGTGTCGACCGTAGCGACTGCGGACCACGAGGTCTGTCTCGGCTCGGGCGCGTGCAAACAGGTCCGTGACGTCGGTGATCAGCAGACTGTCGTATTCACGAACGTCAGCAAGCCCGCGGACAAGACGTCCGTCACGGTTTCGCTAGGGCGCACGCGTGATGGGGGGACCGTCGATAACGCGACGGTCACCGTCTGGCGAATCGAGCCTGGCGCCGACCTCGATAGAGACGGTGTCAGCAACGAGCGAGAGGTCGAAGCGGGGACCTCACTGGTCCTGGCCGATACGGACGGTGACGGCCTCGGTGACGCCCGCGAGGTCGAACTGGGCACGGACCCGACGGCCGTCGACACGGACGGCGACGGGCTGGACGACGCCCGCGAGGTCGAACTGGGCACGGACCCGACGGCCGTCGACACGGACGGCGACGGGCTGGACGACGCCCGTGAGGTCGAACTGGGCACGGACCCGACGGCCGTCGACACGGACGGCGACGGGCTGGACGACGAACGAGAACTCGCGTTCGGTGCGAACGCGACGGTACCGGATACGGACGGTGACGGGCTCGAGGACGGGCGAGAGGTCGCACTCGGTGCCAACGTGACGCAGGTCGACACAGACGGCGACGGGCTGGACGACGCCCGAGAGGCCAAGCTCGGTAGCGATCCGACCCTGGTCGACACGGACGGTGACGGGCTGGACGACGTCCGCGAGGTCGAACTGGGCACGGATCCGACCCTGGTCGACACTGACGACGACGGGCTCAGTGACGCCCGCGAACTCGATGCGGGCACTGACCCGACCGTGGCCGACACCGACGACGACGGGCTCGCCGACGGACGAGAGGCGGGTCTAGGCACTGACCCGACCGTGGCCGACACCGACGACGACGGACTCGGCGACGCCCGAGAGCTAGCGCAGGGTGCCGATCCGACCGTGGCTGACACGGACGGTGATTACATCGCCGATGGCACGGAAGCCGAGCTCGGCTTCGACCCGACGAACCCGTACACGCCGGCGCTGTACGGGAGCGGACTGGTCGGATTCCTGCTCGGCATCGGCGTCGCCCTCTCGACCATCGACCGGAGCCCGCGAGCGTGGGCCCGATCCGTCTTCCGAAGTGGTCGTGGCCAGCCTTCCCCGTCCGAGGACTCAACCGGTGTCAGTGAACCGCCCGCGGCGTCTGTTCAGGCGGCGAGCAACGCCGGCGGGGAACGGGAGGCGACCGACGCTTCGACCGCGAGAGACGTCTTCGAGCGCCACCAGGACGCGCTGGTGACCGACGCCGAGCGAACCTTGCGGATGCTCGAGGCCGAAGGCGGACAGATGAAACAGAGCGAGATCGTCGACTCGACGTCCTGGTCGAAAGCGAAGGTGAGCAGGCTCCTCTCACGGATGGACGACGAGGGAGACGTCGTGAAGGTGTCTCTCGGCAGGGAGAACCTCATCTGCCTCCCCGAACAGACGCCGGAGCCCGCCCGTCAGACGGACCCGGGCGGTGTGTCGTCGTCTCGTCTCGTGAGCACCGCGACCGGCGGATAGCACGGCGCAGCCTACCGCTTCGACCGCTCGTCCCCACCGTTCGGGGCCGATTCTCCGCCAGCGATAGCTCCATCACGACACGTCTCCACCGACCGATGGCCGTTCGGCGTCGTCTCGTGGCCCAGCACGTGCCGTCGGAGCTACGGCAAGCGCGACAGGTCCCGCACACGATTCTCCGTAGCCGACTGACCGAGGTCTCGTTTCCGGCGTGTCCCTGTGGAGCCCGCTCGAAACTCTCCTCTGGCACCGCCTGAACCGGCTATCCAGACTGTTTCAGTCGTTTCAATCGACAGGCTGCGGCCTGTTTCGGGAGGAACCGGTTCCAGCGCCGGTCGATGGCCTGCGTGTCGCTGTGGAGCCGTCGTGCGGCCACGATCGCCTCATTTGGCGTCCTACTGTGCGTCCCCGTCCCTCGTCGAGCTGCGGTGTCTCTTCCCGCTGTCGTCCGTTCTCGCGTGGATTACTCGGGCCTGCGGACGTCACGTCGCAGGTGTCGACGGTCGGCGAAACTGGTGAAACCGTCGTCTGGAACGGTCATACGCGGTGTTAAGACTGTTTCACGGGGGGAACGTTCGACCCGGTATATGGTCCCGGCGTCGATAGAGGTGGGTGTAGAACATGTCCTCCACTCACGAGGGATCCACGCTGATCACGGAGACAGAGGCACCGACCGACCGACTCGACCGCGACGACGTCTTCCACATCCTTCAGTGTCGGCGTCGCCGACTGGTCCTCAAGTACCTGCAGGAACACGACGGGCCCGCAGACATGCGTGACGTTACGGAGGCTATCGCGGCCGTCGAGAACGACACGACGGTCGCCCAGTTGCGCTCACAGGAGCGCCAGCGCGTGTACATCGCGCTCTATCAGTCACACCTCCCAAAGATGGACCGTGACGGTATCATCAACTACGAACAGGACCGTGGCGTCGTCGAGCGAACGGCGCGGACCGCTCAGTTCGACCCGTACCTCGTCAACGAACCGACGCTCCTGCCCGAGTCCGAAACGGCCGACGAGGGCTCGGTCGACGAAGGCCCGGTCAACGAGGGTCCGGTCGACGAGGGCCCGGTCGACCAGAACCGAGATGATGCGACCTCCGCGAGCGACACTGACGGCGGCTGGGATCAGCCGACTCTGGTCGCTGCCGGTGGCGGACTGGCGCTCCTCGCGAGCGTCTACGCGGCGACGACTCTGGCGGGACCGGCTGCGCTCGTCGCCGTCGCGGTCGGCGCACTGGTCGCCGTGCTGGCTGGCGTGTACTATTATCGCGAATCAATCGTCGAGGCGGGCGCGTAATCGGTGGCACACTCACTGAACCGACGATTCACCCTTAGGCCGTCTATAGGTTTTATTCAGTACTACTGGAATATCGTATGAACGGCGCTCGGATCGAGACGGCGGCGGGGCCGTCACACGGCGACGCGGGTCTCAGCGAAGAGCGGTTGTTCGACCTGCTGGGTAACGAGCGTCGCAGGTCGTGTCTCCAGTGTCTGGCCTCGGTCGGCGGATCGACTACAGTCCAGGAGCTGGCCACCGACGTCGCGACGCGCGTGAGCGACGAGGAGACGTCACCGGACGACATTCGGGACAGCGTCTACATCTCACTGTGCCAGAATCACCTCCCCAAACTCGCCGACGCCGGCGTCGTCGGGTACGACTCCGCGGAGAAGACCGTCGGGCCGGGGCCGGCGTTTCCGGTGGTCGAGCGCCATCTCCAGGTCGAGGCCACCGGTGACGGCGACGACGAGTACACCTCGTACTACGCGTTCGTGAGTCTCGCGACGCTCCTCGTCCTCGGTGCAACGGCGTACGTCGTCCCCGCCGCCCAGTCGTACGGAGTTCCGACCGTGCTCACGATACACGCCCTCGTCGTCGTCGCGACGGCACGGCGGCTCCGCTCCAGGTGAATCTCGACTGGCCGGCGCTGACTCGCGTTTTCGGTCCGTCTGGACGCCCACCGAAGGGCCGGTCACGTCCGTCGAAACCGACGGGTTCCCGGGCCCGGTCCACGTCGACAGTTCGAAACAGGTACGGATCCGAACCCGATCGAAAACCGGTGGACTGCGCCGGTTCGGTTGTCGGATCCGGTCGCGGGCCACGGGGGTGACGCTTATGCGGTGTATAGTGAACCCGTTTACGTGTTACTGTCCTGCTGGGTCCACAGAGCGGAAACGCGCTTGCCGCGTGGACCCGACCGCGCTCACACCCCCTATCAACCACCCACCACCACCCAAGGGGTGACGGAATCCCGTTCGACCTTTTTTGGCCGAGACGCACCCGTGAGGCCGTTTCGAACGCGTTACCTGTTTCTGGAACGCCCTGCACGTCGCCGATGGCGACGCTCTCAACTCAGGTGCCGGTCGATAGTCGTGGCCGTCTCGTCGCCGACGCCGTCGACGGTCCGCAGTTCGTCGAGCGACGCCTCGCGGACGCTGTCGACGCTGCCGAACCGCCGGAGAAGGCGCTTGCGCGTCGACGGCCCGACGCCGGGTACCTCGTCGAGGACGGTGTCGACGGTGTCGCGGACGGTCTGGTGGTACTGGACGGCGAAGCGGTGGGCCTCGTCGCGCACGCGCTGGAGCAGGTGGAGGTGCGGCGCGTCGTCGTCCCAGTCACAGGTTCTGTCGGGCGTGACCACCAGCTCTTCTTCCTTCGCCAGCGCGACGACCGGGACGTCCCAGCCGACGAGGGCGAGTGCGTCCTGGGCGGCGCCGAGCTGACCCTGGCCCCCGTCGATGAGGAGCAGGTCGGGGTCTGGCCGGTCGTCGCGGCCCTCGACGGCGCGCTCGGCGCGCCAGCGGACGAGCGCGCGCATGTTGGCGTAGTCGTCGTTCTCGTCGGTGAGCTTCTTCCGCCGGTAGTGTGACTTCTCGGGGCTCCCGTCGACGAAGGTGACGTTCGACCCGACGGCGGCCGTCCCCTGGGCGTGGCTCACGTCGAATCCCTCGATGCGGTCGGCGGCGTCGAGCCCCAGCGCCTCCGCGAGAGCGGCCGTGTCGTCCCTGGCGGGGCCGCCGCGCCGGGCGTTCTTCAGTGCGAGGTCGACGAGCGTCGCCTCCCGGCCGGCACCGGGCACCCGGAGGTCGACGCTCTCGGCGGCGAGCCAGGCGTCGATGTCCGCGTCGGCGGGGTGCTCGGAGCAGAGGATGGCGTCGGGGAGGTCTCGCTCGGCGTAGAACTGCGGTACGAAGGCGGCGAGCACCTCGCCGACGCCGTCGCCCTCGGGCGCGTCGAGGCGGTAGCGGTCCCGCTCGACGAGCTGGCCGTCCTCGGAGTGGAGGCGGGCAACGGTCGCGCGCTCGCCCTCACGGACTGCGCCGAGGACGTCGACGCTCCGCTCGTCGGCGGTGTCGCTGACGGCCGAATCGCTGTCGCCGCCCAGCGCCTCGACGGCGGCCAGCCGGTCGCGCATGTTCGCCGCGCGCTCGAACTCCGTGGCCTGGGCGGCCTCGTCCATCGCCCGCCGGAGCGGGTCGGCGAGCACGCCCGTCTCCCCCTCGAAGAACCGCCGGACGCTCTCGACGTCGCCGAGGTACTCCTCCTGGCTTATCTCGCCGGTACACGGGGCCGTGCAGATGTCCATCTCGTAGTCGAGACACGGCCGGTCCCGGTTCGAGTACTTGTGGTCCGAACAGCCGCGCAGGCCGTAGGTCTCCCGGAGGGCCTTGACGACCGTGTCGACGCGGCCCTTGTTCGTGAACGGGCCGTAGACGGTCGCGCCCTCGTCGGGGTCCCGGGTCACCTCGATGCGCGGGACGGGATGTTCGGTGAGTTGCACCAGCGGGTAGGACTTGTCGTCTTTCAGGCGGACGTTGTACGGCGGCTGGTGGCGCTTGATGAAGTTCGCCTCCAGCAGGAGCGCCTGCGTCTCCGTGTCCGTCACCGCGAAGTCGACGTCGACGGCGCGGCGCACCATCTTCCCGATGCGGGCCGACCGCGGGTCGGCGTAGGAACGCACCCGGCTCCGCAGGTCGACGGCCTTCCCGACGTAGAGCACGCGGCCGTCGTCGGCCAGGAAGTGGTAGACCCCCGGCTCGCGCGGCAACTCGTCGGCACGCTCGCGGAGGGTGGTTACGTCCATCTACCCGGGGTTGGCGCTCGGAGAATTTGAGCGGCACGGTTAGGCTGGGCCCGACCGCAGGGAGGGGCCAGCTAAACGCGAGCGGGAGCGCTAGCGACACGCGAGCAGGCTGGCCCCGAGCGAAGCGAGGGGCCAGCTAAATACGAGCGGGGAGCGCTAGCGACCCGCGAGCAGGCTGGCGCCGAGGGACGGGCGGCGCCGACCGGAGGGAGGGGCCGCCGAATGTGGGAGCGGTGACTGAAAGGAACCGCGAGCAGCGGGCGTCCCCGACCGCAGGGAGGGGCCAGCTAAACGCGAGCGGGAGCGCTAGCGACACGCGAGCAGGCTGGCGCCGTCCACGATTCAGGCGAGCGGGTCCGGGTCCCGGTTCGAGTCCCGCGCTTCGTCCCCATCCTCGCTGCTGTCGTCGGGACGAACAGCCCGGTCCAGCTGGTCGGCGACGGAGTCGTCCTCGCCCGCCGGTAGTTCGAGGTCGTCGTCGCCGGCCACCTCGACGACGAGCAGCGTCTCTCTGCTCAGCGCGTAGGCGCCGAGCAGGACCGCGCCGAGCAGTAGCGCGCCGGCCCCGGCGAGTGTCATTATCTCGTCGAGCATCGCCAGGACGTCCAGCAGCGTCTGCATCATAGAGAGGAAGCCGCCGAGCCCCATCCCAGCTCCGCCGGTCGTCCCCAGGTCGACGCCGCCGACCATGTCGTCGAGGCTGACGAGCTGCCCGGCAGCGAGCAGCACGCCGCCGACGAGCAGCGCCCTGACGGCGTGGAAGAGGTAGGCGACGGTCCCGCGGGCCGTCCGCTCGACGCCGGCGACGTTCGGTCGGTCGACGTAGTCGTAGTTCGCCCCGTCGCTCTCGGGCGTGAACGCTAGCACGCGGTGGCTCGTGACGACGACAGCCCCCTCGCCGACTTCGACTTCCGTGTCGACGTCCTCCCCGTCGTAGAGCAGGTCGTCCACGCGCGTACGCCAGCGTGCCATTACCCTCTCATTCCGGTGCCCTGGCTTGAATCCTCGCCCGAAATATCGAAATATGATATTTGGTGGGCTGGCCTCGGGATGTAGTGGCCGAACGCCGGCACTCTCCACACTGGGTTCGCTCTGTGGATCATCCCCGGGCGGGACTGAAAGGGACCGTGGGCTTTCCGCTGTTGTTGGATCGGTCTCCGTCTCGAACATCTGTTGCAGAGAACACAGCCTACAAGACTACTAGCACCAAAACGGCTGATCGTATGAGCGAGACGCGATGCTGGCTGGTCGAGCGCGAGTACGGGACGAAGGGACTGGTGACGCTCGTCTACGCGACGCCGGACGGGGAGCGCCAGCAGACGAGCCAGCGGTCGTCGGCGATGCTGCGAAACAAGGCCGTCACGGCCGCCGTCGACGTGGCCGAGGAGGACCTGGAGCCGGTGCGGGACGACGCGGACCGGGAGCGCTACGCCCGCGAGGCAGCGCGGATGAAGGAGCGATACGACCCCGGAGACGAGGTCTGAAAGCGGTGTTTGTCAGCCCGTACCGGCGTCCGGCCGAACTGCGTGAGGCCGGGCTCGATAGACGAACGGAGTGAGTCTATCGGCGTCCACGCGAGCCGAGCGAGCGTGGGCTCGACGGACGAGCAGAGCGAGTCCGTCGGTGTTCGACGTAGTCGGTACCGTGGAGCACCGGTATCAAGGTACAACCTCCACTCTGATCCGGTCGTTGCACTCGTCGTTCGAATCCACGAAAGATTATACGTGGGCGGGGATAAACCGGCGCGTATGGCTGCCATCGAACTCGACGGAGTACGTAAACAGTTCGGTGGGGTGACGGCCCTCGAAGGGGTCGACCTCACCGTCGAGGAGGGCGAGATATACGGCTTCCTCGGCCCGAACGGGGCCGGGAAGTCGACGACGATCAACGTCCTGCTCGACTTCGTCCGGCCGACGAACGGCACGGCGCGCGTCCTGGGCCACGACGTGCGCGAGGAATCGACGGCCATCCGGGAGCGAACCGGGGTCCTGCCGGAGGGCTACGACGTGTACGACCGGCTGACTGGCCGCGAGCACCTGGAGTTCGTCATCGACTCCAAGGACGCCTACGTCGACCCGGCGGAACTACTGGACCGGGTCGGACTCGACCCCGAGGACGCCCAGCGGAAGGCCGGCGGCTACTCCAAGGGGATGGCCCAGCGCCTCGTGCTCGCGATGGCACTCGTCGGCGAACCCGACCTGCTCATCCTCGACGAGCCGTCCTCGGGGCTGGACCCGAACGGCGCGCGCATGATGCGCGAGATCGTCCGCGAGGAGAACGAGCGCGGCGCGACGGTCTTCTTCTCCTCGCACATCCTCGGCCAGGTCGAGTCGGTCTGTGACCGGGTCGGGATCATCCAGGACGGACAGGTAATCGCCGAGGACTCCATCGAGAACCTCCAGGAGGCGACGGACGTGGAGACGACGCTCACCGTCAGCGTGGACCAGCGGACCGACGCGGTCGTCTCGGCCGTCCGCGACGTGTCGGGGGTCACCGCAGTCGACGAAACCGGGTCGGAACTGGTCGTCACCTGCTCGGACGACATCAAGATGGACGTCCTCAACGCCATCGAGGAGGCCGGCGGCGAGGTCGAGGACTTCGATACCCACGAGCCCTCCCTCGAAGAGCTGTTCGCGGCCTACACGGACGGGACGGACCAGCCGCAGTCGCGTGCGGCGACCGCCGGTGCGGAGGGTGACGCATGAGCTGGGACGTCGTCGCCAGGAAGGAGTTCCGCGACGCGCTGCGCTCGAAGGGGCTCTGGGTCCTCTCGCTCGTCTTCACGGCCTTCTTCGTCATCCCGGCCGGGGCCGCCCTCTGGTGGGATGTCGGGATACGGGGCGGCCAGGAAGTCGGTCTGCAGTTGCTCATCAATCTCATCTACCTCAACATCGTCACGCTATTCTTGCCGCTGGTGGCCATCTTTGCCGGCTACGCGGCGATCAGCAAGGAGCGAACCAGCGGGTCGCTGAAGCTGCTGCTGTCGCTGCCCCACTCCCGGAGGGACGTCATCATCGGGAAAGTGGTCGGTCGCTGCGGCGTCGTCGGTGTCCCGCTGGCCGGGGCCTTCCTCGTCAACGCGCTCTTCCTCATCGCCTCGCGGCTCACGTTCAAGCCCGGCCTGTACGTCACCTTCGCCCTGTTCTCGATGGTGTTCGCGCTGGTGATGGTGGCCGTGGCGGTCAGCATCTCCGGCGCCGTCGAGAACAGCCTCTACTCCATCGTCGGGAACATGACGTTCTTCGTCTCCATCACCTTCTTCTGGAACCTCTGGGCCAACTCCATCGGCGACGGTCTGGGGGAGTACCTCGGCGTCACCGGCGCCGCGAACTGGACCACCGTCCTCTTCCTGAAGCTACTGAACCCCTCGCAGGCGTACAAGACGATCATGAATTCGATGCTCGGCGACGGAAGTAACGCCGAGCGCTTGGCGCGGTATCGTATGTTCAGCGGCGGCAACAACTCCGAACAGGCGACCATCTGTAGCGACGTGCTGGCCGGGAACGCGACTGAGGTCCCTGGATTTATGGGCAATCGGACGGTGTGCCAGGAAAGCGCCCAGTCCGTCCCGCTGTACTTCTCCGACGGCGCCGCGCTGTTCTACCTCCTGCTGTGGATCGGACTGGCCGCCGCCGTCAGCTACTACACCTTCAACCAGTACGACCTCTGATCGGTCGTCTGGATCTGGTTTTCTTCAGTTGGGCTTCGTTCAGTACACGTGAAACACTAAGCGGCTGATGGGGTCGTGCTTCTCGCTGCGATCACAGACGCAACCAACTCGAAAGCCCTCGGCGCGCTCGCGTGCCCTGAGCGGGATATCCTCACTCCTCCGTCGCTCGGATAGGGCCCGTCTCAGCCCACGCGACCGCCCCTCGCCCTTTCATCCACCAGGAGAGCAAGCTCTCCTGAGCCCTGGCTCGCTTCGCTCGCCAGGACACCAGGTTCCGCGTCGCTCGCGCGATGAACGCGCTCGCGATCGACTCCCCACTCCTTCCCGGTCGCTTGCCGTTCGGCGAGCGACACGCTTCCTTACCACAACGCCCGGCGGTCGGCCGGGAGGCCGTCTCGTCGGCCGACCAGGGGAAGGGCAGGGCTGCGGTGCCTGGCGGACTGAAAGGGCGAGGCGGGGTCCGGGAACCCCGGACCGATAAGCACGCGAGGAACGAGCGCGCGCAGTCGGTCCGCGGGACCGGAGCACGCCGAGGGCTTTCGGGTTGTTGCCCTCTCTGTTCCTCCTAGCGCCACCATTCACGGATCCGTCAGATCGTTACATCCGCATACTGTACAGAACAGGACTCATCGACAGGGTCACGTACCACCCAGGTATTCCCTACGTCTCTATCCCGCGCTCGTCCAGCAGGTCCACGAACTCGGCTTCTTCGAGCGTCGGGACGCCCTCGTCGTCGGCGGCGTCGCGCTTGTTCTGGCCGGGGTTGTCGCCGATGACGAGGTAGTCGGTGTTGCCGGAGACGCTGCTGGTCGCCGACCCGCCGTGGCGTTCGACTAGTTCCTGGGCATCGCTGCGGGTGAAGTCGTCCAGCGACCCGGTGAACACGAAGGTGAGACCGTCGAGTTCGTCGCCACCGGCCTCGACGTCTGCCTCCTGCGGGTCGACGTGGTCGACGAGGGCGTCGAGCACCTCGCGGTTGCCCTCGCTGTGGAAGAACTCGACGATGCTGTCGGCGACCTCCGGACCGACGTCGTCGACGCGCTCGAACGCCTCGCGGTCGCCGCGAGGGTCGTCGCCGTCGTCGCTCTGTTCGGCGAGTGCGTCGAGGGTCACCTGCCCGTCGCCGTTCGGTTCATCTTCGTCGTCGTTCTCGCCCTCGGCGGCGGCGCGGATGGCCTCGAACGAGCCGAACTCCCGGGCGAGGTTCCGCGCGGTGACGGGACCGACGTCGTGGATGCCCAGGGCGACGAGGAACCGGTCGAGCGGCGGCTCGCGGGCGTCGTTCAGCTCCGCGACGAGGTTGCGTGCGCTCTTCGTACCCCAGCCTTCCAAGTCGACGAGGTCGTCGACCGTCAGTTCGTACAGGTCGGCGGGACTCTCGACCAGGCCGGCGTCGAGGAGCTGTTCGACGATTTTCTCGCCCAGCCCCTCGATATCGAGTGCGTCGCGGCTGGCGTAGTGCTCGATGGCGCGCTCGCGCTGGGCGGGGCAGGTCAGCCCGCCCGAACAGAAGGCGAGCGGGCCGTCGCGCTCGACCGGGCTCCCGCAGACCGGACACTCCTCGGGGAACGCGACGACCCCCTCGCTGTGTTTCTCGACGACTTCGGCGACGTCGGGGATGACGTCGCCTGCGCGCTGGACGCGCACTTCGTCGCCGACGTCGACTTCCAGGTCCTCGATGAGGGCGGGGTTGTGCAGGGAGGCCCGCGAGACCGTCACGCCGCCGACCTCCACGGGGTCGAGCAGCGCGACCGGAGTGAGTCGCCCGGTCCGGCCCACCTGCACGACGACGTCGCGGAGCGTGGTCTGTTCCTTGCGAGCGGGGAACTTGTAGGCGAAGGCCCACCGGGGCGCTCGCGAGGTGGACCCCAGTTCCTCGCACGCATCCTTGTCGTCGACCTTGAACACGACGCCGTCGATCTCGTAGTCCAGGTCGTCGCGGGCGTCCAGTTGCCGGTCCCGGTAGTCGATGGCCGCGTCGACGTCGTCGACCACCTCGATGCGGTCGTTCACTCGCAGCCCCCACTCGGGGAGGCGCTCGTGGATCTCCCAGTGGGAGTCGAAGTCGGTCGACGAGTCGAGGACGCCGAAGAAGAACACCGAGAGGGGGCGCTCGGCAGTTATCTTCGGGTCGAGCTGTCGCAGCGTCCCGGCGGCGGCGTTCCGGGGATTGGCGAAGGCGTCGTCGCCGGCCTCGACGCGCTCGCGGTTGTAGGCCTGGAAGGCGTCCCGTGGCATGTAGATCTCTCCCCTGACTGCGAGGAAGTCGGGGTAGTCGCCGCGCAGGCGCTGTGGCACGCTCCCAATGGTGCGGACGTTCTCGGTGACGTCCTCGCCGACCGTGCCGTCGCCTCGTGTCGCAGCGCGGACGTACTCGCCGTCCTCGTAGACGACTTCGACGGAGAGCCCGTCGAACTTCGGCTCGCAGAAGTACTCCACGGCGTCGGCGTCGAGCCCGCGGCGGACCCGGTCGTCGAACTCGCGGACGTCGGCGACCTCGCCGCTCTGGTCGATCGAGCCCATCGGCGCAACGTGATCGACCTCGCCGAGTTCGTCCAGCGCCGCCCCGCCGACGCGCTGGGTCGGACTCCCGTCGGTGTCCAGCCCGAAGGTCCCTTCGAGGTTCTGCAGCCGGGAGAACAGTTTGTCGTAGGTGCGGTCGCCGATAGTGGGGTCGTTCTCGACGTAGTAGCGGTGGTCGTGGTACCGGATAGCCTCGCGCAACTGATCGGCCTGCTCGCGGGCGGCGCCCTCGTCCAGTTCCTCGACCGGCGTGAAATCGGTTGGTGGGTCCTCGACGAACGGGTTGTCCCCGAGTTCCTCGGCGGTGGCCATGTTGGCTGGTCTTGCCCGCCCTCGCATAAAAACCGCTACGCTCCGGCCGCGCTCGTCGCCGTTGCGTACCACGCCGGCTGGTTGGCCGGCCGTCCCACGGAGACCCGGCGCTGCGACAGAAAACACTTTACGGACACTCCGGAAGCGGAATTATGGTCCCCGACGTCACCCCGCGACGGGTCGCCGCCGGGAGCGTCCTCGTCGGCGGCGTCGCCCTCGTTGTCGTCGTCTACGCCATCGTCACGCACGAGCCAGCCAACGACGGCGGGACGAGCGTCGCCGGCCTCTTCTTCGCGATCGGATTACTCCTGGCGCTACCGCCGCTGGCCGAAGCCGGGACGCTCGCCGCGGTGCTGCGATGGGGAACGCCCGCGGTGTGGCCCCGTCGCTTGCTCTCGCTCGGTGCCGTCCTCGGCGCGCTCGGCGCGTCGGTAGTTCTCCTGTGGCCGCTCACGTCGCTCGTCCCGGCCGGGATTCGGGTGCCGGAGTTCCTCGATCCGACTCCAGGTCTCGTCACGGGGGTGCTTGCCCTGACCGTCGTTGGTGGTCTGGCCGCGTCCGGCGTGGGCGTCGTAGCCCAGTTGATAACAGAGGTTCGTGGTTCGGGCTGAGGACTGCGGAGGCGTGTTCTGGCAGTCCTCGACGGGCCTCGTTCGAGCGATCGAACGAGGACAAACTCCGGTCTGATGACGTCTTGGGAACACTTTTCTTCCGCTCGTCCGGTGTGGATCGTATGCGCCTCGGATCCCGAATCCCTCTGGTCCCTGCTCTATCCGGGTTCTTCGCCGTCCTCGGTCTGGCGTTGGCGGCCTACCTCCTGGTCACTGTCTCGGGCGATCAGTCTGGGGGTGGCTTCGTCGCCGGTCTCGCGGTGGCGCTGGCGTTGGTCGTCGGGACGACCAGTCTCGTGGCCCTCGGCGAGGCGATACTGCTCGCCCTTTCGCTTCGTCGGTCTGATCCGACAGGCTGGTCACGGCGGTTGCTCGAAGCCGGTGCCCTCGCCGGCGGACTGGCTTCGCTCTTCCCGCTCCTCTCGACCGGTTTCGTCTTCGTTACGCCGTACAGATCGGAGCTCAATGCCCTCGCGTACCGTGCGATCGGGCCGCTCTTCGGTGCCTGGGCCGTCTTGACCGTCGTGGGGTTCTTCGCTTTCGTCGCTGGCGGCGTCTGGCACCTGCGTATCGCGACCCGTGGTTCGAGGACTGATGCGTAACCACCTCTGCCGCGACGATGGCTGTCGCCGTCCGATCGAGGCGCGTAACGGAGAAAGCGTCTGAAATCCCCAGGATTCGTCTCTACAGCCCGGCGACGTCCTCAATGGCGTCGGTGAGCGCCTTCACGCTCTCGACGTCGTGTTCGCCCATGTGACCGATGCGGAACGTCTGCTCGCCGAGCTGGGAGCCGTAGCCGTTGGAGAACACCATGTCGTACTCCTCGCTGACGGTCTCGATGGTCCCGGCGACGTCGATGTCCTGCGTGTTCTCGATGCACGCGACCGTCTGGGACTCGTAGCCCGCCTCGGGAAACATCGCGAAGTGCTCGTCGGCCCAGTCACGGACGTACTCGGCCATCTCCTCGTGGCGTCGGTCCCGCCCCAGGTGACCTTCTGTGAGCATGTGCTTCATCTGCTTGCGGTAGGCCAGCATGACCGGGATGGCCGGCGTCGAGTGCGTCTGGCCCTTCCGGTCGTAGTAGTCCAGACAGCGGCGGAAGCCGCCGTACCAGGAGGAGGTCTCTTTCTCGACCTCGCGGTCGTAGGCGTCCTGGCTGACGACGCAGACGGCGAGTCCGGGCGGCATCGCGAAGGCCTTCTGCGTGGACGTGAAGATGACGTCGATCGAGTGTTCGTCGATGTCGACGTAGTCCCCGCCCAGCGCGGAGACGGCGTCGACGACGAAGTACGTGTCCGGGTACTCGGCCACGACGTCGCCGATCTCCTCGATGGGATTCCGGACGCCGGTCGAGGATTCGTTCATCACAGTCGCGACGACGTCGTAGTGTTTGTCGCTCGTTTCGAGCGTCTCGCGGATGTCATCGGGCTTGATCGCCTGGCCCCACTCGTACTCGAGACGGTCGACGTCCTTCCCGAGGCGTTCGGCGACGTTGGCGTGGCGCTCGCTGAAGCTCCCACAGGTCGGCACGAGGATGTTCTCGTCGACGAGGTTGAGCGTCGAGGCCTCCCAGAACTCCGTCCCCGACCCGGTGAGGATGATGACCTCGTTGTCGGTGTCGAGGAACTCCTTCGTGTCCTCGACGATGGTGGTGTAGAGGTCGGTCATCCGGTCCATGCGGTGGCCGAACATCGGCTGGGCCATCTCCTGGATGACGTCCTCGCGTACCTCGGTCGGACCCGGGATGTACAGCGTCTTGTCGGGGTAGTCGTCTTTGTATTCGCGTTTGTTGCTCACGCAGGACACCTCTCAGTAGTGGTCCCGTTGCGGCGGGACGGTATGGTAGTTTTGATACCGTCACGGAATGGAGCGCTCGGGCCCGCTCGCTCAGCCCCGCCGGGAGACGCGCTGGTCGGTCCACCAGCCGGCAGCGACGAGCAGCGCGACGGTCAGGATCACCGGTCCATGGAGGAGATCACCGGGCAGGTTCGCGGAATCGAGATCAGCAGCGACGAGGTGGATGCAGCCGATCAGCGCCGCGGTGCCGTACGCGCCGTGGACGACGATCCGTCTCGCGCTCCCGCAGAGCCGAAAGTACACGCCGAGCGCGACGGCTCCTACGAGTGCGAGACCGACACCGCCCCGCAACACGCCGACAGTGACCAGAATGATCAGTACGGGAATCGTGACGAGAATCGAGAGCACCTGGCGCGTCCCGTCGTTCCGGTCGAAACTCCTGACGAGTCGGGCCAGCGTCCCCTCCTCGGTGGCCGTTCCGCTGGCCACACGGCGGGCGTCGCCCGGCACTTCGAAGTCCGCACCGCAGTGCATGCACCACGCGGCCCTGGCGCTCACCTTCCCGTCACAGCGCGGACAGCGGGGATCCGTGGCCATCCTCGTTTCGACGACTCGGGGGCCGTAATTAGCAATTCCGATCGTCACTCGTGTTGTCACTTTACACTACTTCACGCCGAGGGCAGGGGCCGCTCTCGCTCCATCCATCGGCCTGTCGCGTCCTACCGCCGGTGGGTCACCATCTCCACGGGCCCGTCGGGTCGTAGCGTGATCGAGGGCGAGAAGGAGAGGTCGTCGAGCGGTTCGAAGCGCCACTCCTGGGCGATGGTCGCGAGCACCAGCCTGGCTTCGAGCATCGCGAACCGGTCGCCGATGCAGCGCCGCGGGCCGCCGCCGAAGGGGAAGTACGCGTAGGGCGGGAGCGACGCCTCCATCTCCTCGGTCCAGCGGTCGGGCCGGAAGGCGAGCGGGTCGTCGTACAGGTCGGGGTCGCGGTGGAGCACCCACTGGTGCATCGACACCGTCTCGCCGGCCGGGATCCGGTAGCCGCCGACGACGTCGTTCACCACTGGTTCGCGGACGAGTTCCCAGACCGGCGGGTAGAGGCGCATCGACTCCTTGACCACCCGCTCGGTGTACGTGAGGTCGGCGAGATCCTCGACCGTCGGCGGGCGGCCGCCGAGCACGTCGTCGAGTTCCTCGCCGAGGCGTCGTTCGACGTCGGGGTAGCGCCCGAGGACGTGGAACGCGTAGGTGAGCGCGAGCGCCGTCGTCTCGTGGCCGGCGAGCAGTATCGTCACGATCTCGTCCCGGGCCTGTTCGCGAGGGAGGCCGCCGTCGTGCACCCCTGTCACTCCGTTCCCACTCGCACCCGAACCGGCGTGGTCGTCGACTGCGCCGGCCTGGCCGTCGACCAGCAGCGAGACGACGTCGCCCTCGTCCGGGTCGGCCGAGCGGTCGTGGTCCGCGAGTATCTCGTCGGCGACCCGCCGGAGCGTCTCGACCGCCCGCCGGAAGCGGCGGTTGTTCCGCGTCGGCAGCCACGACGGCACCTCGACCGGGTAGCCCATCCGGTCGGAGACGACGTCCATCACCACCGTCAGCGCCCGTCCGATGTCGGCCTCGGATTCGCGGATGTCGGCGTCGAACAGCGCGTCGGCGACGACCTCGACGGTCAGGCGCATCATGTCGGCGTGGACGTCACGCGCCTCGCCGTCGGTCCACTCGGCCGCGACGTCGCTCGCGTAGGTCGTCATCGTCGCCGCGGCGTCGGCGATCTGGTCCGGGTGGAACGCCGGCTGGAGGCGGTGGCGGTGCTCGCGCCAGAACGACCCCTCGCTGGTGAGCAGTCCGCGGCCCAGGACGGGTTCCAGCGTCCGGTCGAAGAGGTCGCCCTTGACGTAGCGCTCGTTGCGGTCGACGAGGACGTGCCTGACCAGGTCGGGGTCGCTCAACTGGTAGACGGAGTACGTCCCGAGTTCGTAGTACGAGACGGGCCCGTACTCGCGGGCCGTCCTGGTGACGAACTCGAGCGGGTCGCGTGCGAACGGGCGGACGCTACCGACGAACGGGAGACCGGTCGGCCCGTCGGGCGTCGCGTCCGCGCTCGCGCCCGTCGTGCGGGGCTCGGTGGCGGCGTGGGTAGGTTCTTGCATGAGTCGTGTTCCCGGGGCGGGGTCCCGGCGCGTCGACGCGGAGATTGGGGCCCCGGGGACAAACCTCTACTGCGTGTCAGGTCCGGGCGGCGAGTTCGTTCCCGGCTGCCCCAGGGGTCCAGAAAGTCCAGGCCCGAGACGGGCAGCATCTCGACGTCCAGTGCTTCGAGCCGTCGCTCGACGGCGTCGGCGTCGTCGACGACCAGCCCGAAGTGACGGTGCTGGTCGGAATCCCCGGGGTCGTCGACTTCGGAGAGCGCGAGGAACTGGTCGCCCATATCGAGGAATGCGCCCGAGCCGGTTCGGCCGCGCAACCCGAACGCGAAGATTTCGCCGTAGAAGTCCAGGGCGTCATCGACGTCGCCGACTTCCAGCGCGACGTGGTTGATGCCGACGAGGCGAGCGCGCGAGGTATCGGAGTCGTTCATGCTCTGGAATTGGCGCTGTAGCATCATGAATGATGGACGGTCGTCGCCACGGCTTCGGCGCCAGTTCTATTACATCTGATTACGTAGTTATGGTGATTACGATGCCCATCGACGTCGAGGAGTTCGAGACGGCTCGGGAAGCCGAACTCACGGCTACAGGAGACGGTCCCACCAACGCTGAACGCGTGTTAGCGTTCCTCGGTGCCAACGACGACCAGGCGTTCACGCCCAAGGAGATTCGCGTCGAGACGGAGGTCCCACGCGGGAGCGTCGGCGTCGTCCTCTCCAGGCTGGAAGACCGGGGACTCGTCCGCCACCGCGGCGAGTACTGGGCGATAGCCGAAGACGCGGACGTCGACGTAGCGCTGACGACAGCCCGCACAGCACAGGCCGCGGCCGAGCGGCTGGGGAACGAAGACCCGGAAGAGTGGGGGCCAGGGGCGGAGGACGATTTGGAGGGTCAGTAGATGCCCGAACGGGATGAGGTCTGGTGGGGACCAGCGCCGCACAAGGAGACGTCGGCCTATCGACCGTGGCTACTTCTCAGTACGGACGAGCATCCGTTTGCGGCCGAGGAGTGCATCGGCGTTGCCATGACAACACAGAGCCACACGGAAGCTATTCGAGTTCCAGACGACGCCTGGACCAGCGGCGGGTCGAGCAAGCAGGCGTACGTCTCGCCGTGGTACGTGGCGACGATGAAACACGCCGCGTTCGACAGGCGACAGGGCTCGCTTCACGAGCCGTTGATAGAGCGCGTCGCGAGTGCGTTGCACTCGTACACTCCCGAATCGCCGACCCGGTGAAGCCACACTTATTTTCCCCGACGACGGGGCACCAGTATGGACCACGAGACCGCCGCCGTCCGCTGCGCCGAGATTCTCGACGCGGTGGGCAGCGCCGTCATCGCCGACGACGCCTTTCTGGAAGCGGTGCTGACGGGCGTCCTCGCCCGCGGGCACGTCCTGCTGGAGGACGTCCCCGGTACCGGGAAGACCCTGACCGCACGCTCCTTCGCGAACGCGCTCGACCTGTCCTTCCGGCGGATCCAGTTCACGCCCGACCTGCTGCCGGCGGACATCACCGGCTCGAACGTCTACAACGAGGGCGCTGGCACCTTCGAGTTCCAGCCCGGTCCCATCTTCTCCCACGTCGTCCTGGCCGACGAGATCAACCGGGCGCCGCCGAAGACCCAGGCCGCCCTGCTCGAAGCGATGGGCGAGGGCCAGGTCACCGTCGACGGCCAGACCCACGCCCTCCCCGACCCGTTCTTCGTCATCGCGACGCAGAACCCCGTCGAGCAGGAGGGAACCTTCGGCCTCCCGGAGGCCCAGCGCGACCGCTTCGTCGTCAAGACCGCCATGGGCTACCCCGAGTTTGAGGGCGAGCGGAAACTCATCGACCGGCGCGCCGACCGCACGGCCCAGGCCCCGAGCGTCACCGCCATCGTCGACGGCGAGCAGATCCCCGACCTCCAGCGCGTCGCCGAGTCGGTGACTGTGGACGGCAAGATCCGGGACTACGTCGTCGAACTGGGGCGGGCGACCCGCGAGGACGACCGCGTCGACGTCGGCGTCTCACCGCGCGGCATCCAGCGCCTCTTCGAGGCCGCGCGCGCCCGCGCCGTCATCGAGAGCCGCGACTACGTCGTCCCGGACGACGTCAAGGCCGTGGTCGCGGACGTGTTCGCTCACCGACTGGTGCTCACGGCCGACGCGAGCGTCCGCGGCGTCGAGCGCCACGACGTGGTCGAAGACGTCGTGAGCGAGGTCGAAGTGCCCGCCGTCGCACAGTAAACGTCTTCTCCCGGTCCTCGATTATCTGAGCGCCACGACCAGCAACAGCAGGCCGCCGAGGACGGCGACGAGGCCGAGCGCCACGGGCCCGGTGCTGGCGTCGACGGCACCGACACCGCCGATGAGCAGCGCGACGCCGGCGCCGACGCCGCCGACGGCGAGGGTCCCGGTCGCGTGGACGAGTTCGGCGCGGCGGGTGTTCGCCAGGCGGCCGACTTCCTGGCCCAGCGTCACGCCGAACTCGCCGGCGTCCCAGACGAGGACGGCCCCGACCAGGGCGCCGAGGACGAGGACGTTCGAGACGTCGAGGACGCCGGCGAAGGCGGCGGTGTTGAACAGCGCCAGGCTGGCGATGGTGACGCCGGCCGTCCGTCCCTCGACGTAGCCCGTGGCGAGGACGGCCCAGAGCGCGCTCACGGCCACCGTCGTCAGGAAGAGCAGCGCTGCCGCGGCGGCGACGCCGATGGTCGTGAAGCCGTACACGTTGATCACGGGAGTGACGGCGTCCATGAACTGGGTCGAGAACTGTCCGGGGAGTTGCCCGGCCACCCACGCGACGGCCTCGAAGAGCACGTCGTCGGAGACGGCGAACGCCAGCGCGACGACGGCCACGCCGCCGGCGAAGGGGGCGAGGACGCTCCCGATGCGGTCGGGGGAGCTCTGGACGAGGCGCCGCAGCAGCCAGACGACGGCGGCGACGGCGACGCCGCAGAGGATCAGCCACCAGGCCAGCGAGCGGAGCGCGGGGTTGGCGGTGACGGCGAGTACCACGTCGTACAGTCCCGACCCGAGCGCGGCCCGCAGCTGGCGGGGCGGGACGGCGAGGTGGACGATGGCGGCGATCGGGACCGCTGCGACGACGACGAGGCCCGCCCAGAACAGTCGTCGCTGTCCCGCCTCGATGCGTTCGCGGTAGTCGTCTCCGGTCTCGTTCTCGGGGAGGAGCTCGGTGATCGGTAGCGCGTGGACTCCCCGGTGGGCGGCCAGCAGGGCGGCGCCGGCCATCACCGCGAACGTGGGCAGGTGCGGTCCGAGCGGGTCGGGCTGGAAGAACAGGCTCGTGATCCCCCGGAGGACGTCGCCGACGACGGTCTGTATCCCCGGACCGGCGGCGTTCGATTCGAGGAACTGCAGTGCGGCGCTGCCGGCGAGCAGTATGGCGAGACAGAACGGGACGACGGCGGTGCGGACCGCCGTCGTCGTCGCGTCTTCGAGCGTGTCGGCGTCGAGGACGCCCCGCGTCGCGGTCGTCGCGCCGAAGACGGCCGCGACGGCGCCGGTGACGACCGCCGCCCGCGCGGTGAGCGCGATGACCGTCCCAGGCACGTCGGCGGCAGACGGGACCGGAAAGAGTCCGCCGGCCAGCACTAGCACCGTCCCGGCGGTCGCGGCCACGATGCCGACGCCGACCGGGAGGACCAGCACGCTGGCAAGCACACTGCCGGCGGCCTCGTGGCGCTCCCACCCCGACGCCCAGACGACCCCGGCGAGCGTGACGGCGCCCATCGCGCCGAGGAGGGCCGGCCAGACGACGTCCGCGGCGCGGACGAGCGCCGCGGCGGTGACGACGCTCGCGAGGACGACGACGAGCGTGCTCGTGCGGGTCGGCTCCGGGTCGTCGACGGCGTCGTGTCCGGTCATGCTTTGAAGAGGTCCGCGAGCGACGCTCGCAGGGCGATGTCGATCGGCTCGTCCAGGTTCCAGTCGATGCACGTCGCGCCGGCCAGTTCGACCGACTGGACGCGCAGGTCGCGCTCCAGCCCGACGACGGACTGGCCCAGCCCGTCGCCGCGCGTGACGTCGGGGCTCACTACCGTCGTCGGGTAGCCCCGCGCCGCCAGGCTCTGGGTCAACGTCACCGGCCAGTCGTCGACGAACGGCGAGAAGAGGACGACCTGGGCCGTCGGCGGCAGGCGCGCCAGCAGTCGTCGGGCCGCGTCGTCGACGTGTGGCGTCTCGCCGCCGTCCGCAGCGGGAACCGTCTCGTCGTCGGTCTCCGGGGACGGCGGCGCGTCGGTGTTCGGGGGTTCGTCGGTGGCTACGTCGGCGTCCCTGCGGCTCGCGGGTCGCTCACGCTCCCCGCTCGCTCGTCCGGCGGCGTCACTCACGTCGTTCGCTACAGCCGCCTGTATCCCGTCGAACACCTGCGACACCCGCGCGGCCGTGCCGCCGTCGCCGCCGGGGTCGACCCAGACCAGGTCGTCGGGGTCGAGGCCGCCGACGACGTCGTCGGCGTCGAGGCCCACGGCGACGACGCTGGCGACGACGCTCGTCCGGCCCAGCGCGTCGAAGAGCCGTTCGGCGGCGTAGGCGCCAAGTTCCGCCCCCGTCGGGTAGCCGGCGTCGGGGGTGACACGCGTGACGGTGCGGGCGTCGACCACCAGCACCGTCCGGACCGCCTGTTCTTCACGGTACTGGACAGTCGTGAGCTCGTTCGTCTTGGCGAACCGGCGCCAGTCGATGCGGGAGACGGGGTCGCCGGACTGGTAGTTGCGCGTCGCGTGGAACTCCAGGCCGCTCCCGCCGCTGTCGGTGGGGAGCGTCCCGGCCCGCGGCAGCGTCGCGTCCGCGAGGGGGACCTCGGAGACGACGTTTGCGCAGGTGACCGAGGCGTCGCCCTCGGCGTCGAGCGTCGCGGTGGCGACGGCCGTCGCCGCCAGCGGGCGCACCCGGGCGACCGGGTCGTCGAAGGCGAAGGTGCCGCGCTTGGCCAGCAGCGAGTACCGAACGGTGACGGAGTCGCCGGGTCGGAGCGACTCGCAGGCCCGCGGCGACCCGTCGACGACGGTGAGTTCGCCGGGGACGCCGTCGACGATCCGGACGTCCGTCAGCGCCGCGTCGCCGTCGTTCGTCACCGTGAGCGCGACGTCGACGGCCTCCCCCGGCGTCGGGTTGTCCGTCTCGACGGTCCGCTCGGCGCGGAGGCTGGCGCCCGGCGGGACGCGCGCGACGGCGCCGTAGAGGACGTAGGCGAGCGGGACGGCCGTCGCCGCGAGCAGGAACGGTTCGGCGGCGAGCAGCCCGACGCTCACGAGCGTCAGCGCGCCGACGAGCGCGACGCCCCAGCGGCCGACGCGCTCGCTCATGACTCACCCCCTACCGGGTCGTCGCCGGCCAGTCGACCGGCGGCACGCACGGTCCCATCGAACCGCCGCTGGCGCTCGCCCTCCGGGTCGAGCCAGAGGCGCAGTCGCGACCACAGTGAGTGAGTCGGCCCGTCGTCGTCGGCGAGCGTCGCCGCCGCGGTCCGGTCGTCGGTCCACTCGCCGTTCCGGACGGCGGTGCGCGCCTCGGCCACCGAACACCCCGTGGCGCGTGCGTAGGCGCCCGTCACCGTCTCTCTGAGGCGGTCGCGGACGTGCCGGGTCGCACCGTCGTTCCCCCGGACGGCGGCGTCGATATCTCGTTCGATTCCCGCCGCCGTCAGGTGCTGGCGCGCGCTCGTGACCGACTCCGGCGGGCCGGCGGTCGCAGCGTCGAAGGCGTCGGCCTCGCCGCCGCCCGCCGCGGTCGCTCGCCAGCTCACCGCCGACACGAACAGCCCGACGACGGCGCTCGCCGCGAGCAGCAGGTGTCGCCGGTCGACCTCCCCCAGCGCACTCGCGAGGCCGGCGAGCGGCCCGATGGCCTCGACGACGCCGGAGGCGAACACCGCGACGGCCGCCAGCACCGTCACCAGCGTGCCGAGGGCGCCGAAGAGGAGGATCCGCGGTCGCATCAGTCGGCCACCCCCGCGTCGGTTCCGCCGGGATCCGCCTCGGCGTCGCGGTCCGACGCGTCGTCGGCGTCGCCCGCGTCGTTCGCCGCCGCGGCGTCGGCAGCCTCGACCGCGGCCTCGATGGCCTCGGCCGCCGATTCGACGCCGGGTGCCCGCTCGTCCGGGTCGCGCTGGCCGTACTCCACGGCCCGGAACGCGTCCCGGAGCCGTTCGACCTCGGTCTCGGGGAGGCCGTCGACGGCGACGGCGTGGGCGGCTATCTCGCCCGGTGTCCGGGTGTGCGGTCGCCGGATGGAGACGGCGTCGAGGAAGCGGCCCCACGATTCCCGGATCGTCGCGTGGGCGTCTCCGGCGTACCCGTCGTCGTCGCCGTTCGAGACGACGCCGGCGACGCCCAGATCTTCGACTGGAGTCCGTGCTTCCGCGACCCGCTCGCGGAGCCACGCCCGGAACGCGTCGAGCAGGTCCGCGACGTCGCGCCGGCCCTCGACCAGCGCCCGGAGGTGTTCGACGGTCAGGCGCGCCCGCACCGCGAGTCGGGTGAGCGCGGTGTCGGCGGCGTCTCCGACGGCGACGACCGCTCCGACGACCCACTGGCCGGCGAGCCAGACCCAGTGGCGACCGCGGGCGGCGTCGACGCCGTAGCGGCCCGCCCCGAGGACGACGCCGCCGACGAGGACGCCGGCTGCCAGGCCGACCAGCCCGAGATTCAGGAAGAGGCCGTCGTAGGTCGTCCCGCGGCGCTGGCCGTACTTCGCGACTTCGACGGTGGCCCCGGACGCGAAGGGAAGCGTCGCCGTCGCCGTGCCGTCGACGCCGGTGGTCGCGACCCGCTCGCCGTCGACGGTGACGTTGGCGCCGGGCGCCGGGTCGCCGTCCACGGTCGCGTCGACCGCGACGCCGGTAAAGGGCAGCGCGAGCGGGGCTGTCGGCTCCGTGGTGACGTTCAGCCGCGCCAGGTCGAGCGTCGTCTCGCCGGTGACGGAGCCGCGTTCGACGGCCAGCGTCACGTTCCCGGGTTCGGTCGGGAGCCGCACGTCCGCCCGGCCGTCCCGGTCAGTCCGGGCGACTTCCTCGCCGTCGAGAGTGATCGGGGCGTCACGGACGGGGACGTCGTCGACGAACGCCGTCACGGTCACCGTGTTGCCGGTGACGGCGTCGCCGGTCACCGTCACCGTCGCGTTCGTCGACAGGGTGAACGTCGTCGAGGAGTTGGCCTGCGGGCCGTCGACGGCGAAGAGGCGTCCGTCCTCGCCCTGGGGGACGATGGGTGCGACGAGCCCGGCGTTGCGGCCGTCGACGACGGAGACGTTCAACTGCTCGGCGTAGGGAACCTCGCCGACGACGGTGCCCGCTGGTCCGGTCTCGCCGACGGAGTCGCCGTTGAACAGGACGGTCGCGTCGGGGACGACCTGTCCGTCTCGCGTCACCGTGACCTCCACCGTCGCGCCGGGCGCGGCCGAGCGGTTGAGCGCGACGGTGTACTCGCCGGCGTCGCGCTGTCGGTCGTCAGTCCCGCCGCCCCCTCCCTCGCCCTCGCCGCTGCCGGGGCCCGTCTCGTCACCTTCGCCGTCGGTGCTCCCGGTCGGCGTGGGCGTGTCAGTTGGCGTCCCGGTCGGCGTGGTGGACGCCGAGCCGTCCGCCGTCTCTGTGCCGGCGCGCCCGTCGGTCTCGTTGGGCGTCGGCGTCGCGCCGGGCGTGGGGGTCGTTTCGGGCGACGGCGTCTCGAATGACTCGCCGGTCTGGTTCTCCAGGGATTCTTGCTCCTGCTGGAGACGGTCGCTCGCCGGCGTCGGGTCGAACTGCACCCAGCCGACGTCGGGGAAGTACACCTCGACCCAGGCGTGGGCGTTCATCCCGCGGACGGTGTAGGTGTTCTCGCCGACGGGCTGGCCGGTGGAGTAGCCGACGACGTAGCGGGCCGGGACGTCCTGGCTCCGCAGCATCGTCACCATCGAGGTGGCGAAGTACTCGCAGTAGCCCGCGTCCATCTCGAAGACGAACTCGCTGGCGACGTCGTCGTCGGGTGGTCGGCTCACGTTCAGCGTGTACTCCTTGTTCGACTCTAGCCAGGCCTCGATCCGGGTGGCCCGTTCGTAGGGCGTCGAGGCGCCGTCTGTTATCTGACTCGTCTTCGCCCCGAGGCGTCCCTCGGTGCTGGCCGGCAACTGGGTGTACCGCTCCTCGATCTCGGTGGGGTAGTCCGTGCCGGCGGTCCGGAGCAGGTTCTCGTCCGACGGCGGCCGGTCGCTCACGCCACGATAGGTCGTCCCGGGGCCGAGCGCCGCCTCGGCCTGGACGGCGCCGCCGTCGGTGACCAGCAGGTTCTCCCGCGAGACTGTCTCCGGGCGCCAGACGGTCGGGAGCGACCTCGCAGTGCGGTTGAGCTCCACCTCGTAGGTCACCTCGCGGCCGTCCGGGCCGCGCGTCTCGATGGACCCGTTGTACGGTCGGGTCTCCCCGTCCTGCTTCCATCCGGTGCCCGTATAGTTGCCGTAGACGCCGGTGCGCCAGTAGGCTGGGTCGGTGCTCCGGACGACGAAGTGTATCTCGGCGTTCTGGGACTGCAGTGCGTTCTGGCCGCCGAGCGACCCGCCGACGTTCGTTTGCTGGCCGGGACTCAACGCGCCCATGCTGCCGCCGCCGGGGCCGGCCGTCGAGACGCCGCCCCCGCCGGAGGAGCCGGCGGGAATCGGGACGATGGACTCGACCGGGCTCTGGGTGCCCGCCGGTGCGAGCACTGGGAGGGCCGAGGCGGCGACCAGCACGGCGAGCAGCGAGACCAGGACGAGCAGCACTCGCGAGTAGTCGCGCGAGCCGTCGAGGTCGGGAAACGGAGAATCGTCAGTAGACATGCCTCAGGATGATGATAATCGACGGACCGCACGGAAGGCGTTGGGGGACTGCACTCGTGATAGTTCGTTTGGTTCTCGGCAGGCAATAAATGTAGCCGTCTGTGAGTGACCGGTTCGGGGCCGAGGACGCGGCGACGGTGGGGCCGAGACCCGCCGGGGCCACGCCAGCAGTCGTCCGGACGACGACGGATTCCGTCGACGGGTCCGAACCGCGGGCCGAGCTGTAGCGGTGCTACGGGGCAATAATATCAGATTCACATATACAAATTTTCTCTGTCAACACTGGTGGCAGACGAGCTGTCGGCCGGTGATCGTGCCAGAGACGACTTGCACGATCCCGGTCGACGACTTGCTGACTAAATCCGCCGGATACTGATGTTTCAGGTGGTATCATGGCTGATCTGTGTCTCGGACTCGTCACTCTGGGCAACCCACTCCGCACGTTCGCGATCGGTGTGTTGATGGGGCACGTTCGTCGACGGTAAGCGCGTACACGGCCTCTCTGGGACATTTTCGTTCGCTTGCCCGTTCTTGCGATGGCATTTCTTTCCAGCCCGGGGGAGCGCTCTCGAATAGCATAGGATTTCTGAATATTCGATAGTCCTATTTGTGATAGTATGATTGTGTGGTCCGACACGGCCCCGTTCGACAGTGGCCCGTTGTCGACGGTGACGACGGCACCTCCTGCCTGGTGAACGTCACCTCCTGATGCGTCGCCGACGTCGAGGACGTCTCGACAGCGGACAGTGCGAACGTCGTACAGTACGACTGGATGGTGGGCGGCGGTCAGCGATGGGAGTTCGACCTGCTGTCGCTCCCCCTTAGGAACTTTTGACTTTCCACGCCTACCATATTATTAAAATTATATTGTGGAAAATATATATCAAGTTCGCCTGCATTAGTCCGAAATGCATGACAGACAGTCATGACGATCCGCAGATAGAACGACGTAGCGTCCTGAAATCACTCGGCGCAGGGGCACTCGGAGCGGCCGGGGCGGCCGTCTCGACCGGTTCGGCGACGGCAGACCCGAGCTCGACGCACTACCACAACCCGCTGTACGGACCGGACTTCGCCGACCCGACGATTCACCGGGCCGACGACGGGACCTGGTGGACGTACGCCTCGAACATGAGCTACAACAACGACGCCGACGAGCGGCTGGTGCCGATTCTCTCCTCGCAGGACCTGGTCAACTGGACGGACGAGGGGGACGCGTTCGACTCCAGGCCCGGGTGGCTGTACGGGTCGATCTGGGCGCCGGACGTTCACTACCACAACGGCCAGTGGGTGCTGTTTTACTCCCTCTGGCCGCGGGGAGACGACGACAGTCTGGTGCCGGGCATCGGCGTCGCCACGTCCGACACGCCCGACGGCCCGTTCACGGACCACGGGGAGATCCTCTCCAACCCGGATCACCCCTACCCGGGCAACACCATCGACCCGTACTTCGTCTACCAGAACGGGACGCCGTACCTCTTCTGGGCCAACTTCGCCGGCGTCTACGTGGTGGAACTCACTCCCGATCTCCAGGCGTTCCGCTCTGGAACGTTCGATCAGATCGCCGGGAGCGCCTACGAGGGGACGGTCATCTTCCAGCGGGGCGACTACTGGTACTTCTTCGGCTCGACCGGCGACTGCTGTGATGGCTTCGACAGCACGTACGAGATCGAGGTCGGGCGCTCGGAGAACTTCCTCGGGCCGTACTACGACATGAACGGGACCGCGATGCTCGACCGCAACGAGTGGAACGCGGGTCCGACCCATCTCGGGGACAGCGATCGCTTCGTCGGGCCGGGCCACGGCGACGTGACGGTCGCGGACGACGGCTCCTGGTGGTTCGTCTACCACGCCTACGACACCCAGGGACCGGAGTTCGCCGGCGAGTACGGCTGGCCGCCCGCCCGCCAGCTCTTCCTCGACCCCATCCAGTGGGAGAACGGCTGGCCGGTGATCGGCTGCGACGGCACGCCGTCCCTCGAGATGCCCAATCCCGGTCAGGGCGGCTACTGCGGTGGCGGTGGTGGCGGCGGCGACGGTGGCAGTGGTGGCGACGGTGGAAGCGGCGGCGACGGTGGCAGCGGCGGCGACGGTGGCAGCGGAGGCAGTGGCGGTCCCATCTCGACCGGGACCTACCGGATAACGAACGTCAACAGCGGCCTGTTCCTGGAAGTCGCCAGCGCCGGAACGAGTGACGGCGACAACGTTCGGCAGTACTCGGACACGGGCCACGCGTGCCAGACCTGGGACGTGAGTCGGAACGACGACGGAACCTACACCCTGGCGAACGGCCACAGCGGGCTGTTCCTGGAAGTCGCGAGCGCCTCGACCGACCAGGGGGCGAACGTCCGGCAGTACTCGGACACGAATCACGCGTGTCAGACCTGGAACGTCGTCGACAACGGCGACGGGACCTACCGACTGGTCAACGGCCACAGCGGCCACGTGGCCGACGTGGAAAACTCCTCGACGAGCGACGGCGGGAACGTCATCCAGTACGGCTGGTGGGAGGGCGACAACCAGAAGTGGTACTTCGACCCGGTCTGACGACCCCGGGCCCACCCTCTTCGTCCCGTGCGTCGGGATCCATTTTTCGACAACTGAACGTCGAATCAGGTGTCGCAACGCGCCCCCAGCGGCTGCGATCTGCGCCTCGACGGCCAGCACAGTTCGCCTCGGTGTGCAACCGCTCGCGCGTCGGGTAGCGGTGCCGTCAGCGTTACAGGCGAGCGCACTCCACCAACCCATCCGCCGTCACCGGAACGAGAACGGCACGACGTTCGGTCGTGCCGGGCGTTCACTTGGCAGGCCGGGCGGTACAAGTCCCGTCAGGCACCTACAGCGGTGGGCCTGCCGTCCATCGGCCGTATCGAGATCGTCCGGCATAACCGGATAGTTCTGTGCGCACGCTGACAGCCCGAAACCGACGACCGGCAGTCTACCAGGGATGGGCTACTCGACAGCGGGTCGTTCACGATCGCCGGATCCGTACTCCCACCCGAGCAGGTTTCCTTCGTTCGAATAACGGCGCTAATTTTGTTATGCGGGCCACGCGTCTGTTCGTCGAGGTCGACCGGTGCACTGGCCGCCTCTTTCCGCTGTTACCGGATACTGGTCGGTGGAACGCGCCCACTGACGAAGCGGGGGACGACGAGACGTCTCGATGGACTCGCGAAATAAGTCAGAATCCTCTCTTGAGATCTGTTCTGTCACTTTCTACTATTTTGTACGCCACGATTGAATTTTCAACTCCTGATACTCTGGTGGTCGTGAGATATTTATTGCCTCAAATAAGCACATTGTGGGGGGATTTTCGTGTGTTCTCTGGATCCGGTACTGTCTTCTATTTTCTGATGATTGGGGAACTTCGAGTGTCGACTGATGGTTATATGTATCCTGTCTACTCTGGAAAAGCATAGCTTCTCTATTGTGTTTTCCGCCACTCGCCGACGTCCTTTGCCAGCTCCTGTCACAGCGAATATTGCCGTAACTCTTGGTTATAGATGTCTGGAGATATATGCATGACGTACATGACCAACGACGACGCCCAGGGGTTCGGGACGCGCTGTGTCCACTCGGGCCAGGCCGAGCCCGACTCCTCCACGCGCGCTCGCGCGCCCCCCATCTATCAGACGAGTTCGTACGTCTTCGAGGACGCCCAGCACGCGGCGGACCTGTACTCGCTCGCGGAGGACGGCAACGTCTACTCCCGGTTCGACAACCCGACCGTGGCGATGCTGGAACAGCGCATCGCCGACCTCGAAGGGGGGACGGCCGCCGTCGCGACCGGTGCGGGGATGGCCGCGCTGGACGCGGGAACCTCCATCCTCGCCAGCGCGGGCGAGAACATCGTCTCGGCGGCGTCTATCTACGGCGGTACCCACGGCTATATGCGGACCATCGGCGCGCGCCGCGGGATCGAGGCCCGCTTCGTCGACACGCTCGACCCCGACGCGTACGCGGAGGCCATCGACGACGACACCGCCTACGTCCACTTCGAGACCATCGGCAATCCCTCGCTCGTGGTGCCGCCCATCGAGGAGATCGTCGAGGTCGCCCACGAGCGCGACGTCCCGGTGTTCGTCGACAACACGTTCGGGACACCCTATCTCTGTAACCCGCTGGAGTACGGCGTCGACGTCATCTGGGAGTCGACGACGAAGTGGATCCACGGGTCGGGCACCACCGTCGGCGGCGTCCTCGTCGACGGCGGCAGCTTCCCCTGGGGCGACCACCCCGAGAAGTACCCCGAACTCGGCGGCGAGAGCCCCGGTTTCCAGGGCGTCAACTTCTCGGAACAGTACGGCGACCAGGCGTTCGCGATGGCGGCCAAGCAGCGCTCGGTCCGCAACCTCGGCGACGGCCAGAAGCCCTTCGACGCCTGGGCGACGCTGCAGGGCCTGGAGACGCTCAAACTCCGGATGGACCAGCACTGCTCCAACGCGCTGGCCGTCGCGGAGTTCCTCGAGGACCACCCCGACGTCGCCTGGGTCACCTACCCCGGACTGGACGACCACGAGACCCACGAGGCGGCCGAGAAGTACCTCGATGGCGGATGCGGTGGCATCGTCACCTTCGGCCTCGAGGGCGGCTACGAGGCCAGCCGGCAGTTCTGCGAGGAGGTCGAACTCGCCTCCTTCCTCGCCAACATCGGCGACGCGAAGACGCTCGTCATCCACCCGGCCTCGACGACCCACGCCCAGCAGTCGGAGGAGGAGCAGCGTGAGAGCGGCGTCACGCCCGACCTCGTGCGCTGTAGCGTCGGCATCGAGGAGCCACAGGACATCATCGCCGACTTCGACCAGGCCATCGAGCGGGTGAACTGACGTGGAGGGGACATAGGATGGAAGTCGAACACGACACCGTCTCGCTGGGCGAGTTCGAGTTCGAGTGCGGGGAGACGATTCCGGACCTGGAGATCGAGTACGAGGCGTACGGCGAGTTCACGGGCGACAACGCGGTGCTCGTCTGCCACGCGCTGACCGGCAGCGCCCACGTCGCAGGCACCCACCGCAGCGACACGGGCGGCCAGGCCCGCGCATGGTGGGACGACATCGTCGGCGCCGGGAAGGCGATCGACACCACCGAGTACTACGTCGTCTGCGCGAACGTTCCCGGCTCCTGCTACGGCTCGACCGGGCCCGCGAGCGAGAACCCCGAGACAGGCGAGCCCTACGGCACCGACTTCCCGCCCGTGACGGTCGGGGACTGGACGGACGCCCAGCGCGCGCTGCTGGACGAACTCGGCGTCCCCCACCTCCACGCCGTCGTCGGCGGGTCGGTCGGCGGGATGAACGTCCTCGAGTGGGCGACGCGCCACCCCGACCACGTCGAGCGCATCGTCCCCATCGCCGCGGCGGCCCGCCTCGACACGCAGTGCCTCGCCATCGACGCCGTCGCCCGCCGGGCCATCACCACCGACGAGGACTGGAACGACGGCGACTACTACGGCGAGGACCGGTCGAAGCCGACTGACGGCCTCGCGCTGGCGCGACAGCTCGGCCACGTCATGTACCTCTCGAAGGCGAGCATGGAGCGGAAGTTCGGGCGCCGCGCCGCCGGCCGGGACGCCGTCCGGTCGTTCCCGGCCGACCCCGCCGCGAACTTCTTCCCCTACCGTGACGTCGAGAGCTACCTCGACTACCAGGCCGAGAAGTTCGTCGAGCGCTTCGACGCCAACAGCTATCTCTACCTGACCCGCGCGATGGACAACTACGACCTGTCCTCTGGCTTCGAGTCCGACGCCGACGCGCTGGCCGCCTTCGAGGGCGAGGCACTGGTGATGTCGTTCACCGGCGACTGGCACTTCACCACCCAGCAGGCCGAGTCCCTGGCCGATAGCCTCCGGAGCGCGGACGTGGAGGCGGCCCACCACGTCGTCGACTCGGACCACGGCCACGACGCCTTCCTCGTCGAACCCGACCACGTCGGCCCGCCGGTGGCGGACTTCCTCGAAGCGGGCGTCGCCGGCAACGCCGTGACGGACACCGCCGGCGACGAGGAGGAGGGCGAGAGCGACTTCGCGCCGGTGCACACGAGTCTGTTCTCGTAAGAGAGGTTCCGAGCCACGCGAGGAACCTCGGTTAGGCGAGCGGGAGCGAAGCGACACGCGAGCAGAAAGGGGCGAGCGGAGCGAGGCCCTCGGTTTAGCGAACGGTGCGCGAAGCGAGCCGTGAGCACAGCGGTTTCGACCGAAGGGAGATAAGCGCTTCCCCGACGTTCCGCACTGGAAATTCTTGTTACAGAACTAAGGGGTTTGCCGTCGTAGGCACCGGTATGGCACTGTACGCACTGGACGACGTCGACGACGCTTACGGGGTAACCCGTGCGTTTCTCACCAGTATCGACCGCACGACGTGGCTCAAGCTCGCGCTGATCGTCTTCTTCGTCGGTGGTGCGGGCGCCAACTTCCCGGGAACGGGCTTCTCGGGCGGGAACGGCGGGACGGACCCCGGAGCGCCGCCCGCCGAGGAGTTCCCGGCCTTCGACCCCGGCCCGGACGTCTGGCTCCTCGTCGGCGCCGTCGTCCTCGTTCTCGTGATACTTGTGCTGGCGCTGCTCTTCGTCGCCGCGGTGATGGAGTTCGTCTTCGTCGAGTCGCTCCGGACGGAGGACGTCTCGATCCGGGAGTACTGGGGCCGGTACTGGCGCAAGGGGCTGCGTCTGTTCGGCTTCCGCCTGATCGTCGGGCTGGTGTTCCTGGCGCCGTTCCTCGTCGTGATGGCACTGTTCTTCGCGCCCGTCGTACTCGGCGCAGGCGGCTTCGCCGCGCCGCTAGCGGCGCTGTTCGTCCTCCTGCCGGTCGTCTTCGTCCTGGCCGTCGTCGTCGGACTGGTCGACAGCTTCACGACGAACTTCGTCGTCCCGATAATGCTACTGGAAGACCGCGCCGTCCTCGACGGCTGGCGACGCCTCTGGCCGACGATCCGGGCCCAGTGGAAGCAGTACCTGGCCTACGCCGTCGCGGCCTGGATTCTCTCGCTCGTCGGCGGCGTCCTGATCGCCGTGGTGGCCGGCATCCTGATCGCCGTCCTGTTCGTCCCATTCGGCATCCTCCTGGCCGTCGGCATCGGCCTGCTGTCGGTCCTCGAACCGGTCGGCATCGCCTGGCTCGTCGTGACGGGGCTGCTGTTCGCTCTGGCCGCGCTCGTGGTCGCGTTGCTGGTGACGGTCCCGGTCCAGACGTACCTCCGCTACTACGCGCTGCTCGTCCTCGGTGACGTCGACGCCGAGTTCGACGTCATCCCTGAACAGCGTGCAGCCGTCCGCTCCGACGTCGACGAGGCAGCGTAGTCACCCAGGCCCGCCGGCGCTCGGGGTCCAGTTTTATGAGTCTCCTCGGCGAACTGTCACGATATGGCAGACGACCACGAGACCGCTCAGGAACTGGGCATCGGCTTCGGCGAGACGGTGTACTCCGAGGAAGGCGTCGCGCTCGGCACCATCCGCGGCTTCGACGAACACGGCTTCTACGTCACCCAGGAGGACGGCATCGAGGCGCTATCCAGCGAGCACGTCACCCCCGGTCGCTCCGGCGAAGGCGAACTGATGTGGCGTTGCTGGAACTGCGGCGAGATGGGCGAAATCGAGGACATCCCCCAGGAGTGTCCCAACTGCGGCGCGCCGAAGGAGGAGATATACTACTGGACGGAGGACTAGGTGAGCCGGGCGCTCCTTGTTAGCCCTCGGCGATTACTCTCCGATCAGTGTAGGGGGTGTCTGTTACGATCTGGTGTGATTCTGAGCGCTGGCGCCAACGACGACACCAACACCTCGAAAGCCCTCGGCGCGCTCGACTCGCGCGGCTCGTTGCGCGCCTCACTTCGTTCGGTGCTTACGTCGCCGTGCTTCGTCGACCACGCCTCGCCCTTTCAGTCCTCCAGGAACAGCCTCGCTCGCGCGATGAAACGCGCTCGCGATTGACTCCTCACACCTCCCCGGACCCGTCGCGTCCGCTCCGGGTCACGCTTCCTGACCGCTCCGCAACCGCACGGCGGTCGGCCGGGAGCGAGTGGCGCGGCAACGCCGCGCTCTCGCGACCAGGTGAAGGGCAGGGCTGCGGTCCTTGGAGGAATGAAAGGGCGAGGCGGGGTCCGGGAACCCGGGCGAGGCAAGCACCGAACGGAGTGAGGCGCGCAGCGAGCCCCGGGACTGGAGCCCGCCGAGGGCTTTCTGGCTGTTGGCGGTCTCGTTTCTTCCAGCAAAACATCAACGAACTACCCGGTCAGTACACACCCACACACATCACGCGGGCAGCGCCTTTTTCACGGGGCCACGCCCACCCGCTACCAATGAACGTCGTCGTCTTCGGTGCGGGGAGTCTGGGAAGCCTACTCGGCGGACTACTCGCCCGGGAGCACGACGTCACGCTCGTCGGGCGGGACCCGCACGTCTCCGTGGTTCGGGAGGGTGGACTCCGCGTCTCCGGTGAGTTCGAGTTCACCACGTCGCCATCGGCGACGACCAGCGTTCCCGACGCCGCGGACCTCGCCGTCGTCACGGTAAAAGCGTACGACACCCCCGAGGCGGCCGCGGCGCTGGCCGACTGCAAACTCGATAGCTCTCTCTCGCTCCAGAACGGGATGGGCAACGAGGCGACGCTCGCCGACGAACTCGACTGCCCGGTGCTCGCGGGGACCTGCACCTACGGCGCTCGCCTCGCGGAGCCGGGTCACGTCGAGTGTACCGGCGTGGGGGAGGTCGCACTCGGTCCGCGCGAGGGCGGCTCCTCGACCGTCGCCGACGAGGTTGGGGCGGCCTTCGACGCCGCACGTATCGAGACCACCGTCGCCGACGACATGCACCGGCGGCTCTGGGAGAAACTGGCCGTCAACGCCGGGATCAACGCGACCACGGCGCTGGCTCGCGTCGAGAACGGAGCCCTGGTCGACGGGCCGGGTGGCGACGTCGCCGCGGCGTCGGCCAGGGAAGTCGCCCGCGTCGCGCGCGAGCAGGATATCGACCTCTCCGACGAACCCGTCGTCTCACTCGTGGCGTCCGTCGCGGCCGACACCGCGGCGAATCGATCGTCGATGCTCCAGGACGTCGACTCGGGGTCCAGGACGGAGGTCGACGCCATCAACGGCTACGTCGTCGACGCCGCGGCGGGCGAAGCCGTCCCGGTCAACCAGACGCTGACCGCGCTCGTCCGCGCGTGGGAACGGGAACGAGGGCTCCGCTGACCGCAGCCCCGAACTCGCCGTCCCACTCGGCAGCCCGAACGGACTGGTCACTCAGTCTGTGGGGGCTTTCCGGAAACGGGTGGGAGGTCGCCGCTGACTCAGCTTTCCTCGATTTTGGACTTGACGGTTTTCGCGGTCTTCTCGTCCTCGAACAGCATGAGGAGGAGTCCGTTCCAGTCGCCCGCGGTGACACTGTCTGCGAGGCTCGACGCCACGCCGTACGTGTTCGCCTCCTCGCCGTCGACCGTCACCGTAATCGTGGCGTTGTCGGGGGCATCGGCGGCTCCGGTCGCCTGGAGCGCCTGGCTCGCACTGCTGGTTCCCTCGTCGTCGAGCGTGGCCGCGAGTTCGTACCCGTCGCCGTCCGGTTGCTCGCGGACGCCACCGGCGTTCGCCACGGCGTCCACGTCGAACAAGGTCTGTTCGCCGTCGGGCCCCGAGACGGTGGCCAGCAGGGCGCTGGACGGCGTCTGTTCCGACTCGCCGGCCGACCCTTGCGTTTTCGACCCGTTGGACGCCCCTTGCGTTTCAGGTTCGTCGGACGAACCCTGCATGCAACCGGCGGTTCCGAGGAGGGCTGTACTGGAGAGGAGGGCTATCGTGTCTCTGCGGGAACACTGCATGTGTTTTAGCTGATGTTTACCTACCAAGTACTTTCTGGACTAGTTCGTCTTTGGGACAGATCCACACTCCCTGCCGTGGTTCGCCCTCGCGAAATCTCCGACTTCGCTCAGTTCCGGAAGACGCTTCGCGCCTTCCGACCTTCGCAACCCCCAAGGGATTGCTCAGTTCCGATGGACTCGCGTTGCTCGTCCATCGACCCTCGCGGCCGCTTCGCGCCCGCTCAGTTCCGCTTCAGGACGTACACCGCGGCCGCCCCGCCGACGACCAGCGCGAACACGTAGCTCTCGACGCGGTAGAGCAGGGCGACGGTGGTCGCCGTCGACCCGGACGAGACGGTCGTCAGCGCGAGGATGAGGACGACGAGGAGTCCGGACACCGCGCCGCTGCCGCCCGGTGACGGTGCCAGCCCGGCCAGCGTACTGGCGGGGACGATGAACATGACGAGCAACAGCGGGATGGTCGCGCCGACGGCCTCGGCGGCGGCGAACAGCGGGAGGGCGAAGAAGACCCAACCGACGTAGGCGAACCCGAGCGCGCGAACGAGCGCCCACCGGTCGCGAGCGATCCGCTGGAACGCCTCGTTCAGGTCGCGCATTCGGCGGAGAATGCCCGCGGGCGTCACCACGGGCAACCGCTGGAGGACGGGAGAGAGGAACCGGTGAACGGCGTGGCCGATCCGGCGGCGGAAGCGCCAGCCCACGACGCCGAACACCGGGAGTCCCACCGCGAGGACGGCGAGCATCCCGGCGAAGGGGCGTACCGACGCGGGGAGGCTGGACTGCCACAGGAGCGTCGCGAACCCGACGCCGGCGAAGGTGAAGAAGGGGAGCAGGTTCAGCGTGTCCGCGGTGACCACGCTGGCGAGACTCTCCTCGTAGCTGGCCTCGGTGTCCCGGGAGAGGACGTAGGCGATGAACGGTTCGCCGCCGGCCTGTCCCAGCGGGGTGACGTAGTTGGCGAACGTGGCCGCGAAGTAGGTCACGAGGAGCCGCCGGTACGGGACGTCCACGCCGGAGACGGAGAGGACGATCTGCCACGACTTGCCCCAGGCGGCCAGACAGAGCAGCGTCGAGAGACACCCCAGGGCGACCCAGCCGGGGTCCGCCCGGAGGAGTCCGTCGAGGACCTGTTCGGTCCCGACGAAGTCGACCAGCAGGTAGAGGACGAGGCCGGCGACGGCGAACCCGCCGAGGATCTGGAGGACGGTCTTCCGGTCGGCGTAGTCCAGCAGGACCCCGCCCTGGTCGGACACGGCTCAGTCGATGTAGCCAAGGTCCTTCAGGCGGTCCTTGGCGTCGTCGTCCATGTCGTCCAGTACCTCGCCGTCCGACCCGTCGGCCTCGTCGGGCCAATCGGCGTCGATAGCGTCGACGAACCTAAAGAGGGCATCGCGAACGGCGGCGACCTTGCCGTCCTCGTCGTCCGACGATGCGACGTTTTCGGTCTCGCCGGGGTCCTCGTCCAGCCGGTAGGCCTCGTCGGGGATGCGCGTGTTGTGGATGTACTTCGCGTCCGGCGTGCGCGCGGCGCCCATCCGCGAGTAGAAGCGCGAGTCGGTGTCGAGAGTGATGCCCGCACTGGAGGCCTTCCCCTCCAGCTGTCGCAGTTCGACGACGGGCTGGTGGTACTCGACGTAGCCGACGTCGCCACGCTCCAGGCCGTCGAGTTCGCCGGTGCGGTCGGAGGAGCTCTTGCCAGCGTCGCTCCCGGCGAATTCGCGGTAGTCCGCATTCAGGAGCGACCGGACGCGGTCGAGCCCTTCGCCGTCACCCTCGACGCCGGGCTCACGGGTCGCATCGCTCCCCGTTCGCTCGTTCGGCGTCCCCTCGCTCCGCTCGGCGACGCCCGTCGCGTCCAGCACGGTGTGATAGAGATCGATCAGTTCGACGGTGGTCTCGTCGTCACGGCCCGGTTCGACGTCGGGGTGTTTGACCATGAGCGGGACGTTCACCAGCGGGTCGTAGATGCAGAACTCGTGGCCGTACAGGTCGTGCTCGCCGAGCAGCTCCCCGTGGTCGGCACAGACGACGACCATCGTGTCCTCCCACTGGCCGGTCTCTTTGAGGTGGGAGAAGAGACGGTCGAGCTGGTCGTCCATGTGCCGGATCTCGGCGTCGTAGAGGCCGGAGAGGGCGTCCCATTCCTCGTCGTCGATGTCGCGAGCACCGGAGTTGTACTCCTTGGAGTTCTGGCACACCGCCGTGCTGTCGACGCCGGGGGCGAACTCCTCGGCGTACTCCTCGGGCGGATGGTAGGGGAGGTGGGCGTCCATCAGGTTGACGAACGCGAAGAACTGGTCGGAGTCGTCGACGAACTCGATGGTCTTGTCGACGACGGCGGGCGTCTTGGTGTCGCCGCCACCCCCTTCGGCGAGGTGCTCGTGGATCTTGTTGCCGACCTGGACCATGCGGTCGGCGACGGAGCGGAGGGTGTCGTTGTCGTTCATCGTCTTCCAGAGCGTCGCCAGCGGGCCCGACAGCAACTCGCTGGGCATGATCTGGAAGAAGTTGTCGTGGTCGTCGAAGCCGTCGGTGAGGTTGGTGTAGGAAGTGATCCAGGCGTTCGAGGAGTAGCAGGCGGTGTCGTAGCCCGCCGCGGAGAGGGACTCGGCGAGCGTCGTCGCCCCGTCGAGGTAGGGCGTCTCCTGGGTCGCGCCGTGTTCCGAGGGGTACAGTCCGGTAAAGAGCGAGGCGTGGACAGGGAGCGTCCAGGGGGCCGGCGCGACGGCGTTCTCGAAGACCGCCGCCTCCTCGGCGAACTCGGCGAGGCGGGGCGTCGTCGGCTCCTCGTAGCCGTAGACGGAGAGGTGGTCCTTGCGGACGGTGTCGAGGACGACGAAGAGCACGTTCGTCCCGTCCGTGTCGGTCATACAGCATACGGTTCCGCCCACGAGGTTAAATTGCCCGCTTTCCGGTGGTGTCACCGGCCGCGTGTGGTCGGAAACTGTGCCTCGTCGCGGCCGCTACTCCCGTTTCTGTGCCGCGTCGCGGATCTGCTCGGGGACCGCGGGGACGTTCCCCTCGTCGACGCTCGATCCCTCGATCTCGTCGAGCGACATCGGGTAGGTACGAATATCCATGTGGATGTCGATACCCGCCTCGGAGCCCTCTGCCATCGAGATGGGAACCTGGTTGTGACCGGGGGTGAGGTCGCCGACGGCGTAGACGCCGTCGACGCTGGTCCTGCCGTGGTCGGCGACGGCGACGGTGCCGTCGTCGTTCAGCTCACACTCCAGCTGTTCGGCCAGGTCCGTGTTGTACTCGGAGCCGTACATGGCGAACCCACCGCGGTACTCGCGGACGCTCCCGTCCTCGAACTCCAGGGACTCCAGCCAGCCGTCGTCGCCGTTGTTCACGCCACTGACGTCCGCCTCGACGATATCGACGGGGTGGGCCCGCAGCAGTTCGCCCGTCTCCTCGCTCCAGGTCGGCTCGTCACCCCGCAGGAGCAGGTCGACGTTGTCGGCGAAGTTGAGCATGATCATGGCGACGTAGGCCGCGGAGTCGCCGTGGCCCATCACGTACACCGACTCGTCGACGAACATGTAGGCGTCACAGTGCAGGCAGTAGTGCAGGCCCGCGCCGGTCCGGGGGAGCGGCGGGTCGGGCCGGACGTCAGAGAACCCCGTCGCGAGGACGACGCGGTCGGCCAGTATCTCCCCGCCACTCGCCGTCGCCAGGCGGAACTGCTCCTCGTTCTCGTCCCCGTCCGCCACCGTTTCGGCCGACTCGACGTAGTCCTCGTGCCAGTCGGCGCCGTAGCTCTCGACCTGCTCGCGTGCGGTGGCGAGCAGTTCCATCCCGGAGACGTCCTCGGTGATTCCGATGACGTTGTGCGTGTCGGCCATCATCGCGGCCCGGCCGCCGCCGCGGTCGACGACCGCCGTCGCGTGGCCCAGCCGGGTGGTGTACAGCGCCGCCGACAGGCCGGCCGGGCCGCCCCCGACGACCACTACCTCGTACTCCGTCGTCTCGCTCATGACTATCCATATTTCGTCGATGGACGACTTTAACTGTTCTTTCCTCGTCCGACCGTGCGCCAGTTCGACACCACCTAATCTCGGCAGAAGTAACAGAACGAAATAATAGACACTTTGTTTATAGTAGTGGTGAACGAAGCCAGTCGTTGGTGGCTGGCAGTACCAATAGTGGACCAGTGCTCGGCAGAGAGAACCGTCCACCAGAGGTCGCGATACGGTCGAAATTCGGACGCGTACCCGATCGACAGCCGGCTCCGTGTGTATCGCCACGCCGCCGCGACTGTCACTCGGTCTATCCACCGTCCTTTCGGCAAATCGGTGTCTCATGGCAGCACTTCCACCGTCTCGGGCAGTGGATCGACGATTTTGTCCACAGAACGGGTCGTTCGTCTGCTCGGGGTGAGTTCGCGACAGATACTATAAGAAATATGGTGTTATTCGAAAGCTCACTGACTCCTGTCTATTCGAAATTACGCGTCCTCCTCACCCAATGTGCGCCCCCGAGTCCAGTTCTGGCGGGAGGAGCTGCGGGGACGAACTGGTCGGTTACTGGCGCTCCGTTCACTGATAGGTAACAGATCTCCGTGTCGTGCCAACAAGTAGCACTGGGGCGGGCGACCCGCCGTAAAAATAACGGATGTAATCGTGTTATCCTGGGCCGCTTTCCCCACGCGCGTTAACTACTGGAGAACGCTACGCGGAGAGGAGGGCGTTCTCGATCGACTTCGCGGCGCTGGTCACCAGTCCCGTCACGTCCTCTTCGAGCCGTTTGCCGGACATGTGGTGGATGTTCCCGGTGACGCTGACCGCACCGACGGGCTCGCCGTCGCCGTCGACGACGGGTGAGGCGACGCACTGGTGGCCGTCGATGAACTCTTCGCGGTCGAAGGCGACCCGCTGGTCGCGGACGGACCGCAGTTCCCGCTCCAGTGCACGCTCGTCGGTGATCGTCTTCTCGGTGTAGGCTTCGAGTCCGGTTCGCTCGACGATATCCGCCCGTTCGTCGGCCGGGAGGGCGGCGAGGATGGCCTTGCCGCCGGCCGTCGCGTGCAGCGGCGCGACGTCGCCCTCGCTGAGGTCGCCCGCCGCGTCGACGGACCCGATGCGGAGGGCGTAGACGCCGCGGTCGTCCTCGTGGGCGATGAAACTCGACGTGTGGCCGGTCGTTTCCGCGAGGTCGCCGATGACTCGCCGGATCGCCTCGACCGGGAGCCGACCACGCGCCCCCCGTCCGAGATCGAGAAACCTGTTGCTCGGGAAGTAGTCGTCGCCTTCCCGGACGAGGTAGCCGAGCCGTTCGAGCGTCTTGACGTGCTTGTACACCGCGCTCTTGGAGATGTCAACCTCCCGGGCGAGTTCGCTCACGCCGGCCCCCTGCCGCTCGTCCAGAAGTTCGATGATCCGGAAACTCGTCTCCGTCGCCTTCACCCGCGGGACACTGTCGGCCATACCCGGCGTACGAAGCGGGCCCGTAAACCGTTTACTGTGAGTGAACGGCCGGCGGTGGCCCCGGGCCGTTTACTGCACCGGCGCCGTCGACGTCGGCCAGGCCCGCCAGTTCGGCAGACGCCGACGCGTGCTGCGCTCACAGGAATTATTAAACACCCCTGGCGCAAACACGTGAGATACGAGGCCATCTACATGACTCATATCGTCGACTACGAACTGTTCGAAGTGCCGCCACGCTGGCTCATGCTCCGGGTCGAGACGGCCGACGGAACGATCGGCTGGGGCGAACCCGTCGTCGAGGGCCGCGCCCACACGGTCCGCGCGGCCGTCGAGGAGCTGATGGACACGTACCTCCTGGGCGAGGACCCGACGCGGATCGAGGACCACTGGCAGACGATGTACCGCGGGGGATTCTACCGCGGCGGACCCGTCCTGATGAGCGCCATCGCGGGCATCGACCAGGCGCTCTGGGACATCAAAGGGAAGCAACTGGGCGCGCCGGTTCACGACCTGCTGGGCGGCCCCGCTCGTGACCGGATCCGCGTCTACCAGTGGATCGGCGGCGACCGCCCCTCGGAGGTGGCCGACCAGGCCGAGACGAAGGTCGAGGCCGGCTTCACCGCGCTGAAGATGAACGCCACCGCCGAGGTCGAACGCGTCGACGACCCGGCGACGGTCGACGCGGCGGTCAACCGCCTATGTGAGGTCCGCGAGGCCGTCGGCGACGAGGTCGACATCGGCGTCGACTTCCACGGGCGCGTCACGAAGCCGATGGCCAAGCGCCTGGCCGCGGCGCTCGAACCGTACGACCCGATGTTCATCGAGGAACCGGTCCTCCCCGAACACAACGACGCCCTCCCGCAGATCGCCGCGCACACGACGACGCCCATCGCCACCGGCGAGCGGATGTACTCCCGCTGGGACTTCAAGCAGATCTTCGAGAACGGCTCCGTCGACGTGATCCAGCCCGACCTGTCCCACGCGGGCGGGATCACGGAAGTGAAGAAGATCGCCGCGATGGCCGAGGCCTACGACGTCGCGCTGGCGCCCCACTGTCCGCTCGGCCCGGTCGCGCTCGCCTCCTGTCTGCAGGTCGACGCCTGCTCGCCCAACGCCCTCATCCAGGAGCAGAGCCTGAACATCCACTACAACGACACCGGCGACGTCCTCGAGTACCTCGCCGACCCCTCCGTCTTCGAGTACGACGACGGCTACGTGACGATCCCCGACAACCCGGGGCTCGGCATCGAGATCAACGAGGACCACGTCCGCGAACAGTCAGAGAAGACGGTGAACTGGCACAACCCCGTCTGGCGACACCAGGACGGCAGCGTCGCCGAGTGGTAGACCCGCGCCACAGGCTCCGGCCCGGCCGTTTTTTCGACAGCGCGGTTCGACAGCGCGGTTCGCGAGTACGCACCGACTACCCCGATTTTCGTTACTGAGACGGCCCGGTATTTCCCGAAATCAGCCGACGAACGGTCGAATCTCGACGTCGAACTCGTAGACGCCGGGGTGGATCCGGTACTGTTCGAGCGTTGGCGGTCCGCAGCTCCCCGTCCCGAGGCCGCAGTGGGCGTGGTCCAGCGACACCGAAATCTCGTCGCGGGAGGGGAGTTCGTGGTCGTGGTCCGCGGCCGCCAGGTCCGCCCTCGCGTAGTCGTGGGCCGTGACGTCGAGGAGCGAATCACCGGTCACGGCGATGCCGACGCCGCGCCCGTCGGTGAACGTCGCCCAGCGGACGTCCGTCCGGGTGCCGTTGGCCTGCGGGCGGACGTAGGGCGTGTGGAGTTCCTCGACGGAGCTGTCGTATCGCCCGACGAGCGCCGCCTCCTTGCTGTCGACGTACGATTCGCCGGGACCGCGACCGTACCATGTCACCTGGTCGAACTCGCCGTTGAGCGTCAGGTCCAGGCCGACGCGGGGGAGCGACGGGAGCAGCGACAGGTCTCCCTCGGGCTCGATTCGCGTCTGAATCTCGACCGCACCGGTGTCCCGGACGGTGTACACCTGTTCCGTCGCGAAGCCGTGGTCGAAGATCGGCGGGGCGAGGCGCCCCTCGACGGTTATCTCGACGGCTTCCTCGCCCACGACCTCGTGGCTCACCTCGTCCGTCCGGAACTGCAGGTCGTCGAGCCCGTGTTCCCGCCAGAGCTGGGCGAACCCGATGGTCCTGACGTCGTCGTGGGTGAGCCGTTCGCCGTTCTCGTGGACCTCTCGCAGCCGGGTGAGCAGCGTCCGGGAGAGGGGGAGCCCCTCGTCGTTGTCGGTCGGAGCCCGCCAGAGCCCCGTTCGGGGGCCACTTGCCACCACCTCCCGGCCCCGGTAGGACAGCGAGTCGACGACGCCCCGGGTGTCGTCGAAGGTCAGTTCGAACGCCGCGTTCGAGACAACGAGTCCGCGGTCGGTCGCCTCACAGCTGAGCGGCGCTGACGAGTCGGGAGCGGGGGCCGACGGCTCGCCGCCGGGCAGTTCGAACTGCCCGGTTGCGACGGTGTGCCCTGCCGGTGCCCACCTGGCCTCGCCCCCGAGTCGAGCCTCGACCGTGAGGAGGTTCTCGGCGTCGTCGTCCAGGTGCTCGGGATCGACGGGAACGGTCAGCGTCGCGCGCTCGCCGGCGGCGACGTCCGGGAGGTCGACGGCGCCGCTCTCGACGAGTTCCCCGTCCGCTTCGACGCGCCAGGTGGCCCGGAGGTGGTCGAGGCCGCGGAAGTCGTAGCGGTTCTCGACGAGCACCTCGCCGGCTTCGAGGTCCGACGGCTCGAACGTCACCGGCTCGATGACCTTCTTGTACTCCGTCAGACCGGGCGAGGGCGTCCGGTCCGGGAACACCAGGCCGTTGATGTTGAAGTTCGCGTCGTTCGGTTCGTCGCCGAAGTCGCCCCCGTAGGCGAACCACTCCTCGCCGTCTTCGGTGGTCTGGCGAAGTCCCTGGTCGAGCCAGTCCCAGACGAACCCGCCCTGCAGGCGGTCGTGCTCGTAGAACGCGTCCCAGTACTCGCGGAGGTTGCCGGGGCCGTTCCCCATCGCGTGGGCGTACTCACAGAGGATGACTGGGTGCTCGTACTCGTCTTCGGCCGCCCAGGCCTCGAGCTGGTCCCACGGCGGGTACATCGGGCCGACGATGTCCGAGACGACCTGCTCCTCGTCCGGTTCGTAGTGGATCGGTCGCGTCGGGTCTCGCTCGCGGGTCTCCTCGGCCATCGTGACGTGGTTCGAGCCGAAGTCCGACTCGTTGCCGAGCGACCAGACGACGACGCTCGGGTGGTTCTTGTCGCGCTCGACCATCCGGACCATCCGGTCGACGTAGGTGTCCTCCCACTCGTCGGCGTCGCTGATGTGTGGCGTCTCGCGGGCCAGCTCCATCCCGTGACACTCCAGGTCCGTCTCGTCGACGACGTAGAGGCCGTACTCGTCACAGAGGTCGTAGAAGCGCGAGTCGTTGGGGTAGTGGGCCGTCCGGACGGCGTTGACGTTGTGCCGCTTCATCAGCTCGACGTCCTCGCGCATCGACTCGACGGGGACGTGACGGCCCCGGTCCGGGTGGAAGTCGTGGCGGTTCACGCCGCGGATCGTCACCGCCTCGCCGTTGACGAGGAACTGGCCGTCCGTGACCTCGACCTCGCGGAAGCCGACGGTCTCCGCGACGACTTCCGTCACCGCGCCGCCCGTCCGCTCGCCGTTCCCCTCGTCTGACGCGTCCACCAGTTCGACCTCCAGAGCGTAGCACGTCGGCGTCTCGGCGGTCCACTTCTCGGGGTCGTCGACGTCGGTTTCGAGCGTGACGGTCGCTGTCTCGCCCGCAGCGACGTCGACAGCGGCCTCCAGCTCGGCGACGACCTCGCCGTCCTCGTCCCGGAGCGTCGCGTCTACCCGGCGGGTCACCTCGTCCGCCGTGCCGACGTTCGCGACGTCGACGGCGGCCGTGAGGTGGGCGTCCCGGTACGCGTCGTCGAGTTCCGTCCGCACGTCGACGTCGGCGACGTGGGTCTCCGGGACGGCGTAGGCGTACACCTCCCGGAAGATGCCGCTGAGCCACCACATGTCCTGGTCCTCGACGTAGCTCCCGTTGGTCCACCTGTACACGCGCACGGCGACCGTGTTCTCACCGGGTTGGACGTGCTCGCTGACGTCGAACTCCGAGGGAAGTCGGGCGCCCTCGCTGTAGCCGACCCGCTCGCCGTTGACCCACAGGTGGAACGCCGAGTCGACGCCCTCGAAGTGGAGGCGGACCTGTCGCCCGTCCCAGTCCTTGTCGACGTGGAACGTCCGGCGGTACGAGGCGGTCGGGTTCTCCGTCGGAACGTTCGGCGGGTCGAGCGGAAACGGGTAGACGACGTTGGTGTAGTGCGGGTCGCCGTAGCCCGCCGCCTGCCAGTTTATCGGCACGTCGATGCCGTCCCAGTCGCCGGCGTCGAACCCCGGGTCCTGGAATCCGGCCGGCGCGTCCGCCGGCGTCGCGGCCAGGTCGAACGCCCACTCGCCGTCGAGCGACCGTATCCAGGGTGAGTGGGTGCGTTCGCGCGTCTGTGCGGCTTCGGGGTCCTCGTAGGGCAGTACGTCCACGTGGGGCCCAAGCCGATTCCGGCCCACGGTTCGCGGGTCGAGCCAGTCGTCCATACTGCAACGTAACACCGGCCCTGCGTAAATAATTCGCTGGGTGACCGGGTCCGGGGCTTGCGACTCGACACTCCGCGAACTGGTCGCCCAGCGTCGCACGAACGCTTTTGTACGCTCCCGGCCCAGTTGTCGGTGTGTCCTACAGCGTCGCAGTTATCGGAACGGGTACGGAACCGGACGACCCCGGTCGCGACGGGTACGCGATGGCGTACCACCACGCGACGGGGTACGAGAAGGTCGACGACTGCGAACTCGTCGCCTGCGCGGACGTCGTCGAGGACAACGCGCGGGCCTTCGCCGACGAGTTCGACCTCGACGACGGGGGCGTGTTCACGGACTACGAGGCGATGCTCGAAGCCGTCGAGCCCGATATCGTCTCCATCTGCGTCCCCCCGGCGGTCCACGCGTCCATCGCGCTCGACTGCATCCGGAGCGGCGTCGTCGACGCCATCCACTGCGAGAAGCCGATGGCCGACACCTACGGCGGGGCCAGGGAGATGACCGAGGCGGCCGACCGCCACGACGTCCAGCTGACGTTCAACCACCAGCGCCGCTTCAGCGACGCCGTCCGGACCGCCAAGGACCTGCTCGACGCGGGCGAGATCGGCGACCTCCGGCGAGTGGAGTTCGGGGCGCCGGTCGGTATCTTCGACTACGGCAGCCACTCCTTCGACCTCTGTAACTACTTCAACGACGAGACGGCGGGGGAGTGGGTGCTGGGCCAGATCGACTACTCGGCGGAGAATATCCTGTTCGGCACCCACAACGAGAACCAGGCGATCGTCCACTGGGAGTACGAGAACGGCGTCCACGGCGTCGCAGCCTCCGACAGCACCGGGACGGGCGGTCCCGCCAGTGCCTTCGCCTGTCACAACCGCCTGATCGGGACCGACGGCGTCATCGAGGTCGGCCCCGAGGGCGACGACGGCGAGGAACTCCCGGCGCTACGGATCCGCCGTGACGGCGGCGACTGGGAGACCATCGAGACGAAGGACGGCCTCCACGACTGGGCGTTCGTCGACCGCGCCATCGCGGAGAACGTGCGCTGTCTCCGCGAGGGGGAGACGCCGGAACTCGGCGCCGAGAACGCGATCAGGGCCACCGAGCTCATCTTCGCGACCTGGGAGTCCTCCCGGCGGCGCGGCCGCGTGGACCTCCCGCTGTCCATCGACGACAACCCGCTCCAGGCGATGATCGACGCGGGCGACCTGACGCCGGCACCGGCGGGGGAGGAGTAGATGGTCGACCTCTCGGTCTGTATCGAGATGGTGTACGACGACGAGCCGTTCCACGAGCGGATCCGCCGGACCGCCGACGCCGGCGTCGACGCCGTCGAGTTCTGGGACTGGCGCGAGAAGGACCTCGACGCCATCGGGACCGCGGCGGACGCGGCAGGCGTCGACGTCGTCGCCTGCGTCGCCGGCGGGGACCTGACCGACCCCGCGGCGGCCGACGACGCCGTCGAGACGATCCGCGAGTCGATCGAGACCGCGGCCGACCTGGGAATCCCCACGCTCATCGCCACGACCGGTCCGGACCAGGACGGCCTGGACCGCGGGACCCAGCACGACAACGTCGTCGAGGTGCTCTCGCGGGTGGCTCCGGACGCCGAGGACGCGGGCGTCACTATCGCGCTGGAACCGCTCAACACCACGGTCGACCACCCGGGCTACTTCCTGACGACGAGCGAGGAAGGGTTCGAGATAGTCGACGAGGTCGGTTCGGATGCCGTGACGCTCCTGTACGACGTCTACCACCAGCAGATAACGGAGGGCAACGTCACCGATACGATCACCGAGAACGTCGACGACATCGGTCACGTCCACGTCGCCGACGTCCCGGGCCGTCACGAACCCGGGACGGGCGAACTGAACTACGCGAACGTCTTCGACGCCATCGACGCCGCCGGCTACGACGGCTACGTCGGCTGCGAGTTCTCACCGACCGGCGATCCCGACGAGGCGATGGCAGACGTGCTGGAGATCGTCTGACTCGAGCTGATCCGAACTCGCTTCTGCCCGCGGCAGGTGGGCGGTACGCGGCGACTACCCGCGCTGTCAGTGCCGAGAATGGCCGGTACGTGCTGCCTCCGGCTCGGCGTTCCGCCCCGGTCGCTTCCGTTCCCCCCGTCACCGGGGTGGCGTCCGTGCGGGTCGTCCCCATGATTTATCTGTTCGACAGGTAATCTTCAGCCATGCCGAAGATTGCCTTCGTTGGCGCCGGCAGTATTGTCTTCGCTCGCAACCTGATGGGTGACGTGCTCTCGTACCCGGAGCTCCAGGGGAGTACGATCGCCCTGATGGACATCGACGAGGAGCGACTCGACAGGGTCGCGACGGCTGGACGGGAGATGGTCGAACACAACGACGTCGACGCGACCATCGAGACCACGACCGACCGGCGGGAGGCCCTGGACGGCGCCGACTACGTGCTGAACATGATCCACGTCGGCGGCCGGGAGCCCTTCGAGAACGAGATCCGCATCCCCCAGGAGTACGGCGTGAACCAGGCCGTCGGCGACACGCTCGGCCCCGGTGGCGTCTTCCGCTTCCTGCGGACCGCGCCCGTCGTGCTGGACCTGGCCCGCGACATGGAGGAACTCTGCCCGGACGCACTCTTGCTCAACTACACCAACCCGATGGCGATGCTGTGCTGGGCCGTCGACGAGGCCACCGACGTCGACGTCGTCGGCCTCTGTCACAGCGTCCAGCACACCGCGCAGGCCGTCGCCGACTACGCGGACGTTCCGCGCGAGGAACTGGACTACTGGGTCGCGGGCATCAACCACATGGCGTGGTTCCTCGAGGCCGAACACGACGGCGAGAGCATCTATCCGGCGCTGTACGAGGCGGCCGACGACCCGGAGACGTACAAGCGTGACAACGTCCGGTTCGACATCCTCCGGCACTTCGGCGCGTTCGTCACGGAGTCGAGCAACCACATGTCCGAGTACGTGCCGTACTTCCGGACCGACGAGGCGACTATCGAGGAGTACACCGTCGACGAGGAGTTCGACGACTACTTCGTCGACTGGATGCCCACGGGCCACTACTTCGAGCACTGGTGCGAGTACCAGCAGGAGGCCCGCGAGATGACGGCCGACGACATCGACCCGGAGATCGAGCGCTCGGAGGAGTACGGCTCGCGCATCATCCACTCGATGGAGACGGGCGAGCGCCGGCGGATGAACGTCAACGTCCGCAACGACGCGGGCGCCATCGCGAACCTCGGGAACGACACCTGCGTCGAGGTGCCCTGCCTCGTCGACGGCCAGGGGGTTCACCCCTGCTCCGTCGGCGAGCTCCCCGCTCAGCTGGTGGCGCTCGACCGGACGAACACGAGCGTCCAGCGCCTCGCGGTGAAAGCGGCCCTCGACCACGACCAGGACGCGCTCCGACGGGCGGTGAAACTGGACCCGCTGACGTCGGCCGCCTGTACGCTCGACGAGATCGACGACATGGTCGACGACCTGCTCGCGGCAAACGTCGACTACCTCCCGGACGAACTCGTCGAGGCACCCCGCACCGCTTCTTCGTCGGTCTAGCCGTCGCGGGTCTAGCCGTCGCGGACCGGTCCCCGGCTCCGCACCTGGCGTGGCGTGTTACTCCGTCCCACTGCGGAAAGGTTTATCATCGTCATCCTACATCATCGACTATGGGCGAGCTAGAGATTCGCAACCTGACGAAGGTATTCAACGACGACAGTGGCGACATCGTCGCGGTCGACGACTTCGAGGCGGAGATCGAGGACGGTGAGCTGATCGTCCTCGTCGGGCCGTCGGGTTGTGGGAAGTCGACGACGCTCCGCTGCATCGCCGGCCTGGAGACGCCGACCCAGGGCGACATTCTCGTCGACGGGAACGACGTCACGGACAACAAGCCGAAGAACCGCGACATGGCGATGGTGTTCCAGAACTACGCGCTGTATCCCCACAAGACTGCCAGGGGCAACATGGCCTTCGGGCTCAAGATGACGACCGACCTCTCGAAGGAAGAGATCGACGAGCGGGTCGAGGAGGTCGCGGCGATGATGGGGATCGAGGACCTGCTGGGGAAGAAGCCGGGCGACCTCTCCGGCGGGCAGCAACAGCGCGTCGCCCTCGGCCGCGCCATCGTCCGCGAACCGGAAGTGTTCCTTATGGACGAGCCCCTCTCCAACCTCGACGCGAAGCTCCGGACGCAGATGCGTACCGAGTTGCAGTCGCTCCAGCAGGAGTTCGGCGTCACGACCGTCTACGTCACTCACGACCAGACGGAGGCGATGACGATGTCCGACCGCATCGCCGTCCTCAACGAGGGCCAGCTCCAGCAACTCGGGACGCCCCTGGAGTGTTACCACGAGCCCGCGAATCGCTTCGTCGCCAGTTTCATCGGCTCGCCGTCGATGAACTTCTTCGAACTGGAACTGGACGCGACGGGCTCGCCGACGCTGGTCAACGAGACGTTCGAGTACGAACTCGACGACGACGTCTACGCGGACGTCGAGGGCGCGGGCGACCGTTTCACCCTGGGTATCCGACCGGAGGACGTCGAGGCCGTTCCGGCCGACACCCGCAACGCGATTCCGGCCGAGGTCGAGGTCACCGAGCCACTCGGCGACGTCACCTACGTCTACCTGAACGTCGGCGGCCAGCAGTACACGGCGACACTCGAGGGCGACATCGTGCTGGAGGCCGGCCGGACCATCCACGTCACCTTCCCGCAGGAGAATATCCACCTCTTCGACGGCGACACGGGCGAGGCCGTCAGGAACCGGACGCCGCCGGAGGTCGACGACTTCGGGACGCTGACTGGGGTCGAGACGGACACGGGCGCAGAAGTAGCCGAGTAACGCTCGCGAACCGGATTGTCACTCCAGCCGCGCGGTCGTCACTCCAGACGCGCGGTAATCACTCCAGCCGCGGCAGGTACTCCTCGTTCGCCTCGAGCAGTTCCTCGGTCATCTCGTGGATCTCGTCGAGCGTACAGGCCGCGGCCGTCAGCGGGTCGAGTTTGACCGCCCGGTGGATCTTCTCGCGGTCGTGCTCCAGTGCGCCCTCGACGACGAGGCGGTGGACGGACGCGTGCTGGCGCGGGAAGTGGGCGATCTCGGTGGGTAGTTCGCCCACGGAACACGGGTTGACGCCCGTGCCGTCGACGAGGACGGGCACCTCGACGCAGACGTCCTCTGGGAGGTTCGCGATGGCGTTCGTCTCGTTCGAGACGTTGAGGTTCATCCGCCGGGGCGTGTCGGTCTCGACGGCGTGGATGATGCGGGAGGCGTACTCCTCGGAACGCTCCGGCGCGACCGAATCGAGGTCGACGTCCAGGTCGGGGTCGTCGCGCTGGGCCGACCGCTCTTTCCAGCCCTCGAGGTAGGTGGCGGTCTCCATGCGCTCGGCGTAGTCCGTTCCCGTCATCTCCGCGATGGTCGCCTCGTCGGTCCGGAAGTAGGGGACGTACTCGGACATGTGGTGGGAGGACTCCGTCGGGAAGTAGCCGAAGTGTCGCATCATCTCGAAGCGGACGGTGTCCCGCTCGTAGATGTCGGGGTCGTCCATCGCCTCGCGGAGCGCGGGATAGACGCTCTCGCCGTCGTGTTCGGCCTCGAGGAACCAGGCGACGTGGTTGATGCCCGCCACCCAGTAGTCGAGTTCGTCCTGTGGAACGTCGACGTAACTGGAGATGGCCTCTGCGGTGTGGGGGACGCTGTGACAGAGGCCGACCGTCTCGACGTCCGTGGCGTCGTACAGCGTCTGGCAGAGGATCGACATCGGGTTCGTGTAGTTCAGGAAGAGGGCGTCGGGACACACCTCCTCCACGTCGTTCGCGATGTCGAGCATCGTCGGGATGGTCCGCAGGGCCCGGAAGATGCCGCCCGGCCCGATGGTGTCGCCGATGGCCTGCTTCACGCCGTACTCCTGGGGAATGCGGATCTCGTTCTCGAAGGGCTCGGTGTCGCCCACGTTGATCATGTTGAGCACGTAGTCGGCGTCCTCCAGGGCCTCGACGCGGTCCGTGGTCGACTCGACAGTCGCGTCCAGGCCGGCGTTATCGACCATCGACTCCGCGACCCGCGCGGTCTGTTCGAGGCGGTGCTCGTCGATGTCCATCAACGCGATCTCGCTGTCCTGCAGTTCGTCGAACGAGAGGACGTCGCCGACGAGCGTCGTGGCGAACACCATGCTACCCGCACCGATGAAGGTGATCTTCGGCATGCGTCGACACAGTGGCGTTTGCTGGATAAATATACCGGTGGCCGGGACGAGTGCGCTCGTCGCTACCGCGACGCTGGGCAGCGGACGCCGGTTCCGGACAGTATTGTCAGGAAACTAATGGAAATATATATACTTATCCTTCACGACTGTCAATGCGAACCAATGCCAGACAGCAGTCCGGACAGCCTTCGGCGACGAAAACTCGTACAGAGCATCGGCCTGGGCGCTGGTATCGCCTTGGCCGGGTGTAGTGGCGACGGCGGAGACGGCGGAGACGGTGGTAGCCTGGAAGGAGACGGCGACGGAGGCGGGGATAGTCTCGGGACAGAGACCGGGGGAGGCGACGATGGTGACGGTGGATCCGGCGCCGACGTGCTCCACTGGGACGCCGGCCTCCCCTCCGACGAGGAGGACCTCGATACTGCGATCTCGAACATCCAGAACTTCTTCGAGGAGCGCACCGGCGAGCAGGTCCAGATAACCGACTACACGTACGAGGACATGCGCTCGGCGTACCTCACGGGCGCTCGTTCGGGCGATCCCGACTCCGTGGAGGGCGTCCTCTCGCACCTCACCGAGTACATCGAGGCGGACCTCATCGAACCCATCGGGGACGAGGCCGAGGCCCTCGAGTGGTACGACGGCTACGTCGATAGCACGATCGAGGCGATGTCGTACCAGGGCGAACTGTACGCGCTCCCCTACACCGGGAACGGACGGGCGATGATCTACCGCCGCGACGTCTTCGAGGAACTGGGACAGGATCCGCCCGAGACAGCGGACGAGTTCCTGGAGGTCGGCCGGTTGATCAAGTCCGAGACCGACCTCACGCCGTTCCACAACTGCACCAAGGACGGCGGCGTCCGCGCGTTCCAGGAGTGGATGTCCCACGTCTACCAGCACACGGAGAACCTCTACGCGACTGACGGGGACGGCTGGACGCTGAACGTCGACGCGGACACGCTGGGCCTCGTCTTCGACAAGTACTACCACCAGGTGTGGGCGAGCGACGATCCCATCGCCGACCCCGACCAGCTGGGGACCGGCTGGCAGGTCAACGACCCCGGGTACATCAACGGCAACTTCGCGATGATCGAGTGCGGCCCGTGGATCCGCGGCTGGACGAGCGGTCCGGAGATCGACGACTCCGATGCGGCCTCGGAGGTTCTGGACGAGAACACGGCCGTGGCTCACCTCCCCTACGCCGAGGGCGGGGAGCGCGCGACCTACCTCGAGGTCAAACCGGTCATGGTGAACGCCAACTCCGAGAACGGCGACCTCGGATTCGAGGCCGTCGCCTCCCGGTGTAGCCCCACGGTGATGGAACAGCAGAAGTCCCACTCCCCGGGCAACTACGTCACGCCGGTCCACGAGGACGTCGAGACGACCCTGGAGAGCGAGAACTGGATGCCATTCACCGACGTGTTCGAGACGGGGCGCGCGCTGGCGAAGATCTCCTGGGGCCCGGTGCGCCAGGAGTTCTACCCGCTGATGCAGGAGGTCGCCTACGGCGAGACCGACCCCTACGACGCCGGGAGCACGCTCCACTCGAACCTGAAAAGCCTGGAAGGCGACCTGTAATCCAGATGGCCACGAACACGTCTCAGGGTCGGTCTCCGCGCTACAGTGAGGAGTTCAAGTCGCTCCTCTCGGAGACGTGGCTCGGCTACGCGCTCATCCTGCCGGCGACGATACTGGTCGCGGCGATCATCCTGTACCCGACGGTCCGGGGTATCCAGATGGCGTTCCTGGAAGTCTCGCTGCTCCAGCCCGGCGAGGAGACGTTCGTCGGTTTCGAGAACTTCGCCGAGATGGCCAACGACGCCGTGTTCCGGACCGCCCTGTGGCAGACGGTGTTGCTAACCGCGCTCGCGGTGTCACTGCAGTACCTGCTCGGGATGGCGCTGGCGATGGTGCTCAAGGAGAAAGTGCCGGGAATGCGCTTCTTCAGGAGCGTCTCGATGGTGACGTGGGTCCTGCCGATCATCGTGATGGTCATCCTGTTCCGGTTCATGGTCCAGAACGGCTTCGGCCCCGCGAACATCGTCCTCGGCGCGCTCGGCCTGGAGACGACGTACTGGTTCGGCGACCCGGAGATGGCGTTCCCGCTCATCGTGTTGATGCACGTCTGGCGGAACGTGCCCTTCTACGCCATCGCGCTGATGGCGGCGATGAACTCGATCCCCGAGACCCAGTACGAGGCCGCGCGCCTCGACGGCGCGGGCGCGCTCCAGCGCTTCCGCCACGTCACGCTCCCGCAGATCTCCTACGTGTCGATGATCATGATCGTGTTGCACGTCATCTTCACGTTCAACAACTTCGAGATCGTCTACCTCTCGACCGGCGGGGGGCCGCTCGGCAACACCGAAGTGCTGGCGACGTACGTCTACAAGACGGCCTTCGAGACGTACGCGCTCGGCTACGCGGCGAGCATGGGCGTGGTGATGCTCGTCATCATGCTCACGTTCACCGCAGTGTACGTGAAACTGGAGGACACCGACTGATGTACAGCGAGGTATCCCATGGCAACTGAAACGGACGCTATCGACGGCGGAACCGGGACGACGAGCGCCATCCAGCGCTTCGACGAGTGGCTCGACGAAGACGTCTCGCCACGGCGAGCGCTGGCCGTGTACGCGGCCCTCGGCGTGTTCATGCTGTTCCTCCTGCTCCCGGTGCTGTACATGATACTGGCGACGTTCACGAACCAGTCGTTCCTCTACTCGTCGGCGCTGCTCCCGTCGCTGTCCAGTCTGACGCTCGCGAACTACGTCAACGTGCTCTCGACGGGCGCCTTCCAGCAGTACTTCGTCAACTCGACCATCATCGCGACGGCGACGACCGCGCTGACGCTGTCGGTCGGTACCCTCGCCGCCTACTCGCTGAGCCGGTTCGACTACCCGGGGCGAGGCTCGCTCCTGCTGGCCTTCCTCGGGACCCAGATGTTGCCCTACGTGTTGATCCTGATCCCGTTCTTCCTGCTGATGTACACGCTGGACCTGATCAACTCTCACCTCGGGATCATCATCGCCCACTCGGTCATCGCCCTGCCGCTGGCCATCTGGCTGCTGAAGGGCTACTTCGACGACATCCCCGAATCGCTGGACGAGGCGGCCAAGATGGACGGCTGTTCGCAACTGGACGTCCTGGCCCGGGTCATCCTCCCGCTGTCGCTGCCGGGCCTGGCCGTCGCCGGATTCTACACGTTCACCATCTCGTGGAACGACTTCCTGCTCGTCTCGGTGCTCTCCCAGACCGGTGCGACCCGCACGCTCCCCTACGGGCTGCAGCTGTTCCAGTCCCAGAACCAGGTCGCCTGGCACCTCGTGCTGACGGCGGCGACGGTCACCATGGTCCCGGTCATCGTCCTGTTCGCAGCGGTCCAGCAGTGGGTCGTCAAGGGCCTGGCCAGCGGCGGCATGAAGGGGACCTGACCACGGAGCGCCCCTTCGTTCGTGGCCGTCTTCTTCCAGCGCACCGTCGGCGGTCGGGCGTCCCGCGTCCCGCCGCCGGGGCGACGGCGGCGACGCCCTGTTGCGGCGAAAAATATCAGGATGAGATACTACTTTTTCACCTGTTAGTACGAAGTACGACGTCGCAGATCGATCGTGGGCTAACATTCACAAACCCTTCGAGCGGCCACAGGGAGCCGCCTAAGCTCGGATCAAATCCGTCGGACGATTTTCGCCGATAGTAACGAAGGATCTGTCGAATTGTGGCGAATGTGGCGACCTCAGCGCTTGATACGCCTGATTCAACTGCAGGCGGGCGTCTATCGCCCTACCTGATTGACATCGGATAATAAAGCAAAATAATATGGTACTTGTCAGGTCTGCCCCCTGCCCTACCCCGTCTCTGCCCGGGACGCGTACTGACGGTCACCATGGCTGGCCGCTGTCGCTACGGGCCAGGAGCAGGTGTGAAAACGATGGGAGAATCCGCAAACCGTCAAGACGGCCACCGACGGCCGCGTTCGACCGACGAACCGCGAACCCTAGAAGGGCGCTTCGGGGCCTTCGTCGTCGTCGCCGCCGATCTCGCCGCCGCGGGAGTCGCCGGGCATCGACGGACCGCCGCCGCCCATCCCGCCACCGCCGCCCATGCCGGTGTTCGCGTGGACGGTGTCGATCTCGGGGATCTCCTTGGTCATGCGCGTCTTGATGGCCTGGATGGTCATCGGCGAGATGCCACAGCCCGAACAGGCGCCGCCGAGCTGGATGGTGACGCTGCCCTCCTCGCGGTCGAGGTCCTCGATGGCCGCGTTCCCGCCGTGCATCTGGATCTGGGGGAAGTTGCGGCGCAGGAAGTTGGAGATGCGCTCCTTCAGGTCGTCGTTCGCGGCCTCGTCTGTTTCGGTGCTCATGATATCCTGTCTTTGATTCCGTGGGCGCTTAGACCTTTGGACTCACCCGTTCGTTGCCCACGTCCGTTCGTTGCCTGCGTTCCGGAACGGGGGTCGGGCCGACGACGATGGGCGGTCACTCCTCGAAGCCGAAGATACGTCGATGCTGGCGCTCCAGCTCGTCGACGTAGCGTTCGAGCACCGCCTCGACTTTCTCGTCGGCGACGACGATGGCGTCCAGACGGTCGACGGGACTCTCTGGCAGGTCGATCCGGAACTCGCCGTCCCCCTCGTAGAATGGCTCCGACTCGTTGAGGATCTGCTGGTCGATGGCGTGGATCAGCTCCGAGTCGTACGCGTCGTTCATCTCCTCGAAGGCCTGCTTGTACGCCTTCTGTAGCTCGGGGAAGTAGTTCGCGTACTTGTCCTCGAAGCGCTCCGGGTCGAAGTCGGTCATTGCCAGACGGATCGGCGCCCCCAGATAAAGGTCACGCGGTCTCCACGCGTTCGCGACCGGGCCGTCGCCCCGACCGTCACCGCCGCGGAACCTGCGCGCCGCTCACCGACGGACGGGCTGGCTGGCGTCTTTCTTCGGCAGGTACACCGTGAGGTAGCCGACGAAGACGATGCCGAACAGCCCCCCGAGGACGAGGTACACCTCGACGCCGATGCCGGCGAAGATGGCGAGTATCTCGTCGACCGTCGCGATGGGGTCGGCCAGCCCGAACGCCTCGACGTAGGTGAGGACCGCCAGGACGGCGACGAGGAACAGGTCCAGCACGTCACGCTCTTGCATTCCGTGGGTACTCTCTGGAGCAGACGCTTAGCTCTTTTTGCCGATCAGTATAGATCAGCTACGTAGCGTTTGGTGGGTGCCGGGGTTGTCGCTCTTAGCACGACGTCAAACACGTCGAAAGCCCTCGTCGCGTTCGCCTCGTGCGACTCGCTGCGCTCCTCGCTCCGCTGCGGTGCTTACGTCGTCGGACGTCGGCGAGCGCACCTCGCCCTTTCATTCTGCTCTGTAGGATCGCTAGTTGGCCGGTCTCGGGGGTCGAGTATTGATGGGATCGAACAACAGTATCCAGCTATGATGCACCGATCACCCGTAGCAGAGTGGAAAACGGGTGAATGCTCCTGGCGTCTAACTGCTGGGTAACATTCGGAGGTCGATCGCCGTCACCTTAGACCCACTCAAGCGATCCTACAGAGCATTTCATTCCGCCAGGATCCGCGTTGCTCGCGCACCGAGGCGCTCGCGATTGAGTCCACCAAACCTCCCCGGTCGCGCCTGGCGGCGCGACACGCGTCCTGACCGCTCCGCAACCGCCCGGCGGTCGGCCGGGAGGCCGTCTCGTCGGCCGACCAGGGGAAGGGAAGGCTGCGGTGCGGTGCCTGGTGGACTGAAATGCTCTGTAGGATCGGTCTGTCGGTGCGTGATTTTCACGAGTATCTAACGCTGCGGCGGAGGTTGTAGACGGTGGCTTTCAGCACCATCTCGCGGAATTCGAGCCACCAGCTGCGGGCGTGGACGGTGGCGCCGGGGTTGCGTTTGATGCTGGAAAAGACAGTTTCGGACATCCAGCGCTGGTTGTACGCGTCGGTGTCCATGCGGCCGTTGTGCGCGTGGTCGAACGGCGCCAAGATCCGGTGTTTGATTAGCGGCCGGATGCC
>NZ_JBZYDN010000009.1:0-167198 GCF_058933135.1 Halomicrobium sp. HArcel3 | reverse complement strand
TGGCCACCGATTCACGAGTGAAGAGACGGATCTCGGAACACATTCACCCGTCTCTTCGCATTCTACCGATATAGCGTAGTCGCGGCCCTGCCGTCTAGCGATCCTACAGAGCAGACTGAAAGGGCGAGGCGGGCTCCGGGAACCCGGGCGAAGCAAGCACCGCAGGCGAAGCCGAGGAGCGTAGCGAGCCCCGGGACCGGAGCACGTTGAGGGCTTTCTGGGTGTTAGCGGTATCCTTTCTTCCAGCGCTATCCCATCAAAACATCCGAGCACTTCACACAAGCACAGACCGTTGGTGAGGGCAATACGATGGGCGTGTGAAATAGCTGCAGTACCCGCTACGTACCGAAATATGTCGAAAACCAGATCAACTCAACTGTTCGGCGACGATGGCGTCGGCGGCCTCGACGAACTCCTGTTCTTTCCCCGCCGGGACGGTCGCACCGGCGGCGATGTCGTGCCCACCGCCGTCGCCGCCGACGGACCGGGAGGCCTCGCCCATCACGGCCGAGAGGTCGAGGCCGCGGCCGACGAGCGGGCCGGTGCCACGGGAGGACACCTTCGTCTCCTCCTCGGACTTCCGGGCGAACGCGAGGATCGGTTTGTCGGAGTCGACGCCGTCGGTGCCGAGCGCCATCCCGGCGACGATGCCGACGATGGTCTCGCGGATGGCCTCGCCGGCGTCGAACCACTGGACGTGCTCCTCGTGGGTGACGCCGCGTTCCTGGACCAGCGTCAGACCCTCCGAGAGGTTGCGTCGGTGGTTCGAAAGCAGCGTCTGGGCCCGGTCCAGCGCGCCGTCGCGGTTGCCCAGGCACACCGCGAGGCCGACGTCGGCCCGCTCGTAGCGGGCGGTGGCGTTCAGCAGCGTGGAGAACTCGCTGGCGTCCCGCAACTCGGTGCCGACGGGTTCGTCGGCGAGCGTGTAGGTGGTCCCGACGAGCGAGTCGATCTTGCCGGCGGGGACGCCCCGCTCGACGGCCCGCTTGACGAGCGCGCTGGCGACGGTCTGGCGCTCGTCGTCGGTCAGGTCCGCCCAGGTCCGCCAGTCGCCAGTCGTCTTGAGGTCGAGTCCCAGGCCGTCGAGAAACCGGATCGCACCGGCCTGGTCGTTGGAGACGCCGGGAATCGGGACTTCCGTCGCGTACTCCAGCAACTTCGGGAGCGGACGCGTCTGTTTACCGTAGAGCGTGAGGTCCGTGCCCTCGTCGAGGACGCCCGCCTCGACGCCTTCGGCGACGATGCCCGCGTTCGCGCCGACCAGTTCCCCACCGACGGCCTGCATGTCGCCGACGGCGCCGACGACGGCGAGGCCGGCCAGGTCGCGGTTGCCGTCGGTGACGTCCGCCTCGTCGGCGTCGCCGCTCTCGGCGAGCGCACGGGCGAGAACGTAGGCCGCGCCAGCGCCCGACAGCTCCGAGGCGCCGTTGATCCCCTCCAGCAGCGGGTTGAGGTGGAACTCGGTGTCGGCGTACCCGTCGGTCGTCACTACGGCGTCGGGGTGGCAGTCCTCGGGGTTCGCCGGCTGGTGGTGGTCGGCGACGACGGGCGTGAAATCCCCCGCCGCCGCGTGGTCGCTGATGACGTCCAGTTGCCCGGAGCCGAAGTCGGTGAACAGCACGGTGTCGTAGTCGGTGGCGGCGATGCCCGCGATGGCCTCCGCGTCGAGTTGCTTCTCGAAGACCGTCTCGAACTCGATGCCTGCGCGTTGAAGCGCCGACGACGCGACGGCGGCGCTCGTCAGCCCGTCGGCGTCGATGTGGGACGCGAGCAGTACCTCACCGGCACGCTGGAGTCGATTCGCGCACGCAACGGCGCGGTCGTCCAGGTCGGGTACCGGTCCCATGCTGAGCGAGGGTGGTGCCCGCTCGCGTATAAACTATCGGACTCTACACGGTGGATCGCCGGCCGTGTGCCGACGGTCAACCCCGCTCAAGCGACGTCGCGTCGTTCGGTGATCGTGACCGTCTCGTCGTCCGATTCCACCGTCGTCTCGATGGTCACCCAGCCGCCAGCGCCCTTGACCGCGATGGCGTCGCTCCAACCGAGCGTGATCCGCTTGGTCTCGGAGTGAGACTCGCCGCCGGCCAGGGTGCCGACGTCGGCTGACCCCTGCCAGACTTGCTTGCCGTTCCCTTCCTTGCCGGCGTAGATCTGCGTCGAGACGGTGACGTCCGCCGCCGTCGCGTTCTGGCGGTTGGTGACCGTCGACGTCACGTCGCGACAGGTTCGTCCGCACTTCTCCGTGTTGTCGGCGACGACCGTGAACGCCGGTTCGTCGGTGGTGGTCTCGGTCCCGTCGTCTCCACCACCGTTATCCGGTGGCGAAGCCGGCGTCTCTCCCGGATCCGCGCCGCTGCCTGGCGCGTTGTCGGGGCCGAAGCCCGGACCAGGGCCGGATCCGAACCCACTCGCGACGGCGCCACCCGCGCCGACGACGAGGAGCGCGGCGATGCCACACACTGCGAACAGTCTCGCATTCATCTATCGTTGGACTGGTACGTCGCAACCGGTGTTATTTATCCAGTCGCTAAGCACTCCCTCCGAACAGTTCAGTGACTGTCACCTGTCGTGGTCCTGGACTGGCAGGGCGGGTTCGAACCGTGGATTCACCGGCCCGAGCCGGCGTTAATATCGGATTAAGCCGCGAGAAGCCGGGCGGTCCGCTCGTCGTTCGGACCCGGTCACTCCCGATGCGTCGGCGCGGCGTCCTCGACGACGGCACAGGCAAGTTGCTCGAAGTCGGCCGTCTCCGGCACGACGTCGACGTCGATACCGTGGCCCTGGGCAGTTGTCCGCGTCGGGTCGCCGATCGCACCGACGACGGCGTCGTTCAATCCGGCGATGGCATCGTCGCGAACCCCCCGCTCGTCCGCGGCGTCGAGGAAGTGCTCGACAGTGAGCGAGGAGGTAAAGAGCGCGGCGTCGAGGTCGCCGTCGGCCGCGAGTTCGACCGAGTCGCCGGCTCCCGCTGGCCGGACGAGCCGATAGAGGACGGTCTCGTGGACGTCCGCGTCCGCGAGTCCGTCCGTCAGGACGGACGAGCCGTGGTCGGAACGGGCGACCTCGACGCTGGCCCCGTCGACTTCGTCTTCGAGCGCCGCGACCAGCCCCGACGACGTGTACTCCTCCGGAACCAGGTCGACGGCATAGCCCGCCTCGCGCAGCGCTTCGGCGGTTGCGGCACCGATAGCGCAGACGGTCGAGTCGCCCGGCTCCCAGCCGGCTTCGGCCGCTAGCTCGACCCCCGTCTTGCTCGTGAGAATCACGTAATCTGCGCCCTCCTGCGGGGAGTTTCCCGTCGGTTCGACGGCGAGCATCGGGTCGGAGACGGGGTCGGCCCCGAGCGATTCGAGCAGTTCGACCGCGTCGTCCAGGCGCTCGTCGTCGGGCCGGAAGACGGCGACGCGGAGGCGGGGTTCCTCACGCATCGTCGGTGGCCTCCAGTCCGTCGTCGAGTCGCTCGTTCCGCAGGAACGCTTTCACACGCTCGCGTTCGCCGGCGACGTCGCCGATCACGGTGATTGCGGGCGGTTCGATCCCCTCCTCGTCGCGCACGTCGACGATCGTATCGAGCGTGCCGACGGCGACGCGCTGTTCGGGACGGGTCGCGCGCTCGACCAGCGCGACCGGCGTCTCGGGGTCCATCCCGCTCTCCCGGAGGGCGGCGGTGTAGTCCGGGAGCTTGCCGACGCCCATCAGGACGACGATGGTGCCGCCCGTGTCGGCCAGCGCGCCCCAGTCGATGGCCGATTCGTCCTTCGTCGGGTCCTCGTGGCCCGTGACGAACGAGACGGAGGAGGCGTGGCCGCGGTGGGTCACCGGGATGCCGGCGACTTCCGGGCCGGCGACGGCGCTGGTGATGCCCGGCACGACCTCGAAGGGGATATCGTTCTCGGCGAGGTGGGTCATCTCCTCGCCGCCGCGGCCGAAGACGGTCGGGTCGCCGCCCTTGAGCCGGACGACGTCGTCGCCCGCCTCGGCGAGTTCCACCATGCGCCGGTTGGTGTACTCCTGTGGCGTCCACTCGCCGTCTGCGCGTTTGCCCACGTCCTCACGCTTCTCCTCGGGGATAGCCTCCAGGATCTCCGGGCCGGGAAGCTTGTCGTGGAGGACGACGTCGGCCTCGTCGATCAGTCGCTTCGCCTTGACGGTCAGCAGTTCTGGGTCGCCGGGGCCCGAGCCGACGAGATAGACGGTCCCGGTCATTCGTCGACCGCTCCCCCCTCCTCGACGATTTCTTCGTCGTCGGTCTCGACGGCGGAGGCGGCGTCCTCGTCCGCCTCGCCGCCGTCGTCGAGTTCTTTCTTCGCCGCCGCGATCAGCTCTTTGGCGCCCTGGTCCGCGAGATCAGCGGCGAAGGACTTCGCACCGTCGACGTGGCGGTCGACGGGGACGTCCCGCGTCGCGCTCACCTCCTCGGTGCCATCCTGTGAGAGCACCCGGACGCGCGTGCGAATTGACCGCCCCTGCAGGACGGCGTGGATGCCCAGCGGCGCGACGCAGCCGCCGCCAAGTTCCTCGAGGACGATCCGCTCGACGGTCGTCTCCGCGCGGGAACGCGGATGATTCAGTACTTCGTTCATCTCCTCGGCGAACTCTCCGTCGGTGGTCGCGACCGCCAGCGCGCCCTGGCCCGGTGCGGGGACGAACGTCTCGGTCGACAGCGGCGTCGCCTCGACGTTGTACAGCAGCCCCGAGCGTTCGAGTCCCGCCCGTGCGAGGACGATGGCGTCGAACTCGGTGTCGACGTCCCGGCCCAGTGCCTGACGTTCGATCTCCCGGAGCCCGTCGAACCACTCCTCCACGTCCTGGTCGTAGGGGAAGACGTACTCGTCGTCCTCCAGTCGCTCCTTGCGTTCTTTCTCCTCCTCGCTGCGTTCCTCGTGTTCGGCCTGCAGCGAGGGGGCGAGCAACTTCTCGACCCTCGTGTCGACGTTGCCACGGAGCGGCTGGACGTCCAGGTCGGGTCGCTCTGCCAGGAGTTCGGCCTTCCGGCGCAGGCTCGACGTGCCGACCGTGGCGCCCTCTGGGAGTTCCGAGAGCGTCGCGCCGTCGGGGGTGACCAGTACGTCCGACGGATCGGCGCGCTGGGGAACGGCCCCGACGACGAGCGAGTCGGGCTGTTCGGTGGGGACGTCCTTCATCGAGTGGACGGCGGCGTCGACGGAGCCGTCGAGGACCTGCTCGTCCAGGCTGCGGACGAACGCGCCGGTCTTACCCAGGCGGTGGATCAGCTCGTCGCGGAGCTGGTCGCCGGTCGTCTCCACCTCGACGATCTCGACGTCGTAGCGGCGGTCTTCGAGCGCCTCCCGGACGGCGGCGGCCTGGCGAAGCGCCAGGTCCGACCCCCGCGTCGCCAGCCGCAGCGTCCCTCGCGTAGTCATAGCTGTGACTCCACGGTCAGCGGTGAAAAGTCTGCTACTTCGGGCGCGCGCCGACCACTGGGCGCGGGCCGGATTGGTCAGCGGTCAGTGTCACCACGGGCTGTCCCGGCTTACCACGGCTCGTCCTTGAACCCGAGCCAGTAGGCGATGGTGTTCGTCACCACGTGGAGCAGCGGCGTCGCGACGAGGATGACGACCAGCACGGGGACGGTGAACGTCTCGGTGAACCACCCGAAGTCGGCGACGGCGGCGAGCAAGAGCGCGCCCACGACGAAGTCGAGCTGGTCCAGACCCGGGAACGCGGCGCCACGCTCGCGGCCGGTCCGGCGCTTCAGGAAGGAGGCGCCGATGTCCCCGACCATCGCACCGAGGGCGAGGCCCACCGCGGCGAGGATCGGAAATTCGGGGAGCGACGCGATGCCCAGGGCGTCGTTCGCGGCCCCGTTGACGGCGTTGAGCACGAGCGCGAGGAGGGTGCCGGCGACGGTGCCCGCGAGCGTCCCGCGCCAGGTCTTCCCGTCGCCGAGGACGCGCTTGCCGTTCCAGGTCCGGCCGCCGTCGATGGGCCGGCCGCCGCCCGCCAGGACGGCCGCGTTGTTCGGGACGTAGGCCGGCAGCATCGCCCAGAGCGCAGTGGCGACGGTCGCGAGAATGCTCATTGTCCGGGCGTTTCTTCGCTCCCCCTTAACGTTTCCCGGTCGCCAGCGTCACTGGACGCGCCCGGGCCCCGGACGCGCCGTCGTCACTCGCGCGGAACTTCGTCGCGGAGAAACGAGAGCAGCACCTCGTTGAAGTACCCGGGGTTGTCCTGGTTGGCGTTGTGACCGGCGTCCGGGATCACCTCGTACCGGGCGTCGGGCTCCGTCTCGGCCCACAGCGGCACGTCCCGCGCGACCGTCCCGGCCCTGTCGTCGTCGCCGTGCGTGAGTAACAGCGGCTTCCCGACGCGGTAGCCCGGTTCGGCGTGGAGCCCCGTGGCGACGGCCCCCATGACGGTGAGGAACTCGCGTTTCGAGAGCTGGCACGTCGCGCTGTAGGCGTACCGCCTCACTGCGTCCGTCGCCGCCGTGTTTTTCGCGACGACCTTCCGCAGGTGTGAGTCGGGCCAGACCCTGAAGAGAAACGGAGTGAGTCGGAGGGCGAGGCGTTCGAGCGTCCCCGGTGGGTCGGTGAGGTTCGTCGCACCGATCATGGCCAGCGCCGTCACTCGCTCAGGGTACCGGAACGCGGCCTCCTGTGAGACGAACCCGCCGAAGGATTGTCCGACGAACGTCGCCGTCTCGTAGCCGAGCCGATCGACGATCGCGAGGAGGTCCTCGGCGACCGATGGGATGGTGAAATCCGCCCCGATCGGTTTGGAGCGGCCGTGGCCGCGCACGTCCCACGCGAGCACCCGGTAGCCCGCCTCGACCACGGGATCGCGCTGGAGGTCGAACATCCGGTGGTCCATCGTCGCGCCGTGAGTGAACGCCACGAGCGGCGCGTCCTCGGGCCCCGCGACCCAGTAGTGGATCCGGGATCCTGATCGGTCGAGCACGCTCGGAGGGCCCCAGTACCGGTCCGCATCGGCTCGCGCCATACCGCCGAAACGCGCGGGATTCGTGTTATCGTTTCGGGGGCCGACGCGGTGGGACCGGCCGCCCCATCCATTTAGTCGGGCCACCACTAACAACCGAACGTGATTCCCCCGCTCGCGCGCCGGTTCGTCGCCGGCGAGACGGCCGCCGAGGCGCTGGACCACGCGGCGACGCTGAACGACCGGGAAGTGGGGGCTATCCTGAACCACCTCGGCGAACACTACCAGACGCGTGGTCCGGCCGACGCGGACGCCGACGCGTACCAGCGGCTCGTCGACGATTTCGTCCAGATGGACCTGAACGCGCGTATCTCGGCCAAGCCCTCCCAGCTCGGATTGACCGTGAGCGAGGACGTCTTCCGGGAGAACCTCTCGCGGGTCGTCGACCACGCCGCCGAGCGGGACGTCTTCGTCTGGCTGGACATGGAGGACTACACGACGACGGACGCGACGCTGGACGCCTTCGAGGCCGAGGTGACGAGACACGACGGCGGCGTCGGCGTTTGCCTGCAGTCCAACCTCCGGCGCACCCACGACGACCTGGAGCGACTGGCCGACCTCCCGGGGAAGGTACGGCTGGTCAAGGGGGCCTACGACCCGCCGGAGGCGGTCGCGTACAAGGGGAAGGGCCACGTCGACGCCCGCTACCGCGACGACCTTCGATATCTGTTCGCCAACTTCGACGACGGAATCGCGGTGGGGAGTCACGACCCCGAGATGATCTCGCTGGCCCGGTCGCTCCACGAGGAGTTCGGGACGCCCTACGAGATACAGATGCTGATGGGCGTCCGCACCGACGCGCAGTTCGACCTGGCCGAGGACTGTGAGGTCTGGCAGTACGTGCCCTACGGCGACCGCTGGCTGTCGTACTTCTATCGGCGCGTGATGGAACGCAAGGAGAACGCGCTGTTCGCGGTGCGGGCGCTGCTGGGGAGCTGACTCGCTGGATCTGCTGTCGCTGCCCCTCACGTTCTGGCGTTCTCACACCAGTACTCGAACCACACCAAAGAGGACCAGCACGCCGAGCACGTCGCAGACGTTCGTTACGACCGGAATCACCACCTCGTCGGGGTCGAGCGAGAAGCGGTAGGCGGCGTAGGTGGTGACCACCGTCACGGCGACGGCGAGGACGGCCAGCGTCAGCCCACTCAGGAGCGCGACGAGGACGACGGTTCGGAGCGGGAGCGCCGTCGCGCCGAACAGCCCCTGGACCAGCCACGCGCCGGCACCGACGAGCGGGAAGATGGTCAGCGACAGCGAGACGGTCGCGACGGCGTTGCCGGCCAGTCGGTCGTCCGTCGGGGAGAAGGAGAGCAGACCGAGGTGGAACGCCGTCGAGAGTCGCGCCGCGAGGACGCTTCCGAGGTTCCCCGCCATCCCGATCGTCACCGGCACCAGCACGAGCAGCGAGGGGTACCGCAGCAGGGTGTCCTCGAAGGTGTCGAGCACGAGACCGCTGCCCAGTTCGACCGCCGTCAGGACTGCGAGTATCGGCAGCATCGTCCGCATGATGCCGCGGACGGTCCACTCCTGGCGCGCGCCGGCCATCCTACCCACCCCCCGCAGCGAGGACGACTCTGGCCGCGAACAGCATCGTCGCGACGCCGACGACGTCGCCCGTCGTCGTGACGACCGGGCCAGCCAGCGTGTCCGGGTTGAGTCCGCGCCGGTAGCCCAGGAAGACGACGGAGATGACGGCGGTCGCCAGGAGGACGCCCGAGACGAGCCCCGCGAGCACGGCGATGGCGACGAGCGTCGCGAGACCCGCGACGTCCCGGCCGAGCGCGACCAGCAGCGCGAACGCGAGCGTCGCGGCGAAGGCGCTGACGAGCACGCCGTTAGCCATCGACGCGGCGACGGCGCGGTTGAGCCGGTCGTCGCTCAGGGTGAACTCGGGTTCGACGAGTCCCTGGTGGAGCGCCGACCCGAGGCGGGCGCCGAGCGAGCCGTAGACGTTTCCCCTGGTCGCCAGGAGGGCGGGGACGAGGACGATGAGGCCGGTTACCTGCTCCAGTTCCGCCTCCATCCCGCCCAGCACCGCGCCCGCGAACAGGCCGCCGACCGCGCTGGGGAGGAGCACGGGCAGTGTCTCCCGGTAGGCCTCAACGGCGACCTCGCGGACGGTCATCGTCCTGAGTCACTGCCCGGAGCGGCAAAAAAGCGCCCGTACGCCGCAGTGGTCCTATCGCCGAGTGAACCAGGCGGCGACGACCACTCCCACCAGCGCGAGGACACCGAGCACTGCACCGACCGGGACCCCGGACTGCTCGATCGGTTCCCGGGCCGCGCCGTCGTCGATTTCCGGGGTCGGCGTGACCCCGTCTGTGGTCGGCGGTGGCGTGGCGGTGGCCGCCGGCGTCGGCGTCTCGGTGGCCGCGTCGGCAGCGGTCCCGACGGCGAACACCGACAGCCCCGGAACGGTCGCTTCGACGACGTACTCGTCGGCCGACCCTGCGGTGACGTTCATCGTGGCCGCCCCCCACTGGCCGTCGTGGTAGCGGTAGACGACGACGTCCGCCGGTGCGAGACCACGGTCGGCGAGCGTGGCATTCGAGACGCGGAACCGGAACGTCACCTCGCCGATGTCGCCGTCGGCGATGGAGTGGTCCACGTTCAGGTAGGCGATGGGAGTCTCGCCAGCCGGAGTCGACGACGGTGCGCCCGAGGGCGGCGACTCGCTCGCGCTGACGTTCAGCGTGAAGTCGCCGTCGACGAGCGGCGTGATATCGAGGCCGTCGAGCGAGACGTTTCCGGACGTCTGGCCCGACGTGTTCACCGAGACGGCCGTTCCGTTTCTGGCGTTGGTGACAGCGACGTCCGTCTGGCCGGAACTGGACTGGACGACGGTGGTCTGCCTCGGTCCTGGCGTGGGCGCCGAGCCGCTGGCGCCGTTCGATCCGGACGACGAACCGCCACTTCCGGTAGATGATCCCCCGCCGTTCCCGCCGGCCGCGACACCAGTTCCCGAGAGCGAGACGTCGACGGTCGGACGCGTCGAATCGTCCGTGTGGACCCGGAGCGTCCCGGTCGCGGTCCCGGTGTCGTTCGGTTCGAACGCGACCGTGATCTCCCGACTCTCGCCAGTCGCGAGCACCGTAGTCCCGGCGCCGTCGACGAGCCGGAACGGCGTCGTTCCCGAACTGGTGAGGCCGATGCCCGAAAGCGTGAGCGGCGTTCCACCGACGTTCGTCACCGTGACCGTCGCGGACGCGTCTCCGCCGACCGTGACGTCGCCGAAGTCGACGGCGTTCGTATCGACCGCGGCCCGGCGCGGTTGCGTCACGTCGACGACAGTCACCGAGACCGTCGCGTACCCGGATCCGGACCCGGAGTCGTCCTCGATCAGGTAGCTGAACGTGTCCGTCCCAGCGAATCCGGGGTCAGGGACGTACTCTAGCTCGCCGGCGGTGTTCAGCGAGGCGGTCCCGTTGTCGGGTTGGCTGAAGCCGACCGTGCGAAGCGAATCGCCGTCCGGGTCGTAGTCGTTGGCGAGCAGGCCCGGTGCGCGTACCGTAACGTTCTCGCCTTCGAGCGTGGCGTAGTGGTCGTCGACGGCAGTCGGTGCACGGTTGGGATCCGGCGCCACGTCGACAGTGACGGTCGCGTACCCGGATCCGGTTCCCGAGTCGTCCTCGATCAGGTAGCTGAACGTGTCCGTCCCAGCGAATCCGGGGTCAGGGACGTACTCTAGCTCGCCGGCGGTGTTCAGCGAGGCGGTCCCGTTGTCTGGCTGACTGAAGCCGACCGTCCGGAGCGAATCGCCGTCCGGGTCGTAGTCGTTGGCGAGCAGGCCTGGTGCGCTCACCGTGAGAGTGACTCCCGCGTCCGTGGTGTAGTAATCCGGTGCGGCGACCGGCGCGCGGTTCGGATCCTCGAACACCTCGACGGTGACCGTCGCGTACCCGGATTCGGTCCCCGAGTCGTCCTCGATCAGGTAGCTGAACGTGTCCGTGCCGGCGAATCCGGGGTCGGGGACGTACTCTAGCTCGCCGGCGGTGTTCAGCGAGGCGGTCCCGTTGTCGGGTTGGCTGAAGCCGACCGTCCGGAGCGAATCGCCGTCCGGGTCGTAGTCGTTGGCGAGCAGGCCTGGTGCGCTCACCGTCAGGTTGACGCCCTCGACCGTGGTGTAGTAGTCCGGAACGGCGACCGGCGTGCGGTTCGGGTCCTCCTGTACATCGATAGAGACAGTGGCGTACCCGGAGTACTCGCTGTTCGCGTCCTGGATGCGATAGCTGAACGTGTCCGTCCCCGTGAACCCCGTGTCGGGGACGTACTCGAAGGAGCCGTCCGACGTCAGCGAGACGGTCCCGTTACCCGGGGTGCCGAAGTTGACCGCGTCGACCGAGTCACCGTTGGGGTCGAGGTCGTTCGCGAGAACTCCGGGCCCAGCCACGGAGAGGTTCACTCCCTCGACTGTCGTGTAGCTGTCGTCGACCGCGACCGGCGCTGTCCCCGTCGGATCCACGACGGTCACCGAGACCGTCGCGTACCCGGATCCGGTTCCCGAGTCGTCCTCGATCAGGTAGCTGAACGTGTCCGTCCCAGCGAATCCAGGGTCGGGGACGTACTCTAGCTCACCGGCGGTGTTCAGCGAGGCGGTCCCGTTGTCGGGTTGGCTGAAGCCGACCGTCCGGAGCGTGTCGCCGTCCGGGTCGTAGTCGTTGGCGAGCAGCCCCGGCGCGCTCACCGTCAGATTCGTCTCACGGAGCGTCGAGTACTGGTCGTCGACGGCCGTCGGTGCGCGATTCGATCCAGTGACGTCGATAGTGACGGTCGCGTACCCGGATCCGGTTCCGGAGTCGTCCTCGATCAGGTAGCTGAACGCGTCCGTGCCGGTGAATCCGGAGTCGGGGACGTACTCTAGCTCGCCGGCGGTGTTCAGCGAGGCGGTCCCGTTGTCGGGTTGGCTGAAGCCGACCGTACGGAGCGAATCGCCGTCCGGGTCGTAGTCGTTGGCGAGCAGGCCTGGTGCGCTCACCGTGAGAGTGACTCCCGCGTCGGTCGTGTAGTGGTCGTCGACGGCAGTCGGTGCTCGGTTGGGATCCGGCGCCACGTCGACGGTGACCGTCGCGTACCCGGATTCGGTCCCCGAGTCGTCCTCGATCAGGTATGTGAACGAATCCGTCCCGGTGAATCCCGGATCGGGAACGTACTCTAGCTCGCCGGCGGTGTTCAGCGAGGCGGTCCCGTTGTCCGGTTGGCTGAAGCCGACCGTCCGGAGTGAATCGCCGTCCGGGTCGTAGTCGTTGGCGAGCAGGCCTGGTGCGCTCACCGTGAGAGTGACTCCCGCGTCGGTCGTGTAGTGGTCGTCGACGGCAGTCGGTGCGCGGTTCGGGTCCTCGAACACCGCGATAGTGACGCTGGCGTATGCGGAGTCCTCGTCGTGTTCGTCGCGGATCAGGTAGGTGAACGCGTCCGTCCCCGTGAAGCCCGGGTCGGGGACGTACTCGAAGGAGCCGTCCGACGTCAGCGAGACGGTCCCGTTGTCGGGTTGGCCGAACTGCGTCGCGCGGAGCGAGTCACCGTTGGGGTCGAGGTCGTTCGCGAGCAGACCAGGGGCGTCCACCGACAGCGTCTCGCCTTCGTCCACCGAATAGGAGTCAGCCACCGCGACCGGCGCCCGGTTTGACGCCGTCGGTGCCCCGAGGACGACGGTCACGTCCGTCGGTCCGTCGACGTCGAACGCGGTCCGGTTCGCGGTCAGGTTCGTGCCGGCCGGCGGCGTCGCGCGGAGGTGAACAGTGCCCGCGACCTCTATCGCGTCGCGATCGCTGGCCCCGAAGTTCAGGTGACCTGCGCTGTCGGTCGGTCCCTCGAAGATGCCGAGTAGATCGGTCGTGTCGGGGGCGATTCCGACCGTTGCGTTGGCGACCGGCCCGCCAGTGTCGCCCCGGACTACGGTGACCGTGAGCGGGGCCGCGCTCGGGAGCGTGCGGTCGATGGTGGCGTTGTCGTCGACCGTACCCAGGGACGCGACGTCGGGCGATCCGTCGACCGGACCCGGCCCGCCCGAGCCGTTCTGCTGGACGTAGACGACGACGTACGTCGGTCCCTTCGGGACTGTCGCCGAGAAGTTTCCGCTGGAATCGGTCGGGACCGACATCGACTGGTCGGTGTCGGTCGCGTTGACCAGCACGACGTAGTCGCCCGCCGCGGGCGCTCCGCCGGCCTCGCGTAGCTGGCCGGAGACGGTGATACCGGTCGCAGGCTCCGAAACGGGCGGTTTGACTATCCCGCCGCCGACCGTCACCGTCTTGCTCTCGCCCGCAGCGCCGTCGTTACCGGCACGGTCGACGGCCCGTTCCAGCGTGACGTCGTAGTCCCCATCTGCCGCGGGCGTGTGACTGAGGAAGTACTCGTAGTAGCTGCCGTAGTTCCCGCCGTCGACGGCGTCGCCGAGGGTCGCGACGGTCGCGCCGGACTCGTTTCGGACCGTCACGTCCAGATCGGAGAGCGATTCGCTGGCGTTGACCTGCACGAGGATGCGGCCCTCGTTCGAGTACACGTCGAACTCGTTGATGGTCGGCGCGGTCGCGTCGCTCGCTATCGACCGGTCGATGGAGATATAGACGTACTCGTCGTCGGCGTTGCCGTCCGCGTCGGTCGCTTCGACCGTCAGCTTCCACCAGCCATCGGACGCGGCGTTCGCGCCGTCGACGGTGAAGGAGCCCTCGTAGACGTCGTCACCATCGTGGTCCGCGAGCGAGACTGTGCCCGCGCCGAAGGACGACGCGTCCGCGGTCACAGTGTCGACCCCGCTCTTCGCGTCGGTAACGGTGGCCCGGACGGCGACGCTATCGCCGCCGGTGACCCATCCGTCGTCGAGTGGTTCGGTGAACGATGGCGACGAGATGGTCGGCGCCGTCAGATCGCGGGGCGTGTCCAGCGTCAGTTCGTTCGTGGTCTCGATCGAACGCCGATTCCGCACGTTGTACGCGGTGATTTCGACCCCGTAGGCACCGTCAGGCGACGCCGTGGCCGTGTCAACGGTGAACGTCCCCTCGTACACGCCGTCGCCGTCGCCGTCAGTGAGGGTGACCGTACCGGCACCGAACGCCGACGCGTCGGCGGTGACCTCGTCGACGCCGAGGCCGTCGGTCGCGTTCACTGAGAGCGCGATCTGGTCGCCATCATCGACGTCGTCGTCGGGCCCGTCGAGGTTCGTCGCCGTCGGGTCGGTGACCGTCGGCGGATCGAGGTCGCCCGTGTCGATGAACATGTAGTTGGACCGGCGCTCGTGCGAGTTACCGGCCGCGTCGGTCGCGTTGGCCCAGACGTACACGAGACCGTCGGGATCTGCCGTCGCCGCGTCGACGGTGACCGTCGCGTTGTACCACCCGTTCCCCTGGTCGGCGAGGGTCACGTTGGGGACGCCCAGCACGTCCGTCCCGCCCACAACGGTGAGGTCCGAGAAGTCTGTCACATCGACCGAGACGCGAACGCTGTCACCGTGCCCGACTGACCCGTCGCCGTCCGCCAGGTCGGTGACGACCACGTCGTCGACGTACACCGTCGTGTCGAGGTCGAGCGTCGTGGTCGCTGTCGCGGTCCGGCCCAGGTCGTCAGTGGCCGTGACCGAGAGTCCCCGAAGATACTCGAGGTTGTACGGCCTGTCGACCGTGAACGTCCCCTCGTAGATGCCGTCCCCGTCGGGGTCACTGTACGTGACGTGCCCACCGCCGAACGAACTGGCGTCCGTCGTGACCGAAGTGACGTTCTGTCCGGTGACGGTCGCGCTGAGCGCCACCACGTCGCCGTCCGTGACGATGCGGTCGCCGTCCCCGGCGTCCACCGCATCGAACGCGGTGATCTCGAATACGCCGGACACGGTCGCACTCGCCATTTCTCCGTTCGCGCCGTCGTTGCCAGCCGCGTCGGCGGCGGTCTCCAGGGTCACGTCGTAGGAGCCAGGGGAGAGCGTCGAGGTGTTCTCGTACGTGAAGGAGCTGTCGCCCGATTCGGTGAAGTCGGCCGCGTCGAGCGTCGTGACCGTGCCAGACTCGTTGGCGAGGGTCACCGCGATCGCGTCGAGTGGTTCGTCCGCGTCGAACGACACCCGGAGTTCGCCGTTGGTCGGACTCGTAGCGTCGAAGTTCGAGATGGTCGGAACTTGCGTGTCGTTCGCGAGGGGCGCGTAGATGCCGGACGTCACCGACCCGGAGACGACGTTCGCGGCGGTGTCGACGCTCCCGCCCGAGTGCGACCAGGAACTCCCGTCATAGTGCCACAGCGAGAGGTTCTCCTCCGCCACGCCAGCGGCCGCCGCGTCGGTGTAGGAGACGTCGACCGTCGGGTCCCCGGAGACCTCGAAGAACTGGCCGACGTGGTCCATGCCGTCCGGGGTCGGTCTGGCGATAACGCCCTTGATCGTGGCGCTCGCACCGCGGAGCGTGACGCCCGGTCCGCCGGACGACAGCGCGGTGTTCTCCGCGTCCAGACCCGCTGTGGCGACGAGTTCGACGTCCCAGTCGCTGTTGCCGGATGCCATGTTGTTCAGGACCGTTCCCGACGTAGTTCCGTCGAGGGAGAGGCCCGAGTAGCGGTTACTGGTGGCGAGGTTGTTCGTCAGCACGACGTCCGTGCTCCGTATCTCGAACCCGTGCTCGACGTTGCCCGTCGCGGTGTTGCCGTCCAGTTCGTTCCCGTCTCCGTAGACGACGACGCCCGACCAGTAGGCGCTCTGGACGTAGTTGCTCGTCAGCACGTTGTCGTCTGAGGCGACGTAGATGCCGTCCTGCAGGGCCTGCGTCGAGGAAGAGCTCTGTCCGTACACATAGTTGCCATGGAGGGTCGTCCCGTTACTGTCCGAATCGAGGCGGATCCCGTTACGGACGGTTCGCTGGGTGTCCCACGAGTTGGCCTGGACCACGTTGTTCGTCAGGTTGTTCCGGTACGCACCGTCCAGCTGGATACCCACGTCCGACGGGTTCCAGACGTCGTTCCCGACCAGCACGTTGTCGTGGGAGTCGACGACGTAGATGCCGCTCCCGGTGGTACCGGCATCGCCCCACTGTCCGGGCTTGTCGATCGCGTTGTTCCGGATCAGGTTGTTGTCCGAACCGGCGTACAGGGCGATGCCGTTCGCGTTGGCGCCCGGGTCGTTCGAACTGCTCTCGGGCTCGACGGTGACGCGGGTAACCTCGCCGTCGTCGGCGCCGTAGAGCCGGACGCCGGTCGAGAAGTACCGGGTCGTGACGTTCCGGACGACGACGTTCGAACCGCCGCTGACGCTGACCGCCGACGGACCGTTCCCGCTGCCGACGTACGTGATCACGTGGCCGTTGCCGTCGAACGTGACGTCGTCGGTGTCGATCTGGACACAGTTGCTCGAATCCGACGTGCTGACGTCGTTCGCGAGCGTGTAGTGACCGGGTGTACTGATCGTCTGGCAGTCGGTGACGAGATTCGTCGACCCGGAACCCGCGTTGGCCGCGCTCGCGACGCCGACCGGCTGAACGACCGGCGCGAACGACGCGACGACCAGCAGCATCGTCATCGCAAGCACGCGGACGGGCCGTCCCGGCGTCATGCCATCACCGGCTCTTCGTCCGTTCCGGTCTGCCGGTTAGCCAACAACCGGTCCGCAGTCGCATTCGTTCTCCTCGATGCCACCCACCTGTGTGCCGCTCGTTCGTTCATCTGAATTCTGTTACACACCGCGCTCGGTTCGCGAGCGTCCGGTTGGACGCCGCGGACTGTTCTCGCACGCACCGACGGCCACCAGCCGCCAGTGCGGTCTCTCTCGCCGCTGGCTCACCCGCTCCGGTACTCCTCCAGGACGATCTCGACAGTCATCTCGCCCGTCTCGCCGTCGTAGTAGGCCGTGCGGAGCGCGAGGCTCGCGTCGGGCGCGATGCAAGACTCGAACTCGTAGGAGTCGCTGTCGGCCCACTCCTCGCCGTCGGGCACCCGGATCGCGGTCTCGTAGCACTCCAGGCCGGCGTAGCTGTTCCGGCCCTCGACGTTGGCGGTCATGTAACCGGCCTCCGGGGTCCCCGAAAGCCGCCAGCTGTTACCGACTTCGAGCTCGCGGTGCTCGTAGTAGGCCGTCATCGCGTTGAAGGGGCCCAGGGTGAGGTAGCCGACCGTCCGGATAGCGGCGTCGGCGTCGTCGCTCTCGTAGTCGACGTTCCGGAGGTCCCAGAGGATCGTCGCGTTCTCGCCCGTCACCGTTCTGGTGTAGGACCGGTTGCCGTCGTCGAGCGTGACGTCTGCGGTCACTTCGCTCCCGTCGACGGCGACGATGTCCCACGTCAACGTCGCGGTCTCGCCGTTCCGGACGTCGTTCACGCGGTAGCGGTAGAACTCGCCCTCTTCGAAGGAGAATCGCTCCCACTGGGCGGCGACCGTATCTTCGTTCGTTCCGTCGCCTTCGTCGGCGGTGGTCCCTGACGCGCCCGCGCTCTCGCCGGACGAACCGTCGGCAGACACGACGGGGGCCTCCGACGGCGGGCCGCTGCCGGTACACCCTGCGAGGACGATCAGGACGGCGACCGCTCCGACGAGGAGGCGTCCTCGCATCACCGACCGACCCCGATAGACGTCGTCCGTGTCGACCCGCTGACCGGCGACGCAACCCCGCCGGTTTCGTAGCTAGATGTTGATACCTCTCCACGTCGGTAGGTGCATTCGCTCATGTGAAACCGCCGAATCTCGGCCTTAAACCGGATTAGGGCCGTAGATCGGCTAACGTAGTTCGGAAAGTCGAGTGCGGATATAACAGTATCTGTTCATGACACGAACGGCGTTCACGCCGTGAACGTCGAGCGGTCCGTGGACGATCAGAGCGGGCCGTCGAGCCACGCGGACAGCGACGTCGCCGACTCGCGGACGGTCGCGAAACTCTCCGTGGCCCACTCCCTGATTGCGGGGTCGTCGCTCTCGACGAACACCTCCAGCATCCCCGTCTCGTCGTCGTAGGCGCCGATGCCGACCCGGTCGTCGAATATCGCGAGGCCGCACGGGAGATCCTCGGCGACCCACAGCGTCAGGTGACCGCTCTCGACCGCACCGGCGACCGCCTCGCGGTAGTCCGAGACGATCTGGTCGATCACCGGCGGGCGGTAGACGATCTCCGTGGTCATCCCACCCAGTATCTCCTCGCGGATCTCGTCGACGTAGATGGGCGCTATCGTCGTCGTGTCGTAGCCCGACAGCGAGTCCGAATCGCGCACGCACTCCATGAACTGCCGAACGGGGGCGTAGGGGTCGCCCTCGCCGGCCGTCGTCACCGTCGCGTCCGCGAGCCGGTCGACCGGGAACCCGAGTTCGGCGAGCGGCACCGTCCCGACGAGGGCGCGGAGGTCCCGCGCCGTCGCCACGAACGACCGGAACCCGCCGAACCGGTCGGCGACGAGGTCCCCGAGAAACGTCGTGGCGTAGCGCTTGCCGTCGGTCCCCACCCACTCCCGGTCCTCGAAGGACGCCAGAATCCGTCCGAGGGTGACCCGATCGATTCCGAGGCGATCCTGAAGGGCCGCCCGGGTCGCCGGCCCCTCCCGGAGCGAGTCCAGCACGGTGACCCGGTTCTCCGACCGGGCGAGAAATTCGACGTCGTCGACGGCGTCAGTCATCGGAAATAGTCGCCTCACCCGTCGAAACGGCGAAACCGGGCATTAGTGTTGCGGCGGAGAGGTCGGTCCAGACCGCAGAAAGCGCACCGTTCGACCGACGAACTCAGTCGCCGAAGGGGTTGCCGCCGCCGCCCATCCCGCCCATGCCGCCGCCACCGCCGCCACCGCCCTGCATCTGCTGCATCATCCGTTCCATGTCGCCGTCGCCCATGCCCTGGAACTGCTTGAGCATCTGCTCCATCTGTTTGTGCTGCTGGAGCAGTTCGCGGATGCGCTCCTCGGGCTTGCCCGACCCCTTCGCGATCCGTTCGGTGCGACTCTGGCCGACGACGCGGGGGTTCTCCAGTTCCTCCTCGGTCATCGAGTCCATGACGACCTCGAAGTCGCGCATGCGCTCCTGGGTGACGTCCATGGCGTCGTCGGGGAGCTGGTCCATCAGCCCGCCGCCCAGACCCGGAATCATGTCCATCACCTGGTCGAGCGGCCCCATCTTGTTCATCGTCTCCATCTGCTTGCGCATGTCCTTGAGGGTGAACTGGCCCTCCAGCATGTCCTCGGGGTCCCAGTCCTCGTCCTCGGCCCCGGTCTCCTCCATCGCGCGCTCGACGCGCTCGGTGAGTTGCTTGAGGTCGCCCATGCCGAGCAGGCGCGAGATGAACCCCGAGGGCTCGAAACGCTCGATGTCCTTGACCGTCTCGCCGGCCCCGAGGAAGGCGATAGTGGAGTCCGTCTCGTTGACGGCGGCCAGCGCACCACCACCTTTCGCCGTCCCGTCGAGTTTGGTGATGACGACGCCGTCGACGCCCTCGGCGATGGCGTCCTCGAACTTCTGGGCCTGGTCCTTGGCGCCCTGGCCGATGGCGGCGTCGAGCACGAGCAGCGAGTGGTCCGGCTCGACCGTCCGGTCGATCTGTTCGAGTTCGTCGATCAGGTCGTCCTCCAGGGCGTGCCGACCGGCGGTGTCGACGATCTGGACGTCGGCGTCCGCGGTCGCTTCCAGCCCCTCGCGAGCGATCTTGACGGGGTCCTCCTCGTCGGGGTCGCCGTAGAACTCCACCTCGGCGCGCTCGGCCATCTGCTTGGCCTGGTCGTAGGCGCCCGGGCGGAAGGTGTCGGTCTGGATGACTGCGGGTCGGAGACCCTTCTTCGAGAACCACCACGCCATCTTCGCCGCCGTCGTCGTCTTCCCCGACCCCTGGAGGCCGGCGAGCATGATCGTCTGCTCTTCGAGAGGCAGTTCGGTGGACTCGCCGACCAGGTCGACGAGTTCCTCGTAGACGATGCGGAGCACCCAGTCCCGGGGCGAGGTTCCCCCCGGCGGCTCCTCGTCGAGCGCGCGCGTCTTGATGTTGTCCGACAGCTCCTGGACGAGCGAGACGTCGACGTCCGCCTGCAGGAGCGACCGCTGAATCTCCTTGACGATGTCCTCGATGTCCTCCTCGGAGATGCGGGACTTCCCGCGGAGGTTGTCGAGGGTCCCCCGCAGCGAACTCCCCAGATCGTCGAGTACCATTGTTGTCGCGTGGTACGCTGTGGCGGCGGTAAAGCCTTTTTGTCGGGCCGGAGCCGTTCCGATCCGGTTCCCACCGGGTCGGTATCCCGCTGCAGTCCGCGACCCCGTCGACGAGATGCGGGCTACCGACCACCGCCGGTCGTGAAGCCTAAAACACATATAACTGGCTACCATACTTGGATCAAGATGATCGACGAGCTGAAACAACCGGAGTACACCGGTGAGAATCGCTGCATGCCGTGCACGGGCGTCAACCTCCTCATCGCCGTCGTCGCCGCCGCGGTGGCCGGCCGCCGGTCCCGGAAGGCCGGCGCCGGCGTCTTCGTGGCCTCGGTGGTCCTGATCTACCTCCGTGGTTACCTCGTCCCCGGGACGCCCACACTCACGAAGCGGTACCTCCCGGACGACGTCCTCCGACTGTTCGGGAAGGAACCGGTCGGACCGGCCCCGAGCGGTCTCGGCGCCGGCCTCGACAGTGACGAGGCGACTCCACGGGACGCTGGTGCTGCTGCCGTCCCGAACGGCGACGGCACCAGCACCGCCGAGTCCGCGACGAACGGCGGCGTGGTCGAGGCTGCACGCGACGAAGCGGGCGCCCTGGACCCGGAGATCGTCCTGTCGAACGCCGGGGCGCTCGAAGCGTGCGAGGACGGCGAGGACCTGTGCCTGACCGAGGAGTTCAAGCGATCGTGGGACGACGCGATGGCGGATTTCGACGGCGAGGAATCCACGGACCTTGCCGAGCGGCTGGTGGCTCAGTTCGACCTCGACGTCGAGGAGAGCGAAATCGAAGAGTTCGACGACGGCCGCGTGCTGACGGACGGCGACGGTCGCATCGGTCAGTGGCCCTCCGAGGCGGCGATGATCGCCGACGCCGCGGGCGCGGCAGTGCTTCGGAGCCGGCTGCCGGACTGGGAGGCCCTCTCGACCCGCGAGAAGGGGAGCCTGCTGAACGGCCTCCGGCTCTTCCTCGAGGAGTGTCCCACCGCCGAGGGCGGCATCGAGTTCGGCCAGGAGACCGTGGAGTCCTGCTGTAGCTCCTACGAGGTCGTCGCCGTCACCTGCGAGGAGACCGGGGACCGCCTCTTCGAGGAGCCGATCCACGAGTAAGCTGTTTTCCCGTCGCGGGCCGGAAGAGTGGGTATTACGGTCGTCCCGCGACCACCGCCACCATGCCCTACCACCACGTCGACCCGGACGACCTCGATTCGCTCGCGGACTACCCCTGCGACCGCCGGGCCGTCTCCGACGCCGCCGACCTGAACCTGCTCCACCTCGCGCGTTATGCCATCGAACCCGGCGAGCAGTTACCCCGGACCTACCACTACCACGAGCAGCGCGAGGAGGCCTTCTACGTGCTCTCCGGGACGCTTTACGTCGAGACGCCGGACGGCGAATTCGAGGTCGGCGAAGACGAGGTGTTCGTCGTCGAGCCCGGGAACCCACACCGGGCGTTCAATCCGGCCGACGCCGACGACGAGGTGGTCGTGCTCGGAACCGGGTCACCGCGGACGGACCCGGCGCTGGCGTACGACGGCGAAGACGGCTGAGCGTCGACACGGGTGACCGGCGACCCGTGACTCACTCTGCGGGGAACCGCTCGTCGAGGAAGTCGGCGAGTTCGCGGAAGACGCGGATCTTGTAGTCGACGTCGGTCGAGGCGTGCCCCTCGCCCCCGAGTTCGCGGTACTCGAACTCCTCGCCCTCGGTCCAGCCGCGGCGCTCCTCGAGCGCGTCGCGGAACCCTCGGGCCTGTGAGACCGGACAGCGCGGGTCGTTGACGCCGTGGAGCATCAGGAGCGGTGCCTCGATGTCCTCGACGTGGGTGATCGGACTGCGCTCGCGCCAGAGGGTGGCGTTCTCGTCCGGGTCGCCCATCTGCTCGCGCAGGTTCGTCTTGAAGTGCGCCATCGACTCCTCGAACAGCGCCGGGAGGTCCGTGATCCCGACCGACGCGATGCCGGCGTCCCAGAGGTCGGAGTACCGGACCAGTTGCCAGTACGCCGAGTAGCCGCCGAAGGACCCGCCGAAGACGGCCAGGTTGTCCCCGTCGACCCACTCCTTCTCGGCGATCCAGCGCGCGCCGGCGGCGACGTCCGCCTGCTCCTGCCCGCCCCAGTCCCCGTGGATGGCATTCTTGAACTCCCGGCCGCGGCCGGTCGAGCCCCGGAAGTTCGGCCACAGCACCGAGTAGCCGCGGTCGACCAGGAACTGCGTCCGCTCGTCGAACCCCTTCTTGACGTCGTACCGGGGGCCGCCGTGGACGGCGACGACGACCGGCGACGGGCGCGCGCCGCTGTCGTAGAGCACGGCCCCGACGTCGGTGCCGTCGGTCGACTCGTAGGTGACGTACTCGGCGTCGACGAACGCGCCCGGGTCGACGTCGCCGTACTCGGGTTCCCTGAGGACGGTCGCCTCGTCGGCGGCCGGGTCGTACCGATAGTAGGTGTCCCGCGTCGTCGGCGTGTTTTGCCCGGTGAGGACGCTCCCGTCGGGGAAGACACCGGCCCGGCGACCGCCCTCCGACCAGGCGACGCCGTCGGTGAACGGCGTCGCGAGTTCGGTGCCGTCGCGGTCGTAGACGACGAGTCGCTGGGTCCCCTCGGTCGTCCGTTCTGCGAAGACGTACCCGTCGGGGTGGGCGAAGTGACCCGTCTCGTCGGCCGCGGCGTCGCCCAGCCAGGTCACCTCGTCGGTGGCGAGGTCGTACAGGCCACAGCGCTGGAAGTTCGTCTCGTTGTCGGTGAGCAACAGCGCGTCGCCGTCGGGCGTCCAGTCGCTCACCCACGTCTCTCGACCTTCGCTACTCACGTCGAGGCGGCGGGATTCGAAGCCGTCGGCGGTGTCACCGTCGGTGGAACCGTCCCCGACGGTGGACCTGTCCCCGACTGTCGGCGCCAGGCTGGCGACGTAGGCGTCGCGGTTCTCCAGGTCGTCGCGTTCGTTCGTCACGTACGCGACGCGGTCGTCGTCGGGGGAGAACTGCCCACCGTACACCGGCCGGTCGTATCGGGTCAGTTGCGTCGACGCGCCGGTCTCACGGTCGTACAGGTAGAGGTTCATCTGGTCGCCGGCGTCCGTCGTGTAGAGCAATCGACGGCCGTCGCTGGCGACGTCGACGAGGAACGTCTGGCCGTCGTTCTCGACGATCGGTCGAGCCTCGCCGTCGTCGACGTCGAATGCGTAGACGTCGTTCTGCTCGTCGCCGCCCTGGTCCCGGTGGAAGTACACCGACTCGCCGTCGGCCGACCACTGGATGGGGAACTTGGCGTCCCGCGGGACGTTGCCGTCGCTGACCTGGGTCAGATCGCCCGTCTCCGGGTCGATCAGGCAGAGTTCGTTGCGACCGCTGCCGTCGTAGAAGCAGGCGATCCGGTCGCCGTCGGGCGAGACGCGCAGGTGGTGGAGGCTGGGGAGGCTCGCCAGTTCCTCCAGTGGGATGGTATCGGACATCGCCCGGGAAGTTTTCTACCAGTTTACAAGTAGTTTCCGGATACCTGGCGTACAGCACTCCAGGCGCACGATTCGGGAAGTGAGGGGGCGCGGTTGCGGACCGGGCCGGGCGACGACGAGCGGTCGCACACCACTGGCGGCGATACTGGCATCCTTTTGGCCCCTCCGTTCGGAGGACCAGACATGACGAACAAACGGGCGGTCCAGGACAAACTGGTCGAGAGCGGCGTCGTCGCGGTACTTCGCGGAATCGACGAGGACGACATCGTCCCCGTGGCGAAGGCCATTCACGAGGGCGGCGTCACGGCGCTGGAACTGACCGCCGACGCCAAGCGGTGCAGCGAGATGATCGCGGCGGTCGACCGGGAACTCGCGGACACCGACGCGGTGATCGGTGCGGGCACGGTCATGGACGCCGCGGCGGCCCGGAACGTCGTCGAGGCCGGCGCGGAGTTCGTCCTCGCGCCCAACGTCAACGAGGAGGTGCTGGCGGTGTGCAACCGCGCCGGCGTCGTCTCCGTTCCGGGGGTCATGACGCCGACGGAGGCCGACCGGGCGATGGCCGCGGGCGCGGACGTCCTGAAGATGTTCCCCGCCTCGACGGTCGGACCGGGCCACATCGGCGCGCTGCAGGGGCCGCTCGGCGACGTCCCGATCATGCCGACGGGCGGCGTCTCCGTGGACAACGTCGCCGACTACTTCGAGGCCGGCGCGATGGCGGTCGGCGCGGGGTCGGCACTCGTGAACTACGAGGCCATCGAGGAGGGTGACATGGAAGGGGTCCGCGAGCGGGCCGCCGACTTCGTCGCGGCGGTCGAAGCGGCGCGGAAGTGACCGTCGCGCCAGCGGGACCGAACGCGCCGAGTGGCGACCCGGGACACGTGTGAGGGGTCACGTGGGGGCGCACCGACACGCTGAGGGCACCCGATAGTTGCCGGCAATCACCCTTTGTTATGGCCGGTGTTCGTGGGGAAAGTCACGCATAGCTCGCGGTGGCGGGACGTACGCGCGAGTTAGGGTGTGCCGATCCGTCGTCGCTCCGCAGTTACCCGACCAAACTGCGGGGTCCGTCAGTGGCTGCGCCGCGTGGATTCTGGGCCCAGCGCGCGTCGGCGGTGACGCTCCCGCTAGCGACAGTCGGGGTCTGTGTCACGCGATCGAAACGGGCCGCTACTCGGGCGTTCGGCCGTCGAAACGGAACTCACTTTCGAGTATCCGAGCAGATGGATAGCGCTTTCGATCGTTCGAAACTGATTTGCGGAGGGGCGGAGAGACCGAGCGTGATGCCCTCCATCCGACCGATCGCACGAGGTGCCAGCGCTCTCGTTCTCCTCGCGTTCACCGGTCTGGCGGCCGCACAGTCCCCGAACCCCGGCGCAGAACTCGGTCTCGGGACCCGACTCGTGATCCGGTTCTGTACCGCTTTCGTGGTCAACCTCGTCTTCGGCGGGGGACTCGTGCTGATCGGTCCCCGCTACGCGACGAGGATGGTCGAGGAGATTCGCCGGGACCCGGGCGAAGCGTTCGGCTGGGGCCTCATCGTCGCGATCGTCGTTCCGATCGCTCTCGTTCTCGTGGCGCTCACGATCATCGGGTTGATCGTCAGCATCCCGGGACTGTTCGTCCTCGCGGTCGTGAGTATCGTCGGCAACGCCGTCTCGATCGTCTGGGTCGGGGCCGCGCTCCGGGGGCGAGCAGACCGGTACGGTGGGAAGGCCGCTGGAGTCGGTGCGCTCGCCCTCGCGGTTCCGATGGCGATCCCCGTCCTGGGAAACCTCGTGCAGACTCTGATCGGCTTCTTCGGGATCGGTGTCGTCGGTCGCGACCTGTACCGGGAGTACCGGGGATGACCTCTCCACCGCCGTCACGAGGACACGCGGACCGGCATGGCGTGGCTCAGTGTCCGGCCTCGTGGGGATTCAGCTCCGTTCCGTAGTTCTCGGCGTGGGTGGCGTAGTCGATGAAGCGCGGCGCGTCGGGGTCGAACGGGCGCTCTAGGGAGTCGAAGGCCTTCTTCTTGTCCCAGGACTGGAGCCCGCCGACGGCGCCGCGGTCCTCCAGGTCGTGGTAATCCAGGTCCGCTTTCGTCAGTTCCCAGGCGTCCAGGCCCTGCTCCGTTCGAACGATGACGGAGGAGTACTCGTCGCTGGACCCGACCGATCCCACCGTCAGGTCCGCGCAGTAGCCGGTGAAGTCGGCGCACTCGTCACAGCCCTTCAGGGCGGCGCCGTGGAACGCTTCGACGTCCTCGTCGACGATGAGTTCGCCAGACCGGTCGTACACCATCATCTTCCCGTCGAGGACGTCCATCTTGCTGACGTCGTCGAGGTCGATTCCCCGTTTCTCTACGAGTTGATCGCCCATCAGCCGCTCGTAATTGAAGTTCTTCGTGCACATCAGGGCGATCGTGTAGTCGACGGCACGGACGCCGGCCTCCTGGCTGGCGTAGTCCCACTCGAAGTCCTGCAGGGCGCGGATCCCCTCGATCTCGCAGGGCGTCCCCACCAGCGCCAGGGACATGTCCTCGGGGTCCTTGTCGGGGAGCTTGTGCTCCCACTGGTCCAGCCCCAGGTTCCCCAGCGCCATCGTCTGGTTGTAGATGCTCCCGGCGCTGTCGATCAGTTCCTCCGGCGTGGTCGCCAGGAACGACTCGGCCTTCCAGGGCTCCTCGTCGCTCTCCGTGGCGACGAGGGCGCCGTCGATCTCACCGGCCTCCAGCAGGTGGATCAGGACGCTCGTCACGAGCCCGCCGTCCTGAGATCCTTCGCGCCACTCCTCCTCGACCTTCGCGGAGAACTCGGTGATGGGGTCGCCGGCGCCCTTGACGTTGTCGTCGCCGCCGGTGATCTTCCACTGGCGCTCGTAGCGCAAGCCCCCACGGGGACAGAAGTCCCAGCACATCGAGCAGCCGGTGCACATCTTCACCAGTTCGGGTAGCCCGTCGTCGCCGATGCCGATGGAGTCGGAGGGACACGACGCGACGCAGGTGCCACACTGGATACAGCGGCCCTCGTCGATGACCGCCTCGTCCAGTTCCATGAACCAGGTCTTGTCCGCGGGCGTCTCGATGTCGTTCATCTCCGCGCGAATCCCGTACGACGGCGTCCCCGGCTTGGCGCCATCGGGCGGATTCACGATTTCGTCCGGTCGGCCGTCCTCGACGTCCTGGCTGACGCCCTCGGCGGGTTTCGTGAACTCGACGTCGCCCAGTTTCCCGTTCTCGTCGACGTTGGCGGCTGCTGCGCCGCCATCCGGCACGGCTCGCGACTCGGTTTCGCTCTCGCCACAGCCGCAGGAACTCCCGCAGCCACAGCTTTCCTCACCGTCACCGTGGTCGTGTGCGTGCCCGTGTGAGTGGTCCCCGTCGGCGTGTCCGTGCGCTTCGGCACCCGACACGTCGCTGTGGTCGGTCCCGGGTCCGTCCGGGACTCCCGGCATGCGACCGTCGCCGCTCGCGTCACGCTCTTCAGTCATCCGCGACACCTCCCTCCTCGTCGAGGGCGACGCCACCGGCCACGTTGGCGTCGGCCCGCTGCATTATCTGGCGCAGGCGGTCGTTGTCGACCCGGCGGCACCACTCGTAGAACCGTTCACCGTCAGAGCTACGCTCTGACGAGCTCGCACTCACTTCGCTCGCGCGAACCCCTTCCTCGCGTTCGTCGGCGTAGGCGTCGAACAGCTGCTCCAGCGCCGGGATGACGCTCCCGGCGGGGACGGCGTTCTCGACCCAGTCGAGGAACTCGTTGTCCGAGCCGAGGCTCCCGCCGAGGCCGAAGTCCATCCCCTCGACGATGTTGTCGCCCTCCTCGTTCGTGGTCCCTTCGGGGTCGTTGACGTTGACCGTCTCGCCGCGGAAGCCGATGTCGGCGATCTGTGGCTGGGCACAGGAGGCCGAACAGCCCGACATGTGCATCCGGACGACGTCGAGGTCCTCGGGCGTGTCTATCTGCCGGTCCAGCGCCTTGGCCCACCGGCGGACCCGGTTCTTCGTCTCGATGATACCGTAGTTACAGAACTCCGAACCGGTACAGCCCACGGCGCCGCGGGAGAACGGCCCCGGGTCGGGCCGGTACTTCCGGGCGAAGGGCTCGTTCAGCAGGTCGCCGACGTTCTCGGGCGGGACGTGGGTGACGAGGAAGTTCTGGTCCGTCGCCAGTCTGATGGAGGCGTCCTCAGTACCGTACTCCTTCGCCGCTCGGGCGGCCTCCGCGAACTCGTCGCCGCCCATCCGCCCGGCGATGACGTTGAAGCCGACGTACTTCAGGTCGCCCCCCTTCTGGTCGTGGACGCCGACGTGGTCGCCCCGATACCCCTCGGTCAGGTCCGTCCCGCGCGTGGGGAGGTCGACCTGGCAGCGGTCGCGGACGGCTTCCTCGAATTTCTCGGGTCCCATTTGCTGGACGAGGTAGCGCATCCGGCAGACGCCGCGATTGTTCCGGTCGCCCAGTTCCTTGAACGTCTGGGCCACCGCGCGGCAGAACTCGACGGCGTGTTCCGGGAGGACGAACACGTCCAGCGGCGAGGCCATGCGCGGACCGTCGGAGAGGCCGCCGCCGACCTTCACGTGGAAGCCGTAGTGAGGCTCGCCCTCTATCTCCCGTTTCGCCGGCGTCAGTCCGACGTCGTTGATCTGGGACTGCCCGCAGTCGTGCGCACAGCCCGTGATGGTCATCTTGAACTTCCGGGGAAGGTTGGCGTACTCCCGGTTCTCGGTGAAGAACTCCGAGACGGCCTCGATGACCGGCTGGGCGTCGAAGCACTCGTGGTCGTCCAGGCCGGCGGCGGGACAGCCTAGCACGTTGCGCGCCGAGTCGCCACACCCCTGAATGGTCGTCAGGCCGACCTCGTCGTACTTCTCCCAGATCTCGGGGACGTCCTCGACCTCGATCCAGTGCTTCTGGATGTCCTGTCGAGTCGTGATGTCCAGGAAGGCGTCGCCCCAGACGTCGTTCTGTTCCTCGCCGCCGTACTCCTCCGGTGCGGTAGCGTACTCCTCGGCTACTTCGCCGATGACCTCGGCCTGCTCCGGCGTGAGATAGCCGCCGGGGACTTTCGTCCGCATCATGAAGTAGCCTCGCTGGCGGCCGTGGGCGTACATGCCAGCCCACTTCAGGCGCTCCCACTCGCCGTCGCCCGCGCGCTCCTCTATCTCGTCGAAGGTCAGCCCATCCTCCGCGTACTCCCTGACGTCCTCGACGACGTCGAGGGGGTGTTTCTCCTGTTTGTACCGCTCGACCGAATTCACGGGGACCACCTGCGCCAGGATGGTGCACTACGTTCACTCATGTCGTAGCTTCAATTGACACGTACGCTATTGAAGCGACTCGTCACGGCGAAAAGCCCCTCACCTACCCCGAGGAGGGGAATATTGCTGGTTGTTGCGGGTCCGGCTCTCGGAACATACGAGTCTACTGGCCAGTACCGGACGGCTCCTCGGTCTTAGACGATAGACGGTGGGCCCGGCCGTCACTGGTGCTGGAAAGAATTACCGCTACCTTGCCCTCACTCCGTTCGCCGCTCGGTCTGTAGCTGGCCCGGCCTCCGGCCGCGCCAGCCTACTCTTCGAACAGCTGGTCCACGACCTCCTCGGGGTCGAACCGTTCGATGTCGTCGTAGCCCTGTCCGGTCCCGAGGAAGAGAATGGGTTTCCCCGTGACGTGGGCGACCGAAATCGCGGCACCACCCTGGGAGTCGGCGTCGGCCTTCGTCAGGATGGCGCCGTCGATGGCCGAAGCGTCGTTGAACTCGCGAGCGCGGTTGACGGCGTCCTGGCCGGCGACCGCCTCGTCGACGAAGATGGTCATGTCCGGGCCGACCACGCGGTCGATTTTCTCCAGCTGGGCCATCAGGTCGTCGGAGGTGTGCAGACGGCCGGCGGTGTCGCCCAGCACGACGTCGACGTCGTTTGCCTCGGCGTACTCGACGGCGTCGTAGATGACCGCCGCCGGGTCGGAGCCCTGCTCGTGAGAGATGAGCGTCCGGTCGAGGTTGTCGGCGTGTTTCTGGAGCTGTTCGTTGGCGCCGGCGCGGTAGGTGTCGCCGTTGGCCAGCACCGACGAGAGCCCCCGCTCTTCGAGGTACTGCGAGAGCTTGGCGATGGTCGTCGTCTTCCCGACGCCGTTGACGCCGGTGAACATGATGACGACGGGCTTGTCGGCCTCGGTGACGCGCTCCTCGAAGTCGAACTGGCCGACGCTGATCACGTCGAACAGCGCCTCCCGGAGCGCGTCGCGCACGAGGTTGCCCGTGCTGGAGAGTCGGCGACGGGTCTCGCCGACCAGGTTCTCCTTCACGCCATCCAGAATCTCGCCGGCGACGCTCATCTCGACGTCACTGGAGAGCAGGGCGAGTTCGAGGTCGTCGAGGTGACTCTCTAGATCCTCCTCGTCGATGACGGACTTGCCCGACGCGAGGATCTTCGCGCGCTGGGCGAACCCGCGGCCCGAATCGTCGTCCTCGTCTTCGTCTACGTCTTCCTCGTCGGCATCTTCCTCGACCTCGGGTTCGACTGCCGACTCGCCAACTTGGTTGGCTTCTTCCTCGTCGGAAGCGTCGCCGGACGACTCCCCGTCCGCCGTCTCGGCACTCGTTTCGGCGGACGCTTCGGGTTCGGCAGGCTGGTCGTCTTCGGCCTCGGCGTCTGCCGCTTCGTCCTCGAGCGCCTCCTCGTCCACGTCTTCCTCGACGTCGGACGTGAAACTGCCCAGCTTGTCTTTCAGTCCGTCGAACATCGCTGCCCTACTCGTCGTCCTGCTCGCCCTGCTCGGCCTGCTGTTGCTGCATCATCTGCTGCATCTGCTGCTGTTGCATCTGCTGGGCCTGCTGTTCGAGCTGCTCTGCCTCGCTCTCGAGTTCGGCGACCTGGGACTGCAGTTCCTCGATGCGCTCGTCGATGGTGTCCTTCTTCGTCTCGAGGCTGTCGATGGCGCCCTCTTCCTCGCGCTCCGCGGCGTAGCCGCCGCCGAGGGAGACGATGACCTCGTCGATGTCGGCAATCTCCGCGCGGAGGTAGGCGTCGCCGCCCAGCGGGACCTGCACCGTGTCGCCGCTGTCGAGCGTACGAATAGCCTCGATGGCCTCGTCGATCTCCGTCTGCTCGTCACGGAGGTTCTCGATCTCGTTCTCGATGGCCTCCTGCTCCTGCTCGATCTGTTCGATCTCCTGGGCGAGCTGCTGGGCCTGGCCGCCGCCGCCACCACCGAGGCTCATGCCGCCACCTCACTGATGTCGACCTGCGTGCGCTTGAGCCCGTGCTTGGAGCCGAACTCCGCGTAGGCGCGGTCCTCGGCCACGTTCTCGTTCGGTGCCTCGATCGTCTTCTCGAAGTCCTGCCAACCGTCGCGGGCCTTGAACGAACCCGTCACAGTAAACTCACTCATGTCTGCGGGTGCGAGTCATAGCGGGAAGTATCTTCCGTCTCCGCCTCTTTCGCGGCTCCGCGGAACGTGGTGACGAGACCCTCGCTACGCTACGAAAGCGACGACGAACGGCGAAGAAATCGATTCCGGCGCGTCTAGTCGATGTAGCCCAGCGCGTCGTCGATGCGGCCCAGTTCCGGGCCGGTGGTATCGTTGCCGACGACGTAGCCGTTCTCGTTGGCGACCAGCCCGGAGCCGACGAGCGGGCCGCCGTAGTTGACCGTCCCGATGTCGGCGGGCACGCCGAGCAGGTCTTCGAGGGCGTCGAGTTCGCCGTCCGTCGACTTCGGGTGACAGAGGACGCCCCGGTTGTTCGCGACGGCGGCGGTGCCGACGGTCTGGACCGTCGCCAGCGTGCCGCGCTCGACGGGGACGTCGAGGGCGTCTTTCACCGCCTGGACGGCCTCCCGGGAGAGGTCGGCGTGAACGTAGGCGCCGGTGTCGTTACAGCAGACGACGTTGCCGGCGGCGTTGATCCGGCCCGGCAGTTCGTGGACCGGCAGGTCCGTGGCGTCGGCTATCCGGTCGCGTTCGCGCTCGGTGACGCGACTGGTGACGAGCAGGCCGTTCTCGTTACCGGTCGCGAGGGCGCCGACGGTGCCCGACCCGGCGACGGTCGTCGGGACGACGGGAACATCGAGTTCGTCGCCCAGGTCCTCGCGGAGGTCGTCCTCGACGTCCGGTCGAACCAGGAGACAGTCGTCGGTCGCGCGAGCGAATACACCGACGTACGCCGACCCGGAGAAGACCGCGCGGAGCAAGGTATCAGTCCGCGGTCTCTGCTTCGACGACGCTCTCGCCCTCTTCGTCGAAGCGGGCGGCGCGGACGCGAAGCTTGCTCGGGGGCTTCGAGCGGCCGCGGGCCCACACTGCCTCGTTGATCGAGGGGTCGAGTCGGACGGCGTCCCCGTCGACGGAGAAGTGCTTGGCGAGGTGCTCGCGGACGAGCGACATCGCGCGGTCGGCACGCTCCTGTTTCGGTTCGGCCTTGGCGTCGCGGAGCGGGACGGTGACGACGCGCTCCTCGAAGTCGTTCGCGCTCATTATTCGTCGGTGTTGCTACGGCGCCAGTTGCGTCGCTTCGGGTTGCGCTGGACGTTGCGGTCGGTCTTGAGGGTGACCCACGCCGGGACGCGGCTGTTCTGGTTGTCGAGTTTGGCCAGACGCTGCTTCTTGGCCTTGGACTTCTTGCTCATAGTGTCCGTCTGTTCCGTGCCGGGGCATAAATGTGTGTTCTTTTCACCGGAGGCGGGCGCGGGAGGCGGGCGGGCCCCGCCACACTGGCCGACCGGCGGAGAACGTCACCACCGTTATCAACCGCGGGAATAGGCCACGAACAGTTATGCGGGGCTATCAGAGAGCGTATCGACATGAGACGACGGACGTTCCTGCGGACGGCTGGCGTGGGCGCGATAACGGTCGGCAGCGGTTGTCTCGGGACCGGCGGCAACGTCGTCGTGGGCGTCACCGAGAGCATCAGCGTCGAACCGGGTGACGGCTGGGTCAGGGAGGTGCCGGACGTCTCGGACCCGGGCGGCGCCGTCTCCTACACGGTCAGGTCGAGACAGCGCGCCTTCGACGTCTACTTCTTCGTCGGCGAGGCGCAGTTCGACCACTACGACGCGTTCGTTAGCGGAGACGAACCCGAGGAGACGCCACGTGGCCACGCTTCGTTCAGCAAAGCCGCGGTCCCGAAGGCCGACGCCGAGGGCGTGTACGAGGCCGCGACGAAGGACGCTGGCGCTCGCGAACCGCTCGACGCGACCGGGCCGTACTACTTCGTCGTCGACCACTCGAACTACCGGCTGGAGAACCGTGTCGACGAGTACGGTGAGGACCTGTCCGCGTTCGTCGACCTGAAAGTCGTCGAACAGCGGAGCGTCTTCTGATGGAGGCAACTAGACGAACGCGAGGGGGACCATGATCAGGACTCCGACCAGGGCGCCCGCGACGAGTTCGCGACGGCCCCTTCCGGGGAGGTCGGCGCCGTGCTCGAGTGCCTCGGGGACGAACTCCGTGGCGACGAGATAGATCATCGCGCCCGCCGCGAACCCGAAGCCCAGCGGCAGGAACTCCTTGGCGAGCGAGACGAAGTAAAACGCGATGACGGCACCGATGGGCTGCGGGAGTGAGGAGAACACCGCCCACCACACCATGCGCCACTCGCTGACGTGCAGCGACCGCAGCGGGATGGATATCGCGACGCCCTCGGGAACGTTGTGGATGGAGATGGCGACGGTCATGAATACGGCGAGGACGGGCAGGCCGAAGCCGAGGACGCCGACCGTCTCGGCCCCGGCCAGCCCGAGTTCGCCGAAGGAGACGCCGACCGCGACGCCCTCGGGAAAGCTGTGGACGGTCAGCACGCCCAGGATGAGCACGAGTTTCCGGAAGTCGGCCTCCTCGTACTGTTTCGGGCTGTGTTCGATCCCGTCGACGAGGCGGTGGCCGCCGACCACGAGTGCGACGCCCGCGGCCATCCCGGGGACGAGCAGGACCGGCGACCCGTAGGCGAGCCCCTCCCGGAGCAGGCCGAACACCGACGCCGCGACCATGATTCCCGAGGCGAGTCCCCAGAGGGCGACGTTCCACCTGTCTGAGAAGTCGTCGACCACGAAGAATGGGAGCGCTCCGAGCCCGGTGGCTAGCGCCGTAATCAGCCCCGCCACGAACACGAGCACCAGATTCTCGACCAGCGGCATACTGGACGGTAGTCCGGCCCGCCTACATAACTATCACGAAACTGATTGTTTTGGCGGTCCTAAACCAGGGCGGCCCCTGTCCTAGTATGCCATTATGCTACTTACACACCTTCCACGGAAAATTTATACAGCTTTCCAGACACCTCGCTCACATGGCCACGACGAAACAGATCAGCAGCCGACGGACGTTCAGGGTCGCGGATCCGGTCGACGACGACGGTGGCCTCACGGTCATCGAGACGGTCACCGACACGGCGTTCCACGTGGTGGACTACGCGGACCCACTGCTCAGGGACAAACTCGCCGCCCGCGACGTCGGCAGTACCGTCCGCCTCGACCTCGCTCCGGTCGACCCGGCGGGACTGGACTGGATGGTCACCCGCGTACTCCCGGGGAGCCCGGCAGTTCCGTTCGCAGAGCTGAACTGACACGGCGCTCCTCAGAGCGGAATCGAAGCGACCGTCGAGTACTCGGAGCCGTCTTCGGTGAGCACGCTCTCGGTGAGTCGCATCTCGTCGACTGAGAGCGTGCCGACGGCAGGATCGCGGTTCTGTACGACGTCCTGGACGAGTTCCTTGCCGCCAGCGTGTTGCAGCCGCGCGAGCGTGACGTGCGGGGTGAACTCGTGGTCCTCCGGTTCGAACCCCATCGCGACGGTGCGTTCTTCGATGGCCTCGTGGAGCGCGGTGAGCTGCTCGCTACCCGCTCGGGTACCGAACCAGACGACGCTGATGTAGTCGAGTGATGGGAAGACGCCGAGGCCGCCGAACGCCGCCTCGAAGGGCTCGACGCCGCTGTCCGCGACGGCGACCTCTAGTTCTCTCACCAGGTCGTCGACGCGCCCCCCGTCGGTGTCGCCGAGGAACTTCAGGGTGACGTGGGCCTGCTCGGGGTCTGTGAAGCTGAGTCCGCTCGCATCTGCGAACAGCTCCTGGACTGCGGCAACCTCCTCGGCGAGGCCGTCCAGGTCGACGCTGACGAACAGTCGCTTGCTCATACCATGGGGTGCGTGCGCCGCCGGGGAAAATCCCGCGCCAGTCGGCAGATCCCGGGCCGGTCGATACCCGCTACCATGCGATTATATGTCGCTAGTACAGTAATGGCAATATTAGAACAACCCTCTTGGTCGCGCACCGATTTCGCTCCGGTAATGGCAACCCAACAGCAGACCACGACCGAGACGTACACCTGTCCCGACTGCGGGAGCGCGGTCGCCCGACGCGTCGGCACGTGGGAGTGCACCGACTGCGGGCACGTCCCCCGACACGGCGCCGACTGACGGGGCGCTTCCGTCCCTGTTTCGAGTAGCGTGACCGAACCGCGGAACGATTCTTCAGGCAGTTGAGCGACCGATCGTTGCGGGCGACCGCGACGGACATCATATCTGCGGGACGTAGCCCTTAACACTCCGCCTCGCCAAACGGAGGCTATGACTGACCGAGAGCGCGACGACCACGAGTTCTCCGAGGGGCAGGGCTTCGGGGATCCGTACGACCCCTTCGACCTGGACCCGCCGGAGCTGTCCGTCGACCCCGACAAGGTGGACCCGGTCGACTCCCGGGTCGTCACGGACATGCTCGACGAGCGCAACCTCTCGAAGGGGGAAGTCGACGCCGAGGAACTGCTCGGCGTCGGCGTCTCATACGTCCAGATCAACCGGTACGAACAGGCGGCCGAGACGTTCGAGCGGGCCGCGATGTTCGCCGAGCGACTCTCCATCGAACAGGAGGCCTGGACGAACAAGGGCGCGGCCCACGCCGAGATGGAGGAGTGGGACGCCGCCATCGGCGCCTACCGGGAGGCCATCGCCATCGCCGAGGAGGAGGACGCCGAACGCGACCCCGAGCGAGCGAGCCAGGGCGCCCCGAGCAGCGAACACACAGCCACTGCGGAGACGAACCTGGCCTACGCTCTCTGGGAATCCGGCCAGACCGAGCAGGCCCTGGAGCACGCCGAGCGCGCCGTCGAGCGGGACCCGCGCTTCGCCGAAGCCTGGTACAACCGCGGCTTCTTCCTCCTGGAGCGTGGCCTCGCGGAGGACGCCGTCGAGGCGTTCGACAACGCCATTCGCCTGGGCTTTCGCAACGCCGAGATCCTCGGCGAGAAGGCCCGCGCCCTCGAGGAAGTCGGCGAGTACGACCGCGCCCAGGAGATCGCCGAGGAGGCAGAAGAGATGCGCGAACGAGCCGAGGAGGAACTGGTCGAGTGATCGTCCCTGGAGGTCGCTGATCGATGCTACTCAACGAACGCGAGACGGACGAGGGGCTGCTCGTCTCCGTCTGCGACGCCGACGTCCTGGGCGAGACTTTCGAGAACGGGAAGGTCTCCCTCACCGTCGACGAGGCGTTCTACGACGGCGAGGAGGCCGACGAACAGACCGTCGTCGACAGCCTCGCGCGGTGCAGCGTCGCCAACCTCGTCGGCACCGACAGCGTCGCTCTCGCCGTCGAACACGGCTTCGTGGAGGAGGAGAACGTCCTCGACCTCGACGGGACCCGCCACGCACAGCTCCTCTGGATGTGACTTTACGGTCGCGCCGCTGCATTCTCCGGGCAGATGTACTCACGCGACCACGCCCTGATCTCGCTGGCCGTCGGCGTCGTCGGCGTCTGGGCCCTCTCGCTCCCGGACGTCGTCCCGTGGTGGGCCGCAATCGGGTGGGCCCTCGCCGTCGGCGTCGGCATCGACTTCGACCACTTCCTCGTCGCACGCCTGGTGAGCGGCGACTGGTCGGCGCTCGCCCGCGTCCTCCGAAATCCGCTGCTCCCGCTCACCGACCCGTCGGGTATCTTCGCGAACGACGACCTCTGGGCGATCCAGCGGCTGTTCAGCCACGTCGTCATCGCCGGCGGACTGGTCGCCGCGCTGTGGCTCTGGGACCAGTCGTTCGCCGTTTTCACCGCCGTCGTCCTCTACGCCCACCTCCTCTCGGACCTGGCGTGGGACAACTACCGCCTCGAAGAGTACCAGCGCCGCCACGCCGAGTACGTCCGGCGCACGGAGCAGGCGGATGGCGCGACCGATGCGGACGGCACGGCGGATACGGACGGCAGGGCGGACGCTGGCGGCGTAGTGGATGCCGACGTAGAAAGTGACGGTGACGCCCCCGACGTCACTCGATCGTGAGTGCTTCGAGCTTCCACCCGCCGTCGAAGACGACCAGTCTGATGGTGTGTTCCCCCGCAGGTAGCTCTATCTCCTCGCCGATCTCCTCCCAGCTGTACCAGCCCCCCGTCGGGTCGAACGCCAGTCGCGCGAGCGGGTCGTCGTTCAGGACGACGCCGACGTCGCCGCCGCCGAAGGCGCTCTCGGCGGCGACCCGCAGCGACAGGTCGTAGCTCCCGGCCTCGGGGACGTCCACCTCGTAGGCGAGCCACTGGTCGGTCGACAGCCAGTCCAGGTCCCGCCCGCCGACGCGCCGGAGCGGTCGCTCGTTGGCCCGGTGTCTGTTCCGGTGGAAGTACGCGTGATACTCGCCGACGGGTATCGTCGCCGGCAGTTCGTGCCGGTCCTGTCCCGGCCGGTCGTTGACCGACGCCCGGCTCCGGTCCGTCTTCGTGCGATCGTACTGTATCGCCTGTCGCTCTGTACTCGATACGACCTCCTGACCCCTCGATCCGTCAGCCCCCATGGTTCCCTACGCGTCCCCACCACGAATTAATCATTCCGATCGTTCAACGAAATATATCACTGTTAAATCGCGCCCAGCGCCCGATTCCGCACGACTCGATGACATGTTTTCACCCCGTCGGGGTCGGTCGTACTCGCCGAGACGGACGGTCGGATCGAAGGAAAGTTGGCCATCCAGAAAAACTAGTTATACAATGAGCCAATCCGAGTCCGACGTTCTCGACGTCGCGGCCATCCGCGAGGACTTTCCCGTCCTCGACCGGGAGGTGGGCGGCGAGCCCCTGGTCTACCTCGACAACGGGGCGACGAGCCAGACGCCGAAGCAGGTCGTCGACACCATCGTCGACTACTACTACAACTACAACGCCAACGTCCACCGCGGCATCCACCAGTTGAGTCAGGAGGCTTCTATCGCCTACGAGGAAGCCCACGACACCGTCGCCGACTTCGTCGGCGCCGACGGCCGCGAGGAGGTCGTCTTCACCAAGAACACGACGGAAGCCGAGAACCTCGTCGCCTACGCCTGGGGCCTGAACGAACTCGGTCCCGGCGACGAGATCGCCCTGACCGAGATGGAACACCACGCGTCGCTGGTGACCTGGCAGCAGATCGGCAAGAAGACCGGCGCCGACGTGAAGTACATCCCCATCACCGACCAGGGGCGCCTGGATATGGACGCCGCGCGCGAACTGATCACCGACGACACCGAGATGGTCAGCGTCGTCCACGTCTCCAACACGCTCGGTACCGTGAACCCCGTCGCGGAGATCACCGACATCGCCCACGATCACGACGCGCTGTCGTTCGTCGACGGCGCCCAGTCGGTGCCCACCCGCCCCGTCGACGTGAAGGAGATCGACTGTGACTTCCTGGCCTTCTCGGGCCACAAGATGTGCGGTCCGACCGGTAGCGGCGCGCTGTACGGGAAAGAGGAGGTGCTCGAGGCGATGGAGCCGTACCTCTACGGCGGCGACATGATCACGAAGGTCACCTACGAGGACTCGACCTGGAACGAACTCCCCTGGAAGTTCGAGGCCGGCACCCCCTCTATCAGCGAGGGCATCGCGCTCGCCGCCGCCGTCGACTACCTCGAAGAGATCGGCATGGACCGGGTCCGCCGCCACGAGGAGGCGATGGCCGAGTACGCCTACGACCGCCTGAGCGAGTTCGACGATATCGAGATTTACGGACCGCCGGGCGACGACCGCTCGGGCCTCGTCGCGTTCAACCTCGAGAGCGTCCACGCCCACGACCTGGCCTCTATCGTCAACGACTCCGGCGTCGCCATCCGCGCCGGCGACCACTGCACGCAGCCCCTCCACGACAAACTGGGCGTCGCCGCCTCCGCCCGCGCGTCGTTCTACATCTACAATACGAGAGAAGAAATCGACGTGCTGATCGAGGCGATGGACGAGGCGCGGCAGCTATTCGCGTAGTCGATTACTGGCGACCACGAGCGGCACTGGTCACGACGAACCGGACGAGACAAAACGGGGGCTGGCGTCCGTCGCCGTCGCTCGGGTCGACGCGTCGCTCGGCCACGGCGACGGGACCGATGTGGGTCACGGCGTCCGGCTCAGTCGGCTGAGCCCCACTGCCACTCGGCGCGTTCGATTTTCACTTCGAGCGTGCCGATCCGGTCTTCGAGCGGGGCCGCAGCGAGTTCCGGATGGTCCTCGGCCAGGTCGCGGGCGCGCTCAAGATTCCGGCAGGCCTCCTCGTAGCGTCCGATGGCGTCCGACCCGGTCCCGCCGAACTCCTCGGCGGCGGCCTCCCGCTCGTCGGCGCGGGAGACGAGCGCGTCGACGAGGTTGCCGACGACCCAGGCCAGCTGGAAACGCAGGGCCTCCTGGCTCGCCCCCGCGGGGCCGTCCCAGCCGGCTGCGGCGGCCTCGCGGTAGCGGTCGAGCGCCTCCTGCCAAGCAGCGATGGCCGCTGCGTCGTCTGCGGCCTGGAGGGCACGGTGACAGGCACGCTCGGCCTCGTTCAGGAGCGCCTGGGCGATGGTGTCGAGCGTGTTCGCCTGTGACGTCAGCCGGTCACTGAGCCCGGGTGCGTCGACGTCGTGCAGGACCGACGCGACGTCGCGGATGACGGCCGTCGCCTCGACGACGGCGGCCACGCCGTCCTCGAACGCCCCGGATCGCTGGGCGCGCCGGGCGTCGTCGATGAGTCCGTCCGCCCGATCGAGTCGGGAGCCGTAGCGGAGCTGCTCGAGCCTGTCCTCGACCGGCTGGATCTGGTCCCGCATCAGTTCCGTCGGCGCGTCGTCGTGGTGGGTCGCACAGTGGTGGGCGTTCGAGAGCCGTGTCCGCGTCTGCTGGATGGCGCTCTCCGGGTCCTCGCCGGCCTTGATGGCCGATTCGACGCTCGCGAGCGACCGGTGGGCCTTCTCCAGGGCCTCGAACAGGTCTGCCCAGGCCTTGCCGACGCGTGAGACGTAGGAGACGACGACCTCTGCCGTCTCGGTGTCGGCCGGAACGAACCGGACGGTGCCCGTCGTCGTCGAGAAGACGAGTGTGGTGGAGAGCAGGGCGTTCCGCAGCTCTACGTTCGAAATCTGCTCCATGTCCACTGTCAACTCCGGTTCGGCGAGGTCGTCGCCGAGCAGAAAGTAGACGCGCCGGTTGGACACCACCGCGTAAGCGGCGGTGTCCGGGCCGGGTTCGATGGTCGTCGTGCGATCCGCCGTCGTCTGTTCGATGCCCGCCGCGCTGGCGAGGACGTACTGCACCGCTTCGGCGTCGGCGAGCGACGACTCGAATGACCCGACATCGAGGTCCCCCCGCGTCTGTGACGCGTCAGCGACGAACGCTTGCTTGGATAGTTTGCTTACTCGATTGAACATCAGCCAACCCCCGTTGACAATTTACGGCGTCACGAATAATTATAACCTTGGATCGGGAGAAAACTACTTCCGGGGCTGTCGCGCTTAACGTGACATTAACGGCCGTCGTACCGCCGAAGCGTACCGAGACCTACCGGTTCGGGATATCAGTCGATGGCTCGACGGCGACGTCGTGTCGTCCCGGCGTCGAAAAACAGTGCGGACCGTCTCACCGACTGTGGACCGTCGCCCTCAGGCGTCGCCCCACTGCCACTCGCTGACCTCGACCTTCTCCTGGAGGTCCTCGAGCCGCTCGTCGAAGCGGTCTGCGTCGGTGTGTGGATGCTCGTCGGCGAGGGTCTGGGCCGTCTCCACTGCGTCCTTCGCCGCCTCGAACCGTTCGGTCGCGTCGTCGCCGCTGTCGTCGAGGTCGTCACCTTCGGTCTCCAGTTCCGCGCCGCGGGCACACAGGGCGTCGATGCGGTTGCCGACGACCCAGGCGATCTGGAAGTCCAGCGCGTCCTCGTCCACCCCGCCGAGTTCGTCCCAGTCGGCGTCGCGGACCGTCCGGTACCGCGCCAGTGCGGTCTCCCAGGCCTTCGCCGCGGCGTCGGCGTCGGCCGCGTCGAGCGCCTGGTGACAGGCGTCCTCGGCGTCGGCGAGCAGGGACGTCGCGTAGTCGTCGATGGCCGCCGTCCGCTCGTCGATGGATTCCGCGGCACCTTCACCCGCGAGGGCCTCCTCGTCGAGCGCCCCGCGGGCCTCTTCGAGGCGGTCGCGGGCCTCGACGAGCGCGGCGACGGCGTCGTCGAACGCGTCTTCCGCCTCGGCGTCGGCGAGCAAATCGTCCACCCGGTCGAGACGGGCCTCGACCTGGAGCTGGTCGAGTTCGTCCTCGACGGGTTCGAGTATCTCCAGCATGGCCTCGACAGGCCCGTCCTCGTTGCGCGTAGCGTGGTGATGGGCGTTCGAGAGCCGCGACTGGGCGGTCGTGAGTTCCTCCTGGGCGTCTTCGCCGGCCGTGAGCGTGGCCTCGAACGCGTCGATGGCCTCGCGCGTGGCGGCGATGGCGCGGTGGAAGTCCGCCCAGCAGTCGCTGAGGCGGTCGATGTACTCGGCCACCTCCTCGACGTCCGGGCCACCAGAGGGGGTGAACTTGACCGTCGTCTTTTCCTCGGAGGCGACCACGAGACTCGAACTCAGCAGGCTGTTGCGTGCCTTCGAACTCGCGACCATCGGCAGGTCGAACTCGATGTCGATAGAGGGCTCCTCGGCATCGCTCCCGACGAGAAAGAGCACCCGGAAGTCAGTGACGATGGCGTAGGCGTCGTGGCTCGAGCCCGGCTGAACGGTCGTCGTCCGCCCGTCCTGGGTCTGCTCGATTCCCTTCGAACTCGTCAGGACGTACCGCACCGTCTCACCGTCCTGCAGGAGCGGATCGAGAGCGGCAGTGGCGTCGCTCCCGGCGGCCGACGTGCCCGACGGGTTAGATAGACTCTGAATACTGTTGAGCATCCCGACTCCGTTAGTTCCTCACATAGTCGGGAGCTAATAAGCTTTGTTGGGTATTTACTATCAAGTTTGCCACGGCAGTATAATTGACGCTAGCTGTATAGCGGAAATAACTGCTAGTGCGGTGGCGGTACTCGACGTTCGTCGAGATGGGGCGCTGTCGGTGGCCACTCGACTCGTCGCGCGCAGCCCTGCTCACGGCTCACTCCGTTCGCCGTTCGCTCGTTCGTCGGGCCCTCGCTTCGCTCGGCCCCGACCGGCTCGCGTGTCGCTCACTGCGTTCGCTCCCGCTCGCTCGTTCGACGATGCTCGCTTCGCTCGCATCGTCCGCCCCGGAACCCTTTTGCCGCCCACTCGCCAAATACGTCCAATATGGGTATTGGCGGCTCTGACATGTACCGACAGCAGATCCTCGACCACTACAAGAATCCCCGCAACCACGGGGAGATCGAGGACCCCACGTTCACCCACGTCGGCGAGAATCCGATGTGCGGTGACACCATCGAGATGGACGTCGTCCTCGACGAATCGGAGGAGACGATCGAACACGTCGCCTTCCGCGGCGACGGCTGCGCCATCTCGCAGGCGTCGGCCTCCATGCTCTCGGAGAAGCTACAGGGGACGACGATCGAGGAACTCCAGGAGATGGACCGGGACGACGTCGTCGACATGCTCGGCGTCGACATCTCGCCGATGCGGATCAAGTGCGCCGTGCTGGCGGAGAAAGTGGCCCAGGACGGGGCGGAGATCTACTTCGGCGAAGCTGAACTCGACAAGACGGTCACCGAGGAGTAGCGGGTCGTTTCCAGTTTTCAGTCGAGCGGATCTTCCAGTTCGCCCATCACCGCCTCGAAGGCGTCGGTCGCGGTGACCAGGCCGACCACTTCACCCTCCGTCATCACGAGTGCGAGCTCCTGGCTCTCGGTCTGGAACTGGTCGACGGCGTCGCTGACGGTCGTGTCGGCGGCGACGGTCATCGGCGGCGCGGCGACGTCGGCGAAGGACTGTTCCCCCGAGCGGAGGGCGTCGACGTTGTCGACGATCGAGGGCGCGTAGACGATGCCCTCGAACTGTTCGGGGTCGTCGTCGGCTAGCAGCGGGAAGCGAACGTGCGGTGTGCCCGCCATGCGGTCGAAGTTCTCCTCGGGGTCGGCGTTCGTCGAGAGGAAGACGACGTCGTCGACATCCACCATGATATCTCGGACGGGGACCTCGCCGACTTCGAGCGCGCTGATCACTTCGTCGTGTCGTTCTTCGGAGAGGTCGCCGCGCTCGAGCAGCGACCCGAGCCGGTTGCGCAGATCGGCTCTGGTCTCGATTATCTCCTCCTCAGTCTCGAGCCACGCGCCGGTCATCTCGATGCCGAACAGGCCGAGCGTCCACTTGGCGACGGTGTCGCCGATGCGCATCACCGGCCGGATGCTCCAGGCGAACCAGTACAGCGGGGTCGCGCCGTACCGGCAGACGAACTTGGTGCGTTCGACGCCGAGGTAGGTCGGCGTCTGCTCGCCGTGAGTGAGGTGGACGAGGTTGATGATCACGAACGCCAGGATAGCGCCCGCGCCGACGGACGCGAGGCCGGTGTTCGCGAAGACCGGTTCGAAGATCGCCGCGAGCGCCGGTTCGGCGACGATACCGACGGCGATGCTCGACGCCGTGATCCCCACCTGACAGCTGGTGAGGTATATCTCCAGTTCTTGGGTCATCTCCCAGGCCCGGCGGAGCCCCGGTTCGTCGAACTCCGACTCCGGGTACTGGCGGACTCTGGTCAGGGCGAACTCGATGGCCACGAAGAAGCCGTTCGCGAGGATCAGTCCGACCCCGGCGAGCAGGCGGATCCAGATCTCCACCGCGTTCATGTGGGTTGGTTTCAGACGCGAGCGGTAAACGCCCTGTGCTTTGGCGAGGAGCCTCGACGCGGCAGTCCGTTAGCGGTTCCGGTAGAAGACGGTGTACATCCGGTGGCTCTCTCCCGAGTCCCCGAGAATCGTCGTCCCGGCGTCGACCTCGGTTCGGTAGACGGCGCGGGTGTCGTCGCTCGTCCCGAGGGTGTCGCCGGTCTTCTGCCAGCGCGAGAGCCAGCCCGGACTGACTTCGTCGTCGAGTGCGACCCAGAGCGTCATCGGCGCGTCGAACCGGAGGTAGGTGAACGACCGTCGCTCCTCGTGAGCGTCCTCGCCCTCGAACCGGAGGTACGGCAGGTTGGCGTACTTGCCTGGAATGGCCAGGAACTCCGGGTCGTCGTAGACGTACAGCGGCTTCCCCTGACTGAGTCGGCCCCACTCGACGAGTGACCCCGTCGCCGTCGTCACGCTCTTCAGGGGGCCGGGCGGTGACTGGCCCCCCGGCGAGCCGCCGCCTGACCCACTGGCACCGCCGAGGTATCCACCCTCGACGCCGGCCACGCGCCCCGCGTCGTCGGGAACGACCTCGCCTTCGACGCTGAGGCCGAACTCGCCCCAGAGGTCGGCGTTGGTCTCGCCGACGAGCTGTCCGGGCTTGACGTCAGTCAGGTCCGAGAGCGCGTCCTCGTCGACGTCGCTCACGTCGGCCCGCGTCGGGAGCGGGACGAAGTCGGGCCGCTGGGACTCGAAGTACAGGGACTCCCCGTTCAGGGAGGCGACGCTCTCCGGCGAGAATAGCCCGTAGAGGTCCTCGTCGAGTTCGGTGCCCATGTACACCGATGCCCGACCGCCGTCGGCGAACGACGCGCCCTCGATGGGGACGGACTGGACCGACCAGCGGTGGTCCGTCCCGCCGCCGGTCAGCTGGACGTCCACCTCGTTGTCGAAGTCGACGTCGCGGATGGGTGCCTCGCCGCGGGGGAACGAGCGGACGCCGACCTTCCAGCCCTCGATTTCCCCACCCTCGACGCGCACGTCGCTGGGCGCGTGGTTGTGGTTGATCCCGATGCCGCGCGAGTCGCCCCGGCCGCCGACGAGGCGGACGTCCTCGATGGAGACGTGGCGGCTGTACCGGATCGAGATGCCGTTGTTGCCGCCTTGCGACCCGGCGCTACGCGGTGGTCTGATACCGCCCCACTCCGGCTCGAACGCACCGATGTTGAACGCCGTGAATCCCTCGATGACGCTGGCGTGGTCGCCCTCTTCGGGCGGGTCGTCGCCGAAGCGGTGGCGGGACATGTCCAGCCCGCCGCCGGAGGCGAAGACGGTGTTGCCGCTGAACGACCGCAGTTTGACGTTCCCGGAGGGCACCCGGCCGTCCGCGAGCTCGTCGGACTGTTCGAGGTAGGCCTGGCCGTCGAGGTTCTCGACGGGGAAGGTGGGTATCTCGTCGGTGACGCCGTCGATCCGCTCGGGATCGACCTCGTGGTCGGGTTTGGCGCGGGTCCAGTAGACGAAGCCGTGGTGGCGGTGGCCGGCGGCGACGTTGTCCTCGACTGCCACGCCGGGGCCCTGTAGCCAGAAGCCGTAACCGCCGTGGCCGAAGTCGTCGATGGACCCCTCGTCGTCCTCGTGGAACTGGCGGTTGTCCGGCAAGCCGCCCGAGCCCGTCGAACGCAACGCGAAGTTGTTCCGGAAGGAACCGACCTCGTTGCCGACCTCGGCGACGAAGCCGGCGCCGAACACGTCGTAGGAGACGCTGTCCTCGATTTCGACGTAGCTGTTGTGGTTGACGTACCCCCACCCGGGACTCCCGTGGACGACGCAGCCCCGAACCCGACGGGGCTCCGCGGTCGTGTCGATTCCCGTCCGGTGGAAGTGGCAGGCGTAGCGGGCCTGGGGGTTCGGCGGGACGTCTTCCGGCGGTTTGCCGTTCAGCGGGTCGGTGAAGGGCCGGGCCTTCTCCGTCCGTCCGAGGTCGTAGAACCCGACGTTGGCCAGGTCGACGTCACGGGACGTCAGCATGACGTGCCCGCGGCGCTTGGCCTGGTCGTTCTCGGACGCCAGGCGGACGGTCCGGTCGAGGTTCGCGACGTACGCCGAGAGGTCCTCGGCCGGCGGGCGGTGGTCGTACTCCAGCGCGGATTCGAGTGCCACCGTCGCCCCGTCGACGCCGGCGACGGTCACCGCTTCGTCTTCGTTGCTCGCCGGGTTCATCCCCGCGACGACGAGGGAGTCGCCGGCCTGCCAGCCCGTCGGCGCCTCGGCGAACGTCAGGGACTCGTCGCCGGCCTGCGGTCCGGTCTTCGTCGGGCGGAATCCCGCCTTCTCGGCGCCGTGGGCGGTGACCGTCGCGCCCGCCATCGTCAGCAGGCCGCGGCTCACGCGCGTCGGGTCCCACGACTCGTCGATAGGGCCGTCGTCGCGGAACCGAATCGTCGTCCCCGCCACGTCCGGCGCGTCGGGCGTCCCGAGTTCGAGCGTCCCGCTCCCCGTGACGACGAGCGTGTCGAGGCGCAGTCGCGCCGTCGACTCGGGGTCCGTCCTGAGCGTCCCGTCGACCCGCACCGTCATCAGCTCAGTGTCGTCCTCGTGGTCGAGCGTCACGGTCGTCTCGGCCGGAACGTGCACCCTGGCGCGGTGGTCGGGAATCTCCCCCTCCTCCCAGGTACTCGCGTCTGCCCAGCGACCACCCGACGCGACGTGGGTCACGTCTTCGTTCGCGACGAGCGCGTTCATCGCCTGTTGCGGGCTGCGTTCCTCCGTCTCCGTTCCTCGAACGTGCGGCGCGACGTGCGGCCACCCGACGCTCGCGCCCGCCGTCCCCACGGCGCCGAGCGCGAGTCCCTTCAGCAGCGAGCGACGACTGCCGTCCAGCAGCCCCCTTTCGTCCCCGGTCATACTGCTCGTGACAAACACGAGGGGGGACTTAACCGTGGGGTACCTTTCGGCGTCGATCGGTGGCGCAAGCCCTGCTTGAACAGGAGTTCGTGACGGTTCGGCGCACGAGTTATCGGGAAAGAACGGGCCGCTGACTTAGGCCAGGAAGACGTGCCGCGGCCGGTCAGCTAGCACGTCCCGGCCCCGACTCCACCTTTTTCCGCGTCGGGTGCGCTCCGCGCACCGCTCGCGCAAAAACGTGGGCGAAAAAAACGGACACTCGCTTCGCTCGTGTCCGCAGACTCAGGCCAGGAAGACGTGCCGCGGCCGGTCAGCTAGCACGTCCCGGCCCCATTCGACGGTGTCTGCGAAGGCGTCAGAGCGGAAGAACGCCATCGCGTCCTCCTTCGCGTCCCACTGGCTGGCGATGAACATGTCGTTCTCGTCCTCGCGGTTGGCCAGCAGGGCCGTCTCCCGGTGGCCGTCCATCTCCGCGAGCATCCCGCCGACCTCGCCGAACGTCTCGACGAACTCCTCGCGGTGCTCGGGCTTGACGGTGTAGAACATCCCCATCGTCCCGAAGCCGTCCTCGTGCTCCGGGCGGCCGACGACGCCGGGGAGGTCCGCCAGGTGCTCGCTGGCGGTGTCGGCGGCGTCCCGCGTCTTCCAGAGGCTGACGACGGCGACGGTCTCCGCGGGCGCGTCCCTGTACACCGCCGTCTTGACGTGGCTGTCGTAGCGGACGAAGTGCTCGCGCAGGCCGTCGACTTCGGCGGCGAGTTCGACGGGGTCGGTCTCCGAGTACAGCACCAGCGCGTAGACGTCCTCGCCGTGGGGCTTCCCGGCGTAGATGTCGAGATCGGACAGTTCCTCGCGGATGGAGTCCTCCTCGTCGGTGTCCTCGTCAGCGTCACCAGCTGCCGACTCGTCGGTCGCGTCGGCATCCCCGGCCGCGCCACCCTCGCCGAGGCTGCCACCGTAGCATTCGTCGATGCCCGGGAGGTCGCCGAGGAAGCCGGCGGCCGTCTCGGCGGCCTCCTTCGCCGTCCAGACGCTCACGACGGCGGCCTGGCCGCCATGGGCGCGGACGCTCGTCAGAACGTGGCGGTCGTAGTGGTCGAAGTTCGAGCGCAGCCCCTCGACCTCTTCGGCCAGTTCCTCGGCGTCGGCCTCGGAGTGGAACAGTAGACCGTAGTCACCGGCGTCGTAGTCCTCACCTTCTCGGACGCCGAGGGAGCCGAGACGCTGCCCGAGATCGTCGACCTCGGCGAACTCGCTGTCGACGTCCATCGGCGGGCCGCCGGACGAGGAATCCTCGTCCGCCGACCTCTCGTCGTCCGTGGATTCCGCGGCGCTGCCGCCATCGTCGCTGGCCGCGTCCCCGGCGTGCGGGTGGTCGCCCTCGCCGGCGCTTCCGGGATGGGCACCACCCGTGTCGCCTGCGTCGCCGGCCGTCCGGGCGGTCGTCGCCGTCGGCCGGTCGCCGTCGCCGGTCGGCGAACTGTTCCCAGCGCTGGCGTGGGCGACCCGCTCACCGCTCGCGGCTGACTCCCCCTCGCCCGTCGGGACGCGTTCGCCCGCCATGACGGCGGGGAGATCGCCCGGCCGGAAGCGGCGGCCGACGTAGAAGGAGCCGAATTCGGCGAACTTCGACGTCGAGGGGTCGAAGCGCATCTCGGTCAGCAGGTCCTTGACGTCGGTCATGTCGTCGGCCCACAGCGTGATCCCCCACTCCCAGTCGTCGAAGCCGACGGAGCCGGCGATCATCTGCGAGACCTTCCCGCCGTAGCTTCGGCCGATATCGCCGTGGCGCTCGATGTGCTCGGCGCGCTCGTCGAACGGCATGTCGTACCAGTTCTGCCCCGGGTCGCGGCGCTTGTTCATCGGGTAGAAGCAGACGAACTCGTCGTCGGGGATGTCAGGGTGGAGCCGCGACCGGATGTACTTCGCCAGGCCGGAGTCGTCGTCGACTTCGCCGTCGAAGTACTCCTTGGCCTTGTCGGTGTACCCCGAGGCTTCGGTCACGGAGACGTACGACGTCGCGCGGTCGGTGTAGCGGGCGAACTCGGTCTGCTCGAACTGGCGCTCGGCGGCGTCGACGTCGGCCATCGTCGGTCGCAGGTGGACGACCATGAGGTCGGCCTTGTGGCCCTGGATGGTGTAGACGGCCGTCTGGCCCTCCTCGGCGTCCTCCACGCCCTCGTAGTACTCCAGGAAGTCGATGCCGTCGACCAGGGCGCGTTCCTGGTCGCGGGCGGACGCCTCCCGCCAGGCGTCCCAGTCGATGCGTCGCAGGTCGTGGAGCGCGTACCACCCCTCCTCGGTCTGTGGGGGCTCTCTCGTCATGTCCGGAGGTTGCGTGCGGACGGTAAGGAAACTTCCCATGTCCGCCCGTGCGCTCGATCAGTCAGCGTCGGCGATGGCGTCGGTGACCCGGCCCGGAATCGGGCGCGACGCCGACCGCCGGCCGCCGACCGCGTGTATCGGCGGCGTCGTGCGCTTGTGCTGCGTGTCGACGTAACGGGCGAGTAGCTCCTCGGCCATCGCGCGGTCGACGTCGAGTTCCTCGGCGGCCTCGTCGACGCTCGCTTCCTCGTCGACGACCCGGACGAACAGCGCGTCGATGATCTCGTAGGGCGCGCCGAGTTCGGACTCGTCGGTCTGGCCGCTCCAGAACCCGGCGGTCGACTCCTTGGCGACGATGCGCCGCGGGAGACCGACGTGCTGGGCGAGCGCTCGGACCTCGGTCTTGTAGAGGTCGCCCATCGGGTACAGGTCCGCGGCGCCGTCCCCGTACTTCGTGAAGTAGCCCGTCAGTAGCTCCGACCGGTTGGCCGTCCCGACGACGAGCCGGGACCGGGCGTTCGCGACGTAGTAGAGCGCGGCCATCCGGAGGCGCGCGACGAGGTTGCCGCCGACGACCGTGTCACCCTCGACGCCGGTCCCGTCGGCTATCGCCGACTCGACGGTCTCGACGGACTGCCACAGCGGTATCTCCGCGAACTCGATGCCGATGCCGTCGGCGATGGTCTTCGCGTCGGTGGCGTCGGGCCGGTGGCCTTTCCGGCTCGGAAGCGTGACTCCGAGGACGCGGTCGCTCCCGAGGGCTTCCGCGGCCAGGAACGCCGTCAGCGTGGAGTCGATGCCGCCGCTGAGACCCACGACGACGCCGTTGGCCCCCGCCTCGTCGACCGCCTGCTCGACGTCGGCCACGACGGCTGTCCGGAGCGCGTCGAGTTCCCCGTCGCCAGTGATGAACGCCGACGACGCATCTGATCGATCATACTGGGCACTTTCTTCTATAGTTGAAATCATACGTCTGTCTTTCACCTGAATTTCGATACGAATGGGTGGTACTTAGCCGTGTTCCTAAAACAATCAGTATGTCACGATGGCTCATCGAGGCGGTCGTCTTGGGACGGCCTCGAGGGATGGCGCCACGGCGCGATCGCTGGGGGGCGCCACAGCGGTCATCTCGATGGGCGGGGCCGCGTCGAAGGCGGGCGAAGCCGTCCCCGAGGAAAGGATGTTTCAGCGCCGGCGCCGTTGCCCTCTCCAATGAGCGATTCCGAGGGCGGTCCGAAGCAGGTGTCGGACCCCGACTACCACAGCGAGAACCACACCGCCGCCCAGACCTGTGGCTGGACGGCCAACGCCCTGCGCGGGGAGGGCAAGTGTTACAAGTACATTTTCTACGGAATCGAGTCCCATAGATGCATCCAGATGACGCCCGTCGTCAAGTGCAACGAGCGCTGTGTCTTCTGCTGGCGCGACCACGCCGGCCACGCCTACGAACTCGGCGACGTCGAGTGGGACGACCCCGCCGCGGTGGCCGACGCCTCCCTCGAACTCCAGAAGAAACTCCTCTCGGGGTTCGGCGGCAACGAGAAGGTTCCGCGGGAACGCTTCGAGGAGGCCATGGAACCCCGTCACGTCGCCATCTCGCTCGACGGCGAACCCTCGCTCTACCCCTACCTCCCGGAACTCATCGAGGAGTTCCACGACCGCGACATCACGACGTTCCTCGTCTCCAACGGCACGAACCCCGACGTGCTGGAGCGCTGTGACCCCACGCAACTGTACGTCTCCGTCGACGCCCCCGACCGGAAGACGTTCGACGACACCGTCAAAGCCGTCGAGGGCGGCGCCTGGGAGTCGCTGATCGACACACTGGACGTCCTCGCCGAGAAGGACGACACCCGGACCGTCATCCGCACCACGCTCGTAAAGGGTCACAACATGCACTATCCGGCGTGGTACGCGGCGATGTGCGATCGCGCCGACGCCGACTTCGTCGAGATGAAGGCGTACATGCACGTCGGCCACTCCAGAGGGCGGCTGGACCGCGAGTCGATGCCCGAGCACGAGGAGGTGCTCCAGTTCACGAAGGACGTCGGCGAGTTCCTGCCCGACCACGACACGATCAAGGAAGTCGAGGCGTCCAACGTCGCCGTGCTCGCCCGCGACGAGCAGACCTGGGTTCCCAAACTGGAGAAGTCGAGCGAGTTCTGGGAGCGGGACCCCGTGGTGAGTTACTGAGCACGACCACGAGGCATTGCGACGGCAGCCGTCGGTGAGGCCGCGCCAGGCAGGCGTCGGGGCGTCACGTTCTTGGCCCAGGAAGGAGCGCGGTGAACGAACCTGTCGTTTTATAATCAAATACTATTATATTGTCGGTGGAACACATCAGCGTAGTCACGGGGGACCGAGTGCAAGCCAGGCGGTCCGTGTAGTTAGGAAATTGAGGGAACCATGTTTGATGAGGTAATCGCCGCCGCTGAACGTGCGGGTGCCGGGGGAGTACCGACGCGGTACGACAAAGCCACGAAGTCGCTGTCGGGCGTGCTCGACGACGAGGACGTCCGGCACGTGCTCGTCACCACGAAAGAGCTCACGCATACGGAGAACAGTCGGACGATAACAATCGATGCCGGACCCGGCCACGACGTCGTCGCGATGGCCACGAGCCGGCGCGTCCTCGTGTTCGTCGGTGGCCAGGAGAACGCCGGCGAACCCGACGTCGTCATCGATCTCGCGGACGTGACCGGGGCCGAGTATCGCGACTCGCTCCTGAGTTCGTCGGTGGTCGTGGAGAGCCAGAACCAGACAATCGAGTTCTCGCCGACGGACGGGGCGCCCGACCGGTTCGTCTCCTACGTCGAGCGCCTCGGTTCGAGTTGGGCGGCCCTCGACGCGGCCCTGGACTCGGTCCGGGACGCGATGGAGACGTTCGAACGGCGGCGAACCGCTGGTGCCGACACGGCGGCCGCCGCGGAGACCGTGCGGTCCGAACTCGAACGGGCCCGAGAAATACCAGCATCGGAGTACGAGGCGCCGGAGGATGTGATGAACGCGGCTATCGATGGGGTCGCTGCAGAGTTCGAGGCGTTGCAGACCGACTCCCGCGTGCAGGACGTCGAAGACGCCATCGACGCGGCGGCGGTGACCGACGACGACGAGGCGACGTGTGGCCACCTCCGGGACGCGTGTGAGACACTGGCCGCGACCCGGTCGTCGGTGGACGACGAGGACGTCCACGCCGCCCTGGACGGCGTCGAGGCGGATCTCGAAGAACGGGCCGAGGCGTTCCTCGCCGACGCGGCGACTGCCAGGGAAGCGGCCCGGGACGCCGACCCACTCGCGGCCGTAGACCGATTCGAGGAAGCCCGCCAGCGATTCGAGGCCGCCAGTTCGGTCGCGGATTCGGTCGAGGCCTTCGACGAGGCCAACGTGGCCGAGCGCGCCCGGGCAGTCACTGTCGAGTTGTACGAAGCCCTCCAGACCGAGGCCGAACGGCTGGAGGAGGTGGCAGACGACGGCGACGGGGACGAATTCGAACGCGCGAAGTCGGCACTCGAGCGTGCACAGGCCCTCGCCGACCACGTGCCTGACGCCGATCCCGACGACCTCGCGGAAGACATCGCCCGACTCGAAGCGGCCGTCGAGCGCAGTCAGTGGGAGTGGGGCAAGACGTAACTCGGCCCGGGCGGGCGTGCTTGCGACCGCCAGTCGGTGTGACGCAACTCGAACCCGCCCGACGCTAGCGCCCTCGCAGCGACCGAAAGCTGGCTCGCCGTCCAGCCTACGAATCGTGAACTGGTCGGAACGACTGTGATCCGCGCCGATCTGCCCGAACGTCGGCCAGGAACGTCTCGGCCTGTGGTCGCCCGCCGCCACGAGGTCCCGAACGACTGCCGGCCGCCTGTCGAGTTTCGCCGAGAGCGAGCCCGTCCGGTCCAGTTTGGATCGCCCCAACGTGATGCGGTTGAACCGCTCGTCGGGCAGGTATTCCTCGTCGACCCAGTCGTTCACCCAGTCGACGAAGCGAAACTCTGGTCCAGGCGGCGAGGCGGCGTTCGGGTGGTGACGACGCGGCAATCGCCGCCCACAGCGAGTCGAGGCGCTCGGCGACGCAGTCGGGGCGGTCGACGTTCGCGACGAAGCGCAGCGCGCCCCTGCCGGTCGCTTCGTCCACCACGCCTCGACGCCGCCCCCGTCAGTGAGATCGATCTCGACCGGGACGACCGCTCCCGGGAACCCGCTCCAAAGGCGTTACGCGTGCCACATCCGTTATGCTTATCAGAAGCGGGACCGACTCTCGGACAATGGCAACCACATCGCGGGCCGTCGGCTACGACGAACTCGCGACGCTGAAGCTGCTGGCCCTCGACGGCGCGCTCGAAGGCCAGGAGAAGGCGTCGTGTGCGGACATCGCCGACCGGCTCGAGGCCTCGAACCAGACCGCCTCGCGCCGGCTACAGCGCCTGGAGGAAGCGGATCTGATCGAGCGCGACATCGTCAGCGACGGCCAGCGGATCGCGATCACCGAGGTCGGCGAGGCCGCCCTCCAGCGGGAGTACGCCGACTATCAGCGCATCTTCGACCGCGGCGTCGGCGTCGACCTGGGCGGCATCGTCACCTCCGGGATGGGCGAGGGACGCCACTACATCACCCTCCCGGGATACATGGAGCAGTTCGTCGAGAAACTGGGCTACGAACCCTTCGCCGGGACGCTCAACGTGGACCTTCTCGACGAGAGCGTTCGCAAGCGCGCCCGAATGAGCGCGTTCGACCCCATCACTATCGAGGGATGGGAGGACGAGGAGCGTACCTACGGCCCGGCCTACTGCTACCCCGCCAGCGTCGTCGGCGGCGACGGCGAGTACGAACCGGCCCACGTCATCGCCCCCGAGCGCACCCACCACGGCGAGGACCAGCTCGAGGTCATCGCGCCGGAGAAACTCCGCGAGGTTCTCGACCTGGCCGACGGCGACGAGGTGACTGTCCATGTCGACGAGCAGTGACGTGAGTAGTGCGGAATCGGTCGACGACGCCGTCGAGGCGTTTCGGCGGGGCGAGCCGGTGCTGGTCCACGACGCCGCCGACCGCGAGGGCGAGACCGATCTGGTGTACCCCGCCGGGAGCGTCACCGCCGACGCCGTCGCCCGGCTGCGCAACGACGCCGGTGGACTCGTCTGCGTCGCCCTCTCCGACGCCGTCAGCGATACCTTCGACCTGCCGTTCGTCCAGGCGGCCGTCGACCACCCGCTGACCGACGACCACCAGCTCTCCTACGACGACCGCTCGTCGTTCTCGCTGACGGTCAACCACCGCGACACCGAGACGGGGATCACCGACGCCGAGCGGGCGCTGACGATCACCGAGCTGGCTGCCGCGAGCGAAGATCCCGACGCCGAGGCGTTCGCCGCCACGTTCCGCGCGCCCGGCCACGTCCACCTGCTCCGGGCCGCGTCGTCGCTGGCCGAGCGTCAGGGTCACACCGAACTCGGCATCGCGCTCGCTGCCGCGGCCGACCTGCCCCCCGCCGTCGTCGTCTGCGAGATGCTCGACGACGAGAGCGGTGCCGAGCTCCCCCCGGCGGCCGCCCGGGCCTACGCCGACCGTCACGGCCTGGTGTACGTCGAGGGAGCCGCTATCGCCGAGCGGTTCGCGTAACCGACCGACCGAGACGGGAAAGCCTTTATTTTTCGGATCCGAACCCTCCCTCACTACCCTCCACTATGGATTCGTATCCTCGTCACACGGTTCTCCGTGGGACCGCCGCGGTCGTCGTCGCCGTTCTCCTCGTCGCCTGTGCCGGTCTGACACTGGCGTACGAACCGCCCCAGCTCGGCGCCGGGACGATCAAGGACCCGGCAGACGGCACGACTGCAGTCGCCGTCCAGGGATTCCACTTCCAGGGCGAAGGGAGCGAGAAGAAGCCCGCACGCCTGCTGCGCGTCAACGAGACCGGCGGGATCACTGAACTGGCCAACGGGACCGACACGGGGACCTCCTGGTTCTACGACGTCGACCCGCTGGACGACGGCAACCTGCTCGTCACGTCCACGCTCCCGGGCACGACGCTCGCCTACGAACTGAACCCCGAGACCGGCGAGCGCGTCTGGGAACAGGAGTTCGACGCCGAGGACACCCACGACGTGGCGATGTTGAACGAGCACGAACTCCTCGTCGCGAACATGCGCAACGGCGGCGGGAACGGGGAGGTCAGCAACGACCGGCTGTTCGTCTACAACCTCACCAGCGACGAGGTCGTCTGGGAGTGGTACTTCAAGAACCACTACCCCGAGTCGACGGACGGCGGGATGAACGCCGACTGGAGCCACGTCAACGACGTCGACAAGATCGAGGAGGGACGCTACCTCGTCTCGCCGCGGAACTTCGACCAGGCCATCGTCGTCAACCGCTCGACCAAGGAGATCGAGATGCGACTCGGCGAGGACGACAACCACTCGATCCTCAACGAGCAACACAACCCGGACTACCTGGAGTCGGATGACGGGACGCCGACGATGCTCGTCGCCGACAGCGACAACGACCGCATCGTCGAGTACGAGCGCGACTGCGGCGACGCCGACCCGGGACTCGGCGCCGGCACGCCGCCAGATGAGTGTCACTGGAACCTCGTCTGGGAGCTGGGCGACCAGAACATGAGCTGGCCGCGCGACGCCGACCGCCTCCCGAACGGCAACACGCTGATCACCGACTCGCTCAACCACCGGGTCGTCGAGGTGACTCCCAGCGGTGAGATCGTCTGGGAGGTGAACACGCCGTGGGGCCCCTACGACGCCGAGCGGGTCAAGTACGGTCCCGAATCGAACGGCCCGACGATGCGCGACCAGGGCGTCAACGGGAGTTTCCCGCTCCAGAACGCCGAGCCGAACAACGCGACGGTCGGGACCGGTAGCAGCGGCACCGAGGGGACGAGCTTCCCCGTCTGGATTCAGCAGACGACCGCGGGCTGGCCCGGCGAGGCCGCCTTCGACGAGTTCGCCGAGACTTGGGAGGGGGTCTCCCAGTGGGTCAAGCCCGTCTGGATGGCGCCCTGGGGGTTCGTCGCGCTCGTGGGCGCGCTCGTCCTGTCGGTCGGCTGGCTGCTGGCCGAGCTGGTCTACAACCGACAGCGGGTCTACCGCCGGGTGACGTCGCTCCGCTCGGCGCGAACGGAGTGAGCGCCGAGGTATGGGCGAGCGGGAGCGAGCGGAGTGAGCGACACGCGAGCAGGCTGGCGCCGACCGAAGGAAGGGGCCAGCGTTTTGCGAACGGTGAGCGAAGCGAACCGTGAGCAGGCCGGCCCAGCGACGGTCCGGAAACGCATTTCGGTGGTGTGTCACGTCGACGCGCGGACCGTCAACACTCTTAACGGTGCCGTCCAATGGGCAGGATATGCATTCCGACGACGGTGGCAGGACGGCTCGCCGGGAACAGCATCGCGGGACGACGACCCACGGGTTCCGGGGGTGGACGGCGTGACCGACCGCCCGGAGATGTTCGAGGGCGTCGACACCGTCTGGCAGGACGGGGAGTTCGTCGACTTCGAGGACGCGACGACGCACGTCCTCACCCACGGCCTCCACTACGGCACGGGCGTCTTCGAGGGCGTCCGGTGTTACGACACGGCCAACGGCCCGGCCATCTTCCGCTGGGAGGAACACCTCCAGCGCCTCTACGACTCGGCGAAGGTGTACGACATCGAGATCCCCTTCGAACAGGAGGAGCTCTCGGAGGCGACGCTCGAACTCATCCGTCGCGAGGAGCTCCAGTCGTGTTACATCCGGCCCATCGCCTACTACGGCTACGGCCCGCTCGGGCTGAACCCCTCGAAGTCGCCCGTCGAGACCGCCATCGCGGTGTGGCCCTGGGGCGCCTACCTCGGTGAGGAGGCTCTGGAAGAGGGCGTCGACGTCGCCATCTCCTCGTGGCGCAAGCACGCCTCCAGCCAGATCCCGACGAACGCGAAGACCACGGGCGCGTACGTCAACAGCGTCCTCGCCAACCTGGAGGCGACGGGTAACGGCTACACCGAGGCCATCGTCCTCAACAAGGAGGGGAACGTCGCGGAAGGCCCGGGCGAGAACATCTTCCTCGTCCGGGACGGCGAGATCCACACCCCCGGCCTCGCCGAGTCCATCCTCGACGGCATCACCCGCCAGTCGGTGATCGACCTGGCCGAGGACCTGGGCTACACCGTCCACGAGGGTGCCACCATCTCGCGGGGTGAACTGTACACCGCCGACGAACTGTTCTTCTCCGGGACGGCGGCCGAAGTGACCCCCATCCGGAGCGTCGACGACAACGAGATCGGTGCCGGCACCAAGGGCCCCGTCACCGACGAGATCCAGACTCGCTTCTTCGACGTCCTCGACGAAGCCCCCGAGCAGTACGACGACTGGTTCACGTACGTCTGAGCGGGCGAGCGCTGCTTCGATTTCAGTCAGTCCGTTCGCGAAAACAGTCGTTGGGCTGCCAGTCGTCGCGTCGTCAGTCGTCGTCGTCGTCGTCGGCCCCGACGCCGATGGTCATCGCCGGGGTGTCGTCGTCCGTGTCGCCGAAGCCGGCCGAGAGGATGCGAGTGAGCGCGTCCTCGACGCTCTCGTTCACCTCCTCGTAGTCTTCGGGTTCGACCTCGATGACGTAGCCGCTGGTGATGTTCGGCGCGGTCGGCAGGAAGAGCAGGTCCCGGCCGTCCGGCGTGGACTTGCCGGTCTTGAACGCCGTCATCCGCATTCCGTTCCAGGGCTCGACTTTCACCGGCGCCTGGAGGTCCTCCGTCCCCGAGACGGCCGTCTCGACGGCCATCTTCGAGGCGTTGTACACCACCCGCAGCCCCGGGAGCTGGTTCATCAGCTCGTCGAGTTTTCCCTCGGCGTAGTCGCCCATCGCCGTCCGCATCAGGTAGCCGATGGAGAACACCAGCAGGACGAACACGGACAGCGTCGTCATCACGCGCACGAAGGTGAGGAACCAAGCGCTGTTGACGAGCATCGACGGGAGGTTCAGGTCGCGGAGCGTTCCCGCATCGATGACGAGCGAGAACGGCGCGCCGGCGAGGATACCGTAGAGGTACGCGAGGACGTACAGACTGACCAGTATCGGCAGGAGGATGATGAGTCCGCTCGCGAAGTCCCGCTTCCACGAGGTCGCCGCCATGTCAATCAGATTTCGCTCCCCTGTTATCAGCCCTTTCCTTTCACGTTTGAAGTCGGACCAGTGACAAACAGGGACGTACGGACGAGCCCTGCGAGCCGTCGAAAGGGCCCGAGTCGTGGTATCCTGTCCGCTGATGGTCGCATTCCGCCGGCTTCGTCCGCCGACGTGACGCGTTCGACGACGCGCACGTTCGCCGAAAACGACGGCCATTAGCCGCCGGGGTCGAAACCCCCTCCCGTGACCGAGTGGCTGGTGGACCTGCTCGTCGGGACCGTCCTCCCCAGAGTGGCCCGTATCGGCGTGCTCGTCGCCATCGGGGTGTTGCTGGCGAACCTGGCAGTGTCGTTCGGCCTCGTCGACCGCGTCGCGGCGCTCTCCCGCTACCTGACCGAGCCAGCCAACCTCCCGAGAGAGGTGGGGACGGCCATCCTGGCGACGACGGCCTCGCCGACGGCGGGCTACGGCATGCTCGCCGAGTACCGCGAGTCCGGGGTGCTGGACGACCGCGCCACGCTGGTGGCCGTCACCATCAACACGTTCTTCGGCTTCGCCCAGCACATCTTCACCTTCTACGCGCCCGTGTTGATCCCCATCCTCGGCCTCGAAGTCGGCCTGCTGTACGTCGGGTTCCGGGCGGCCATCGCGCTGGCAATCACGCTCGTGGGCATCCTGGCCGGCCGTCTCCTCCTCTCCGGCGGGAACGTCGACACCGCCGCAATGTCGGCCGTCGACGGGTCGAACGCGGCCGGCGGCGACCAGGACGACGACGGCCCGACGACGGCGCGCGGGAAGGTCCAGGAGGCGGTCTGGAGCACGGGCGACAAACTCCGTTCGATCCTGCCGCGATTGCTGGTGGTGTACGTGCTCGTGGCCGTCCTGATCGCCCGGCAGGACGCTGTCTCGGCGTTCATGGAGGCCACGGTCGGCGTGTCGATTCCGGGCCTCGCCGCGCCCGTGGAGACGCTGGCGGGGCTCGTCGGGCTTCCCGGCGCCGCCGTGCCGGTCATCGCGGTGTTCGCTATCGAGACGACCAACGGCGCCATCGTCATCGCGCCGCTGATAGAACAGGGGGTGTTCACCCCGCGACAGGCCGTCGCGACGATGCTCATCGGCGGTATCGTCTCCTTCGCGGTGTCGACGTTCAAACGGTCGATCCCGTTCCAGTACGGCATCTGGGGCGCAGAGTTCGGGTCGAAAGTCGTCGCCGTCAACACCGCGCTGAAGGTCGTCTTCATCGGTATCGCCGTGGTCGCGTTGCTGGCGTGACGGCACCACCGCACGTCGGCGCCCGGGTCCCTACCTGTTGACCGCTGTCCCGTCGGCGCGAATCGCGTTGACCACGAGACCGAGCATGAGGAAGATAGCACCCAGGTAGAGGCTGGTGAGGATGATGATGACTCCGCTGAGGACGCCGTATATCGCGTAGCTCGCCGCGTTGGCGGCGTAGGCCTGGGCGATCGTCAGCAGTATCGTCCAGCCCAGCGCTCCGACGAACGCGCCGGGGACGGCCTCGACGAAGCGGGTCACCTCCTGCGAGGGGACGGTGTACATCGGGAGGAAGGCGACGGTGAGCACGAGCAGCAGGACGGCGTGACCGACGAACGCGAACGGCGACCCCGAGGGGAGCAACGCGAAGGTGACGCTCGTGAGGACGATGAGGACCACGGCGATGGCGAGCGACCCCAGGATGCTGGCGGCGGCCCGCAACTGCTCGCCGAGCGGGTCCCCCTCGCGCTCCTCGACGCGCTCGACGGCGGTCTGGAAGCCGAGGACGACGTTGGCCCCGCCCCAGGCGATGACGACTACGGCGAAGGCCACGGCGCCGGCCCGGCCCGACGCCGCCGTCAACCCCTCCCGGACGAGCGCCTGGGCCTCGGGCGTGAGAAAGCGCGGCGTGGTTCGCTGGAGTTCGCCCGCGAGGGACTCGCCCACGATCGCGAGGACGAGCACCGACAGGGGGAGAAACGAGACGAACGCGTAGTAGGCCATCGCCGCCGCCGGGTACTTGACGTCGTGGTCGTCCGCGGTTCGGGCGACGGTCAGCACAGCGGTCAGGACGCGGGAGAGGCGGGACATATGCCGGATGAGGAACGCGGAAACGGGGAGACGCCGGCCGCACTCGTGTCGTCGCTCGCAGGACTAAGCGTCGGTGCGCTCGGCCCCGAGGTCGATGTCCTGGCCGGCGGCGACGCGCTCCAGGATCCGCCTCGCGCGCTCCGGACTCACGTCGGCGACGAGGCAGTCGACGAAGTCGGCGAGCACGTCCGGGCGGACCTGCAGGTCGACGTACTCGACCTGCCCGTCCACGACGACGGCGTCGAGGTTCCACTCGCCGGCCGCCGGGTCCGTCATGCGGATGTCGACCCACTCGTCGTCCGCCCGGTCCGTCCCGTTCTCGCCTGGCGACCGCGCTTCGTCCTCGGGATCCGTGAACACGTCGTCACTCATTCGTGCATTGGTATACGGTTGCAGGCGGCATAAACCCCCGTTTCGGGTGCAGAGGCGTCCGGATCGCGACGTTCGGACCGCGACGCCTGCTTCGTCGCGTCCGAACTGCGTTCAGACGCCCTCGGGATGCGGGTCGGAGAGGACGACCGCCTGGCCGTCGACGACCGTCTCGCCGTCGGCGTCCTCTACTGCGGTCGTGAGCCGGAAGCGGCGCTCGCCCAGGGCTTCGACGACGTCGCAACGGGCCGTGACTCGCTCGTTCAGGTCGACCGGGCCGCGGTAGCTCACTTCCTGTGAGAGGTAGATGGTGAGGCCGGGGAGCCGGGCGAGTGCCGCGCTGATCAGCCCGGCGACGAGCGTCCCGTGGACGATTCGCCGACCGAAGCGCGTCTCCTCGGCGTACTCCGCGTCGAGGTGGAGCCGGTTCGTGTCGCCCGAGGCCTCGGCGAAGGCCCGGACGTCGCTCTCGGCGAGCGTCTTCGTGAAGGTGACGTGGTCGCCGACGTCGATGCCGTCCTCGGTACCGTAGCTCTCGAAGTCCCACTCCTCGTCCTCGTAGGACGTGTCCGGGCGGGTGAAGGGTTGGCGATCGGTGCGGGGGACGGACTCGCCCGCCGTCCAGGTGCCGCGGGGGACGTAGTCGGCGACGTCCGTCGTCGTGACGATGCCGACCAGCGCCCCGTCTTCGAGTACCGGCAACTTCTCGACGTCGTGGGCCCGCAGGGACTCGACGGCCGCTTCCACGGTGGCGTCGGGGTCGACGGTCACCAGGTCCTCCGACATCACGTCCCCGACGGTGAGTGCGTCCGTGTCCCCGCGGGCGGCCGCCACTGCGACCACGTCGCTCTCGGTGATGATCCCCACTGGCTCGCCACCGTGGACGACGACGAGCGACCCGACGTCCCCGTCGCGGAGCCGTTCTGCCGCCTCGACGACGGCCGCTTCTGGCGATATCCGTTCGACGGGCGACCGCATTATCTCCCGGACCGGGGTCGGCACGAGCATCTCTGGTCTAGTCGTTGACTGGTAGCCATTTGACTGTTTGTGCGATCGGCCCCGATCAACGCGACGTTCGCGCCACCGGGTCGCCAGGTTTGTAGGCCGGCGCGGTGCAGGTGCGGTATGGACCGCCGCCGCCGGCGCCACCACTCGCTGATGCTCCTGGTCATGCTCGCCGTCGCGCTATCGGGCTGTGGCGCGGTTTCGGTCACCACCGAGGGGCCGGCCAACGGCCTGGACGGACCGGCCAGCCCGGCGGCACCGAACGCGACGGGCGACCCGGGCGTCCCGGCGGAGGGGGAGAGCCGCGAAGCCACGGTGACGAGAGTCGTCGACGGCGACACGGTCGAGGTTCGCTACGCCGACGGCTCCACGGACACCGTCCGGCTGGTCGGCGTCGACACCCCGGAGACCCGCGGCCAGACCGACCCGGCGGAGTTCGAGGGCGTTCCCGACAACGAGTCCGGGCGGGCCTGTCTCGCCGACGCGGGTGACCGGGCGTCCACCGCCCTGACCGAGTGGGTCGACGGGGCCGACGTCACCCTCGTCGTCGACCCCGAGACCGACACCCGGGACCGGTACGACCGCCTGCTCGCATACGTCGTGCGGGACGATGCGAACCTGAACTACCAGCTCGTCGCCCGTGGGTACGCCCGCGTCTACGACACCTCGTTCACCCGCGCCGACTCGTTCTACGCCGCCGAAGCCGAGGCCCGGCAGGCTGGCATCGGCGTGTGGCAGTGCGCCGACCCCGCATCCCGGAGTGCGAGCGACGGTCTCGACGTCCGCGTCGTCGCCGACGCGCCCGGCAACGACAACGAGAACCTGAACGGCGAGTTCGTGGTGCTGACAAACGGCGGCGAGGGGCCACGGGACATCGGTGGCTGGACGGTCGACGACGCCGCGGACCGCGAGTACACCTTCCCCGCGGATGCGAGGGTCCCGGCCGAGGACTCGATCCGGCTCTACTCCGGGTCCGGCACCGACGACGGGACCGCCTACTTCTGGAGTTCGAACGGCGCCATCTGGAACAACGACGGCGACACCGCCACCGTGCGGGACGACAGTGGTGCCGTGGTCGTGCAGGAGTCGTACTGACCGTGGCGGCTGCAGTCGCTGACGGGCTCAGACCCGTGATCCTCGCCAGTTCTCGCCGACCGCACAATCCATGCGTCTGCGTACCAAAGATCGGCTCACGGTGAATCCGCTCCGACGCCTCGAACCCCCAGCCCGCGTCGTCGACTGGACCCTCGCCGCAGCGGTCGCGATTCTGGTCGGCACGGGCCTCTACAGCCTCGTCGTCGGCGACCCGAGCGGCGCGTGGGTGTTCGACGTCCACGCCGTTGCGGCGTTCTCGCTCGTCGCGTTGCTGGCCTTCAAACTCCGCCGCGTCGCCGCTCGCCTCCGTCCGGACCGGCTCACGCGCGTCCGTCTCGTCTCCGTTCTGCTGGCGGTCACCTCCCTCGGCGCGCTCGGGACGGGCCTCTGGTGGGCCTTCGGTGGCTCGGTCCGCGTCGGCCCGTGGGGGCTCCTGATGGTCCACATGACCCTCGGCGTCGCGGTGCCGCTGGTGCTCCTCTGGCACCTGCGGCACCGCTATCACTCGCCGGCGGGCACGACCAGCGGCGGTCGACGGACCGCGCTCCAGTACGCCGCCGTCGTGGGTCTGAGCGCATTGGCCTGGCGCGGCCAGCGGGCCGCCAACGACCTGCTCGACACCGCCGGCGCTGACCGTCGGTTCACCGGTTCCCGCGAGGAGGGCAGCGGCGACGGGAACGCCTTCCCGGTGACCAGCTGGGTCGCCGACGACCCCGCCCCTATCGACGCCGAGGACTGGGAACTCCGGGTCGACGGGCTCGTCGACGAGCCCGCGACGCTCGGTGTGGACGCCCTGGGCATCGACGAACTCGGGACCGATGCTGAACAACGCGCCGTGCTCGATTGCACCAGCGGCTGGTACTCCGACCACGACTGGCAGGGGCTGGCCGTCAGCGACCTGCTCGACGCCGCGGAACCGACCGACGACGCCCGCTGGGTCCAGTTCCGCTCGGTGACGGGCTACCGGTGGTCGCTGCCAGTGGAGGAAGCCCGCGACGCGCTGCTGGCCACCCACGTCGACGGCGAGCGGATCAGCCACGACCACGGCTTCCCGATGCGACTCGTCGCGCCGGGTCGCCGCGGCTTCCAGTGGGTCAAGTGGGTGACCGACGTCCGGGTGACCAGACGGCGCGACGTGAGTGAGTCCGTCGCGATTTTCGTGAGCGGGTTTGAGGAGTGATAGTTGAGTATTGGACGACTCTCTACCAAGAACTCGAAAGCCCTCGTGCGTTTCCAGTCCCGGGAGCCACCCTGCGCTCCTCGCTCCGCTGTGGTGCTTGGGGGCTCCGGGTTCCCGGAAACGCACTCGCCCTTTCAGTCCACCAGGCACTGCATTGCTCGCGCGGCCTGCGGCACGCGCTCGCGGTTAAATCCACCAAACCTCCCCGGATTCGCGCCGTCCGGCGCGAATCACACTTCCTTCAGCAACCGCTCGGCCGGGAGCGCGTTTCATCGCGCGACCAGGGGAAGGGCAGGGCTGCGGTGCTGTGCTGGCCCTGGAGGAATGAAAGGGCGAGCGGCGGTCGAACCCTCCCGGGCGACGCAAGCACCCGCTGGAGCGCAGCGAGCCCCGGAGCGGTCGAGCGGCGCGAGGGCTTTCGGGCTGTTGGCACTCGCTAGTGTACTCCTGAAAACTACTTCAGCAACAGATCCTGGTCAGAGCATCGCCCGCAGAGTCGCGAACAGTTCCGGTCCCTCACTGTCGTCCTCGTAGTGGATGGGAACGAAACCAGCAGCACGCGCGCCCTCGACGTCGGATTCGTAGTCGTCGCCGACCATGACGTACTCGTCTGCTTCGAACCGGTCCCGAATCGCGTCGTAGGGTGCGCCGTCGGCCTTGTGGCCGCCGACGTCGTAGGAGACGACCACCTCGTCGAAGTAGTCGGTCAGCCCGTGGTGGTCCAGTTTCGCTCGCTGCCACTCGCCGACGCCGTCAGTGACGACGGCGAGGCTGGTGTGGTCGTCGTCGGCCAGTTCCGCCAGGCACTCCCGGGCGGCGTCGGGGACGGACGACGCCGCGAACTCGGCCTCGCGGACGGTCGCGACCAGTTCGTCGTGGTCCAGTTCGTCGTTCTGCGCTGCATCGTCGGCCAGCCGTTCTTGCACGGCCGAAACGCCGGCGGCGTAGGGGTCGGCCTCCAGCTCGTCGAACGCGGCGAAGAAGGCCTCGTCGTACGCGTCGAGGTGGACGTCGTCGGTTCCGTCGAGGTGCTGGTCGAATGCTTCGGTGAGGATGCGGTCGTACGCCCGGTCGAAGTGGACCAGGGTCCCGTCGAGGTCGAAACAGACGACGGTGTCGGTGGCCATACCGGGCGGTCGGGAGTCGGGGACAAATGGGTTGCGACGGGCCGGGATTGCGGCGGATGGGGATTGCGGCGGGCCAGTGCGGCGCCGTCAGCGGCGGCGCTTGCGGACGCTCACCCGTCGAGGTCGACCGGTTTTCCTTCCTCTGTCGGCGGCGCGACGTGGTCGATGAACTCCTCGGCGGAGGGTTCGTTCACGCGCACGCGGACGTGGACGTCGCCCAGTTCGGCGGGGTCGCCGACGGCGAAGTTGATCCGCTCCTCGAAGGCGGCCTGTTTCTTCAGGTCGAAGGCGATGGTGTCCCCATCCAGTTCGTCGAAGAACACCGAGCGGGCGGTGTCGAGGATCTCGAAGCGGTGGAGCAACTCGGAGAAGTGGTCCATGTCGTGGGTCTCCGCCAACAGCTCGCCGTGGCGGAACTCCGGGTCGGCGTTCGGGAAGAGGTTCGTGATGGCGTCGGCGACCCGGTCGGTCACCTCGGTGTCGGCGACGGGAGCCGTTATCTGAACGTCGATCTGGTAGATGGTGGTCATTGCTGGAGAGCGCGAGTGGTGGAATCGAGCGCGGTCATTGTCACTGGCTGTACTGGCTCCGGTAGGCGGCGACGCCCTCGGTCAGCAGTGTCCGTACGCGGGCGCGGAACGCGTCGAGGCTGTCCGTGTTGTCGATGCTGACGTCGGCGCGGTCGATGGCCTCGCCCATGCCGAAGCCGAGTTCGCGCTCGTCGCGCGCTTCGAGGGACTCGCCGCCCTCGTCGCTCCCCTTGTCGCGGCCGCGCTCGTCGATTCGTTCCGCGCGCACGTCGAAGGGGGCCTCGATGCTGACGAGCGCGAACTCCCCGTCGAAGGCCGTCTCGAACTCGTCGACCTCGACGCCCGAGCGAACGCCGTCGACGAGGACGACGTCGCTGTCTTCCAGCGCGTCTTCGATCAGCGGGAGCGAGCGCTCGGCGATGGCTGCCGGGCCGTTTTCCTCCCGGAGCGCCTGTGCGACCTGCCCGTGGTGGGTGGCCGGGTCGAGGTCGCGGTCGCGACACTCCGCGCGGATGACGTCGCCCATCGTCACGACGGGGACGTCGAGTTCCTCGGCGACGTTCGCGGCCTCGCCCTTGCCGCTGCCGGGCAGACCGACCGTCGCGATGACTGTCATTGCCACTTCGTTGTCCCACGCCGCGCTTAAGGACTACGTTCGGCCAACGCTTTGTGCGATGAGGCCCTACCCCTGGTATGGCCCAGCGCTCGTTCCCGGTCCGCGCCCTCTGGTTCGTCTTCGTCGGCTGGTGGCTCACGCCGATACTCGTCAACGTCGCCTGGTTCTGCAACGCGACCATCGTCCTCATCCCGGTCGGGATCAAGCTGACGAACCTGGTTCCGACGGCGCTCACGCTGGCCGAACCCCGGTCACTCGACGACCCCGATTCCGCTCGCGGGCAGCAGTCGCTCGCGATACGGGCGGTCTACTTCGTCTTCGTCGGCTGGTGGCTCTCGTGGCTCTGGGCCAACGTCGCGTCGTTCCTGGCGATAACTATCGTCGGGCTGCCGCTGGCCATCTGGATGTTCAACCGCCTCCCCTACGTCACGTCGCTGTACCGGTTCCACGGGTAGGCACTCGATCGCGCCGGCCTTCTCACGGGTCGTTCCACTTCCCGTTCGGTTTGAAGATGCTCCTCCCTGCGGTCGGAGCGTCCTACTTTTCTCTTACGACGACGAACTCCGCCAGGTCCCGGAGGTACTCGATGGCCTGGGAGTCGGGCGCGTCGACGGTCGACAGCGCCTCCAGGGCGGCGTCGGACTCGGCGCGGGCCCGCTCGTTGGCCTCCTCGGGCGCCAGGCCGGTCACCTCCACGAACGAGGGTCGCTCCATCTCGGCGTCCTGGCCGGCGGGTTTGCCGAGTTTCTCGGCGTCGGCCGTCGCGTCCAGCACGTCGTCGCGGATCTGGAAGGCGACGCCGACGCGCTCGGCGTAGGTGCCGAAAGCCTCGACGGTGTAGGCGTCGGCGTCGGCGGCGATGGCCCCCAGCTCCGCGGCGGCACGAAAGAGCGCGCCGGTCTTCCGCCGGGCGAGCTCCATGTATTCGTCCTCCGAGGCGGGCCGGGCGACGAGTTCCGTCGCCTCCCCTTCGCCGAGTTCGACCATCGCTTCGGAGACGGCCTGCATCGCGCGTTCGTCGGCGGAGAAGAGGCCGAACGCCTCGCCGAGTAACCCGTCGGAGGCGATGATCGCCGGCCCGTGACCGTACTCGGCCCACGCGGAGGGCGTCCCCCGGCGGACGTCGGACTCGTCGATGATGTCGTCGATGACGAGCGAAGCGTTGTGGACGAGTTCGATACCGACGGCGTAGTCTGTGGCGTCGGTCGGCTCGCCGCCCAGTGCCTCACAGACGAGGACGGTCACTGTCGGGCGAACGCGCTTGCCGCCCGCGAGCGTGACGTGCCGGACCTGGTCGGCGAGCTCGCCGGGCTCGACGGCGTCGAGCACCTCGACCAGGCGGTCCTCCACCTGGTCCCGGCGCCGTTCCAGGTATTCCATGTGGCGTGGCTTTGGGAGAGGTGGGCAAGTAGCTGACGGATGCGATCGTGGGTGTGTTTTCGACGACGGTGTCGTCGTTCGTCCAGGAACGGTACCCCCTGGACGCGTGGCTCTGTCGGATCCGGTCTCTCGCTGTGCTCGCGAACCACTCGTCGAAAAACGTGGTCCACGCGAGCGGAGCGAGCGTGGGCTCGGGAGAGCGCTGCTCTCCCGGTGGCGAAAAAGGCACGCCCTCGCTGTGCTCGGGCGTGATCGCTTACCTGAACTCCTCGGTCAGGGCCGGGACGACGTCGAAGAGGTCGTCGACGATGCCAGTACCACCTTTTTCTCCTCGGGTCCGCTCGCTGTGCTCGCGAACCGCTCGTCGAAAAACGTGGGCGAAAAAGGCACGCCCTCGCTGTGCTCGGGCGTGATCGCTTACCTGAACTCCTCGGTCAGGGCCGGGACGACGTCGAAGAGATCGTCGACGATGCCAGTACCACCTTTTTCTCCTCGGGTCCGCTCGCTGTGCTCGCGAACCGCTCGTCGAAAAACGTGGGAGAAAAAGGCACGCCCTCGCGGTGCTCGGGCGTGATCGCTTACCTGAACTCCTCGGTCAGGGCCGGGACGACGTCGAAGAGGTCGTCGACGATGCCGTAGTCGGCGATGTCGAAGATGGGCGCGTTGGGGTCTTTGTTGATGGCGACGATGGTGTCGGCGCCCTTCATGCCGGCGACGTGCTGGACGGCGCCGGAGATGCCGATGGCGAGGTAGACGTCCGGCGTGACGACCTTGCCGGACTGACCGACCTGGCGGTCGGCGGGGAGCCAGCCGTTGTCGACGATCGGTCGGGACGCCGACAGCGTCGCGCCGAGGGCGTCGGCCAGGTCGCGGACGAGGTCGAGGTTCTCCTCTTCCTCGATGCCGCGGCCGACCGAGACCAGGACGTCGGCGTCCGTGATGTCGACGTCGCCGCTGACGGCCTCCTCGAATCCGGTGACCGTCGAGCGGACCTGTGACTCGTCGATAGTCGCGTCGAATGCCTCGACGCTGGCCTCGCCGTTCCCGTCCGCCGGTGGCCACTCGCCGGGCCGGACCGTCACGACGGCGCGGTCAGCGTGGACGTCGACGGTCGTCTCCACCTTCGAGCCGTACAGTTCGCGCGTCACCGTCAGGTCGTCGTCGACGGCCAGGTCGACCGCGTCGGTGACCAGCGGTCGGTCGAGCCGGCTCGCCACGGCGGGGGCGTAGTCCATCCCGTTGACGGTGTGTGGCAGGAGGAGGACGGTCGGGTCGACTGCGTCGACCAGCTGTTCGACCGCCTGGACGGAGACGTCGTGGTTGAACTCCGCACCGGCCTCGACGGTGTGGACGACGTCGACGCTCGGTCGGTTCAGCCGGTCGCCGTACTCCGCCGTGTCGCCGCCGACGACGGCCACGTGGAGCTCGCTGTCGGTCTCGTCCGCGAGGTCGTACCCGGCGGCGACGAGCTGGTCGCTCACGTCACGGAGTTCCCCGCGGCGGTGTTCCGCGACGGCGAGGACCGTCACTGGCCCACCCCCTTCTCCCGGAGTAGTCCGGCGAGTTCACCGGCTGTCTCCCCGGCACCGCCTTCGAACAGGGTCGCTTCGCCTTCGGTCTCGGGTTCGTACAGCGCCGTCTGTTCGATCGGGCTGTCGAGGGCGTCGGGGCCCAGCCCGAGGTCGTCGAGCGACTTCACGGCTAAGTCCTTGCTCTGGGCCTGGCGAATCCCGCGGAGGCTGGCGTACCGCGGGTCGTTGATGCCCGTCTGGATGGTCAACACCGCCGGGAGCTCGACGTCGGATATCTCGTCGACGCCGCCCTCCAGCTCGCGGTGGACGTGCGCCACACCCTCGTCCGCACTGAGATCCAGCTGGTTGACGACCGCCGCCCAGCCCATCTCGAGCCGTTCGGCCAGCGAGACGCCGGTGGCGCCCAGGCTATCGTCGCCCGACTGCACGCCGGTCAGGACGAGGTCCGGGTCCTCTTCCTCGGCGACGGCACCGAGTAGCCGGGCCTTCGTCGCCGGGTCCAGCATGCTCGCCTCTGCCAGTCGGTCGTCCCAGACGCGAACGGCGCGGTCGGCGCCCTTGGCCAGCGCCTGCCGGATGGTCTCGTCGGCGCGTTCCGGGCCGATGGTGACGGTCACCACCTCGACGTCCTCGACGTCTTCGGCTATCGTGACGGCCTCCTCGACGGCGTACTCGTCCCACTCGTTGAGGTCGTAGGTCACGTACCGGTCGTCGATCGAGAGCCCGTCGATCTCGAACTCGTCGTCGACGACGGTCACCTCCTTGACCGTGACAAGAATTTTCACACCAGACGTGGGTCCGGCGGGCGAATAAACGTTTCCGAACTCTCACCCACGTGACATCCGTTTCCGGCCGCCGTGTCCCGAATGCTCGGCCGCAGGTCTCATAGTGGTGGTTGTAAGCCCTTACCGGCGTTCGACGTGGACGGTTCCGGCGAACGTCGGTACAAAGTTACAACCACCACTATCAGTTCTGATCGAATTCGGTCACGTCCTCGTCCGGGAACGAAATAAGGTTCTCGCGACCGATGCGGAGCTTGTTGATGGCCCCGTCGTCCTCCATCGCGGAGAGCAACTGGGACACCTTCGCGTTCGACCAGCCGGTCTCCTTGACGATGCTCGCCTGTTTCATGCGGCCGCCGTTGGCTTCGAGGAGCCGTTCGACGCGCTCTTCGTCGCTGAGCAGTTCCTCGTCGACGTCGTCGTCCGGTTCGGACTCCTCGGTGGTCGGTTCGACGGTACCCGTCGTGACCGTCTCTTCGTCTGCGTCACCGGTTGACGGCGACGTGGGCGGACTCGCGGACGGGGAATCGGTTCCGTCCCCTCCTCCAAGCACTGGCGACGGCAGGCCCCCGTTTCGCCTGGCGAAGACGTACGCGCCGACAGCGATGATGCCGACGACGAAGAACCCGCCCCAGATGAGGCTCTCGCGTGGGGGATCCGGATTCGGACTGACGACACCGCCATCACCGTCGTAGACGATGGTCATGTAGCCCGGCTCGAACTGCTGGGGGCCTTGCCAGTGGAACTGACCGTTCTGAACTGCCTTGGGAGCGCTGACAGCCGCATATCCATCCGGTAGTTCGATGGTTAGCTCCTGGCTCTCGGTCAGCCCGTCGAGCCAGGTGCCCCGTGTCGTGTTGAACGCGTCGTCGACAGCCATGTAATCGCCATCTTCGCGCGCGAAGTCGGTCCAGGTGAAGCGAAGAGTGAACGTGGAGCTGTTGACGTCGCTGGTGAAACGCTCGTCGGTGACGTTCATCTGACGGCCGCTCGCCTGGGACGACGCGGCGGCAGCGGCGCGAACCGTATCGAGCCACGGCGGAGTCTTCTGTCCGCTCTCGTACTGGTCCGCCAGGTCGCGGAACGTCGCGTTCTCTTCCTCGGTCGTGGCGTCGAGGCGCGTCGTTATCGTCCAGGCGGCGTCGCCGTTCGCTTGCAGCTGGATCTCGATCTGGGTCGTCTCCGGGGGGATCGTCTCCGTGGGCGTCGCCGTCGTCTGGGCAGCGCTGGCGGACCCAGTCGCTGACGGGAGGGACGCTCCGGTGGCTGCGAGCGGCGCGACGGCCACCGTGAGCGCGAGGAGGGCGAGGAGGGCGGGACGAAACCGGGCGGACATCTCTCTGTGGTGATTCCAGTGCCCGGGAGGAAAACCCTTTCCATCCGCAAATAAAACGTCAGCGGCCGTTTTAAAACGTCTTCACTCCTCTCGGGTGTCCGCTCGGGGTGGACAAAGAGATGGGTTTTTGGTGATTCGTCCTGTACCCACTCGGAAATGCGTCGAAGTTTCGCCCTACTGGTCTCCCTCCTCTTCCTCCTCGTCGTCGGCGCCTTCGCACCGCTGGGTGCCGGTGCCGACGACGCCGCCCAGACCAGTCCACTGATCGTGTCGATGGACAACACGTCGAACTACCTCACCGTCCCGACGAACGAAGTCACGACGACCGGAACGACTGCCGACGGTCTCTCACTCGCGACCGCTATCGACGGCGACACGACCGGGATGCAGAGCGAGTTCATCAGAATCTCCTTCGAGCGATCGTTCGAATCGGCGGCGAACGATACCGAGAAGACTGCCGCGATACGGAACGCCGCCGATAGCGTGGAACGCCGCCAGCAGGCCCTCGAACGCCGTGACAAGGCCGCCGTGTCCGCGTACGCCAACGGATCGATGACCGCAGCCGAGTTCACCCGCGAACGGGCCCGGATCCACAATGCTTCCGAACACCTGCGGGCGACGATCCAGCACGTCGACGCCGTCGCTCGCGCTGACGACGACTACTCCCCCTCCACGAGAATTCGAGTCAGGCTGGCGGATATCAACGGCGAACTGGAGGTGCTCCAGGGGCCGGCAAGCGAACACGTCAGCCGGGCCGCTGGGGGAGAGACGGCCGGCCAGACAATCTACGCCGAGACCTCCGGCGACGGGTACACGTTGGCGTACGTCACCGACGACTCCTACGTTCGCGAGACGTATCTCGCCACGGAACGGGACGAGAACGCGACTGATACCTTCATGGAGGCCGACGTCCCGCGCGGCAACGCCGCTCGGCTCCGCGGCTACGAACTGTACCCGTGGGTCACGAACCACTCGCTCTCCCCTGCCATCCAGGGCCTGGGACGGACCGGCATCTACCGGTTCACTGCGGACTTCACCAACGGGGAACTGACCGCGTACATCGACGGCGCCACGACGAACGTGTTCCGCGAGTCCCAGCGCCACAAACTCTCGGCCATGCCGGTCAGCAACACGATAACCGCCCACAACGAATCGCTCGACATGCGCGTGAACAAGACCTACGAGAGCGGGCCGCTCCACGTCGACCTCTCGCACAACGAGACCGCCGTCCCGACGAACGCGACGGTCACGGTCAACGGCGAACCGGTCGGCCACACCGGGGCCGACGGGAGTCTCTGGCTCGTGGAACCACGGGGCCCCGACCGGATCACCGCGACGACCGAGGACAACGAGTCCGTGAGCGTCTACCTCCCCGACTGAGGGCGGACATTCATATACGATGAGGGTGCCAGCGCCGCCATGGACCGCGCCGTGGCGCCCGTCGTCGGGGTCGCTCTCCTCCTCGCGATTACAGTGCTGACGGCGTCCGCCGTCGGAACTGCGGTACTCGTGCTCGAAACGCCGGACGAACCCACCAGTGCCGCTGTCTCGCTCTCGGTCGACGCCGAAACCGACCGCCTCCGGTTCACCCACCGCGGCGGAGACACGCTAAACGTCAGTCGCCTCTCCCTCTCGATCACGGTCGATGGGACGCCGCTCGCCGAGCAACCCCCGGTCCCCTTCTTCGCTGCGACCGGCTTCGTGAGCGGGCCGACCGGGCCGTTCAACAGCGGCGGCGACACGCGCTGGCGCGCTGGCGAGACCGCCGGGTTCAGGCTCGCCTCGACGAACTCGCCGACTATCGACGAGGGCGATCAGGTGACTGCCCGGATCGCGCGGGAGAAACAGACTGTCGTCGTGGTGCGTTCGCGGGCGAGCTAGTTTTCGGGAACCTGCGCGTGCGTCGTAATCGCCCGCGGGCTCCCTGGCCGAGACTGCTGGATGTGGTGGCGCCAGCTGTCGAAGCCCGCCTCGTGGAACATCCGGTCGGCCTCCTCCTCGTCGTAGAACAGCATGATGGCGTCAGCGAGCTTCTGGAACACTGTCTGGTTGGGGTAGTCCGGGCCGACGATGAGCACCTGGCCACCCGGCCGCGTCACGCGCCGGCACTCCCGCAGCGCGACGACGGGGTTGGGCCAGTACTCGATGGATCCCGAGGACCAGACGACGTCGAAGGAGTCGTCGTCGAAGGGGAGGCGCTCGGCGTCGCCGCGGCAGAACTCCACCGGCCCGTCCGTCCCGAACTTGCCGATGGCTCGTTCGAGCTGGTGCTCGCTCTGGTCGAGGCCGTGAACCCGGTCGACGTGTTCGAGCAGGCCCTCCGTGGCGAAACCAGTGCCACACCCCACGTCGAGGACGTCGTCTTCCGGCTCCAGCCCCAGCAGCCCGATGGCCTCGTCGCGCATCTCTTCGTTCCAGATGAACGGGTTCACCCGGTCGTACACCTTCGAGAGATATTTGTAGAACGTGCGCGCGCGGGACTTGTCTTCGAGCACTCCCATTGCTACGGGCGATTTCGAGGGGTCGGGCATTAACTCCGGGGATTTCGGTCTGGGGGCTACCGGGCTGTTCGTGGGGCTCTCAACTCGGTTCGCTATACCCTGGTTCTGAGCGGTGCGAGCGACCCGGCTGCTCACGGCTCCCTCCGGTCGCCGTTTGCTATAACTTGGTCGCTCACTCCGTTCGCGACCCCGCTGCTCACGGGTCGCTGGCGCTCCCCGTTCGCAATAACTTGGTTCTTCACTCCGATCAGAACCAAGCTTACTTCGCAACTACCAAATACTCCCTAGAGCTACCTGAAGACGATTAGAAAATGCCACGGCCACAAGTTCTCGACCAGATCAAGGAGGCCGAACAGGAGGCCGACGAGATCGTCGACGAGGCCGAGCGTGACCGCGAGGAGATCGTCGCGGAGGCCAGGGAGGAGGCCGAAGCGATCCGGGAGGAGGCTCGCGACGAGGCCGATTCGGCCGCAGAGGAGCGCCTCGCCGAGGCACGCGAGGAGATCGAGGCCGAGCGCGACCGCATTCTCGAGGAGGGTGAACAGGCCCGCCAGGAACTCGAGGCGACCGCGCAGGACCGAACGGACGAGGTGGTCGACTACGTGACGGAGCTGTTCGAGGAGGCGGTGCATGCTCAGACCTGAGCGAATGAGCCGGGTCTCGGTCACGGGATCCAAACGCGTCGTCGACGACGTCGTCGAGAAGGTCCACGGTCTCGACCTGCTCCACCTCTCCGAGTACGACGGCTCGTGGGAGGGGTTCGAGCCAGGAGACCCAGCCGAGGGGGCTAACGAGGCCTCCGAACTGCTCGTCACGGTCCGGTCACTGGAGTCCATCCTCGACGTCGAGGACGAGGACGCGGGACCGACGCAGCTCGTCGAACGGGACGCGCTCGAATCGGAGGTCGCCTCGATCCAGGCCGACGTCAACGAACTCGACGACCGCCGCTCCGAGCTTCGCGACGAGTTACGGACCGTCGAGGACCGTATCGGCTCGTTCGAGCCCTTCGTCGACCTGGGGATCGACCTCGACCTGCTCTCCGGGTACGACTCGCTCGAAGTCGCCGTCGGAGAGGGCGACGCCGAGCTGATCGAATCGGAGCTTGCGGGCTCGAACGCCGTCGATGCCTACGAGGTGTTCGCCGAGGACGGCGCCGTCGCGGTGTTCGTCTACCCGGCCAACGAGGACGTCACCGTCGCCGACCTGCTCGTCGGTGTGCCGTTCCAGGCCTACGACGTCCCCGAAGCCGAGGGGAACCCGGAGGCAAAACTGGCCGAGTTGCGCGAGCGGAAGGCGGAACTCGAATCCGAACTCGACGGCGTCGACCGGGACCTTGAGGGCATCAAGGACGACGTCGCGGGCTTCCTCCTGGCGGCCGAGGAGACGCTCACCATCGCAGTGCAGAAGCGCGAGGCGCCGCTGAGCTTCGCGACGACCGACAACGCCTTCGTCGCCGAGGGATGGGTGCCGACCGACCGCTACGACGAGCTGGTCTCGGCGCTCGAAGCGGCCGTCGGTGACCACGTCGAGGTCGAGGAGCTCGAACAGGCCGAGTACGACCGGGTCAGCCACCACGAGGGCCACGAGGCCGTCGCGGAGGAAGCCGGTCCCGGCAAGACGGTCGACGGACACGGGTCGACCGTCAGGCTCGAAGACGAAGGCGAGACCGACGAAGCGGCCGCCGCCGAGGAAGAGACGAGTCAGGAGAAAGAGACGGTCGCCGACGGCGGCGTCGTGACCATGGGCGACGACGACCCGCCGGTCGTCCAGGACAACCCAAAGGCGACGAAGCCCTTCGAGCTGCTGACGAACGCCGTCGGTAACCCGAAGTACTCGGAGTTCGACCCGACGATAATCCTGTTCCTGACGTTCCCGCTCATGTTCGGGTTCATGATTGGCGACGTCGGGTACGGTGCCATCTACACCGGTATCGGCTACTACATGTACAAGTCGTTCGACGGCGACGCGATGAAGAACTTCGGCCTCATCACCGCCGCGGCCGGGATCTCGACGCTCGTCTTCGGCGTCCTCTACGGTGAGATATTCGGTCTGCACACGATCTCGACCCTGCTGTGGGACCCGCTGATCGGTGGGGCGCCGATCAAGAAGGGACTCATGCCGGCCAACGCGTACTGGGCCGAGGCCTGGTTCCTCATCACCGCCCTGTTCGGCGTCGTCCACATGGGCCTGGGCTACGTCTTCGAGTTCGCCGAGAACTACTCGCTCCACGGATTCAAGGAGGCGATGCTCGAAACGGGCTCCTGGCTGTTCGCCCTGTCCGGTCTCTGGCTGTTCATCTTCAGCCGGCTCGGCGCGAACTCGAAGCCCGAGTTCCTCTACACCGCGTTCGCTAGCGGGGAGAAAGCGGCCTTCAAACTCGGCTTCACCGGGCTCCCGGAGTGGGTCGGCCTGCTCGGTGCGGCCATGCTGCTCGTCGCCATCCTGATGATCCTCGTGGGACCGACCCACGAGCTCGTCGAGATCCACGTCGTGCTCGCTCACGCCCTCTCGTACCTGCGTATCAGCGCAGTGCTGCTCGCCAAGGCGGGGATGGCTTTCGCGGTCAATCTCCTGTTCTTCGGTGCCTACGAGCACCACGGCGAGTTCCACTTCATGCTGAGCTACGGGCCGGAGTACGTGGCCGAACACTATCCGGAAGCGGAGGTCATGTTCGGCGGGATGATGCACGGCGGCATCGCGCTGACGGTCGCTGGCATCGCCGTCCTGATCGTCGGCCACCTGGTCGTGCTCGTGCTCGGCGTCACGTCCTCGGGCATCCAGGCAATCCGACTCGAGTACTTCGAGTTCTTCTCGAAGTTCTACGACGGTGGCGGCACGGCCTACTCGCCGTTCGGTCACGAGCGCGAGTACACCGCCGAGGAGTAGCGCGAAGATCCTTCCGATTTTCTACATGTGGAAACCCCTGACACGCCAGTAGTGGCCACCGTATCACCCGTTTTCGGCCGAATCGGTCAGTGTATTTGGGAAGGTTTAAGAACGCAACCGCAGAACGGCAAACTGTTCGGAGAGAAGTAAACGCGACCTAAAACAATGACTGCAACTATCACAGAACTCGCCAACGTCGCACTGCAATCAGAGGGGGCAGCCGCTGCCGCCCCTGCGCTCGAGGGACCTGCCGCCGCCGCGATCGCCGTCGGGCTCGCCGCCCTCGGTACCGGCTACGCACAGCGTGGTATCGGGTCGGCCGCGGTCGGCGCCATCGCCGAGGACGACGATCTGTTCGTCTCGGCGCTGATCTTCACTGCGCTCCCCGAGACCCTGATTATCATCGCGTTCGTCGTCTTCTTCCTGGCCTGATCGCGACGGTAGCGATCACCGGGCGGACGGCCGGGGCGACCGGCCATCACCCGTCGGCGTATCGGCCCGACGAACGACCCGCGAGCCGTGACGGCCTTTTCGGCTTGCTCGACGCGGTCTCGACGGACGGCGAGGGTTGCTGTCTGGGGCGTGAATATCGGCGCGTTTGGGAAGTTTTATGGGTCGTCTAGGCCGAGATTGACCCGTTCGGACGATCAACTACAGGAGGCTCACGATCATGAACTTGGATACACTCGCTACCCCACTGAAACCGTCCAGGCCGGCCGGACGGCGTCGATCGACGTCGCACGAACCGAGCCCGGGGACGTCTTCCGTCGAACTATGAGCATGGAGACTGTCGTAGAGGACATCAGAGAGGAGGCCCAGGAACGCGCGGAAGCGCTCCGGTCGGAGGCCGAGGCAGAGGCCGACGAAATCATCGCCGACGCGGAGGCCGACGCCGAGTCGATCCGCGAAGAGCGCGAGCGCGAGGCCGAGCGCGAGGTGGAGCAGGAGCGCGAACAGCGCCTCTCCAGTGCCAAGCTCGAGGCCAAGCAGGAACGGCTCTCGGCCCGCCGCGACGTCCTCGAAGACGTCCGCGAACAGGTCGAGGCCGAAATCGCCGGCCTCGAGGGCGACACTCGCGAGGAACTCACCCGGTCGCTCGTCGACGCGGCCGCCGCCGAGTTCGACGCCGACGCCGACGTTGACGTCTACGGCCGCGCTGACGACGAGGAACTGATCGAGGGCGTCCTCGCCGACTACGACGGCTTCAGTTACGCCGGCGAGTACGACTGCCTCGGTGGCGTCGTCGTCGAAAGTGACGCCTCGCGCGTCCGGGTCAACAACACCTTCGACTCGGTTATCGAATCGGTGTGGGAGGACAACCTGCGAGACGTCAGCTCGCGGCTGTTCGAGGAGCAATGACCGTGCAAGTCGACGAACAGACAAGTGGCGGGGCCGGGAACTACGAGTACGTCAACGCTCGCGTCCGCGCCCGCCGGGCGGCCCTGTTCGACGACGACGACTACCGGAAACTGGTCCGCATGGGAACCGGCGAGATCGCTCGGTTCATGGAGGAGACCGAGTACGAGACCGAGATGAACGCCCTCGGCTCGCGGTACGGGGGCGTCGATCTCGTCGAGTACGCGCTCAACCGGAACCTCGCCAAGCACTTCGACGACCTGCTCCGGTGGGCAGAGGGCGAGCTGTACGACTACATCGCCCGCTACCTGCGAAAGTTCGACGTCTGGAACGTCAAGACGGTCATCCGCGGCATCTACGCGGGCGCCGACGCGAGCCACATCGAGGACGACCTCATCCGCGCCGGCGAGCTCCCCGACGACGTCGTCGACCAGCTCGTCAACGCGGGGTCCATCGAGGAGGTCGTCACCATTCTGGACGGCACCGTGTACGACGAGGGCCTGTCGGCGGCCTACGAGGTCTTCGAGGAGATGGACGTGCTCGTCCCGCTCGAGAACGCGCTCGACCGCGCCTTCTACGAGCTGCTCGTCGACGGACTCCCGACGGTGACGGAGCCCGACACGCCGACCGCGCTGTACGTCGAGTTCCTCACCACGGAGATCGACTTCCGGAACCTCCGGAACGCACTGCGGCTCGCACGCAGCGGGGCCGACATCGACCCCTCCGAGTACTACATCGAGGGCGGACAGCTTTTCGACGAAACGACCATCCGGCAGCTGGCGACGAACACGGACCAGCTCGTCCAGCGCGTCCGCGAGAGCACGTACGGGGACGACCTCGATGCGGCGCTCGACGCCCTCGAGGACGCGAACAACCTCATCGACTTCGAGCGGGCGCTGGACGCGGCCCTGCTGGAGTACGCCGACCGGTTATCGAACCGCTACACGCTGTCTGTCTGTCCGGTTCTCTCGTACGTCCTCGCCAAGGAGCGCGAGGTCGACAACATCCGGGCCATCGCCCGCGGCCGCGAGGCGGGGCTCGAACCCGACGAGATCGAACAGGAGCTGGTGACCCTATGAGCCAGGAGATAGGCGTGATCGGGAGCCCGAGCTTCACGACCGGCTTTCGGCTGGCCGGCGTCCGGAAGTTCGCCGACGTTCCCGACGACGAGAAGGACGAACGCCTCGACGAGGCCGTCGAGGAGATGCTCGACGACGACGACGTCGGCATCGTCGTGATGCACAGCGAGGACATGGACGCGCTCTCCCGCGGGGTGCGCCAGGACGCCGAGACCAGCGTCGAACCGGTGCTGGTGACGCTCGGCGGCGGCGCCGGCAGCGGCGGATTGCGCGAGCAGATCAAGCGAGCGATCGGTATCGACCTGATGGAGGAAGACTAACATGAGTCAAGCCACAGAATCTGACGTCCGAGAGGACGGCGTTATCGAGAGCGTCTCGGGACCGGTCGTCACCGCGACCGACCTCGACGCCCGGATGAACGACGTCGTGTACGTCGGTCACGAAGGGCTGATGGGTGAAGTCATCGAGATCGAAGGAAACATCACCACGATTCAGGTGTACGAGGAGACCTCCGACGTCTCCCCCGGCGAACCGGTCGAAGGGACCGGTGCACCCCTCTCCGTGGACCTCGGGCCGGGCATGCTCGACGCCATCTACGACGGCGTCCAGCGCCCCCTCGACGTCCTCGAGGAGAAGATGGGGTCGCCGTACCTGGATCGGGGCGTCGACGCCCCGGGTATCGACCTGGAGAAGACCTGGGAGTTCGAGCCCGAGGTCGACGAAGGCGACGTCGTCGAGACCGGCGACATCGTCGGCACCGTTCCCGAGACGCCGAGTATCGACCACAAAGTGATGGTACCGCCCGGCTCCGAGGGCGGCGAAGTCGTCTCGATCGAATCGGGCGAGTTCACCGTCGAGGAGACGGTCGTCGAACTGGACTCCGGCGAGGAGATCCAGATGCGCCAGGAGTGGCCGGTCCGCCAGCAGCGACCGGCCGAGGAGAAGCAGACGCCGACGACGCCCCTCATCTCGGGGCAGCGCATCCTCGACGGCCTGTTCCCCATCGCGAAGGGCGGGACGGCCGCGATTCCGGGCCCGTTCGGCTCGGGCAAGACGGTCACTCAGCACCAGCTCGCCAAGTACGCCGACGCGGACATCGTCGTCTACGTCGGCTGCGGCGAGCGCGGGAACGAGATGACGGAAGTCATCGAGGACTTCCCGGAGCTGGAGGACCCGACCACCGGCAACACGCTGATGGACCGGACGTGCCTCATCGCGAACACGTCGAACATGCCCGTCGCCGCGCGTGAATCCTGCGTCTACACCGGGATCACCATCGCGGAGTACTTCCGCGACATGGGCTACGACGTCGCACTGATGGCCGACTCCACCTCCCGGTGGGCCGAGGCCATGCGCGAGATCTCCTCGCGTCTCGAAGAGATGCCCGGCGAGGAGGGCTACCCGGCCTACCTCGCCGCGCGCCTCTCGGAGTTCTACGAGCGCGCCGGCTACTTCCAGAACGTCAACGGCACCGAGGGCTCCGTGTCGGTCATCGGCGCGGTCTCGCCCCCGGGCGGTGACTTCTCGGAGCCGGTCACCCAGAACACGCTGCGTATCGTCAAGACGTTCTGGGCGCTGGACGCCGACCTCGCGGAACGTCGGCACTTCCCGGCTATCAACTGGAACGAGTCGTACTCGCTCTACCGAGACCAGCTCGACCCGTGGTTCGTCGACAACGTCGAGGACGACTGGCCGGAACAGCGCCAGTGGGCCATCGACGTGCTCGACGAGGAGGCAGAGCTACAGGAGATCGTCCAGCTCGTCGGCAAGGACGCGCTGCCGGAGGACCAGCAGCTGACCCTCGAGGTCGCACGCTACCTCCGTGAGGCATGGCTCCAGCAGAACGGCTTCCACCCGGTCGACACCTACTGTCCGCCGGAGAAGACCTACCTCCTCCTCGGCGCCATCCGCGCGTACAACGACGCGGCCTTCGAGGCGCTCGACGCGGGCGTTCCCGTCGAGGAGATCACCGACATCGACGCCGCGCCGCGCATCAACCGCATCGGCGTCCAGGAGGACTACGACGAGTTCGTCGACGAGCTCGTCGACGACATCGAGTCCGAACTCCAGGAGATGTACTAACGATGAAAGAATACCAGACCATCACCGAAATCAGCGGTCCGCTGGTGTTCGTCGAGACCGACGAACCGGTCGGCTACGACGAGATCGTCGAGATCGAGACCGGCGACGGCCAGACGCGCCGCGGCCAGGTGCTCGAATCGGCCAGCGACCACGTCGCCATCCAGGTGTTCGAGGGGACCGAGGGTATCGACCGCAACTCCTCGGTTCGCTTCCTGGGCGAGACGATGAAGATGCCCGTCACCGAGGACCTGCTCGGTCGGGTCCTCGACGGCTCCGGCCAGCCCATCGACGGCGGCCCGGAGATCGTCCCGGACGAACGCCGGGACATCGTCGGCGAGGCCATCAACCCCTACTCCCGGGAGTACCCCGAGGAGTTCATCCAGACCGGGGTCTCGGCCATCGACGGCATGAACACGCTCGTCCGCGGCCAGAAACTGCCGATCTTCTCGGCCTCCGGGCTTCCGCACAACGACCTGGCACTGCAGATCGCACGCCAGGCGACGGTGCCGGAGGAAGCGGAGGGCGAGGACGACGAGGGCTCCGAGTTCGCAGTGATCTTCGGCGCCATGGGGATCACCCAGGAGGAGGCAAACGAGTTCATGGCGGACTTCGAGCGCACCGGTGCGCTGGAACGCTCCGTCGTCTTCACCAACCTGGCGGACGACCCCGCCGTCGAGCGGACGATCACGCCGCGACTCGCGCTGACCACCGCCGAGTATCTCGCCTTCGACAAGGGATACCACGTGCTGGTCATCCTGACGGACATGACCAACTACTGCGAGGCGCTGCGAGAGATCGGCGCCGCGCGTGAGGAGGTCCCGGGTCGCCGTGGCTACCCCGGGTACATGTACACCGACCTGGCGCAGCTCTACGAGCGCGCGGGTCGAATCAAGGGTCGCGAGGGCTCTGTCACGCAGATCCCCATCCTCACGATGCCGGGTGACGACGACACGCACCCGATCCCCGACCTGACGGGGTACATCACGGAGGGGCAGATCATGATGGACCGTGACCTGCACAGCGAGGGGATCGAACCCCCCGTCAACGTGCTGCCGAGCCTGTCGCGGCTGATGGACGACGGGATCGGCGAGGGCCTCACCCGCGAGGACCACGCCGACGTCTCCGACCAGATGTACGCCGCGTACGCGGAGGGTGAGGACCTGCGCGACCTCGTGAACATTGTCGGTCGCGAGGCGCTCTCCGAGCGTGACAACCGGTTCCTCGACTTCGCCGACCGCTTCGAGGCGGAGTTCGTCGACCAGGGGTCGGACGCCGACCTCTCCATCGACGAGACGCTGGACATCGGCTGGGACCTGCTCTCGATGCTCCCGAAGGAGGAACTCAACCGTATCGACGAGGACCTCATCGAGGAGTACTACGAGGAACAGGAAGCCGAAGAAGTCGCCGCGGACTGACGCCGCAGTTCTCTATCCCCGTTTTCTGTTTCTCAAACCGCCAGTCACGCCGCCGTCTGCGGGTTGCCACTGCAGGCACTACGACTACCCACCGGAGGCCCGTCTGTCGATCCGTATGCCCGCAGAATCACTCGAAGACCTGTTCCTGATCGAACTGAAAGACGTCTACGACACCGAACACCGCCTGCTGGGCGCGCTCGACGAGTTGAGCCAGCAGACGACGCAGGAGGAGGCCCAGCAGGCCTTCGAGGAACACAGGGAGGAGACGGAGCGACACATCCAGCACCTGGAGCAGGCGTTCGAGACGCTCGGCGAGGAGCCCGAACGCGTGGAGTGCGAGGGCATCCAGGGGATGATCGAGGAGACCGAGGAGTTCTTCGAGGAGAAAGCCCCGGCCGAGCAGGTCGCCAACCGCTACGCCATCGGCGCCGCCCAGAAGACCGAACGCTACGAGATAACGGCCTACGAGAACATGCTCCAGTGGGCCCAGGAAGCCGACATGGACCGGGAGATCATCGAGGCCATCGAGGGAAACCTGGCGGACGAACAGTCGGCGCTGCAGGACCTCCAGCGCATGGCCGAGGAGTTCGACTACCAGCAGATCGTGGCGGCCTAGTCGGGCCGGCGCCGACTACCGGGAGGGGCCGCTTGCGGGCGAACGGCGAACGGAGTGAGCCGTGAGCCGTACGTTCACCCCGGAATCGGGCTCCGTGAGTCCGGACCCCGCACGGTACCCGATCCGTTTTCTCTCCGTCACCAGCAGTTCCGAGCCACGTCTGTGCCATCTGCCCCGTCCGCCTGACGAGAACGGCCGAAACCGCCGCGAACAACTGAAAACGATTAACTGCCTCGGTCCGTAAGCCCCCAGTAATGGCAAAGGACGTCAAACCCACGCGCAAGGAGCTCATGCAGATCGAGGACCGCATCGAGCTCTCCGAGCGTGGCCACGACACCCTCGAAAAGAAACGCGACGGGCTCATCATGGAGTTCATGGACATCTTGGACCAGGCCCAGGACGTCCGCTCGGACCTGGACGACTCCTACGAGCGCGCCCAGCGTGCCATCAACATGGCCCGCGCGATGGAGGGCGACGTCGCCGTCCGCGGGGCCGCCGCGGCGCTCAAGGAACACCCGGAGATCACGACCCAGTCGAAGAACATCATGGGCGTCGTCGTCCCACAGATCGAGTCCTCGAAGGTCCGCAAGTCCCTGGACGAGCGTGGGTACGGCGTGATGGGCACCTCCGCACGCATCGACGAGGCGGCCGACTCCTACGAGGCACTCATCGAGAACATCATCCTCGCCGCGGAGGTCGAGACGGCGATGAAGAAGATGCTCGAAGAGATCGAGACCACCAAGCGTCGCGTCAACGCCCTGGAGTTCAAGCTCCTGCCCGACCTCTACGACAACCAGGAGTACATCGAGCAGAAACTCGAAGAGCAGGAGCGTGAGGAGATCTTCCGCATGAAGAAGATCAAGGCCAAGAAGGAAGAAGAGGAGAAGGCCGAGCGTGCGGAAGAAGCGGCCGAAGAGGAACTGGCGACCGTCGCGGCCGACGACGACTGATAGCGTCGGTTGTGACTTTTCACCGGCGGTAGACGGCACCGGTCGCGTCGAACGCCGGTAGGGCGTACAACCGACACTATGCGTTCCTCCGTTCGACGCCGTATCGGTGCGGCGGCGGCCGCGCCGCCGATTCTTCGTCTCTCTCAGTTCATCTCGCGGTAGAGTGCGACGACGTCGTCGTAGTCGATGTCGCCGTTCTGGTTGAAGTCGTAAGCGTTCGGGTAGCTGGCGATGGGGTCGGACTCCAGGTCCTCGAAGAACGCGACCACGTCGTCGTAGTCCAGCCGTCCGTTCCCGTTGACGTCCTCGTACAGGCCGTCGTCGTCGGGGTCGGTCGGCGGGGTGCCGCCGACGGCGGGCGGGCCGACGTAGACGGGCCCGGACTCGGCCGCGGTGGGGACGTCTGCACCGTCGTCGTCGCTCAGTCGGTCGACGGCGACGTCGAGGTCGGTCCCACCGGCCCCGGTGCCCGACAGTGCCACGGCGGCGAGGGTAACCTCGCCGTCGGAGCCCACGGTCTGAATTTCGTCCTCCAGGTCGACGAATCGGATCGTCGCCTCGCTCCCGTCCTCGGCGACGGAGACGGTCTGGGCGCCGAACGCGTCGGCGACCGTCACGTCGTCGATGACGGCGACGGTCGGGTCGGCGACGGAGACGGTGACCTTCCCGCCGGCCAGCCCGTCGGGCAGCCACCGGGCGACGAGGTCGGCAGCGGCCGACTCGCCGTTGGCCATCGTGGTCGGGGTCGGCGCGACGGTCGTCTGGCCCTGGAGCCCCGGTTGCCCCTCGTCGACGACGAACCGGGCGTCGGTCCGGATCGATGCGCCGCGTTCGGTGACGTAGTCGACGACCCTGTAGTCGGTCTGCCACTGGTCGGGCGTGATCCGACAGCGGACGTAGCCCCGCTTCGCGCTGTGGTAGACGACGTTGTCGTTCTCCGCTAGCACCATCTGTCCGAACTCGGTCGTCTCGCGTCCGTCACCGTTCGACGCGATGGAGGTGCCGACGAACTCGGTCCCGATGGGCCTGGCGGGGTCGTCGAAGCTGCGGATCTCGTTGGCCCAGTGGGAGTGGACGTCGCCCGTGACGACGACGGGATTGTCGACGTGCTCCTCGAAGGCGCCGAAGACGACCTCCTGGCTCGGCACGTAGCCGTCCCACTGGTCGGTCCGGTACCCCTCTTCTTCGCCTTCGACGCGGTCGACCCGGGCGATGGGGAGTTGATTGGCCAGCACGTCCCAGGTCGCCGTCGAGTTCTGCAGGTTGTCGAGCAGCCACTCGCGCTGGGCGTCGCCGAGGATCTGGCGTTCGAAGCGCTCGTCGCAGCCGACGGCGGCGCCGACGTCGCCACAGGCCTGGTCGTCGCGGTAGTGACGCGTGTCGAGGACGTTGAACTCGACGAGGTCACCGAACGAGAAGTTCCGGTAGAGCTTCTGGTCGGGCCCGTCGGGCTTCTGTGCCATCCGGAACGGCATGTGTTCGTAGTAGGCCTGGAGCGCCGCGGTCCGGCGCTGGCGGAACGCCTCGGTGGACTGGTCGTCCTCCGGCACGTCGCCGGCCCAGTTGTTGTCGACCTCGTGGTCGTCGCGAGTGACGAGCCAGGGGGCGCTGGCGTGGGCGTCCTTCAGGTCGGGGTCGGACTTGTAGAGCCCGTAGCGCAGGCGGTAGTCGTCGAGCGTGGTGATCTCCTCCCGGTACTGGGTCGGGACCGACTCGTCGCGGGCTCCACCGTTCGCACCGATGCCGTACTCGTAGATGTAGTCGCCGAGGTGGACGACGAGGTCGAGTTCCTCCTCGGCCATGTGTTCGTAGGCCGTGTAGTAGCCGTCGACCCAGCGCTGGCAGGAGGCGAACGCGAAGTTGAACTCCTCGGGGCTCGCGTCGGGCGACGGTGCGGTCTTCGTTCGCCCGACCGGGCTGGCCTTCCCGCGGGCCTCGAACTGGTAGTAGTACTCCGTGTTCGGGTCCAGGTCGCGGACGTCGACGTGGACCGTGTGCGCCGAGGAGGGATCGGCCGTCGCGGTGCCGCGCTTGACGACGTCGCTCATCGACTCGTCGTTGGCGACGGTCCACTCGACGTCGACAGCCTCGTCGGGCATCGCGCCGTCGGCCGTCCGCGGGTCCGGTGCGAGCCGCGTCCAGATGACCACTGCCGTCGGGAGCGGATCGCCGGACGCGACCCCCAGCGAGTACGGGTCTGTCTCGAACTCGCCGTCGTCGGTCATCGCCGTCGCCTGACCGGTGACGCCCACGGCGGCTGCGATGGAGGCGGCGCCGGTGCGTCGCATGAACTGTCGCCGGTTCTGTCCCGTCGCGTCGTGTTCGGGTGGATCTTGTGGATCCATACCGTTCGGCGCGCATAGATCGGCAGTTAAATTTTATAATATTGATATGTAAGGGAACGTAGCTGGAAGATACCTCGTCACCGACTCGCGAGCGTAAGGTGTCGTATTGCGGTTGCGTTCCCTCTAGCCGCTCCGAGGTTCAGTTCCGAGTGATGGTGAGGGCTACAGAGACGGCCAGTCACGGGACGTCGCTCCGGTCTGGTTCCTGGCCACTGTCTTTCGACGGAAACGCACGCGGTGGCGACGGTCGCGTCTGGCGATTTCGGTAAGCTGTGGATAGCCCGAGTAAGCGCCGAATGAATTTACCCGCGAGACCCCAACCCCTCTCAAATGGTTGGGCAGCCGAACGTCGTTCTCTTCGTCGCCGACACGACACGCGCAGACGATGCCTTCGATCCGAGCGTCGCACCGACGCTCGCCCAGCTCGCAGAGGCGGGGACCAGGGTCACGCGGGCGTTCTCCACCGCACCGTGGACGCTCCCCGCCCACGCGTCGATGCTCACCGGCTCGTATCCGTCGAAACACGGCGCCTACACTGGTCACGAGCGCCTCGACGGGTCACTTCCGACGCTCCCGGCACTTCTCGGCGACGCCGGCTACGAGACGGTCTGCGTCTCGAACAACACGTGGCTGAGTTCGGCCTCGGGCTTCGACCGGGGGTTCGACGAGTTCCGCCAGATGTGGCAGCTCGTCCAGTCGGACACGAGCCTGGGCGAGATCGTGCAGGTCACCGAGGGGAGTAGCGTGGACGCCGTCGGCCGAAAGCTGTTCGAGGGGAACCCGGTGGTCAACGGTGTCAACGCGCTCTACCAGTCGCTCGTCCGGAACCGCGACCGGAACGACGACGGCGCCGCCCGGTCGACGCGGTGGATCGAGCACTGGCTGAGTGACCGCTCCGGTGATCGGCCGTTCTTTCTGCTGGCCAACTACATCGAACCACATCTCGACTACCGTCCGCCGCGGCGACTCGCCGAGGAGCACCTGCCGGCCGACGTCACCTACGACGAGGCGATGGCGGTCCCACAGGAGCCCTGGGAGTACCTCGCCGGGAACGTCACTCTCAGCGACCGGGAGTTGCGTGCCCTCCGGGGGCTCTACCGTGCCGAAATCGCCGCCGTCGACGAACAGATCGCCGCCATCAGCGAGGCACTCCGCGAGACGGGAGAGTGGGAGGACACGGTGTTCGTCGTCACGGCGGACCACGGCGAGAACGTCGGCGACCACGGCATGATGGACCACCAGTACTGTCTGTACGACACGCTGGTCCACGTGCCCCTCGTCGTCCACGGCGGCGCGTTCACCGGGTACGGCGACCTGACCGACCTGGTGAGCCTGGTGGACCTGGCGCCGACGCTCCTCGACGCGGCCGGGGTCCGGGCCGACGACGCACGGGCGACGTTCCAGGGGCGCTCGTTCCACCCGGCGACGCACGCGCGCAGCCGGGAGTTCGTCGTCAGCGAGTACATGGCACCCCAGCCGTCGATGGCGGCGCTCGAACACCACGTCGGCGACCTGCCTGCCCACGTCGAGAAACACGACCGGTCGCTCCGTGCGATCCGGACGAGATCGCACGCGCTCGTCCGCGGGTCCGACGGGTCGCGGTCGCTGTACGACCTCCGGTCGGATCCGGGTGAGACCACCGACGTCGCGGCGTCGAATCCCAGGACGGCGGCGGACCTCGGAGAGACGCTCGACGAGTGGCTGGACTCGTTCGAACACGCGAACGTCGACGACGCCGTCACTATCGACGGTCGCCGGAAGGCCCAGCTCGAACGGCTCGGCTACCTGCAGTGACTCCGGCTGGGTGGCGAGTGCCACCGCCGCGTCCTTTTTCCCCGTGCCGCGTCCAGTAGCGCCATGGACTGTCCGGAGTGCGGTGCGCCGACGCTCGTCTTCCCCGTCGAACAGGCCTATCGCGAGTATCTCCCGGGCGACGAATCGGGCGCGGCCATCTGCCGGCGGTGCCTGACGCTCCACCCGACGTCGGATCCCCCCGACGAGATTCCCGACTTCACGGCGATCAGCGACGCGTTCCCGTCGAACGACGACGCGGCGGTGCCGGCGGCCCTGATGGTCGGCCTCCTCTCGTCGCTCGCGCTCTATCGCCAGGAGATCTCGGCGCTCCTCGAACAAGTCGAGCGGGCGGGCGCGGATCCGTTGCTCGTCGTCGACCGGTTGGCGGACGACCCGGCGCTCGAACCGGCGACGGATCTCCGGGGACGGCGGCGTCAACTGGCCCAATTGCTGTGAAATCCTAACTAGTAAGGCAGGACTGATTTACGCAAGCCTTGTATACCAACTGCTGCGGCAACGACGGCACGGCGGATGCCGAGGACGCAGCCATCCCTCTGACAGTTTGGCATTCCGTAGTCCCCGGGTCCGCCTTCGACCCGTCCCATGCCACCATCCGGACTGCCGCATCGTGGGCGTCCCCTCCGGGGGCGTCCACACTTGTGCCTCTGCTCGTTCGCGAGCGACGGGTAGAAAACTGATCAGACGCCAGTGGAGTAGCGGAGCAGGCCGGCAACGCCGCCGAACGCCGACAGTAGCTGGTCGCCCTTCTCGAAGTCCGTGGAGATGAACAGCGTCTCGGTCCCGCGCTGGCCGGCGATCTCCATCAGGTGGTCGATGGCGTCTTCGCGCTCGGCCTGCTCGGCGTCGACGGTGGCGCCACAGCGCGAGCACTCGTGGTCGGGCGTCGACTTGCGGCGGTCGAGCATCTCGCGCTCGTCGTGGCCGTTCTCGCAGGTGTAGGTGACGACGTCCTGGCGCAGGTCCTCGGAGATGAGGAGCTGGTCGACGGCGCCCATGATGAGGTTCTCCCGGGTCGGCTCGAAGCCGTAGGTGGCCTCGTTGCCGTCGTGGAGCTCCTTGAAGAACTGTTCCATCGCCTGCTTGTCCTCCAGCATCTCGCGTTCGGCCAGCACCTCGCTGGCGGCGTCGACCAGGTCGTACAGTCCCGACTCGTCGGTGTAGGCGACGTCGAACTTGCCGAGGACGCTGTCCTGGAGCTCGTGGTGGAGGTAGTCGCCGTCGAGGAACTCGTCTTTCGTCGGCGAGGGGCCGCCGACGAGGACGCCGTCGAGTTCGTGGCGCCGCGAGACGAACAGGTCGTTGGCCATCCCGGCGACCTCCTGGTAGAAGTTGTCGATGGCCTCCAGTCGCAGCCGGGCGAATCGCTGGGCGGACTGGCCACCTTTGCGCTGCTTGCCGGGGACCAGCGACGAGGCTGACTTGACCGGTTCGACGCGCTTGCCCTTGAGCCAGCCGACGTTGGCCTCGCGCCGGTCGAGGACGATGAGACCGAACAGGCCGCTGTCGGCCAGCATGTTCTCCAGGGGCTCGGTCAGGAAATGGGAGTCGCAGTGGTAGCGGAACGACTGGATGGGCTCGGGCGGGCTGTCGAGCACTTCGGTGACCATGTTGGTCTGGCCGCCGCCGGCGTCGACCGCCCCGGAGAACAGTACGGTGCCGTTCTCCGGCGGGTGGTGGTCGTAGTAGCGCAGCCGGTCCTTGATGCTGGTCAGGGCGTCCTGGACGTTCGTTCGGGTGTCCTTCGACTTGATGTTCGACGCCTCGGAGTGCTCCTGCGTGACGTGGGCGACGACGTCGCTGATGAGCTTGTCCTCGGGAACGTAGATAGAGACGAGCTGGGTCCCGGACCCGTCGTAGCCCTTGAGTTCCTCTATCACCTTCCGGAACTCGTACTTCTGTTTGTCTGTCTGCTCCTGCTCTTGCTCGCTCATTAGGCATGAATTGGCCGAGGGCGCGTAAGAAAGTGTTGACAGGGCGCCGCCGAACGAAGTGAGGTGGCGCCTTGTTGCGAGCGGGAGCGCTAGCGACACGCGAGCAGGCAGGCGCCGAACGAAGTGAGGGGCCTGCAGAACGCGAACGGCGTCCTGGCGAGCGGAGCGAGCCAGGGCTCGGAAGACGAACAGAGTGAGTCTTCCGGCGAACGAAGTGAGCCGTGAGCAGGGCGCCGCCGAGCGCAGCGAGGGGGCGCCTTATTGCGAACGGGGAGGAACGACCCGTGAGCAGCGGTCGGGGCGCGAGCGAAGCGAACGGCCCGACGTATGAGCGAGCGGGGAGCGCTAGCGACCCGTGAGCAGGGCGCCGCCGAGCGCAGCGAGGGGGCGCCTTATTGCGAACGGGGAGCGCTAGCGACCCGTGAGCAGCGGTCGGTCTTCTTTCACCGCCGACACCGTCAAGCATCCGGGACCGCCAACAGCTAGCAACATGGTCGATCTCTCGATCCCCGGCCGCGAACGGCTGGAGGGGGCCAACGACTACGACCTGGGGGACCTGCCGCGGTTCGCACGAGCGACGCGCCACCGCGACCCGCCGGCGGTCGACGACGTCCGCGTGGCGACGGAGGCAGCGGTCGAAGAGCTAGACTTCTCGGCCGTCCCGGCCGGCGGCGAGGTGGCGATAACCGCCGGGAGTCGGGGTATCGCGGACGCGCCCGAACTGCTTTCGGCCCTCGTCGAGGCCCTCGACTCGCGGGGGTACGAGCCGTTCGTCTTCCCGTCGATGGGGAGCCACGGCGGGGCGACCGCGGAGGGGCAGGTCGAGACGCTCCGGTCGGTGGGGATAACCGAGGAGCGAGTGGGCTGTCCGATCCGGTCGTCGATGGCGGTCGAAGAGGTCGGAACCGACGAGGAAGGACGGCCGGTATACGTCGCGGCGGACGCGCTGGCGGCCGACGGCGTCGTCCTGGCGAACCGGGTGAAGGCCCACACTGACTACAGCGGCGGGCTGGAGAGCGGACTGTCGAAGATGGCGGTCGTCGGGATGGGGAAACACCGCGGCGCCGAAGTGACCCACAACGCCGCGCTGGCCCGCGGGTTCGACGCGGTGATCGGCGAGCGCGCCGAGATAGTCCTCGACGCCGCACCGGTGGTCGGCGGCCTGGCCTTGCTGGAGAACGCTCACGAGCGGGCGGCCGAAATCGTCGGCCTCCCCGCGGACCGGATCCTCGACGAGGAGCCCGAACTGCTGGACCGTTCGAAGGACCTGCTCGCGACGCTGCCGGTCGACGACCTGGACCTGCTGGTCGTCGACGAGATGGGCAAGGAGGTAAGCGGCACCGGGATGGACACCAACGTCCTCGGGCGCGTGAACTTCCACGGCCAGGCCGAGCCCGACGCACCTGATATCACCCGTATCTACGTCCGCTCGCTCACCGAGGCGTCCCACGGGAACGCGGTGGGCGTCGGGCTGGCCGACTTCGCCCACGTCGACGTCCTCGACGCCATCGACCTGGGCGACACGTACGTCAACATCGCGACGAGCGGCGAGCCCTCGCGGGCGCGCCTGCCCTACACCGTCCCGGCGGACGCGACGGCGCTCCTCGTGGCCTGCTCGATGACCGGTGTCCGCGACCCGGCGGACCTTCGGGTCGCGCGCATCGAGAACACGCTGGAACCCGACGACCTGCTGGTGTCCGAACCGGTGGCCGACGAACTCGCCGACAACCCGGAGGTGACCGTCGGGGAGCTCGAACCGCTCGCGTTCGACGCCGACGGCGAACTGGAGACGCCGCTCTAGTTCGAGGCCATCCGCGCCGCGAGGTCGACGGCGTCGACGAGGCTCTCCTCGGAGGCGATTCCCTCGCCGGCGATGTCGAAGGCCGTCCCGTGGTCGACGCTCGTCCGGACGATGGGGAGCCCGATGGTGACGTTGACGCCGCTGACGCCGCCGGACTGGAAGCCGAGCATCTTGATGGGGATGTGGCCCTGGTCGTGGTACATCGCGACGACGCAGTCGACGTCGTCGCCCGCGGCGGCCTGCGAGAAGACGGTGTCCGGCGATTCGGGGCCGACGACGTCGATGCCCTCCTTCCGGGCGCGCTCGATAGCTGGCTCGATTGCTTCGGCCTCCGCGTCGCCGAGCAGGCCGCCGTCGCTGGCGTGGGGGTTGAGCCCCGCGACGGCGACGGTTGGATCGGCGACGCCCAGGGAGCGCAGCGCCTCGTCGGTGACGCGGACCGTCTGGAACACGCGCTCCGCCGTGACGAGGTCGCAGGCCTCGGCCAGTGGGACGTGCGTGCTGACGTGGGAGACGCGCAGGTCGTCCTCGACGAGCAGCATCGAGTAGTGGTCGGTGTCGGTGGCGTCGGCGAGCATCCCCGTGTGCCCGGCGTACTCGCTGCCGGCCAGGCGGGTGGCCTGCTTGTTGATCGGCGCCGTCGTGATGGCGTCGACGGCGCCTGCTCTGGCGAGTTCGATGGCGCGCTCGACGTACTCCAGGCTCGCCGCGCCGTAGGCCTCCCGGAGGTCGCCGTAGGAGGGGTCGTCGACGTTGTCGAGATCGAGCACATCGATGGTCTCCGGGTCGTCGCGGGCGTCGGCGGGGTCGTCGACGGGATGGATCGCCAGCGCCGACCCGCAGACTTCGACGGCGTCCCTGAGGACGTCGGCGTCGCCCACGACGAGGGGGACCGCGTCCCGACTCGCTCGCGCGTGGCCCTTCACTATCACTTCGCTACCGACGCCGGCGGGGTCACCCATCGTCACGGCGACGACCGGCTTGTGCTCACTCATCGTACCCAGCGAGGGCGCCGAGGCAGTTACGGATTGTCCTGCGGTCGCCGAAGGCGCCGGCCTTCGTCGCGACGGGCGACGTCGCCGCGGCGCCACCGACGACGCGGCCGATAGGGACGCCGTCCTCGACGGCCTGCCCGGTGAGGCGGATACCCTCGGCGTCGAGCGCGTCGACCGTCGCCGCGGCGACGGCCCCGCCGGAGAGCAGGTAGGCCCCCGGCGACGACACCTCGGTGACTCGCGCCGCGACGGTCGCCAGTCCCGACGCGACGTGCTCCCGTGCACTTGCTCCCGAGAGACCGGCCTCCTCTGCCGCCTGGAGAGTGGCGTCGACGTCGGTGGGCGATTTCGCTGCGGTGACGACGACGGCCGTTCCGACGGTCGACGTCCCCTTTCCGAGTCGGTCGAGGGCCTGGTCGACGGCCGCGGAGACGGCCGTCGCCTCGTCGTCGATCAGGGCCGGGCCGTCCAGGACGACGACCTGTTCGTCGGGGAGTGCGTCGAGCTGGTCGAAGGTTCTGGGGCTGGCGCTGCCGACGACACCGAGGATCGGGCCGCTTTCGCTCCCGACGGTGACGTGGCGGGCGAGGCCGGCGCTGCCCACGTACAGTACGTCGAGCGGGCTGTCCGCGGCGTCGGTGGCGTCTGCGGCGCCGGCGGCGATGGCCGCGAGGTGGTCGTCCGTCGCCGCGTCGCAGGTGAGGACCGTCGGGTCATCCCCACTTGCAGCGTCGGCGAGTCGACCCGCGACCGTCGACGCGTCGCCGACGGCGTCGATGGGGAGGTGGTCGACCTGGTAGTTCGAGCCCGAGAATCGCGTCGGCAGGTGGGAGGTCTCCACGGGGGCGTCTGAGTCGGATCCGGCGGCCGTCTCGGCGACGGGGGTCCCGTCGACGAGGTGGTAGCCGCCGACGGTGGTCCGGCCCTCGGCGGGGAACGCCGGGGCGACCAGCGCCAGGTCCGCGCCGCTGGCAGTGAGCGCGGCGTCGACCTCCGCGACGAGGTTGCCCCTGAGCGTCGAGTCGACCTTCTTGTAGACCCGGTCGGGGTCCCGGGTCGTCACGGCGTCGCGAACTCGCTCGGCGGCGGTACTCGCGTCGGCGTAGCGCGAGTCGGTGTCGACGACGAGGACGTCTGCGGTGGCAGACCGGTCGCGGCGGCCGACGACGACCGTCTCGCGTCCGCGGGCGGCGAACTGGTGTCCCGTGTCGCAGGCGCCCGAGCGGTCGTCGGCGACGACCAGCGTGGTGACAGTCATACCCTCGGCCAGGGCTCGGTCGATGATAAGCAGTGGGTCGCGGGCACAGAACCTGTGTGGCGTGTGACGGGTCGCTCCGGCCGCTGCGACGGACGGCTTTATATGATAGCCATTCCTGCCCCTACCTAGCACACTATGGCGGGGTACGTTTGTACGATCGCGGGCGGGAAAGGAGGGGTCGGCAAGACCACCACCGCGGTCAACGTCGGTGCCGCGCTGCAGGAGAAGGGTCACGACGTGGTGGTGGTGGACGCAGACCTGGGGATGGCGAATCTGGGGGCCATGCTCGGTATCGACCACGCGACCAGTCTCCACGAGATACTCGCCGGCGACGCGGCCGTGAGCGAGGCACTGACCGACGCGCCGGGCGGGCTCACGATAATCCCCGGCGAGCAGAGCCTCGATGCCTTCGCCGACGCCGACCCGGCGAAGCTCAGGCAGGTGATCAAGACGCTACGAAACGCCTACGACGTCGTCATGATCGACACCGGCGCGGGGCTGAGCCACGAGGTGGCGGTCCCGCTCGGGCTGGCCGACGGCATCGTCCTCGTGACGACGCCCGACGACGTCGCCGTCGGCGACACCGTCAAGACGGCCCAGCTGGCCGACCGCATCGACGGCGACGTCATCGGCGCCGTCCTCAACCGGGTGACTCGCCACACCGACGTCGCCGAGATCCAGGACCGGCTGGGCTTCCAGTTGCTCGCCGTCGTCCCCGACGACCAGAAGGCGACCAGCGAGGAACCGCTCGTCGTCAACACGCCCGAGAGCCCCGCCGCCGAGGCGTTCCGGCAGCTGACCGACAACCTCGACGGTCTCTTCTTCGGCGGCAAGACCGTGGGAGAACTGGAGACGGTGTTCGAGGAGGAGTGGTTCGTCGACGGCGACGTCGCGGAGGAAGAGAGCGAGGACGAGGAAGAAGATGGGTCGGGCGGCGTCTTCGGCCTGTTCAACTAGGTGGCGATGTGTCCGCGGGAGTCGTGGTGTTGTTCGTCTCTATTGCTGATGACTACCTGACCTGTTCAGTACAGATCAGCTACGTAGCGATTGGCGGGTTTCGACGTTCCAGCAGAGAGCATGAAAATAAACGCCCCGAAAGCCCTCGGCGCGCTCGACTCGCGCGAACCCGCTGCGCGCCGTAGGTGCTTGCGGGCTCGTGCTTCGCCGAGCCCACCTCGCCCTTTCAGTCCTCCAGGCTCAGCTTCGCTCGCGCCACAGAGGCGCTCGCGATTGAGTCCACCACTCCTCCCCGGATTCGGCGCGTCCGCGCCGAATCACGCTTCCTTCCGCAACCGCACGGCCGGGAGCGCGTTTCATCGCGCGACCCACCGAAAGACTCGGCACACCTCGTCTTTCGAGCCCACACTCGCTTCGCTCGCGTGGAAGGGGAAGGGAAGGGCCGGTGCTGTCCTGGGGTCCTGCCGAGCGTAGCGAGGCAGGGCTCGTCAGAGCTTGCTCTGACGGTGGACTGAAAGGGCGAGGCGGGGTCGGGGAAGCCGGGCCCTTGGCACCGTGGTTCGAGAGAGCGAAGCTCTCTCGTCATCACGAAAGGCGCTCCGCGCCTTTCGAACGACAGCGGAGCGAGGAGCGCAAGGTGGTCCCCGCGACCCGAGCGTGCCGAGGGCTTTCTGGGTCTTGCTGTCGGTGTTTGCTTCACTCGTTCAAACGCGAATCATCCGCTCAGTTCACAAAACCGGCCCTGCACTGGCGCTAACGGACAAACACAGGAAACGAACACCAAGTCCCCTCGACGATCACATCGAGTCGGGCGCCTCGACGCCGAGCGCGTCCAGCGAGTTCGCCACGGCGTGGCGAGCGGCGGCCACGAGTGCGAGCCGGGCGTTTCGCGTTTCCTCGTCGTCGGCAGTCAGCACCGGGCACTCGCGGTAGAAGGCGTTGAACCGCTCGGCCAGCGTGCGCGTGTAGGTCGCGACGACGTGGGGCCGGAGTTCCTCGGCGGACTGCTCGACGACGGCCGGGAAGCGCGCGATGGCCCGCAGGAGGTCTTCGGCCTCCTGGGCGTCGAGCGCGTCGAAGTCGACCGCTTCGGGCACTCCCGAATCCACTTCGTCCAGGATCCCGCAACAGCGCGCGTGGACGTACTGGACGTAGGGGGCCGACTGGGCCTCGAAGTCCAGGGCCCGTTCCCACTCGAAGGTGATGCCCTTGGTCGGCTGTTTGGAGACGATGTCGTATCGGACGGCGCCGACGCCGACCTGGTGGGCGATGCGCTCGACGTCGTCGTCGGTCAGGTCGTCGTCGCGGATGCGGTCGTCCATGCGCTCTTCCACTTCGTCGCGGGCGCGCGAGACGGCCTCGTCCAGCAGGTCGTCGAGGTCGATGCCGGTCCCCTCGCGCGTACTCATCCCGCCCTCGGGGAGGTTGACCCACGAGTAGTGGATCGAGCGGATGCGGTCGGTGTCGTTGCCGAGCAGGTCGAGGGTCGCGTCGAGCTGGTCGGCCTGGAGCTTGTGGTCCTCGCCGAGGACGGTGACGGCCTCGTCGAAGTTGGCGAGCTTCCACTCGTGGTGGGCCAGGTCGCGCGTGGTGTACAGCGAGGTGCCGTCCGAGCGGAGGAACACCATGTTCTTCTCGATGCCGTACTCGTCGAGTTCGAGCTGCCAGGCCTCGTCCTCGAAGACGGCCTCGTCGAGCTCCTTCAGCCGGTCGACCAGGTCGTCGGTCGCCCCGTCGCGCATGAAGCGGGTCTCCTTGACGAACTCGTCGAACTCCGCGGGGAGGCGAGCCAGCGTGTCGGTCATGCCCGAAAGCACCGTGTCGACGACTTCGCCGACGCGCTCGTAGGTCTCTTCGTCGTCTTCCTCCAGGCCCTGGAGGATCGACTGAATCTCGCTCTCGGCCTCGTCGACGCGGTCGGCGTCGGCGTCTTCGAGGAAGGTGTTCCCCTTGCGGTAGTACCGGACCATGTCGTACTCCGGCGAGTCTCGGTCGGGTTCGGGCAGGTCGTCCTCGTCGAAGGTTTCGTAGGCCCAGGTAAAGACGGCTATCTGTCGGCCGGCGTCGTTGACGTAGTAGTTCGTCTCGACGTCGTAGCCGGCGTAGTCGAGCACGCGCGCCAGCGCGTCGCCGATGATCGGGTTGCGCGCCCGGCCGACGTGGACCGGGCCGGTCGGGTTCGCGGAGGTGTGTTCGACGACGACGCTGGTGTCGCGATCGGGGAGGTGGCCGAACTCCTCGGATTGGGCCGCTTCGAGGGTTTCGGCGAAGTACGACTCGCTCGGCAGGAAGTTCACGTAGGGGCCCTGGGTCTCGACGCTCCCGACGTAGTCGAGGTCGCCGGCGTCGATTTCACTGGCTATCTCAGTGGCTACCTCCGGCGGCGGCGCGCCCAGCTCACCGGCCAGCCGGTAGGAGGCGCTGGAGGCCACGACGGCCGGCACGTCCTCCGGCGGCTCTTCTATCCCAAGGTCGTCGGTCGGGAGGTCGAGCGCGTCGAGCGCCCCGGTCAGGGCGTCCTCGACCTCCGCGCGGAGCTGCAGGAACATACTCGCGCTATCAGGGGCGTCGGTATAGGAATAACGAATGTCCCGTCCGCGACCGCCGCCGAGCGGTGGTCAGGAGAGTAGCTGCGGCCCGAAGATCATCAGTATGAGCGCGGCGATCATCGTGATCGTAATCGTCCCCGTGATGGCGGTCGCGACCGACCGCTTCCCCTCGATGGGGAGCCGCGAGACGATGGCCTCCGTACTGGTCCGGAGGATGTGGCCGCCGTCCAGCGGGAACGTCGGGATGCAGTTGAACAGCGCGATCTGGAAGTTTATCCAGGCCGTCCAGAACAGGACGTTCGCGAGTGCGATGACGCCGCCACCGAGGAACGACAGCGGTCCCGCCGCCCGGTAGAAGTTCTCGACGCCGCCGGTGAAGCCGGCGAAGTTGAACACTGCGCCAGGCTGGATGAGGCTCAGGAACGGCGAGACGAGCATGAACTGGATCTGCATGTAGACCCTGTCGGCCGAGAGGCCGCCGAGGAAGTCACCGCCGCCACCGATGGCCTGCAGGAAGCCCGACGCGGGGTACTCGTGGATGCCGAGGTCGTCGACGGTCAGCCCCGTCGTCCCGGCACGGAGGAAGACTCCCAGGTGCGCGCCGCCGTCGTCGCCATCGGTGAAAGTGACGTCGTAGCTCTGTCGCTCTCCGTCCACGTAGGCGACGACCGTCGCCGTGTCGCCGGGTTCGTGTCCGTCGAGCACGGTCGAGAGCGCGGTCGCGTTGGGGACGCGCTCGCCACCTATCTGGGTGACGACTACGGGGGTGCCGTCGGTGGGGGCGCCGGCCCCGTCGAGCGGTCCGTCCGCTACGACCTGCGCGACGTACACGCCCACGGGCACGGTCGTGGAGCCGCTATCGGTCTCTATTTCGGCGATGCTCCGATTTGCCACGGCACGGTGGAAGCCCCGCTCAGTGTGGACTTCGGACCCGTTGACGGCCAGCACCTGCGGTGGCCGCTCCCCGTCCAGGTCGATACCCGGCACTGCGCTCGGGACGGCACGGGTTATCACCAGTCGCCGTTCGACGGTTTTCTGTTCGCCGGAGGCGAGGCGGATCGTCACGTTTCGGTCGTCGGTCTCCCCGAGGACGCGTTCCATCTCACTCGCGTTCGCCACGGGGGTTCCCGCCACCTCGGTGACGACGTCGCCGTGTTCGAGGCCGGCTTCAGCGGCTGACGAACCCGGCGCGGCGTCGCCGACCGTGACGCCGTCGACGACGGCGATGGAACCCGCGACGGGGCCGAACAGCAGGATGAACGCGACGATGGAGATAGCGAAGTTGTTGGTGACGCCCGCGGCGAACATCCGCGTCTGGGCGCCCCGGTCCGCCTGTGCCCGGTCCTCCTCGTCGGGTTCGACGAACGCACCGAGCGGGACCACCGTCAGCAGCGCCAGCCCCATCGAGTCTATCTTGATATCCTCGACGCGACAGAGGAGGCCGTGGCCACCTTCGTGGATGACCAGGCCGAGTGCCAGCCCGAAGACGATCTCCGGGGTCGCCGACAGCGGCAGGAAGTCGTTGACGCCGGGGATCACCAGAATGTTCTGGGGGTTCTGGACCGGCTGGGCGGCCGGCTGGATCGCCGACTGGTAGCCGGCGAACAGCACCGCGACGAACGCACCGGCCATCACCACGAGCGCGATGCCGATACCGAGGTTCCCCCAGGCCCGCCAGAAGCGCTTCGGCTGGGCGGCCCAGTCGAGGAACTCGCGCCCCCGCTTCGTGTGTATCGTCGTAATCGGCCCGGAGACCTTGACCGACTCCGGCAGCAGTCCGCGGGTCCGCAACGCCATCACGAGTATCGAATATCCGACGAGGCCGGCGAGGACCCACGTCAGCGTGCTCACCATTCGTCGTAACCCTGGCGGCGCCCGACAAAGAGGGTTTGGAATGGCGACGATGTGTTCCAGCCGTCGTGGGATCATTCGATACCGCGAACAACCAGAAAGCCCCCGCTTCCTCGCCGGCTGCGACTCGCTGTGCTCCTCGTTCGCTAGCGCTCACTACGGTGCTTGCTTCGTCTCGCTCGACGAGGAAGCGGCCCCTTTCAGTCCCACCCATTTTGACAGACCAGTCGCTTAGGGTTTTTCAAGTCGATGGCTCCCGTTAGCCCCCGGAAATCGCGCTGTCCCGCGAAACTCACTCCTCCCGTCGCAGGCGCTCGACGACGAACTCCCGGTCGAGTTTGGCGATGAACGGTCCGAGCTGGGGCCCCTCATCCTCGTCGAACAGGAGACGATAGCCGGCGCCGAAGAAGTCGCCCAGTTCCAGGTCGTGACGCCGGGCGGTCTCGTAGATTTCGCCCTGGATTTCCTCGCCGTCGTGGCCCTCGGCGACGAAGTCGGCCAGTTCGTCCAGCGCGGCCTCGGTCGCCGCGTCGAAGTCGGCGTCGGGAATCTCGGCGCGCTTCAGTTCGTAGTTGAACTCGTTGTCGGTACGGCGGGCCCACTCGGCGGCGAGGTCGACCCGTCCGAGCGCGGTGTCGACGGCCCACGCGGGCGTCGCGTCGGTGAGGTGCCCCTCCTTCCGGGCCACTTGTTCGCGGAGGTCTGGGTCGTCGAACATCCCGAGGACGGCGGCGAACGTGTAGGGGATCCGGACACGGTCGGCGAACTCGTCGTCGAGCAGTTCGTTCACGCGCACGCGACCCTCGGGGTCGTCGGCGAGGGTCTGCCACGCTGTCTCGTCGAGTTCTGAACTGAACGCGTCGGCGACGGTGGCGCGGACGGAGAGCGGATAGGTCCGGGACGCCAGCGCTTCCTCGCGCTCGCTTCCGGACTCCTCGCCGAAGTAGATGGCCTCGGTGCGGTCGAAGTCGTCGACGGTCTGGTCCAGTCGCTCGACGCTGAAGTCCCGGGCCTTGCCCGGGTCCTTCGTGAAGAAGTACCGGAGGACCTCGGGTTCGATGATCTTGAGGAGGTCGTGGACCAGCACGACGTGGCCCTCCGAGGAGGAGAAGGGCTGTCCGTCGAGGGTGAACCACTCGTACACCATCGGGACCGGCGGCTGGATGTCGAAGACGTTCTCGGCGACGTCGACGCCGGAGGGCCACGAGCCCTCGGCGTGGTCCTTGCCGAACGGCTCGAAGTCGACGCCGAGGACGTCCCAGCCGGCGGGCCACTCGAAGCGCCAGGGGAGTTTCCCCTCGCGGAAGGTGGCGGTACCCTCGTGGCCACAGCCCTGGATGGTCTGGTCGCCGGCCTCCATGTCGGTGCACTCGTACTCGACCGTCTCCGAATCGAGGTCCACCGCCGTCACCGTCTCCGTAATCTTCCCGCACTCGCCACAGATGGGGTTGAACGGGACGTACTCCTCGTCGATCTTGTCCTGGTACTCCGAGAGGACCTCGCGCGCCTCGTCCTGATGTTCGAGGACGTAGCGGGTGAGTTCCTCGAACTCGCCCGCTTCGTAGAGGTCGGTCGTCGAGACGACGTCGATGTCGACGCCCAGGAGGGTCGCCGAGTCCTCGATGAGCGACGAGAAGTGGTCGCCGTAGGAGTCGCAGCAGCCGAAGGGGTCCGGGATGTCCGTGTAGGGATGGCCGAGGTTCTTCCCCAGCGCCCCGGCGTTCACGTCGCCCAGGTCGACGACGTTGCCGTCGAGGTCGGCGAGCTTCCGGGGCAGTTTTCGCAGGGGGTCGCGGTCGTCGGTGGTGAACACCTGCCGGACCTCGTGGCCGCGCTCGCGCAGGACCTCGGCGACGACGTAGCCCCGCATAATCTCGTTGACGTTGCCGAGGTGGGGGACGCCCGAGGGCGAGATGCCGCCCTTCACGACGATGGGTTCACTCGGATCACGTTCGAGGATGCGGTCGGCGACCTCGTCGGCCCAGAAGACGTGCCGTGCGTCCGCGCCATCGTCCTCGCCGCTCTCTCGTCCACCGACGGCGTACGGATCGGTCGTCGCCGAGTCCGCGTCGCTGTCGCTCATTCTCGGTCCCACTGCTCGGGGTCCGTCTCGTGGCCGTTCGGGAGGACGTCGGTCCCGTCGTGCTCACCGGTTCGGATGGCGCGTGCGACCGCCTCGGGGTCGTTGCCGTCGAGGACGATGGCTCGCAGTCCGGCGCGCTGGATGACCTTCGCGGCCAGCAGGTCGACGGGGGCGTTGCTCCCGGCGTTCATCTCCAGGCCGGCGATCAGGTCAACCAGTTCGTCGGCGGTCATCTCCTCGTACTTCTCGGCCGCCGAATCGACGTTCGGGTCGGCGCTAAAGACGCCTGGGACGCTCGTCGCGTAGACGAGCAGGTCGGCGTTGACGTACTCGGCGAAGGCCGCGCTGACGGCGTCGGTGGTCTGGGCCGCGACGGTGCCGCCGAGGACCGGGATGTCGCCGCGACGCAGGGCCTCCCGCCCGTCTTCGTACGTCTCCGAGGGCGTGGGTGCGGCGCGCTCGTCGAGGGCGGCGATGAGCAATCGGCCGTTCAGTCGCGTCACGGCGATCCCGATCTCGTCGAGTTCGATCTCGTTGGCGCCCAGTTCCCTGGCGGTCTCGATGTACTCGCGTGCAGTGGGCCCGCCGCCGACGACGACGCCGAGTTCGTGGCCCTCGTCGTCGAGGCCTTCGAGCGCTGCGGCGTACTGGGAGACCCGGTCGGCTTCGAGGTCCGGCGCGAGGACGCTCCCGCCGACGGAGACGACTACCTTCATTGGGTCGGCGTACCCCCGTGGCGGTCTTAAGGGTTGTCAACCCCGAACGACGCCGGCACCGGGACCACGACCTACTGACTCGATACCCGGGGCTCCGGGTCTATCTGGTCGTCAGACGACCGTCAGACCGGCGGAAACTATCGGCAATAAATGCTTGTTTTACGCCCCGTTTGCCGTTCAATCGACCCTTTCTGAACCGTTCAGAAACTCCGTTTGGGTCGTCGTAATACGCCCTCAGATCAGATTGTAAAAGGTCTAAGCGTCTCTCGAAAAGTCGTGAAAAATCGGCGTACCGACGTTTCAACCTGAAAGTGCCCGAAGTGACTCGAAGCTTCCTTTCTTTATATACTCATCCCGGGGTAATGGATAGTTGAGGTCAACAACATGAGCGTAACTGCGCAGCCCTCCCGCGAACAGCTCAGTAAGGAAGACCGACTGAAGGCCTTCCTGCAGGACAAGGCGGCCGACGGCGAGATGTACTTCAAGAGCAAGTTCATCGCCGACGAAGTCGGCCTCTCCCCCAAGGAGATCGGCGCGCTGATGGTCAAGCTCAAGGACTCGGCCGAACTCGAGGTCGAGAAGTGGTCGTACACGAGCGCGACGACCTGGCGCGTCGAATCGGTCTAGGCCGCCCGCGGTCCCCTCCACGCACCCTGTTTTCGTTCTCCTTTCGTTCCCCTTTCGCCCTGATTGTGAGGTACTCCTGCGAACAGCCTACGGCCAGTCGCTCGACCGTGACCCGTCGCCCCTGGACAGTCGCCCGTCCGGGGTTTTATGCAGGCGCGCGGCCTAACTTCCGGTAATGGACGCGGGCGACTCGCTGGCGGGTGCGCCGTCGGTCGAGCAACTCAAGCCGGTTTTCCACGTCTACCAGGTCCGGCGCGACGGCGACCGATTGCTGTACGTCGGCGACCCGCGAACCACGCCCGACGCCATCGAACGGCGACTCTGGGAGCCCTTCCACGAGGCGGGGTACGAGCTCTCGCTGGAGCGCGATTACGACCCGGAATCCGACGTACAGATCCCGACCCACGGGTGGGTGCTCGTCGCCCGGCCGCGCACGCCCGGCATCGACGGGATCCCGTGGACCAACGTCGTCCTCCTCTTGCTCACCATCGGCTCGACGCTTCTGGTCGGTGCCGTCCAGTGGTACCAGATCGACCCGACCGGCAACCCCCTCGCGCTGCTCCGGGCCTGGCCGTTCGCCGCGGCCGTCCTCGGCGTGCTCGCCGTCCACGAACTCGGCCACTACGTCGCCAGCCGGTACCACGGCGTCGAGGCGAGCCTGCCCTACTTCATCCCCTTTCCGACGCTCATCGGGACGATGGGCGCGGTGATTCGGATGAAGGGCCGGATCCCGGACCGCAAGGCGCTGTTCGACATCGGTGCGTCGGGCCCGCTGGCCGGACTGGTCGCGACTATCGTCGTCTCGGCCATCGGCCTCCAGCTGGACCCCCTGGCCGTCCAGCAGGGGACGCCGGAACCCGGCGCCACCGTCGTCGAGTTCCACTTCCCGCTCCTGCTCCAGGGCATCGCCGCCGCGACCGGCACGTCGGCGAAGCTCGCCGAGAACGCGTACCACCCGGTCGTCTTCGGCGGCTGGGTCGGGATGTTCATCACGTTCCTGAACCTCCTGCCCGTCGGCCAGCTCGACGGCGGCCACATCGTGCGTTCGGTGTTCGGCCAGCGCCAGGAGACGGTCGCCGCGGCCGTCCCGGCCGCCCTGTTCGGACTCGCCGGTTATCTCTACTTCATCTCGGACGTCACCAATGCCGTCGGCATCTGGGTGATGTGGGGGCTGCTGGCGACCGGGCTCGCCTACGCCGGGCCGGCAACCCCAATCCGGGACACGCCGCTGGACAGTAAACGGGTCGCGCTGGCCATCCTGACCTTCGTCCTCGGCATCCTCTGTTTCACGCCCGTTCCGTTCGAACTCGGCGCCCAGGTGTGATCGTTGGTCTTCGCGCTATCTTCGGTCGCAGAGACTCCTGATGTGTGGCTTGTGTGTATGGAACAGTGGGTTCTCAAGAGAGGGGTGTGGAAGAAATGAGAACGCCAACACCCAGAAAGCCCTCGCGCGTTTCCGGTCCCGGGACTCGCTGCGCTCCTCGGCTTCGCCTGCGGTGCTTGCGTCGTCCAGGTTCCCGGAAACGCACTCGCCCTTTCAGTCCTCCAGGCCCAGCACAGCACCGCAGCCCTGCCCTTCCCCTGGTCGGCCGACGAGACGGCCTCCCGGCCGACCGCCGGGCGGTTGCGGTCAGGAAGCGTGTCGCTCGCCGGACGGCGAGCGACCGGGGAGGAGTGGTGGTTCTAATCGCGAGCGCGTTTCATCGCGCGAGCAACGGCTGTCCCTGGTGGACTGAAAGGGCGAGGCGGGGTCGACGACGTCCGGACCCGCAAGCACGCGAGGAACGAGCGCGCATGGTTCGAGAGAGCTTCGCTCTCTCGTCATCACGAAAATCTTCGATTTTCGGACGACAGCGGGTTCGCACGAGTCGAGCGCGCCGAGGGCTTTCGAGTTTTTGAGTTCGTGCTATCAGCGCCGAACCCGACGCCACTATTCGCTCAGTCCTTGATCTGTACAGACCACTCGGAGAAGCAAAGCCAGCAATCGAACGCCCACTCTCACCCTTAGTGCGTCCAGCCCCGATCCGGTAGCGGGTCCCCGTCGAGGGCCACACCCGACTCCGTCGCCGTCCCGATTCTGGTCAAATCGCAGGGCACCGCCTCGCGTGCACGTGAGACATCACCCTTCGGCATCGTACACACCAGTTCGAAGTCCTCGCCGAAGAACGCGCCCAGTTCGAGTCGGTCTGTCTCGTCAGCGGCCACCGCGTCGACGCTGGGATCGATGGGGAGCGGGGGTTCGACGGCGAATCCGCAGCCGGAGGCCTCGGCGAGCTGGTGGAGCGACCGGGCCAGGCCGTCGCTGGAGTCCATCATCGCCGTCGCGTGCTCGCGGAGCGCGACGCCCGCGGCCACGCGCGGGAGGAACTGGTAGAGGTCGTTGGCTATCTCGACGTCGCCCCGTTCGAAGCGCCGGAACGCCGCCCCGCTCCGGCCCAGCGTCCCGGTCACGCAGACGGCGTCCCCGACTTCGGCGCCGGAACGAAACACCGGGTCGTCCGTCCGGCCCAGTGCGGTCGACACGACGGTGAGTTCGCTCGTGCTGTCGAGGTCGCCGCCGACGTATTCGGTGTCGACCGCGTCGCAGACGTCGGTGGCGCCGTCGACGAACGCGAGCAGGTCCTGTTCGTCGAACGTCGGTGCGCCGTAGACGGCGACGGTGGCGGTCGGCTCGGCCCCCATCGAGGCGACGTCGGAGAGCGAGGCGCCGACTGCGCGCCAGCCGGCGGTGTAGTGGGTCGTCCCCGCCGGGAAGTCGGTCGAGGCGTGGAGCATGTCTGTCGTGAGCACCTGCCCGTCGACGACCGCGCAGTCGTCGCCCGCAGTCGGGAGGCGGTCGGCGAGCGCGTCGAGGGCCGCCCGTTCGTCCATGGACGTGGGTCGACGGCGAACCACTAAAACCGTCGGTCTCCGCCATCGTGGGGTTGAAACGGCCGCCACGCCTCTGTACCGCCATGGAAAGCGACCGGCTCCCGACCGTACTCGGCTTCGCGGGGGCGCTGGTCGTGCTCGCGATCCTGGTGTGGGTCGTCGGCGTCGACGACATCGTTCGAGCCCTTACGCAGGCCAGTCTCCCCGTCATCGGGCTCGTCATCGTCGTCGCGGCCGTCTGGCTCACTTCGTGGGGGCTCGCGCTGCAGACCGTCCTCGACGCCCTCGGCTCGCCGGTGTCGGCCCGGACTGCGATCCTCGTCTACGCCGCCGCCGTGTTCTCCAACAACGTCACTCCGTTCGGCCAGGCCGGCGGCGAACCGGTGAGCGCACTCCTCATCTCGGAGGCCGCCGACAGCGAGTACGAGACGGGACTCGCCGCCATCGCCAGCGTCGACGCGCTCCACTTCGTCCCGACTATCGGGTTCTCGCTGGTGGGGTTCACCTTCGTCATCGCCGGTACCGTGCGACTGGGCCGGAACCTCCTGTTTGCCGCCGGCGCCGTGGCCGTACTGGCCGTCGCCCTCCCCGTCGGCTCGTACCTCGGCTGGCGCTACCGGTACGAACTCGAGGCTGCCGTCGTCCGCCTGCTGACCCCGGTCGTCCGGGCTTTCGGACGCCTGCTCCCCGGGCGGTCCGCACCGACGCCGGCCGCCATCGCGGAGCGCATCGAGCGCTTCTTCCTGGCCATCGACCGGGTCGCGGGCGACCGCTCGACGCTGTTTCGCGCCCTGGGGTTCTCCGCGCTCGGTTGGCTCGCCCTCTCGACGTCGCTGTGGCTGTCGCTGTACTCGCTGGCTCCGGCCATCGACGTCCCCTTCGCAGCGATGCTCCTCGTAATCCCCGTCGGCTCTATCGCCAGCGTGACGCCGCTCCCCGGGGGGTCCGGCGCCATCGAGACGGTCATCGCGACGTTGCTCGTCTCGCTCACGCCCGTGTCACCGGCCATCGCGACGTCGGCGGTGCTGATCCACCGCGGTGCGACCTACTGGCTCCCGACGCTGCTCGGCGGCGGCGTCGCCAGCGCGCTCGGGGCCGACCGGAGCGACGTCACCGGTCGCTAACGATGGCCTTAAATGACGCCGACGGGAATCCTTCTGCAATGACGACGCTCTACGACGTACCCGCGGAGGACCTCATCGAGGCCGCCGCAGTCGAGCTCGCCGACGAGGACGAAATCGAGGCCCCCGACTGGGCCGAGTTCACCAAGACCGGCAACTCCCGCGAACTGCCCCCCGAACAGGACGACTTCTGGCAGCGCCGCGCCGCCAGCCTCCTGCGCAAGGTCGCCGTCGACGGCCCCGTCGGCGTCAACAGCCTCCGGACCGAGTACGGCGATGCCAAGGGCGGATCCAACCGCTACCAGGTCCGCCCCCCGCAGAAGGCCCAGGCCTCCGGGAACGTCATCCGCACCGCGCTCCAGCAGCTCGAGGAAGTCGGCTACATCGAGGCCGCCGGCGGTGAGGGACGGCGCGTCTCCGCCGAGGGCACCGCGTTCCTCGACGAACTCGCCGGTGAGGTCCTCCAGGACCTCGACCGACCGGACCTCGAGCGCTACGCCTGAGCCTTTTTCTTCGTCGGGTGTCCTCGCGGGTCACTTCGTGACCCGCTGCGGGCACCACTCCTCGAAAAACGTTCGCGAAAAAAGCCGGACGCTCACTCCGTTCGCGTCCGGTGTCTAACGGAGTGCAACGACGTTGGGCTCGTCAGAGCTCCGCTCTGACGGTGAAACCGCTCGCCTTCGGCGAGCGGTATGCTCGTGTTGCCCGCTCTTGGTGGCCTGCAAAGATGCCGTCGATGGCCAGTCAAGATACGTAGATGGATCTCGATTAGGTCTCATTGAGGTTTGAACAGCTATTCGCGGAGTGTACCGGGCGTGGCTGAACCGGTAGTTGCGGTCAAGCATCCAGCGAGCGAAGCGAGCCGGTTCATCGGTCGCGCTCCGCGCGACCGGCCTTTTTCGCCCACGTTTTTCGAGGAGTGGTTCGCGCGGAGCGCGAACCCGACGAAGAAAAAGGTGGGGTCGAAACTCCTTTCCCCCAGAAGTCGGTATATAGCGTAAGCCATGAGTGGGGAACCAAACGAGGAAGAGCTCGACGAACTGCGCCAGAAGAAGATGGAACAGCTCCGGGAGCAACAGGAGGGCGGCGGCCAGGACGCCGAGGCTCAGCAGGCCGCCCAGGACCGGGCCGAGGCCCAGAAGAAGGCCGTCCTGCGCCAGCACCTCACCGACGACGCGCGCCAGCGCCTGAACACGCTGAAGATGTCAAAGCCCCAGGTCGGCGAGCAGGTCGAACAGCAGATGGTCGCTCTCGCCCAGAGTGGTCGCGTCCAGGGGAAGATCGACGACGAGAAGATGAAGGAGTTGCTCAAGGAGATGACGCCGGACTCGAAGAGCTTCGACATCCGGCGCCGGTAGATGGACTGCGGGTTGCTGTACAGCGCCGGCAAGGACTCCACGCTCGCCGCGCTCCTGCTGGACGACTTCTTCGACGTGACGCTCGTGAGCGGCAGCTTCGGCATCGACGACGGCGTCGTGGAGAACGGTCGCGACGCGGCCGAGGCGGTGGGACTCCCCTTCGAGGCGTTGACTCTCGACGCCGACGTCGCCGAGGCAGCGGTCGAGCGGATGGTTGCGGACGGCTACCCCAGCGGGGGTATCCAGCTGGTCCACGAACACGCCCTGGAGCGAATCGCAGACGTGGGAGCGTTCGACGCGGTCGCCGACGGAACGCGCCGGGACGACCGGGCGCCCACGGTCGACCGGCCGCTGGCCCAGAGCGTCGAGGACCGGTTCGGCGTGGAGTACGTGGCGCCGCTGGCCGGCTTCGGGCGCGGCGCTATCGACCGGCTCGTCGAGGAGCGGCTGGTCGTCGAGTCCGGGCCCAGCGAGACAGTTCCCAAGGCCGACTACGAGACCGAGTTGCGCGCGCTGCTGGCCGACGAGTACGGGACGGCGACGGTCGACGACGTCTTCCCCGAACACACGCAGTCCCGCGTCGTCGGCCTTCGGTGACGGTCGCACGGGAATCGGTGCTCTGGCCCCAGTTCCCGCCGCCGGCTTTTTCTACGTGATGTGAAAACGATCCTGTATGGTCGACCGTCCGGTGGAAGCGGTGTCCACGGGCGAGAACGTCGCCGGTGAGGCGCCTGCCGAGGAGCCTGACGCGGTCACCGACGAGGCGACGGTCCACGACGAGGACGTCGAACTCGAACGCACTATCGGGCTCACCGGCGGGCTGGCGATCGGGATCGGTACCATGATCGGCGCGGGTATCTTCGTCTTTCCGGGGCTGGCGGCCGAAAACGCCGGTCTCGCGGCGACGCTCTCCTTCGCAATCGGCGGTGTGATCGCCCTGCTGGTGGCGCTGCCGACTTCGGAACTCGCCACGTCGATGCCCCGGAGCGGCGGCGGCTACTTCTTCATCTCGCGGGGAATGGGCACTGGATTCGGCGCGATAGTCGGCCTCGGCCTGTGGCTGGGGCTCGTCTTCGCCGCCGCGTTCTACCTCGTCGGACTGGGTCACTACGCCACCGCCGTCCTCGCCGAAGTCGGCCTCTCGCTCTCCATCAATCCGGTCATCGCCATCGGGGTCGTGTTCGGCGCCGGACTGACCGCGCTGAGCATCGGCGGCACGGAGAACACCGCGAAACTCCAGAACGGCGTCGTCGGGATCCTGCTGGTGGTCCTCACGGGATTTCTCTCCTACGGCGTCCTCGACGCGGCCGGCGTCTTCGGCGGCGGCGCCGTCCCGGAGACGTTCTTCTCTCAGGGGTACGTCCCAGTGTTGACGACCGCCGCGCTCGTGTTCACGTCGTACCTCGGGTTCGCCCAGGTCGCGACCGTCGCGGGGGAGATCAAGCAGCCGGGGCGGAACCTCCCGCTGGCGATGGTCGGCTCGGTCGTCGTCGTCACCGTGTTCTACGTCGTCACCATCTTCGTCGCGACGAGCGCCTTCGGCGCGGACCAGCTGGGCAGGTTCGGAGAGACGGCCATGGTCGAGGTGGCCCGGGAGTTCCTCGGGCTGCCCGGTGCGATAGCGATCCTGTGTGCCGGACTCCTGGCGACGTTCTCCAGCGCGAACGCGTCGATACTCAGCGCCTCGCGGGCGGTGTACGCGCTCAGCCGGGACGCCCTGCTCCCGCGCCGGGCGAGCGAGGTGAACCTCCGGTACGGCACGCCACACGTCGCCTTGCTCGCCGCCGGTGGCCCGATCCTGGTCCTCGTCGCGACCGGCGAGGTCGAACTGCTCGCCGAGGTCGCCTCGTTCCTCCACCTGGTGATGTACGGCCTGATCTGCGTCGCGCTGATCGTCGTGCGCCGCCGGGACCCGGACTGGTACGACCCCGACTTCCGAACGCCGGCCTATCCGCTGGTTCCGGCGGTCGGCGCGCTCGCCAGTTTCGGCCTGATCGCGTTCATGCAACCCGCCTCTATCGTCATCGGCGTCGCAGTTATGCTCGTCTCGTACCTCTGGTACAGATACTACGCGGGCGACGTCGTCCTCGAAGGAGACATCTAGCCATGACAGAGAGACCGTCGATACTCGTCCCGGTTCGCGTGCTCGAGGGGGAATCGATTCCGGAGGGAGTGCCCGAGCTCCTGGCGAACGCCCACGTCGTCCTGCTGGGTTATCACGTCGTGCCGGACCAGACAGCGACGGGACAGGCCCAGATGCAGTTCGAGGAGCGCGCGATCAAGCGCCTCGACGAGTACGAGTCGATATTCGAGGACGCGGGCGCCAGCGTCGAGCGGCGGCTCGTGTTCACCCACGACGGGCAGAAGACGATCGACCGGATGATCACCGAGTACGACGCGCTGGCCGTCCTCGTCCCCAACGCCACGCGCCCCCCGGAGGACGTCCTCGTCGCGGTCCGCGGCGCGGTCGGCGTCGACCGACTGGCCCGCGCGGTCGTCGGACTCTTCGCCGACACCGACGTCTCGGTGACGCTGTACCACGTCGCCGACGAAGACGAGACCGACGAGGACGTCCAGACGCTCCTCGACGGCGTCGTCGACCGGATGCGCGACCTCGGGCTCGACAGACCGGGGGTCCAGACGCGTATCGAGCGCGACAGCGGCCCTCTCAAAGCCATCGTCGGCGCAGCAGACGAGTACGACGCCGTCGTGATGGGCGAGACCGACCCGTCCCTGACGACCTTCGTGTTCGGGATGCCGGCCGACCAGGTTGCCGAGCAGTTTCTCGGGCCAGTGCTCGTCGTCCAGCGCGAGCCTTCCACGGCGGACGAGAGCGAATAGGTGACGTGGGCCGACGTCGCCGACGCACAGAAGGACAGTTTCAATTGTGCGCTCGGCGAAGCGCGTGACATGTACGACCGGATCAAGGGGTTTCGCGACTTCTATCCCGAGGAGATGGCCGCCCACCGGGAGGTCATCGACACCGTCGAGGAGACGGCCCGGAACTACGGGTTCCGGGAGATAGCCACGCCGGCGATGGAACCGACGGCAATGTACGTCGACAAGTCCGGCGAAGAGATCGTCGAGGAACTGTACAGCTTCGAGGACAAGGGGGGCCGCGACGTGGCGCTGACCCCGGAACTCACGCCGACGGTCGCGCGGATGGTCGTCGCCAAGCAACAGGAACTCCCCAAGCCGATCAAGTGGGTCTCGACGCGGCCGTTCTGGCGCTACGAGGAGCCCCAGCAGGGGCGATTCCGGGAGTTCTACCAGACCAACATCGACATCTTCGGATCTAGCGACCCCTCGGCCGACGCCGAGGTTATGGCCGTCGCCGTGGACGTGCTCACCGGTCTGGGGCTGACGAGCGACGACTTCGACTTCCGGGTTTCACACAGGGACATCCTCTCTGGTCTCCTCGAATCGTTCGAGGCGGACGTGGACGTCCAGGACGCGATCAGGGCCGTCGACAAGCGCGCCAAGATAGACGAGGAGGAGTACATGGACCTGCTCACCGACGCGGGCCTGAACTACGGCCAGGCGGACAACTTCGACGAGATGCTCCACACCGACGCCGACGAACTCGGGACGCTGGCGGAGATGACCGGCTCCGACGACGTCGCGGCCGCGGTCGAGAACCTGGAGGCCGTGCTCTCGGCCGCCGAGGACTTCGGCGTCCGCGAGTACTGTACGGTGTCGCTGACGACGGCCCGCGGGCTGGACTACTACACCGGCGTCGTCTTCGAGTGCTTCGACTCCACTGGCGAGGTCTCCCGCTCCGTCTTCGGCGGCGGGCGTTACGACGGCCTCATAGAGGGGTTCGGTGGCCAGCCCACGCCGGCGGTCGGGTTCGCCCCGGGTGTGATGAACTCAACGCTCCCGCTGCTTCTCCAGCGGGCCGGCGTCTGGCCCGAGGAGGAACTGTCGACCGATTACTACCTCCTGCAGGTCGGCGACACGCGTTCGGTCGCCGCCCGCATCGCTCGCGACCTGCGCGAGGCGGGCCACGTCGTCGAGACGGACGTCTCCGACCGGAGCTTCGGCGCCCAGATGGGCTACGCCGACTCCATCAACGCCGAGACGGTCGTCATCGTCGGCGAACAGGACCTGGAGAATGACGAAGTGACTGTCAAGGACATGGAGAGCGGCGACCAGACGACCGCGCCGGTCGACGAGTTCCCCGGCGACCGCGACCGGCCGACGTACGACGACTTCGCCTGAACCTGATTTACTGCTGGGCGTTGTTCTCGCGGAACGCGTCACGCCGGTCGCGAACGCGTTCGACCTCGTCCTTGTCGAGCGTCCCCACGAGTTCGCACAGCGGATGCTCCCCATCGCTCCTCGTCAGCAGGCGGTCGATGACGTCGGAGAAGCTCTCATCTTCGCCCTTGGCGTTTTTCAGCGCCCGGTAGAAGTCGTCGCGGACGCTAATGTTCGTGCTTCTCATATCCGTGTGCTTGGACCTGCGTATGCATGGAATTTAGGTCCCTATAGCCATCCTCGGAACCGAATTTTCAACCCCCCTTCGGCAGCCCGCGGACCGTTCCATTCCCCTTGCCTCCGTCGTTGACCTGATCCAACCGTAGGGATTGACTGCCCTTTCGGTGTGAGTTCTCCTTGAACTACGCGAGCGGTTCGGGCGGGTACAGTGAGAGGCCCGCCCGGAGTCCGTACTCGAGGGCGGCGCTGGCCGCGACGAACCCCGCGAAGACGAACCAGATCCCGAGATAGAGCGGTGTGAAGTCCTCAAGCCCAGCGACGAAGTGATCGCCGACGCTTAGTGCCGTGAACAGGGCCGTCACGAGCAGCGGAACGAGGAGACCGAGGCGGAGCAACAGATAGGTCGAACTAGCCGCGAGCACGAACATACCGATAAGCTGGTAGGCGATGCCCACTGTCCACCACAACGTGTTCCCCGAGAGCGTGTATCCCAGTGCCACGTACGCGTTTACGTACATCGACGCGGCGTAAATCACTCCGACCGCTATCGACAGGCCGATCCGCCTGTACACTTTCTGTACCATCGGTCCTACATTTCTAACCGGGGGGGACAAAAATTTCCCAGCTCGTCGCTATCTCGTCGGTGACACTGGTCCGTCCCGGTTCCACCACGGCTACTGTCCGGGTCACTCACCGGGCGCCGAGATTGGGTAGCACCGCGCACGGAGAAGCCAAGATCAGGCCAACGACGGCGTTCGTGGTCGCTACCGGTGCGGAGCGGTAATTACCAGCGACGAGGCGACCGAATTGGGTACTGCAATAGTGCCACCCATCACAGTGGACCGGCTCTGCGGGCGATACGTCGACGGCGAACTGAGTGAGGACGAGTTCGAGCGAAAGATCGAACGGTTGCTGCAGACGGAGGATCTGGACGCCCGAACGGACGAACACGGGCGCCCCCTCGAAGTCGAGTGATTACGCGGTATCCTCCGTCTCCGACTCGTCCCCGAACTCCAGTTCCATCTCCAGTTCCATCCGGTCGACCGTCGTCTCGAACCCGACGGAGCGGTAGAGGTTGATGGCGACGTTGTTCGAGCGCTCGACGCAGAGCCAGACGCGGTCGATGTCGGCGGCTTCCCCCTCGCCGAGGAGCGCGCGGATGAGCTTCGACCCGATGCCGGCGTGCTGGTAGTCCTGGTGGACGAAGATGGCCAGTTCCGACCTGTCGTCGAACGGAACGAGGACGGCGTGACCGACGACGCTGTCCTCGTGCCGGGCGAGCACGTTCACGCCGTTGGCCAGCAGTTCCTCGACCCACCCGTGCCGGCGCTGCTCGTCGCGGGGCGGGACTCCCTGCGAGAGGTCCTCGTCGGCGAAGTCGTCGTACATGGCCACGAGGTCCTGGTACGCGTCGTCGCCGTCGGTCGCCTCGAGAGCGATCCGGCGGTCGTCGCCGTCGACGAACGACAGCGGTGGACGCGGGAAGGACTCGTCGGCCGTCGGTGGGGAGGCTGCCATTGGATGTCCCTACGTCCTCCAGCCATCTAAACCCCAGACGCCGTTCCGGGAAACTGGGAATCCGGTCGGCGGTGGTCCGACGGGCTCGCCCGGAGCCGTGCGCGCTAAGTGTCTCCCCCGGCGACGAGAGAGCATGCGCGCCTATCGCGTCGCCTACGACGGCCGGCCCTACTACGGCTTCCAGCGCCAGCCGGACGTCCCCACCGTCGAGGACGTGCTGTTCGACGCGCTCGGTCGCCTCGGTGCCGTCGACGGCGACGAACCGCCGGCCTACGCGGCGGCGGGTCGGACCGACGCCGGCGTCTCGGCGCTCGCTCAGACCGTCGCCTTCGACGCCCCCGAGTGGCTCACGCCTGCGGCGTTCAACAGCGAACTCCCCGCCGACGTGCGCGTCTGGGCGAGCGCGACCGTCTCCGATTCCTTCCACGCGACCCACGACGCACTCGAGCGCGAGTACCTGTATCACCTGTACGCGCCTGACGCCGAGGACGCGCTGGCCGAGGAGGCCGTCGCTGCGCTCGCCGGCGAGCACGACTTCCACAACCTGACGCCCGACGAGCGGGGGACCGTCCGGACGCTGGAGACGAGCGTCGAGCGCGACGGCGACTTTCTGGTCCTTCGCCTGCGCGCCGGCGGATTCGCGCGACACATGGTCCGTCGCGTCGTCGGGCTGGTCGACGAGGTAGGCAGCGACGCGGCCGCGCCGGAGCGCGTCCAGCGAGTGCTCTCGAACGAATCGCTCTCCGGGCCGGCCGGCGTTCCGACCGCACCAGCCCCACCGCTCGTGCTGTGGGACGTGGTCTACGACGTCGACTTCGCGGTCGACGCGGAGGCTGCAGCGAGCGCGCGGTCGGTGTTCTCGGAACGCCGCGTCGAGCACGCGACGAACGCGCGCGTGGCCGGATCGATTCTGGACGGACTGGACTAGCGGTGTGGGGACGGAACCGACGCTGTGGTCGCGGGCTCGCGTCCCCCGAGACGACTGCCAGGAAAGGCTTAGGAGGGGACCGACCCAAGCCCGGGTAATGAGTTCGGTGCCCGAACGGTCGGAGATCGCAGCGGAGCACAAGTGGGACCTGGAGTCCCTGTTCGCCGACGACGAGGCGTGGGAGGCGGCCTACGAGTCGGCCGAGGAACTCGTCGCGGACCTGGAGAGTTACGAAGGGCGGGCGACCGACGACGCCGCCACGCTCCTCGCGACGCTGGAGACCTACGAGGAGCTGATGCGGACCGTCGCCAACGTCGCCTCCTACGCCCGGATGCGCAAGGACGAGGACACGACGCGGGACAGATACCAGGCCCTGACGGCTCGCTCCCAGTCACTCTCGTCGGATGCGTCGAGCGCGGCGAGCTTCCTCGAACCGGCCCTCCAGGAACTGGCGTGGGACGACGTCGAGGCGATGATGGACGAGGAGTCCGCACTCGCCGAGTACGAGCACTACTTCGACGACGTGCTCCGGATGAAGGAACACACCCGCTCGGCCGAAATCGAGAACCTGCTCGCGGAACTGGGCGAGGTCACGGGCGCGCCCGGCGAGGTGTACAACATGCTCGCCAACGCGGACATGGCGTTCCCGACTGTCGACGATCCGGACGGTGAGCCTCAGCCAATTACCCTGAACAACTTCACGACGCTGCAGAAGAACCCGGACCGGGAGTTCCGACAGCGGGTGTACGAGACGTTCTACGACGAGTGGGAGACGGTGCGCAACGCGGTCGGGGCGGCCTACAAGAACAGCGTCAAGACGGACGTGAAGATGGCCCAGGCGCGCGACTACGACACGGCGCGCGAGGCCGCCCTCGACGGGCCGAACGTCCCCGTCGAGGTGTACGACAACCTCGTCGAGACGGTCAACGACAACCTCGACAAACTGCATCGTCACGCCGAGCTGAAACGCGACGCAATCGGGGCGGACGAACTGCAGATGTGGGACCTGTACGTCCCGGTCGTCCAGGAGGAGTCGCCCGAACTCGAGTACGAGCAGGCCTGCGAATTCGTCGTCGACGCGATGGCGCCGCTGGGGGAGGCGTACCAGGACCGCGTCGCCGACGGACTCGAATCACGGTGGGTCGACGTCTACGAGACCGCCAACAAGCAGTCCGGCGCGTACTCCGGGGGCACCTACGACTCCCAGCCGTTCATCCTCATGAACTACCAGGACGACGTCGAGTCGATGTACACGCTGGCCCACGAACTCGGCCACTCGCTGCACTCGGAGTACACCAGCGACCACCAGCCCTACGTCTACTCGGGTTACGAGATATTCGTGGCCGAGGTGGCCTCCACGGTCAACGAGACACTGCTGACCCACCACCTGCTCGAGACGGTCGAGGACGAGCGACTGCGACGACACGTCCTCAACGAGTACCTCGAACGGTTCCGCTCGACCCTCTATCGCCAGACGATGTTCGCCGAGTTCGAACACCGGACCCACGAGATGGACGAGGCCGGCGAGCCCCTGACGCCGGACCGGCTCGACGACCTGTACCGCGACCTCAAGGGCACGTACTACGAACCGGCCGCCGTCGACGACCGTATCGCCCGCGAGTGGATGCGCATCCCGCACTTCTACCGCGCGTTCTACGTCTACCAGTACGCCACCGGCATCTCCGCCGCCGTCGCGCTGGTCGACGGCATCCTGGAGGAGGGCGAGCCCGCCGCCGAGCGCTACGTCGACTTCCTCTCCAACGGATCCAGGGAGTACCCGCTCGAACTCCTGCGGGGCGCTGGCGTCGACATGGCCTCGCCCGAGCCCGTCGAGCGCGCGGTGTCGACGTACGGTGACTACCTGGACGAACTGTCAGCGCTGGTCTGAGGGCGGTGTCGCCAGCTTAGATACCAGCTAAACGATCCTTATCTGCTGCATAGGATTGTCTCCGGACCGATTCCGGACGGACAATGTCGAAGCATCCTCGCTCGCGACGGACGGTCCTCCAGGCGCTCGGCGTCGTCGGTTCGGGCGCGCTCGGTCTCGGCGCCCTTACGAGCGCGTCCCGCGGCTCCGGCGAAACGGAGTCCGACTCCGCGACGACTGATCCCTCCGGCTGGGGTTCGTACCAGTTCGACCCAGCTAACACGGGATACAATCCCGGCGGGGCCGGGCTGGCGGACCCGATGTACTCGTGGCGAACCGGACTCGACCGGGACGCGAGCGGCCCCGTCATCGGTAGCGAGTGCGTGTTCACGGTTCAGTCCGGGGCGACGGTCACGGCGCTCGACCGCGACACCGGTGCCGTCAGCTGGGCCGAGACGGTCGACGGCGAGGTCGACCGCAACAGAGACGAAACGGCACTCGCGCTGGCTAACGGGACGCTCGTCGCGGCCCTCGGGAACTGCGTATACGCGTTCGACGCGACCGACGGCACGGTCCAGTGGTCCCACCACCTCGACGCCGAACTGTCGACGCCGACGGTCGCCGACGGAACCGTCTTCCTGGCGATGGCGAACGGGGCGTTCCTGGCGTTCGACGTCGAGACCGGCGACGAGCAGTGGCGCTTCGCGGACGACGTCGCGTCGATATCGATGGCGAACGATTCGCGGAAGGCTCCCGCGGTCGCCCCGGACGGGTCGGCCGTCTACGTCACCGACGGCGAGTTCCTGTACTCGCTCGACCCGGCCGCCGGCACCGAACGCTGGCGTGTCGCCGCGTCGCCGTACGCGGCTCCCGTCGCCGCGGACGCCGTCTACGTGACGGCTCACGACGCCGTCCGTGCGTTCTCGCCCGCCGATGGCACTCTCGTCTGGGAGCGAACGTTCGACGAGAACGTCGACACGGCACCGGTCCTCGCGGACGGTCGCCTGTTCGTCCAGCACTACCCCCGGGGCGTTCGCGCGCTCGACGCGGGCACGGGGGAGACGCTGTGGACGGTCGATCTGGCGATCGCCGACCGACGTTCCACACTCGTCGCCGACGGCGAACACCTCTACGTGCCGCTGCAGTCGGTCGTGGAGAACGGGGCGGGCGTCCTCGACGAGGTCGCGGCCCTCGACCCGGCCGACGGCTCCGAACGCTGGCGTTTCTCCCGTCGCTATATCGACACCGTCGGTTCGGAACCGGTCCGCACCGTATCGGCGGGAGACGCGCTGTACGCCGTCGTCGACGACGACGACGTCTACCGGATCGACGAGCGCCCGGACGGGGTCCGCTGGCGGGCCGAGGTCGGCGACGAACCGGACCGGGTGGCCGTCGCGGGGGACGGCGTCGTCTACGCCGCCTCGACGTCGGGCGACGACGGCGCCCTGGCCGCACTCGAACCCGCAACGGGCGCGACCCGCTGGGAGATCAGCGACGACGACCTCGTCGGCCGGCCGGTCGCGAACGACGAGTACTGCTTTCACGCGTCGTTCTCCCTCCTCGCCCGCGATCCGTCGGACGGCTCCGTCGCGTGGCGGGCGAGCACTCCCGGCGAGGCGCGGACCGGTCTCTGCCTGCACGACGGGACCCTCTACTTCGGCTGGGGTGACGGTGGCGGCGCTATCTACGCCGTCGATGCCGCCGACGGGAGTGAGCAGTGGGCCGTCGGTGCCGGCCGTTGTGCGCCGTCTATCGACGTCGGGGGAGCGACGCCCGCCGTCGCCGGCGACGTGGTGGTCGCCGAGGTCGACGACGGCCTGCACGGGTACGACGCCGCCGACGGCTCCGAACGCTGGTCGGTGGACCAGCGGGTGTACGCGCTCGCCGGCGGATCGGACCACGCCGTCGCGTCCTGGCGGAACGCCGTGCGGGCCGTCGACCAGGAGGGGACGACGGTGTGGACGCGCGATCTGTCGAACAACGTCACGGGGCTCGAAGTGATCGCTGACGCGGGATCGGATGGCGTCGTGGTCGCCCGAACCGTCGGGTCCCCGGCGAGCCACTACCGGGCCCTGTCGCTGGCCGACGGCTCGCCGCTGTGGGAGTTCTCGGCCGACGAGGGCCCCATCTCGATGCCGACGATCTCGGACGGCACGGCGTACGCCGCGACTGCAGGCGGGCGCCTCCACGGGTTCGACCCGGAAACCGGTGAACTCCGGCAGTCCTACGACGCGTACCACGGCCTCCACGACAGGCCGGCCGTCGTCGACGGCACCGTCGCGGCCCCTAGCGACGAGGGGTTCGTCTACGGGTTCGAGACGCTGTAGCCGGCCGGCCGCCGGCCGCGTCGCCCAGCTCCCCGACGGCCCGATAGCGACGGCTTCGACAGACGGCGAACCCTGGCGCACCCAAAGGCACTTTGTAGTTCCATGCCGTACGACCGATATCCGATGTCGCGCAGCCCTTCGCTTCCCGACAGACCCCGGCTGGACCTGGACCCGGAAATGACCCCCGACGAGCGCCTCGAGGCGCTCCGGGAGCACTTCGTCAAGCTCTCGACGGTCCACCGTGAACTGGAATCGCAACTCGAGGCCGCCCGCGGCCGACAGGCCGACCTGACCGACGACGTCGACCAGCTCGAACGCGAAAACGAGATGCTCAAGACGTCGTCGCTGTACATCGCCACGGCCGAGGAGGTTACCGAGGACGGCGTCATCGTCAAACAGCACGGCAACAACCAGGAGGTGCTGACCGAAGTCGCCCCCTCCATCCGCGAGAACCTCGACGCTGGCGACCGGGTCGCCATCAACGACTCCTTCAGCGTCAAGCAGATCCTCGAAGCCGAGACGGACGCCCGCGCCCAGGCGATGGAGGTCACCGGCTCGCCCGAAGTCACCTACGATGACATCGGCGGCCTCGAAGAGCAGATCCGCGAGGTCCGCGAGGCCGTCGAGGAGCCGCTAATCAACGCCGACCAGTTCCGCGAGGTCGGCATCGAACCGCCGAGCGGCGTCCTGCTCCACGGGCCGCCGGGGACCGGGAAGACGATGCTCGCGAAGGCCGTCGCCAACGAGACCGACGCGACGTTCATCAAGATGGCCGGCTCCGAACTCGTGCGGAAGTTCATCGGCGAGGGCTCGCGACTGGTTCGTGACCTGTTCGAACTCGCCTCCGAGCGGGAACCGGCCGTCATCTTCATCGACGAGATCGACGCCATCGCCGCCAAGCGGACCGAATCCAAGACCTCTGGCGACGCCGAGGTCCAGCGGACGATGATGCAACTCCTCTCGGAGATGGACGGCTTCGACGAGCGCGGCGAGATACGCATCATCGCCGCCACCAACCGCTTCGACATGCTCGACCGGGCCATCCTGCGGCCCGGCCGCTTCGACCGCCTCATCGAGGTGCCCAACCCGGCGTTCGACGGCCGCCAGCGCATCCTGGAGATTCACACCCAGGAGATGAACCTCGCCGACGACGTGGACCTGGCCCCGATCGCACAGCAGACCGACGGCCTCTCGGGGGCCGAAATCGCCTCCGTCGCCACGGAGGCGGGGATGTTCGCCATTCGTGACGAGCGAACCGAGGTCCGAAAGGTCGACTTCGACGACGCGCTCGAGAAGATCGAATCGGAGACGGAGGACGGCAGCCTCCCGGTCGCGTTCGCCTGATCCGGTCCCGAACGACTGTTTTCGATGCCGAACTGCGCTAAATTCGGGTGCTGGGCCGGTCGAGTACCCAGTGACGGGCACTCGTAATCGGTGCGACACGCGTTCGAAATCGCGGGCTATCGCGGCTCCGTCTGGCGGTAAGGCCCCCCTTGTTCGGTTGAATCGGCCTTGATCGGGTCGAACTCACCCCGATTCTCGCCAACGGAACTGAACGATATTCGGCCTTGACACAGTGTCCGGTCCCGGTGTCTGGTGATGTCACACAACGACCAGGCCGCCGACGCGGGACGCGCGACCGGCGGCGTCGACGGACAGCCCTCCACGGACAGCCCGGCCGGACCCGGCGAGGCCGACGTCGCCGGGACCGACGCCGACGCGGCCCGCGGCCACCCGAAGCCGAACAGGCTCGTCCTCGAGGCCCGTTCCGAGCGGGCCATCGTCAGGGTCGAGGTCGGCGGCGAGATCGGATCGGACTGCCTGCTGGGCGACTCGGAGCCATCGTACGACGACGTCGCCATCTGTCGGCTGGACGGCGAGGGCGAGCGCGAGGGCTACCGCTTCTCCGGCCCGATGGTGGACCTCGAAGTGGTCGAGGGTGAGGTCGCGGTCGAACTCGACTTCCGGCGGGACGGTCCGGGCGAACGCGAGGGGCCGACGCGGCTCTCCGTTCACGCCCAGGGTCCGGCGGTCGACTACGAGCTCGCCGTCTCCGGCGCCGTCGAGTCCATCTCCGGGGGGACCCCGGCCGACCCGGACGGGAACCTGGTCGACGCCGTGACGGGGCGCGTGACCGGGAGCAGCGTCGACGAGTACCTGTTCAGCGGTGAGGTGACGGCGTTCGAGACGGCGACCGACAACGTGGTGGTGCTGCTCGACGGCCAGGTCGTTGATCCGGCCGACCTCGGGTGAGGCCTGCGAGCGCGTTTTCTGCGCGTGACAGGTGCGGTCTCTCCGCCGAATTCGTCAGAAGGGGAACCGGTCGTCCGTCGTCGGCTCCGCTCGGGCCGTGGCGTTTCGGACCGCGACGACTCGTCGCTCCAGGGACGTCAGCCGTCGGGCGTCGACGTCGTGGCTGCGACGCACCGACCGGGGAAGCCGGTCGGTCGCGTTCCGCGTCGCGTTGAGACGGTCCTGCAGCGACGCCGTGTGGTTCTCCAGCGTCGCGCGCTCGCTCGCGTCGAGTTCGTCGAGAGTCCTGTTCGCGACCGGTTCGGTCCCGTTGGTCCCCCAGCACCGTTCGACCGTGGAGACGTTCGCCTCGATGCGCCGGACCTCCTCGGCGATCACCCTGGCCCGTTCCCGGGTCGAGGTGGCGTTGTCGAGGCGCGCCTCGAACCCGTCCTCGTCGAGTTCGTTGCCGATCTCGTCGCGCTGGTCGCCGATGGCGTCGGCGAGCAGCCCGCCGGGGCCGGTGGTGGCGTTGTGGGCGTCGCTCTGGTTCTCGAGTACCTCGGTACACGATACGTCCTGGGCCGACGCGGTCGGGACGAAGAGGACGAGCCCGACCGCGGCTGCCAGGAGGAGGAGAGCGATCGGTCGCGCGTCGGACGTGGAGTCGTCGGTCATCGTATCGAAAGTCGGGCGTGGCGTTGTCGCGTCGTACGGTGCGGACTCATGTCCTGGATCCCTGGCCGTCGAACGAGTCTGCGAGCGACAGGACGTTCTCGCGTCCCATCCGGAAGCTCCGGATCCACTGCTCCTCGCGGAGGTTGGAGACGACGTAGCTGGTCTTGGCCTCGGTCCAGCCGAGTTCGTTGGCGACCTCCTGCTGCTTGACGCGACCGCCGCGTTCCTCCAGCAGGCGGACGACGCGTTCCTCGTTGCTCAGGAGTTCCGCGTCGTCGCTCCCGTTGCCGTCGTCGAGCAGTCGCGCCAGGGAGGGGGCTGGGGGCGTTCCGACGCGGCCCCGGAGGGCCCAGGCGCCCGCGGCGAGCGCGACGACGCCGACCGCTGCGGCGACGGGGACGGGGCTCGTGCCGGCCAGTGGCTGCTGGCTGAGGGTGAGCTGTGGCCCGCCCGCCCCGAACGTCGTCGGGCCGCGCCAGACGACGGTCCGCTTGCGCTGTGCGTCCGGCGTCGGTTCGACCGCGTCGAGTTCGTATCCCTCGGGCCAGGTGACCACGAGGCGCTCGCCGCCGCTGAGGAAGAACCCCTCGAGGGCGTCGCCGGCGCGGAGCTCCCCGTCCTCCCCGTCCTCGCCGGTCGCGAACCCGTCCCACCGGAAGCTGTAGACGACGACCCCGTACTCGCGGGGGATCCGCCGGACCGTCGTTCGGACGTCGAACTCCGTCGCGGCCATCTCTCGACCCGTCGCCGACTCGGCGGCCGCGACGGTCCCCCGGATCCGGTCGTGGAACCCGCCGCTGGCGTTTCGAGCGTCCGACTCGAGGTTCCGCTGGAGGCGCGAGAACGCCGTCCTGTCGTCACGGTTCTCGAGTCGCGTCCGGTACTCGATCTCCCAGCCTGCCGTCCCGTTCTCGTAGAGGTCGACCGAGAGGATGACGCCGTCGGTGCCCGTCGGCGTCGTCTCGTTGCTGGCTGGCGGCGATCCGGTGTCGGTCCCTTCGACCTGCTGGGCCGGCAGGTGCTGGTCGGGTGCGACCGCCTGTGCGTACGGCACGGCCTGGACGCTCGTCGCCAGTGGCACCACGGCCACGCAGAGGATCAGCGCCGTGGTCAGGAGTCCGGGACGTGGCCGTTGCATCCGTAGGGGTACGTAACGACAGTCTGCGCAAAATGGGTTGTTACGGTAAGGCCTCGTTTGCATCCGGGGTTGTTGCCGGGAAGCAACATCCGGGCAGACGGCCGCCGCAACTGACCCACGCGGTCGCTCTCGCTGATCCCGGCGCTCTCGACGAGAGACCGGCGACGCCCGGAAGCGAAACGCCTTACCCCGCAGGTCGTTCAGATCCGATAATGAGTCTCATCAGGGTCGTCTGGGGCGCAGGCGAGGGTCCCACGGAGCTGTCGGCCTTCGATACGGCACTGGCCGACGCCGGCGTCCACAACTACAACCTCGTGACGCTGTCGTCGGTCATCCCCGCCGGTCCCGACATCGAGGTGGTCGGGACTGCCCCGGATCTGGGCCCCGTCGGCGACGAACTCCACGTCGTCGAGTCTTCCGCCGTCGCCGCGCCGGGCGAGTCCGTCGCGGCGGGCGTCGGCTGGGCCCGAAGCGAGTCGGGACGTGGCATCTTCTACGAGGTCGACGGCGACGACCCCGAATCGGTGGAGTCCGAGATCAGCGAGGGCCTCGCTGCCGGCCGGGAACTCCGGGACTGGGCCTTCGTCGACGAGCAGGTCGTCGTCGAGTCCGCGACGGCGACCGACGAGTACGCGAGTGCAGTGGTTTGTGCGGTGTATGGGGAGGGCCGGTCGGCGCTGAGCGAAGCGAAGCGCCGACGAACGAGCGAGCGGGAGCGCTAGCGACACGCGAGCCGGCCGGTCCTGAGCAAAGCGGAGGACCGGCTTACGAGCGAACGGGGAACGGAGTGACCCGTGAGCAGGCCGGCGCTGAGCGAAGCGAAGCGCCGACGAACGAGCGAGCGGGAGCGCTAGCGACACGCGAGCAGGCCGGCGCCGACCGAAGGGAGGGGCCGGCGAACGAGCGAGCGGGAGCGCTAGCGACACGCGAGCAGGCCGGCGCCGACCGAAGGGAGGGGCCGGCTTACGGGGGAACGGGGAACGAAGTGACCCGTGGGCCGGCCGGCGCTGACAGAGCGGCGCGACGCGCCGCGGTCGCTCGAACGGCGCAGCCGTGAAAGCGAAGCGAAGCGCCAACGAACGAGCGAACGGCGATAGCCGCGAATGGGCTGCAACTGCGAGCACCGCCGGGCTTTTAAGCGCCGTCGCCGAAGAGGAGTCGAACCCTTCATGTATGGAAACTCTCCCCTCGGCGCAGAGCCCGAAACCGTCTCCCTGACGGCCGAGCAGCGGCAGTTGCTTCGGCAGGACCTCTCGACGATGGCGGCGCGCATGCGTGACGTGCTGCCCGCCGAGTTCGTCGTCGGCTCGGAGATCACGAACGACGACGCGGGCGTCCGCGCGACGATCGCGGTCCAGCCGCCGATGGGCGCGGTCGTGAGCGCGAACTTCACGCCCGAGTCTGACGACGCCCGCATCGACGACGACGAACTGGACGACCTGGTCCACGGACTCGCGGCCTCGGCGGCGCTCCAGGTCAAGAACGCGATGGGCGGCGACGCGCCGGCAGTCGCACAGTAACGGCGGTTTCTCTCTCCTCTCTGCGGTCGCTACGTTTCGTTCGGCGGGTCGTAGAACAGCGCGTAGCCGATGGTACCGCCGGCGGGGACGCTCCCCGCGCCGAGCGCGACGGCGAACTGGACGGAGTAGAAGAGTCCGACCAGCGTCGCGAGCACCATCGGGAGGGCGACGGCGGCCAGCACGACGTCCGCCGTCGCGATGGGGACGGAGGGGAACATGCTACCTCAACGGACGGGCGTTTTCTAATTAAATGTTATTACCGGCAGCGATCGCACCACTTCACGCGACCGCGACCCGCCGCCCGCTCTCTCCGGTGAGCGCGTCGAGACGACATTGGTTCGTTGGCCCGAGGGAAGAATTATACCCTGTTGCCTCCAGTTGGTTTCCATGCGTTCGAACACAGCACCGCTCGGCGTCACGATCATCAGCGCCGCTGCGATCCTCGACGCGTTGCTGGCCATCGTCACCGGCCTCGCCGTCTCCGTCTCGGGGTTGCTCGGACTGGTACTCGGCCCCTTCGTCATCTTCCTCGGCGTCGTTCAGCTGTTTACCGCGATCGGACTGATAAAACTCTACTCGTGGGCCTGGACGATCGCGATGGTCGTCCTCGGGCTCGGTCTCGTGGTCGACCTGTTCAACGTGAACGTCGTCGGCATCGCCATCTCGGTCGTGGTTCTGGGCTATCTCTACACGAAACGGGACCTCTACCGGAGCAGCGACCGGACGGTCGGACCGGCACACGGCCTCCACGACTAGTCCGTGCGTCGGCCTGTGACAGCGACAGCGAACCGGCCGTTACTTGCCCCAGAAGGGGTCGCGGTTGCGCTGTTTCTCGAGGTAGAGGCCGAGCGCCTCGCGCTCGTCGCCGGGGATGTCCTCCTTGAGCTCCTGTTCGAGGATCTTGGCGTGTTTCTCTGGGAGTTCGGTCCACAGTTCGTCGCCCTCCTCGATCTGTCGGCCGACGGTGGGGCCGTCGATGGAGACGGCGACGCGGTCGCCCATCCGGGCCTCGTCGACGTCCTCGCCCTCGTCCTGGATGGACTTCATCCGGCCGACGCGCTCCGGTTCGGCGTCCTCGAACAGCGCGACGTTGGAGTTGCGGGTGACGGTCCCGGAGAGGACCTCCACGCCGACGACGGCGGGGTCGGACTGGCGGAACGTGTGGTCGGGGAGTATCTGGAAGCGAGCGGGCCGGGTGATGTTGTCGAGGATCTGGTCCTGCTGGGCCGTCTCGATGGCCTCGACGTGGTCCTCGTAGTCCTCGATCAGCTGGTAGATGACGTCGTTCTCGAAGAGGTTGACGTCCTCCTGGTCGGCAAGATCGCGAGCGTCGTCCAGCACGTCGACGCCGAAGGCGAGGATGGTCCGGTTGGTCGGTTCGTTGGCGGTCCCGGCGACGCGGACGTCGCGCGGGGCGACGTCGCCGACTTCCGCGCGAACGATCGGTATCTCGTGTTCCTCGAGCGTGCCCGAGAGCGCTTCGAGTGACCCGAGCGTGTCGGCCTTGACGACGAGGCCCTCCTCCGCGGTGGAGACGGCGATGTCGGCCAGTTCCGCCTCGACGGCCTCGACGACCTCGTCGACGTCCTGGTCGCGGACGACGCGAACGGGCGCGCCGGCCATCGCGGCGTCGAGGTCCGGCGCGGCGATCTTCACGCCGTCGGCGGCGGCGACCTCTTCGACGCGCTCGAACTCCTGCTCGGTCCGGATCTCGGCGAGCGGTTTGGGTTTGAGCAGGGCGCGCACGTCCGTGACGATGGGGCCGTTGAGACCCCCGACGACGATCTGGTCGTCCTCGCGGACGGTGCCGTCGTAGACGACTGCGTCGACGGTGGTGCCGAACCCGCGGGCCTCCTTGACTTCGAGCACCGTGCCGACGCCGGGGCCGCCGACGTCGACGGACATCTCCTCTTTGAGGTAGCGCTGGGAGAGGCCCATGAGGACCGTCAAAAGGTCGGGAACGCCCTCGCCGGTCTCGGCGGAGACGGGGACGACGCCGACGTTGGCCTGGAAGTTCTGGACGCGCCAGTACATGTCCGCGGAGAAGCCGTTGTCGGAGAGTTCGCCGATGATCTCGTAGAGTTTCTCGTCCAGGTCCGAACTCGCCCGATCGGACTGTTTCTCCTTGGTCACCTGGATCGGTTCGTCCGGGTTCGGGTTCCACCCGGGGACGGTGTCGACCTTGTTCGCGGCGACGATGAAGGGCGTCGCGGTGCGCTTGAGGATGTCCACCGCTTCGAGGGTCTGGGGCTGGAACCCGTCGTTGACGTCGACGACGAGGATGGCGATGTCCGCCAGCGCGCCGCCACGCGAGCGCAACGTCGAGAACGAGTGGTGACCCGGCGTGTCGATAAAGAGCAGGCCGGGGAGGTCGAAGTCCGTCGGGTCGACCAGGTCCCCCGCCATCGTCGAGATGACGTCCAGGGGGACCGCGGTCGAGCCGATGTGCTGGGTGATAGCGCCGGACTCGCCGGCGGTCACTGCGGAGCCGCGGATCTTGTCGAGCAGGCTGGTCTTGCCGTGGTCGACGTGCCCGAGAACCGCGACGATGGGGGTACGAAGGGCGCCCGCGTCCGGTCCGTCGTCGGAGTCTGCGTCTGTTTCTGCCATAGAAGTCACCGTCCAGAAGTTGTCAGAAAGAAGCCGGTGGTGCCGGATAAGTGCATCGTAATGGCCGCCGCCGGAGGGCGGGCCGGTTCTCGCCGCCACGCCCTCGGCGGTGTTCGATCCGGCCCTCACTCGGTGAACGTCGCCGTCCGGGCGAGGTCGAGGCGCAGGAACGCGGGCAGGGCCACGACCACGATGCCGGCTTCCAGCAGTCCCGCGGTGGCGAACGCCGCGCCGTAGCCGAAGGTATCGGTGACGACGCTCCCGACGACGAAGCCCGCGAGGAAGCCGAGGTTGCCGAAGACGTTGAACCCGCCCATGGCGACGCCGCGGTCGGTCTCACCGGACAGATCCGACACCAGCGCCATCGTCGCCGGCGAGATGAGCGCACCCAGCACGCCCAGTAGCACCATCGTCGCGCCAGCGAGCCACACCGTCGGCGCGAGGTACACCGCGACGACGGCGCCGCCGTAGCATATCGAGCCGACCGCAACCGGAACCTGTCGACCGACCCTGTCCGAGAGGATACCGAAGGGGTACTGGAGGAGAGCGAAGGGGACGAAGAAGAGCCCGAGCATGATCCCCGCGCCGGCCGCGTCGAGTTCGAAGACGTCCCTGAAATAGACCGTCCCGACGAGCGCGAAGAAGCCGGCGGTGAGCCGGTCCATGAAGCCGAAGGCGTAGGGGAACCCCAGCGCCGGCGTCTCGCGGAGGCGACGGACGGCGCTCCGGAGGCCGACCCGCTTCCCGGTCGGCGCCCGGTCGACGAGGAGGAGGGCGAGCAGGCCGGCAAGTAGCAGCGCGCCGCTGGCGACCCACAGCGGGACGAACGGGCCGATCTCGGTGAGGGCGCCGCCGACCGGCGCGCCCGAGGCGGTCCCGAGGCCGATGGCGATGCCCGCCGCGCCCATGTTCTGGCCGTTCCCTCCCTCGAGATCCATCAGCATCGTCATCGCCAGCGAGAACGCGCTGATCGTCGCGATGCCCTGGAGGAACCGGACGACGATCACCGACTCGAAGGTCGCACCGGGCGTCCCGCCGAGGACGACGAGGGCGGCGTAGCCGGCCGACCCGCCCACCGCGCCGGCGACGATGAACGGGACGCGCCGCCCGGTCCGGTCGCTGACGACGCCCCACAGGCCCGCGAAGAGGACGAACGCGGCGAACTCCGACCCCAGGAACCACGTGCTCGCGTCGAGGTCCCCCACCGCGCCCAGTGCGGCGACTAAGTCGGTGACACCGGGATAGAGCAGCACCTGCGCGAACAGCACGACGAAGATAGTGAGCGCCAGGATGGCCCGATCACGCTGGACCGACGTCACGTCGGGCGTGGACCTGCGTAGCGCGCCGACGGTAGCCATGTAGCGACCCTAGCGGCTCCTCCGAATTAGAGCCGTCGTTATCGAGGCGTTCTCGGAGCGTTCCCACGCCGTGCTTCCCTCTCACCGCTGACGTCTGTCAGACAGCCCGTGGCGTTTATATTCACGCACTCGGAAAGAGTCGGTATGCCAGAGATCCTCGCCGAGAATCTCTCGGGGAAAGACGTCATGGGCACTGACGGTGCCGAGCTGGGTAGCCTGTACAACATCACGATGGACCTCAAGTCCGGCGCGCTCCACGACCTGGTGATCGACGCCAACGAGTCGGTGGGCGAGACCGGCTTCGACCGCGACGAGACCGGACGGATCCTCGTCCCCGTCAACCGGGTCCAGGCGGTCAAGGACCACATGATCATCAAGCGCTAGATGTACGTTCTCGATTCGTCCGCGTTTATCAACGAGTATCACACCGACGAGCCCATCGCTTCCATCCCGCTCGTCCGCGAGGAACTCGAAGACGAGAGCGCGTTCCGCTTCGACGCGCTGGAGGGCTCGGGCATGCACATGCACATCCCCGAACCCGAGACCGTCGAGCGCGTCGAGCGGGCCGCCCGGGAGACCGGCGACCTGGCGACGCTCTCCGACACCGACGTTCGTCTCGTGGCCGCATCCTTCGAACTCGACGCTCGCCTCGTCACCGACGACTACGCGATGCAGAACGTCGCCGAGAAGCTGAACGTCTCCGTCGAGGTCATCGCACAGGAGGGCATCGACGAGCAGCGCGACTGGCGCTTCCAGTGTGCGGGCTGCGGCCGCGAGTTCGACGAGAACCACGACCGCTGTCCGGTGTGTGGCAGCGACCTCTCGCGGAAGAACCCGGCGTAGGGTACGGACCGACGGTCACTCGCGTCACAGTCGCCCGCGACCGGCTAGCTTCTTGTCAGTGGGCCGACTACCGTCGACCATGTCCCGGACGATTTCGGTCTCCGGCGTGCCGAAGCGGGTGTTTCGGTTCCTGGTCGCCGCGTTCGCCGTATGCTCCGGGCTGGTCTTCGGCGGGCAGGCGCTCCTGGTGGCGCTCGATGCGGTCGGGATCGCCGTCGCGTACCCCGACGGGTTCGTGGGGCTCGCCATCTTCGGCGTGCTGTGGGTCGGCCTGTCTGGCCTGTGGCTCTGGCGGTCGCGCGGCTGGGAGGGGAGCGGTTCTATGTGGGGGCCGATACCCACGGAACAGTACGCTGGCCGGTTCGCCGAGCTGGGCGGTATCGCGCGTTACGACTGGGAGAAAGCCATCGAACGGTTACCGGACGACGAGAACTCGGAGCGATAGCGAAGTGGACGGCTCGCCTGGGTGCGCTACTGGGCCTCCTCTTCCAGCGACTCCAGGCCGAGGTCGATCAGCTGTTTGACGACCTCCTCCTCGGTGATGCCGTACCGGTGGGCGAGGCGCGATACCGCCTGGGCTTGATCCTCGTCGCACGCGACGGCGAACCGGGTTGGCATGGGAATTCAGGTATGCGATTTCGTGTTATAAAAACCCGTCAGACCGCTGTCTGACGCCAGCGACGGGTCAGAACGGGAGCGAAGCGCCGGTCGCGTTGGCCCACTGGTTCGCGAAAATCGCGGCGTTCCAGAGGCCGTGGATGGCCACGGGGACGGCGATGTTCTCCGTGTACTCGTAGATGGCGCCGAGGACGATACCCATCGCGCCAGCGACGAAGACGTACGTCCAGGCGTTCCCGCTGGCGATGGCGAGGTAGTGACCCAGGCCGAACAGGAGGCTGGCCAGCAGTATCGCCGGGACGACGCCGACGGCCCGCCGGAGCAGTCCCTGGACGACGCCGCGGAAGACGAGTTCCTCGCCCGGGCCGACGAGCAGGATAGCGACCGGAATCATGTAGAGGAACGTCGTCGGGTTCCGCTGGCCGGTCTCGATGACCTCGTTCGTCGCGAACTGCGCGTCGACGCCGAACGCCGAATCCAGTACGGCGATGATCGCCGAGACGAGCGCGGAAGTCACCGTCGCCGCGATAGCGAGGGCGAGCAGGCCGGCGACGACGAACGCCACGTCCCGGAGCGTCGGTCGGCGGACGTGCAGGACGTCCCACTCCTCGCGAATCGAGAGGAAGCCGACGGCGGCGACGATGAACCCGACGAAGGTGCTCGCGCTGAGGACCGTGTAGAGGCCGGGCTGGCCCTGAATCGCTTCGGGCGATTGCACGCCCAGCGCCAGGGCCACGACGGACTGGAAGATGACCGCCAGCAGGAAGGCGCCGGAGATGACGGCCACCGCGCCGAACAGACTCACCACCAGCAAGCGCTCGTCGACCCGGTCGACGGCAGCACCAGTAGATTCCATGCGAAGCTACGGCACCGTTCGGGACCGAGAGCCAAGATTGCACCGGTTACTCGACGACGAGTTCGGTCTTGTCCTCGACGGCGGTCGTCCGGTCGGTCTCCTCGTCCTGGAGCAGGTCGCGGGCGGTCTCTTTCCCCCACTCGACGGCCGGCTGGGTGAACGTGTCGACGCCGGCCAGTTCGCCGGCCACGATACACGCGGCGCACATTCCATACAGCAGTTCCCCGAGGCTGTGGGCGTCCAGCCGGTCGATCTCGATGCGGACGTTGGGGCGACCGGCTTCGGCCAGGCTCGCCTCTGTCGCCTGGAGTTCGGCGTCGAGCAACTCCCCGAGGTCGGTCCCGGCGAGATACGCCAGGGCTTCGGCGTCGGGCTCGGGCACCTCGACCGCGGGCCGTTCGCGCGGCGTGACGAAGCTCACCATCGTGTTCCGCCGGCCGGCCCGGTAGAGCTGGAGCTGGGAGTGCTGGTCGGTGGCGCCGAGGGCGCGTGCGGGGGTCTGGCCCCTGCCGTCCTTGCCGAGGCTCTCGGCCCACAGCTGGGCGAACCACTCGGCGAACGGCTCCAGCCGCTCGGCGTAGGGCATGAACGCGTTGACGGTCGCGCCGCGGGCCTCCAGCGCATAGGAGACGGCGCCGTAGGCGTAGCCCGGGCAGTCGAACAGCGACGGCCCCAGACTCTCAGCGGCCTCCGCGGCCCCATCGAGGACCGCCTCCACGTCGCAGCCGAGGATCGCCGCGGGCACGAGCCCGACGGCGGAGAGCGCGGAGAATCGGCCGGGGACGCCCGCCGGAACCGCGAGCGTCGGCAGGTCGTGTTCGGCGGCCAGATCCGCGAGCGGGCCGGACTGCCCGGTCGTGACGACGGTCCGCTCGGTCCAGTCGACGCCGGCCGCCGCCATCGCCTCGCGGACGACGAGGAAGTTCGCGAGGGTCTCCGCCGTCGTCCCGGACTTGGAGACGACGTTGACCGCGACGTCCTCGAAGGAGAGATCCGCGAGCACGCCCTCGATCTCGTCGGGGTCGACGTTGTCGAGGACGACGTGACTGTCGCCGGCGTCGTAGGTGAGCGCGGTGGTGATCGTTCGCGCACCGAGCGCGCTCCCGCCGATGCCGACGGTGACGACGGTCCCGGCGTCGGCGACCGGTTCGACCGCGCGGCGGATGCTTCCGGCGTCGACGAGGTCGGGCAGGTTCAGCGCCGCGTAGCCGAACTCGTTGTCCGCGCGTCCCTCGGCGATGCGCGAGTGGGCGGCTGCGACCTGGTCGTCGATGCCCTCGAGTTCGGACCGCGTGACGCCCGGGTCGGCGACGGACGCCAGCGCGTTTCCGATGTCCACGTACATGGTTCGGTCCTCGACTGGCGCCGATAAAAGTACCCGCCACTTCCGTCGCCCCGCGGGCTGGTGAAACCACCGGGCTTAACCCCGGAGCGGGGTAACCTCCGGCCAATGGCCGACGACTCGACCGACGAGGTCGGTGATTCAGTCGACAGTGACGATGTCGCCGACTCCTTCGCCGCCGCCGTTCCCGGGGACGACGCCGACGGACGTGCGACGTCCGACGACTCGGGCGATTCGGACGACCAGGCCGACGCGTCCGTTTCCGACGACGACTCGTACGCCGGGGTGTTCGGCGCGTTTCCCTACGCCTTCTGGTCGAGCCAGTCGTACCTGTTCAAGAGCTACGCCCTGGTCGGCGGGTTCCTGGCGCTCGCCGTCGCGCTGCTGTTCGGGCTGTCGGTCGTCGTGTTGCTCGGTGCGACGGCCGGCGCCCCCGGCGGGTCGTTCTCCTTCTCGCGGGCCTTCTTCATCTTCGTCGGCCTGACCGTCGTGGCCCCGTTGCTGGCCCCCATTCTGTTCGTCGCCCGCCGGCACCGCCGCGGGGTTTCGACCGCCCGGTACGACGCCACGCTCGCGGCGCTGGGCTACCTGTTCGTGGGGTCGCTGTACGTCGCCGGAATCATCTCGACGCCGGCCGAACAGCAGGAACTCGTCACGGGCGCGTTCGCCCCGCTGGTCGAGTTCCTCTACGGCCTGCCCCGCCTGGCCGGTCTGGTGCCGCCGCTGGCCGTCGCCGTCCTCATCGTGCTGGCCGGTCGGCGGTCCGCGTGAGTGGTCGTCCGCCACCTCCGCGTGCGCTACCGATACTGAACCCTTTTGAGCGAGGCACTCCCAGCCAGTAGCAGTGATACCCGGCGCCGCCGAGTACGACGTGGACCTGACCGTCGACGAGGAGCGTATCGAATGCCTCCTGGCGGTCACGCCCGCGGACGTCGACTCGGCGCCGGAACTCTCCTTCGCGCGGAACGTCTTCGTCCCACTCACGACGGCGTGCCGGTACACCTGCACCTACTGCACGTACTACGACCCGCCCGGACAGGCCGAACTCATGTCGCCCGACGAGGTCCGGAACGTCTGCGCCCGCGGCGCCGACGCAGGGTGTACGGAGGCGCTGTTTACCTTCGGCGACGACCCGGACGATCGCTACACCGCCGTCCACGACCAGTTAGCCGAGTGGGGCCACGACTCTATCCACACCTACCTCCGGGAGGCCTGCGAGATAGCGCTGGACGAGGGCCTCCTCCCCCACGCAAACCCCGGCGACCAGACGCGCGAGCAGATGGCCACCGTCGCCGACGTCAACGCCTCGATGGGCGTGATGCTGGAGACGACGGCGGACGTGCAGGCTCACGGTGGTCCGCGGGCGAAGAACCCCGGCCAGCGGCTCAACACGTTGCGGAACGCCGGCGAGCTCTCCGTGCCGTTCACGACGGGGATTCTGGTCGGCATCGGCGAGGACTGGGCCGACAGGGCGGAGAGCATCCTGGCCATCCGCGAGATGCACGAACGCTACGGCCACATCCAGGAGGTCATCGTCCAGCCCGTCGTCGAGAACGAGCGCTGGCAGGACGGGACGCCCGACCTGGAGACGATGCGGCGCGTGACGGCGATGGCCCGGGTGGGGCTGCCCGACGAGGTCAGTGTCCAGGTCCCGCCGAACCTCGCGCCGGCCCGCGACCTCCTCGACTGCGGCGTCGACGACCTGGGTGGGGTATCGCCCGTCACGGACGACCACATCAACCCCGACTACGCCTGGCCCGCGCTCCGGGAACTGGAGGAGATCGCCGACGAGGCCGGCGTCCCGCTCCGCGAGCGGCTCCCGGTGTACGAGCGGTTCGTGGACGAGAGCGACGAGGAGTGGGTGTCGGACCGGATCCGCGAGGCCATCGACGCCGACGACGTCCACGGCGAGCGCTTCCGGTCGGTGCTCCGGACGGGCGAGAATCCGGCCTGACGACGTCGGTCGCTGCCCGACCTCATCGAACGTCGCCCGTGGCCGACGACTCCGACTCGAACTCTATCGCGACCGGTCGCGCCAGCCGGCGGAGGCCCGCCGCGACTGCGGACCGAGCCCGCGCGAGCGGTCCGCGGTCGGCCTGCTCGTCGTCGTCGGCACGGAGTTCGCCGCCGACGCGCCGGAGGACGCCGCGATCCTGGAGTTCCTCGACGGCCCGGTCGACGTCCTCGCCGTCCGGGTCGAGTGATTCCCGCAGTTCGCGCGGCGTTCGCGGTCGGTCCCGGACGGCCTCGTGAACCCGTCGACCGACGTACTCGCGGTAGACCTCGCGCCCGTCCCGCGCTTTCGAGGGGTCGGCGATCCCTCTGTGACGAAGCACCTGGCCGGCGTCGAGGGTCGTCCACGCCCCGACCAGGAGAAAGGAGACGCCGGCGGACTGGTGGCCGCCTTCGACGGCGACCAGCGCGGCGCCCCCGGCCAGTGACACCACGCCGAGCGCGAGGGACTCGATCTCGTCCCGGAGGTCGTACACCTCGGTGAGGACGCCGGCGGTGCCGACGACGGCACCGGTCGCGAGCGACGTCGTCAGCTGGAGCGGCGAGGACCCGAGCAGCGCGTACAGGACGGTGACGACCACGATCCACCCGACCACCGCTCGCGCGGTCGCTCGCTCTCGAACCGCACCGCGGAGGGTCTCTGCCATCGGACGACGGTTTGGCGTGTCGTCAGATAATCATTTCCGTCGAGCTGCCGCCCGATTTCGATCGACGATGGCCGCACCGGTCGCTACCGGTCGGAGCTTCGGACGGGCGAGAATCCGGCGTAACACGCCGTCCCAACCGACCGTTCAGCCCTGCAACTCCACGGTGACCGGACGCGCCAGGCGGCTGACGCTCCGTCGGACTGCGCGCTGAATCCTGGCGACGGAACCTGGCTCTTCGACTGGCGTCCGACTGGTCCTGAGTTCGCTCCCCTGGCGGGTGAGCACGCGCCGCTCGTCGAGCGTCGCCAGGGCGTCGTCGACGGCCGCCTCGACCAGGTCGAGTTCGTCGCAGAGTTCGCGCTTCGTTCTGGGCCTGTCGCGCAGCGCGTAGTCGACGTTCCGGGCAACGTCGTCGCGAGGGACGCCGGGTCGGTCGGGAGGACCCCTCCCGTCGGCGTACAGACCGTCGTGTCGGACGACCTGGACGGCGTCGAAGAGGAACCAGATGCCGACGACGAACAATCCGACGGCGGCGGCCTGTGGCACCCCGCCGAAGACGAACAGGGTCGCGCCGTAGGTCGTCGCGACCGCGCCGACAGCGAGTGACTTCACTGCCGACCGCAGGTCGTACCGCTCGACCAGCCAACCCGCCAGACCGATAATTACGACAGAGACGCCGATACCGACAGCAGCGTCGATAAACGATAGCGTCGACGTTCGGATTCGCCAGTAGATGAAAGCGACGAGGACGAGATTCTCCAGCAGTGACTCGGGGTCTACCCGGTCCCGAATCGCGTGCTGGAGGACATCTGCCATCGATCGTCGTCTCTCGGTCGTGTCAAATAACCGTTTCCTTCGCGCCGCCTGCCGCACCAGTGACACCTGCGTGGCGGCGCTATCCGGCGTCGTCTGACCAGACGCCTTCGCGGCGGAGTCGTCGAACGCCGTCGTACAGGATCCAGCAGGCGGCAGCGGTGAGGGCAGCGAAGAACAGGAACCGCCACGTTCCTCCTGGCTCGTCGAACATCGCCAGCGAATCGAGGGACAGTACCGCACCGATGCCGGCGAGGCCCACGGTGCCGACGACGAGCGGCTTGATAGCGGAACTGAACCCGTAGACGTCGCGCAGGACGTCGATCGAATCGATACTGAAGAGGAGTGCGACGACGAGTGCGACCTGGACCAGCGCACCGTCGAACATGAGCCAGAATATGCCGGCAACGGTCGCCCAGCCGAGAACGGAACCCAGCATCGTTCGTTCTTGGAGGGCGGCGTGGAGGGGATCGGGCATCGGGAGCCGATTCAGACTCCCGTCAAATAATCATTCCCGTCGCGCCACCAGCGGCGTCCCGTCGGCCTGGGGCCCGAGTTCCGGCCCGAAGGGTGGGTCGTCGGGGTCGATTCGGCGGCGCTGCTCGTAGTCCGTCGAGCGTTCGACGGGCGTCCGGCCGATGGCCGATATCATCTCGACGTACTCCGCGAAGGAGCGGGCCTCGCCGTAGCCCCCGCCCGCGCGCTTGGTAATCTCCTCGGAGAGGATGGTCCCCATGAAGTCGTCGGCGCCGCAGGAGAGCATCTTCAGGCCCTGTTCGTCGCCGTACTTCACCCACGAGGATTGAATGTGGTCGACGTTGTCCAGGAAGAGTCGCGAGACGGCGATCATCAGTTCGTCCTCGGCCGTCGTCGCGCCGCCGGAGACCATGCCGCGCTCGAACAGCGGCGTATCGGGGTGGATGAACGACAGGGGGACGAACTCGGTGATGTTCCCCGTCCGGTCCTGAAGTTCCCGGAGACGTTCGAGGTGCATGACGCGGTGCATCTCGTTCTCGACGTGGCCGTACATGATCGTGGAGGTCATCGGGAGCCCGACGCTGGCGGCCGCTTCCATTGCCTCCAGCCACTCGTCGGTGCGGATCTTCCCGGGACAGATTTCCGCGCGAACCTCGTCGACGAGGATCTCGGCGGCGGTGCCGGGTACCGAATCGAGGCCCGCGTCCTTCAGGCGGCCGTACACCTCCTCGTAGCTCCAGTCGGTGCCGCGGCGGGCGTGGTAGGCCTCTTCGGGCGTCATCGAGTGGAGGTGGACGCCGCCGACGGACATGGCCTCCATCTGCTCGCAGTAGGTGCCCGGGTCGACGTCGTACTCGGCGGGCGGGCGGTAGTTCAGGTCCTCGCGGTCGCTCGCCTCCAGGATTTCGCGGTGTTCGTCGTCCAGCGCGAAGGCGGGGTGGAGCCCCGAGACGGAGGTCACTTCGTAGATGCCCGTCTCCAGGGCGTCCGCGACGATCCGGCGGGACTCCGCTGGCGTCTTGGTGAAGCCTCCGTGATCCTCGTCGTTCGCCGAGCGGAACTGCTCCGAGCGGTCCTTGAAGTTACAGAACAGGCAGCCCGTGTTGCACGCGGTGGTGACGTTGTTGTTCAGGTTCGCGACGAAGGTCACCTCGTCGCCGACCACCTCGGCGCGGCGGCGGTCTGCGGCCTCCAGTACCTGCTCTTTCCGGACGGGGTCGATCCCCTGGTGGTCCGTGCCCGTCGTCAGCAGTTCGACGCCGTCGTCGACCGTCAGGCGCTCGCCGTCGCGGGCCTTCGCCAGCGCGTTCTCGAAAGACTGGTCCGTCTCCGGCCGGTGACGGAAGTCGAACTCGTCGCGGGGGACGTTTGGCGACCGTGAGGCGTCCGACATCTGCCTCTGCCTACGGTGACCACAGTAAAAACGTGCGGGAAGCCGGAAACGACTGGTTTTCCGTCAGTTTCCCCGGGTTGCGGTCTGATTCGTGTTCTGATTCGTGTTCTGATTCGTGTTCTGGATCGACAGGCCGGTGGAGTTGTCCAGGCGGAAGCCGGGCACCGTGTTGTTCGCCATGGTCACGTTGCGGAGCGTCACGCCGTCCGCGTTCTGCACGTACACGCCGACGTACCAGTGCTGGACGGTCACGTTGCTGATGGTGACGTTGGAGACGGTGCCGTTCTCGGTCCCCGGGCGGACGACGATGCCGTTGACGACCGACTCGTTGACGTCGGCCGAGGCGTTCGCACCGTCGGAGACGGTCGCACCGTCTGACGCGTTCGTCGCGTCGACCTGGGATCCCGAGATGTTCAGCGCGCTCGCGTCGCTCCCGTCGACGGTGTAGCCGTTGCCGTCGAGGGTGACGTCGCTGGCTTCGACGGCGATGCAGGCGCTCGCGTTCGCGTCGGCTGCGACGACGCCGGTCTCGGCCGGGAGGGCTGTCTCGTTCGAATCCCCGGACGTGGCGACGACGTCGGTGGATCCGTCGTCGCTGGCGGCGGCCTCGTTCGCCGAGTCGTTCACGCCGATGGACCTGTTCAGTTCGTACGTTCCGGACTCGTCGATGGTCGTACACTCGTCGATCTGCTGGCCCTGTTCTTGTGCGGCGACGGTTCCGACCAGCGCGGGCGCGGCGATCGCGGTCGTGAGCAGGACGGCGACGGCGACGACTGTCGATTTCGCTCGATGCATACCCGGGCATGGGGCCACCGGCCTATTGTTAGCGGGTCCGTTGAGCGAGACGCGCCACAGCCGGGCCGAGTAGGGGGACGAGAACGCTCGCGTGCTGGGGATTGTCCGACCCTAGTGCGGACAAACGAGGGCTTTCCAGGGCCGCTCTCACCCGCCGGCGGGGAGGTAGTCGACGACGCTCGTCGCGGTTTCGAGGACGACCCACGCGACGAAGAGCCCGTAAGCGACAAGCAAGGCGACCGATTCGGCCGTCGAGAGGGCGAGCTCGGTCCGGAGGACGGTGAACAGCAGGACCGTCGCCAGCGTCAGGACGGCGAACATCGGGACGGCGAGCGCGAAGTTGAACGACCACTGGCCGACGATGAGGACGCCGACGGGGATGGCGACGAGCAGGTCGAAGGTGTTCGACCCGAGGACGTTCGCCAGCGAGGCGACGCCGCGGTCGTCGCGGGCGGCCCGGACGCTCACCAGCGCGTCGGGGAGGCTCGTCGCGGCCGCGAGCACGGTCACGCCCATGATGAACTCCGGGACGCCGGCGACCGTCCCGAGCGTCTCCACCGCGCCGACGAGTTCGTGGACGGCCACCAGGATGACGACCAGTCCGGCCAGCAGGAAACCCCACTGCCGACCGACGTCGACCCCCTCGCCGGCGGACGGATCGGCGACGTAGTCGGCCGTGTCCTGGGCCTGGATGAAGAGGTAGAGCCCGTAGAGACCGAGCGGGATCAGCGCCAGTGGGCGGGTGAGCGTCCCGGCGATGTAGTCGACGGTCGTATCGGGGTTGTAGATGACCGCCATCGCGAAGGTGATCACCAGCGCGGAGACGGCGAGCATGTAGAACTGGGCTTCCTTGTACACGAGCGTCCGGTTGGCCTCGATGTCCTCCTCGGTCGAGATGCCGGCGAGCGCCGGGATGACGAGGATGTTGAAGATAGCCGAGCCGACGATGGCGCCGGCACCGAGCCCGAGCGATTCCGTGAGGACCGCGGAGAAGACGACCGTCGCCAGCTCCGGAAAGCTCGACCCGACCGCGGCGACGATGGATCCCTGGACGACCTGCGGGAGGCCGTAGTACCCCGAGAGATCCTCGCTGGCACCCTCTAGCCAGGCGCTCCCGAGCCAGACGGCCCCGGTCGCGACCACGACGATCCCCGCTGCGAAGGCGGTCGATCCAGCCATGGCGTCACACTGGTCAGACCAGCCGAATAGCTGTTTTGGGACGGCGGCCAGTGCGCGCGGACGGAGCGGAACCGCGAGTGAGAAACGTCTTTGGTCCGGGCCCGAGAGCCTTCGCCAATGACCTCTGTGAAGGAGTTCCGCGTGGACGAACCCGCCACCGCCGCCGACCTCGGCCGGGGCGCGTTCGTCTTCACCGACGACTACTCCGTCTTCGACTGGGGGAAGATGCCCGACGAGATTCCCGACAAGGGCGCCTCGCTGTGTACCATGGGCGCGTTCAACTTCGAACTGCTGGAGGACGAGGGAGTCCCCACGCACTACGATGGCGTCGTGGTCGACGGGGAGGCGCCACGCGCCTCCGAACGCGCGAGCGGTGACGAACCGCGAGTCGGCGAGACCGTCTCGCTCGACGCGGCCCTCGACGACGGCGTCGCGCCCCGGGAGATGGCCATCGAACTCACGCAGGTGCCCGACCTCCCCTTCGAGGACGGGAGCTACGCCTACGACGCCTACCACGCCGACGCCGGCGATAACTACCTGGTCCCCCTGGAGATCGTCTTCCGGAACCGGGTCGGCGTCGGCTCCTCGCTACGCTCCCGCACCGACCCCGCCGACCACGGCCTCGACCTCGACGAGTGGCCCGACGAGACCGTCGAACTGGACGACCCCATCGTCGAGTTCTCCACGAAGTACGAGGAGCAGGACCGCTATCTCGACCGAGCGGAGGCCGACCGTATCGCCGGTGTCGCCGACGTCGACGACCTGGAAGCGGTCGCCCGTGAGGTCAACCGCGTCGTCACCGAGCAGGCCGCCGAGGCCGGCCTCGTCCACCAGGACGGCAAGATCGAGTGTCTCAACTACCAGGGCGAGATTCGCGTCGCGGACGTCGTCGGCACCTTCGACGAGAACCGCTTCGCCTACGACGGCCAGCAGGTCTCGAAGGAAGTCGTCCGCCAGTACCACAAGCGGACCCAGCCAGACTGGGTCGCCGCCGTCTCCGAGGCCAAGGAGCGGGCCGACGTCGAGGGCGTCGCAGACTGGAAGTCGCTGTGCGAGCAGTCGCCCGAACCGCTCGATGGGGGCGTGATCCAGGCCGCTCGTGATCTCTACTGTGCCGGAACGAACGCGTACGTCGGCCGTGCGGTGTTCGACGCGCCGTCGCTCGACGACGCCGTCGAGACGGTCGGGGACCTCTGAGTTCGACGGCGGCTATCTCGCTCTTCAGGGGGACGACAGCAATCTATGACTGACCACACGGACGTGAACGGCACTCGTCGGCGAACCACGGCGCCCCCGGACGCTGACGACCGGTTCTCCGTCCCGCTTCGCGGCGTCGCCGTCGACCCTGCGACCCGCTGCGACCACTACGACTCGGACCGCGACGTGGTCGCGATACGGTTCGCCTGTTGTGACTGTTACTACCCGTGTTTCCGCTGCCACGAGACGGTCACCGATCACGAGCCCGAGCGAATCTCGCCGGATCGGTTCGACCGGCCTGCAGTCCTCTGCGGTGGCTGCGGCGTGACGCTGTCGGTCGACGCGTACCTCGACTGCGACGACAGCTGTCCCGAGTGCGGAGCGGCGTTCAATCCGGGTTGCCGGCGCCACCGGGACCGCTACTTCGCCGTCGGAGAATAAGTCGTCGTCCAGCGGTTAGTCGTCCGCCTCTGCGAACCGTCCGACTACGGGGTCGGGCACGCTCTTGCGAGCGGCCCTCCCTGGCCTAGTCGTCCGCTTCGACCTCGGCGTCCTCGTCGTCCGCTCCCGCGACGAACTCGCCGAGCCCGTCGATGGGTCGGTCTGGATTGATATCGTCGAGTTCGGCGGGTGCTCCCAGCTGGGCGTCGACGTCGTCGGCGTCCCGGAGCTTGGTCCGGCCGCGGTGGACGGTGACCTCGTCGGCGAGGTGGAGTCTGATGCCCTCCAGCAGCGCCTCGGCTTCCAGGGGCTGGCCGATCTGCTGGAGTTCCTCCTCGCTGGCGTCGTCGGGAACGTTGAACGCCCGCTGAGTGATGATCGGGCCCTGGTCGAGGTCCGTCGTCACGTAGTGGGCGGTGACGCCAGCGATGCGGACGCCCTCCTCGATGGCCTGCATGTACGCGGAGGCACCCGGGAACGAGGGCAACAGGCTCGGGTGGACATTGATGATCCGGCTCTCGTACCGGAAGACGACGTCGGGGCTGAGGATGCGCATGTAGCGCGCGAGGACGATCAGGTCCGCGTTGTACTCGGCCAGCAGGTCCAGCAGTTCGTCCTCGTCGGGGGTCCCCTTCTCGTCGCCGATGTCGTGGAAGGGGACGTCGTACTTCTCGGCGAGCGGCTGGAGGTCGGAGTGGTTGCCGATGACGACGTCGATGTCGGCCTCCAGGTCGCCGCTTGCCCACGCCTCGAACAGCGCCTCCAGGCAGTGACTCTCCTTCGTGACGAGGACGGCGATCGACTGGGTCTCGCGCTCGGCTGGGAAGCGAACCTGGACGTCGACGCCGAGGTTGTCCCCGAGTTCGTCGAGGTCCTCCCGGAGCTTCTCCTCCGTGCAGACCATCCCCTCGGTGTCCACGTGCATCGTCATCCGGAAGACGCCCTCGCGGACGGCCTGGTCCAGGTCCTCGATGTTGATGCTTCGCTCGAACAGCAGCGAGGTGACCTCCGCGATGAGGCCAGTGTCGTCCTCGCCGACGACGGTTATCTCCGTGAGGTGGCGCGTCATGTGGCCCACCTCGTCGCGCTACCGGCGGTCATTGCTCCAGAATCCGACAGCGCGAGCCAAAAGCCTTCGTGTTTCGACCACCCGCTCCTGCCACCGAGTCACAGCCATCGCTCACGGGGACCGTAGCTCCCGCTAGGACGGGACTCCGTTCGCACGACCCCATCAGAGCGTCCTCTCTCGTCGGGAACGAGCACCTATTAATTTCCCAGACACGAACCGAAATTTTATAACCCAATCCGGGACCAACTGGACGTACGATGGCACGGCTGGGGGTCACCGTCTTGGTAGTCGTCGCGATAGCGGTGCTGTTCGCCGGCGCCAGTGCCGCGGACGGGAACGAACCCCCGCTCGCGGAGGCCGGCCTCGACCAGACCGTCGACAACGGCACAACGGTCTACCTCGACGCCGGCGGCTCGGTGGACCCCGACGGCTCCCTCGCCACCGTGTCGTGGGAGATCACCGGTCCGGACGGAGCGAGTATCGACACTGCCGACGACGCCAGCGTCCGGACGCGGTTCACGCCCAGCGAGACCGGCAACTACACGGCGAACCTCACCGTCACCGACGACGACGGCGCGACCCGGACCGACATACTCTACGTCACCGTCGAGGAGTCGAGCGGTCCGTCGGTGGGTATTCTGGGGCCGGGAGAGACGACGCCGGACTCGCAGACATCGTTCGTTGTCAACGCCTCGGCCGGCAGCGCCAACCTCAGCCAGTTGTACTGGATCGAGAACGGCTCGGTCGAACGGACGGTCGACCTCTCCGGCGAGAACGAGACCGTGACGGTGAACCGTTCGTTCTCCGAGACGAAGCCCTACCGACTCAACGCCACCGTTCTCGACATGAAGGGGTACTCGCAAACCACGTCGCGCCTCGTCTACGTCGATTCCGGTCCCGTCCTCGGCAGTTCCAGTGATTACGAGCACTGTCCCGACGGCGGGTCACCGTACTTCGGCTTCGACGGCGAGTTCATCGGCTGTACTGGCGAAGGCGACGCCGACATGATCTACGAAGACCGAGTGCTGGAACAGAACGGCGAGGAAGGGCTGCAACTTTTCCAGGGCGGTACGGAACTGGTTGAGATGGTGAGCCAGGAAGCGATTGTCAATCTTCGAGAATCAATTAACTCACCTTTGACCAGAAGCACAGTAGATAATTCATATGATAGGGATACTCAGCCTAACTACAATACAAGAATCTCGAACAATGCCCCAGACCGATATCAATCGGAATCCGACTCATCTAGCTCTTCCGGTTCAACCGATGACGCAAGTGGCCCAACAGTCCCAACGCCGACATTACCACCTAATTACCCCTAGCAATAACTATGACGACATCAACGAATCTCTGCCACAATGGTTGGATAAGGAAAATGATAGGTCGTGTCTATTGGGGGTGCTCCCTAAATGATAAATGATTTAAAAATCTCTGGGGCAATTATAATATTACTAATATTTTTCTCTGGATGTAGTGATTTTCAGGCTAATACCACGCCAACTTCTATTGATGAAGACGAAACAGCGTCACCTTCCATAGATACCACTACTACCGAAATCAAGGTGTCAGAAACGAATACTGAGCTAGAAAACTTCTCAACGCGAGAAAAGTACGGTTATTTCATGGATGCGTATCTTGCTGGGTTGGGGGATAATGATATCACCGTAGTCAATACAACCATGGATGTTGACAACCAGACAGTTTTCTTAACTTATGAAATGAAGGCCCCAGAAAACAACCAGACCACTCGTAATGAATCAAGAGAACTTGCTAAGGGTTACGCTGCCACAGTAGATGGTTATTTGAACGAAAGTAGAACTTGGGCAGACGAATCATGGATTCCAAAATCAGTTAATGTAACGGCGATATCCCCTGAGGGAGGTGTTTACTATACTGGATATATGAGGTACAATGATGCGAAGGAAGTCAAAAATGGAAATATGAGTATATCCAAATTCATATTAAAATATTATAATACATTTGAGCCAGGGCCGGCGTTTTACAAGTACGAAAATTAATAAAATTTGAAATGGCTTGTTCTATGGTCAATAATTCATGCCCGCCAGAACACAAGCGTTTTCTCCGGCCCACACCGCCCAACACGTAATGACCGCGTACACTGCCACGGTGACGGTTCGGCTCAAGCGGGGCGTCCTGGACCCCGAGGCCGAGACCACCAAGCGCGCGCTCGACCGGCTGGGCTTCGAACTCGACGCGTTGCGCTCGACCGACCGCTACGAGATCGACCTCGACGCCGCGGACGCCGACGACGCCGCCGAGCGGGCCGGCGAGATGGCCGAGCGGCTCCTGGCGAATCCGACCATCCACGACTACGACGTGGAGGTCGAGCAGGCCGAATGACCGTCGCCGTCTCCATGACGACGACTCTCTGTTCCCACACGGGGTGGTCACTGTGACAGTCGCCGTCATCCGATTCGGCGGGTCGAACTGCGACCGCGACTCCGTGCAGGCGCTGGAGCACCTGGGTATCGACGCCGAGATCGTCTGGCACGAGGACGGCCTGCCCGAGGACGTCTCTGGGATCATGCTCCCTGGTGGGTTCTCCTACGGGGACTACCTTCGCGCGGGAGCGATGGCAGCGCGGTCGCCGATCATGGCCGAAGTCCGCGACGCAGCGAACGATGGTGTCCCGGTGCTGGGGGTCTGCAACGGCGCCCAGGTGGGCTGTGAGTCACGACTGACGCCGGGGGCGTTCACGACCAACGAGAGCGCGCGGTTTCAGTGCGAGCACGTCCATCTCCGCGTGGAGAACGCCGACACGCCATGGACCAGCGCGTACGAGGAGGGCGAGGTCGTCGAGTTTCCCATCGCCCACGGCGAGGGTCGCTACGAGATCGACGACGACCGCCTCGACGAACTCGAAGCCGACGACCGGATCCTGTTCAAGTACTGCGACGCCCAGGGCGAGGTGACGCCTGAGTCGAATCCCAACGGGTCGAAACACAACGTCGCTGGCATCGTCGGCGAGAGTGGCAACGTGGCAGTGATGATGCCCCACCCCGAGCGGGCGTCGCTCCCCGACATCGGGGCGGTCGACGGCCAGGGCGTCCTGCAGGGTTTCGCGGAGTAGTTTTCGGCCGCGTACCGGTACGTTCAAACCCGTTCCTTCGGACGTGTCGGCAAGATACGAGATGTCGCCGCCATCGGTTTCTGTGGACGAACTGGCGAAGCGCTACGGCGACGTACAGGCGCTGGACAGCGTCTCTTTCGAGGTCCGCCGCGGGGAGATATTCGGCCTCGTCGGCCCGAACGGCGCGGGCAAGTCGACGACCCTTCGGACGCTAGCGACGCTGTTGCACGTCGACGACGGCGACGTCACCGTCTGCGGACACGACGTCGAGCAGGCGGCGATCGACGTGCGGGAGTCGATACGGTACCTGCCCGACGAGGCCGGCGCCTACGAGTCCATCTCGGGGCGGAAGAACCTCCGGTTCGTCGCGGACTTCTACGGGGACGCCGACGAGTACGTGGCTCAGGGCGTCGAGATGGCCGACCTGGGCGAGCGCATCGACGACACCGCGGGCGAGTACAGCAAAGGAATGACGCGGAAACTGTTGCTCGCCAGCGCGCTGATGACCGAACCCGAACTGGTCATCCTCGACGAACCGACGTCGGGACTGGACGTGCGCAACTCCCGCAAGGTCCGGGAGATCATCAAGTCCTACCCCGACGAGGACCGCTCGGTTCTGCTGTCCTCCCACGACATGCTCGAAGTCGAGTACCTCTGTGACCGGGTGGGGCTGCTCGACGACGGACAGATCGTCGCCCAGGGGTCGCCCGCGGAACTGCTGGAGCGCTACGACGTTGCCAACCTCGAGGACGTGTTCATGGAGGTGGTCGCGTGAACGACCGTCGAGAGCGAGCGCGGCTACGCCGGACCGTCGGTCCGGAGGTGGTCTCGTGAGGCCCTTCCTCAGGCTCGTCTGGAAGGAGGCCCGCGAACTCCTCCGGCCCCAGTACATCCTCCCGATCCTGCTGATTCCGGTGCTGTTCGTCGGCATGGGGCAGGGCATCGGCGCGGTGGCTGATTCGGGTGCGGGCGACCCCATTGTCGGCGTCGTCGACCACGACGACGGGGAGTACGGGACCGTTGTCGCCGAGACGCTCCGGTCGGAGGCCAACGTCAGCTATCGGGGGACAGACCGGGAGGCCGCCATTCGTGAGACGCGGGCCGCCGACGGCGAGTCGGTGGTGGTGATACCGACGAACTTCTCGGAGCGGATCGAGAACGGGGAGCGCGGGACCGTCCACGTGTACACGGTCACCGACAGTGTCAGTCTGTTCGGCGCCGTCTCGTCGGCCGACGTCGAGCGCGTGCTCCAGCGCGCCGCGACGAACGTCACCGTGGCGAAGACGGGCGCGACGCGGGCCGAACTCGACCCCATTGGCCACTCGTACACGACTATCGTCCGCGGCGAGCGGATCGAGACATCTCCGGCCGAACTGTCGGCGACGCTGGCCGGCCAGTTCTTCTTCGTCCCGGCGGTGATCACCGTGACCATCCTCTTCTCCGGTCAGATGGTGATGAACTCGATGGCCAGCGAGACGGAGAATCGCACGCTGGAGACGCTGTTGACGATGCCGGTGCCGCGCCGGACCATCGTCGCCGCGAAACTGGTCGGCGGCTCGGCCATCGGCCTGTTCGCCACCGCGGTCTACATGGTTGGTCTGAGCTTCCTCCAGGTCGGCGGTGACTTCGCGGGTGGGGCGACCAGTGCGCTCACGCTCGGCGGGCTGGAATACGTTCTGATCGGGCTCTCGCTGTTCCTGGCGCTCGTCGGGACGCTGGCGCTCGCTCTCTCGCTCGGCATCTTCGCGGACAGTCAGCAGGGCGCCCAGATGCTACTCCTTCCCCTCGTCGGACTGACGATGGTGCCGTTCTTCATGACGATGTTCACCGACTTCACCTCGCTGTCGCTCCCGATGCAGGCTGTGCTGTTCCTCATCCCGTTCACGCACCCCGTCATCGCGCCCAAGCAGTTGCTGTTCGGCGGGACAGAGCTGGTCGTGGCCGGACTCGCCTACGAACTCGTCTTCGCCGCAGGGATGATCTACCTGACTGTCCGACTGTTCGACTCCGACAGACCGATCACTGGTCGCGCCGGCTGGTTCGACCGGCTCTTCGACCTCGTCCAGCGGTAGTCCGACGACGGTCTCCCGGTAGTCCGGCAGCTGTCCGGTGTCGACGTCGAGAGGATGGGAACGGGGTCCCGGAGCGTGTGACTTTAGCCCTGACCCCTAATTGTATAAAATATCTGCTGAACTAAAAACGTGTGGGTACCGGGGCGAAAGTGAAAGCGGCGTCTGGGACAGTATCACACCCGGACTGGGGAAAGGGGAAACGGCTGGCGTCCGAAGCACGAGCATGGTCGCGAACTCGGTGGACGAGGGCGAACCGGCGGCGAGCGACGAGGAACGCGTCTGGCTCGTCGAGCGCACCTACTCCGACGACGAACAGAACCTGATCATTCTCACCTACGCCACGCCCGACGGCCGCCGTGACTACCGGAAGGAACGGGCGCTCACGAGTTTCAGCGACTCGCGCGGGACGAGCGCATCGGTACTCGTCTCCCGCTCGAACCTCGGTGCCGTCGAGGACGAGGCGACTCGGGAACGGTACGCCACCGAAGTCGAACGAATGCGCGACGAACACGAGCCGTCGGACGACATCTAGCACCGCGGATGGAGTCGGTTCTGGTTGCAGGTTCGGTCTGCCGGACTGTCTGTTCAGTAGCCGTGTGAACTGATCGGCAACAATTTAGCAGTCCTACATGTCGTCGTTCGGTATGACTGGAGATGAACCGAACGTGAAAGCAATGTTTGCGGGGGTACAAATAACGTTGCTCGCGATCGTCTTCCTCATAGTGGGTGAATCAATCGATGCCCTTTCTGGAGTGGGATTGCTTCTCGCGGTAGCCGGGACTGCTGTTACCAGTATCGCCATTAAACGATGAGTGAAACCTCCTGTACTGACCACACGGCACGATTGTGAGAGGTCGCTTCGCAGCCGCGGTTGCTCTCAAGACAGCGACCACTCGCCTCATTCTCGGCGGGAGCAAGCAAAGAGAGCTGGAGTCCGAAACCTACCGCGACCGCGTGGTGACCTCACAGCCGTCCTCGGTGACGATGAGGGTGTGTTCCTTCTGGCTCACGAGTTCGCCCTCGGCCTCCTGGAGCACGGGGTAGCCGTGGACGATGTCGTTCTGCTTGAGCCGGCGGAGCGCCATCTTCGCGCGCGGCGAGTCGAGCCACCGGGCCGCGAAGGGGAGCGTCCTGAACTCCTCGGTGATCTGTTCGAGGACCTGGCGGGCGGCGCGGTTGCGCACCGTGCCCTCGCGTTCGAGCGCGAAGATCTCCTCGTCGGTGCCTTCGTTGACCTTGCCGCCGCCGGTGGTGGCGAACGGTTCGACGGCGACGACGTCGCCGACGTCGAAGGTCGCACCCTGGGCAATCTCGCGGTTCGGGATGTTCGGCTTGGTGTGTTGCTCCCAGTGGCCCAGGCCGTGGCCGGTGAGGTTGACGACGGGGTTGAAGCCGTGGCCCTCGATCTGCTCTTCGATGGCGGCGCCGACCTCGCCGGTGCTGACGCCCGGCGCGACGGTGTCGATGGCGGCCTCCAGCGCGTCCGCGGGGGCCTGCGCGAGGTCGTCGTTGCCCGACAGGTCCACCGTCACGGCGGTGTCAGCCAGCCAGCCGTCGACGTGGACTCCGATGTCGAGGTTCACCATCTCCTCGCCGAAGGTCGCCTCGTCGTCCTTGCTCGGCGTGGCGTGTGCGGCCTCGTGGTCGATGCTGATGTTGACCGGGAACGCCGGCTCGCCGCCGAGTTCGCGGATCTGATCCTCGGCCCACTCGGCGACTTCCAGGTGCGAGACGCCGACTTCGACCATCTCCGCGGCCTCGTCGCGCACGTCGGCCAGAATTCGCCCGGCTTCGCGGTGTTTCTCGTACTGCTCCGACTCCAGGTCCACGTCTGTCATGGCCGGAGTTTCGAGACTGCGGGCCTAATGGTTTGTCGTTGGCGGCGCTATCCAGTTTTGCCAGTCGGATTCTCGTGAACCAGCCGGGCCGATGCGAAGCAATGTCGTACCGGGTGTTCCTCTCCGGAGAATTGCCGATCAGTAGCGAGCGCGTTCCACAGAAAACTGGACGAACGGGCGGATTAGCCACCGTCTAGCGTTCTCGCGAACGGTAGTAGGGACACAACGTTGAAAGTGCCTCCCGCAGTCTACTGCTGTATGAGCGTTCGAACAGCCGTCGTCCTCGCGGCAGGTGAGGGGACCAGGTTGCGTCCGATGACGCGTAACCGCCCCAAGCCGATGCTGCCAGCGGCGAACCGCCCCATCCTCGAGTACGTCTTCGACGCGCTGATCGACGCCGGCATCAGCCGAATCGTCGCCGTCGTCGGCTACAAGCGCGACCGCGTCAAGGACTACTTCGGTCCCACGTACCGCGACGTCCCGATCTCCTACGTCACCCAGGCAAAACAGCTCGGCAGCGGCCACGCCCTCCTCCAGGCCCGCTCCGTCGTCGACGGCCCCGTCCTCGTCGTCAACGGCGACCGCCTCATCGACGGGGCGACGGTCGCCTCCGTCGTCGACCACTTCGAGGAGGACCAGGACACGCCCGCGCTCGCGGTGATCGAGCGCGCCGACGCACAGCGCTACGGCGCCGTCGACCTCCGCGACGGCGACCTCGTCTCCATCGTCGAGAAGCCCGACTCCAACCAGTACCGACTGATAAACGGGGGGATCTACGCCTTCCCGGAGAGCATCTTCGGCGCCATCGACGAGACGCCCCGCTCCGACGGGGAACTCGCCCTGACCGACACCATCGCGCGGCTCATCGAGCGCGGGCGCGTCCGGGCGATCATGACCGACGGGATGTGGGTCGACGCGACCTACCCGTGGGACCTGCTCGCCGTCGCCCGCGAGGTGCTCGCCCGCGGACGCGTCGTCGAAGACGAACGCGCCGACGGCGTCTGGGTCGACGACTCCGCGACGGTCCACGAGGACGCCACCCTCCAGGGCCCCGTCGTCGTCGGCCCCGACTGCGAGGTCGGCCCCAACGCCGTCGTCGGATCGAACACCGCGCTGGGCGACAACGTGACCGTCGGTGCGAACGCGACGGTCCAGAACTCGGTGCTCGACGTGGACGCGCGCGTCGACGCGGGCTCGACCATCATCGACGCCGTCGTCGGCCAGGACACCACGCTCGGCGCGAACACCACCATCCCGGGCGGCCCGGCCGACGTCCAGGTCGGCACCGACGTCTACGAGGACCAGCGACTCGGTGCGGTACTGGCCGACCGCGTGCGGGCCCGTGGCAACGTCTCGCTCTCCCCGGGCACGCTCGTCGGCCCGAAGGCGACGCTCCACTCCGGCGTGCACGCCTACGGCCACGTCGGCGAGGGCGTGGAGGTGGTGCGATAATGTGCGGGATAATCGGCTGTGCCGGCCGCGGTGAGGACACGCTCGACACGCTCGTCCACGGCCTCTCGAAACTGGAGTACCGGGGCTACGACTCGGCGGGCGTCGCGCTGGCCGACGAGAGCCTCGACGTGCGCAAGTGCGCCGGCGAGATCGAGGACCTGCGCGAGCACCTCAGCGGCATGACTGTCGAGGGGACCGTCGGCATGGGCCACACCCGCTGGTCGACACACGGCCCGCCGACCGACGAGAACGCTCACCCGCACCAGGACTGCACCGGAAACGTCGCCGTCGTCCACAACGGTATCATTGAGAACTACCAGTCCCTGCGCGACGAACTCGTCGCCGCGGGCCACACGTTCCACTCCGACACCGACACCGAGGTCGTCCCCCACCTCGTCGAGGACGCGCTGAACGACGGGCTGGACCCCGAAGCGGCGTTCCGACAGGCCGTCGGGCAACTCGAGGGGAGCTACGCCGTCGCGCTCACCGTCGCCGGCACCGAGTCGGTGTTCGTCGCACGTAACGACTCCCCCCTCGTGCTCGGCCTGGGAGAGGACGCGACCTTCTTCGCCAGCGACGTCCCCGCGTTCCGCGATTTCACCGACCAGGTCGTCTACCTGGACGACGGCGAGTACGCCCGCATCGGCCCCGACGGCTGGGAAGTGTCGGACGTCGACGGCACCGTCGTCGAGAAGGCGGTCGACACCGTCTCCTGGGACCCCGAGGAGACCGGCAAGAGCGGCTACGACCACTACATGCTCAAGGAGATTCACGAGCAACCACGTGCGCTCCGGCAGTGCCTGCGCGGGCGCGTCGACGAGCTCTCCGCCTCCGTCGACATCGGCGACCTGGGCGACCTCTCGCCAACGGGCGTCCAGTTCGTCGCCTGCGGCACGAGCTACCACGCGGCCTTCTACGCCGCCCAGCTGTTCCAGTCCGCGGGCATCCCCGCCCAGGCGTTCCTCGCCAGCGAATACGCCACCAGCCCGCCGCCCATCGGCGACGCGCTCGTCGTCGGCGTCACCCAGAGCGGGGAGACCGCTGACACCCTCTCCGCGCTCCGAGAGGCGCGCCACCGCGGCGCGCGCACGCTGGCTGTTACAAACGTCGTCGGCTCGACGGCGGCCCGCGAGTGCGACCACGCGCTGTACATCCGCGCCGGCCCGGAGATCGGCGTCGCCGCCTCGAAGACGTTTTCCAGCCAGCTCGGCGCGCTCAACCTGCTCGCGCTGGCGACGACGCGCTCCGACGAGGCCCGGGAGATCATCGCCGCGCTGCGCGACCTCCCCGGCCAGGTCCAGGAGCTCATCGACGACTCCGACGCGAAGGAAGTCGCCGAGCACTACCAGGACGCGGACTCGTACTTCTTCATCGGCCGGGGCCACATGCACCCCGTCGCCCTCGAGGGCGCGCTGAAGATGAAGGAGATAACGTACAAACACGCCGAAGGCTTCGCCGCGGGCGAACTGAAACACGGCACCCTCGCGCTGGTCACCGAGGACACGCCCGTCTTCGCCACGACGGTCGGCGACGGCGAGCAGGCGACCAAGACCGTGGGCAACGTCAAGGAGGTCGAGGCCCGCGACGCCCCCGTCGTCGCCGTCACCGACGGCCAGTCGGACATCGAACGCTACGCCGACCACGTCCTGACCATCCCGGAGACTCATCCGCGCGCCGCCGCGGTGCTGGCGAACGTCCAGCTCCAGCTGGCGGCCTATCACACCGCGAACTTCCTCGGGCGCTCCATCGACAAGCCGCGGAACCTGGCGAAGAGTGTGACAGTGGAATAAGAACGCTGCTGTCGTCCCCTTTCCAGTGAGCGCACCCATTCGACACCCGCCCTTGCTGTGACTACTGACATTTCATCAGACAGGCTCGAAACACCCTAGCTACGCGATAGAGAGCCACTGGAGATTGCCACAACCCACTGGTGTCTCGACGACTAATCCAGGGCAGCGGAAGGATTAATACACAATACATATAATATGGATCGTGATGTCGACGGATTATCGGCTCACTGACTCCGCCAACCCCGAGGAGACACTCAGTGACGTCCTCACCTACGCCGAACTGCTGACCACACCCCAGTTGGCCAGACTATACGTCTACGTCCTCCGAAACGGCCCGGTCGCTATCGAGAGGGTCAAGGAGGACCTCGACGTTCCCCACTCGACGACGTACAAGTACGTCGGCGAGCTCGAAGAGATGGGCATCCTGACGCGTCAAGAAGACGAGACGCCCACACGGATCTCCGTCGAACCGATTCACCTCACCGTCGACACCGATCACGGCGAAGTGGTCGCGACGCCCGTGCTCGTCGACGCCATCGGCCGACAGTACGACGACGAGGATATTCGGGTGTTCGTCGAGCGGCAGGGAATTCCGAAACTGGCGGCAGCGCTGCACTATACGCTCCGCGTAAGGGCCGGCGAAATGACACAGCGGACGGCCGCCAACAAGCTCGACGTCCACCCCGTCGAGGGAACGACCGTCATCACGGCTCTCCAGGACGTCCTCGAAGACGCGACCGCGTACGACCCGTACGTGGAGCCCTGAGAAATGCAGGGGCCGGAGCTTCCGCGCGGGAGCATCGCGATCGTCGACACCAGCGTCGTATTCGCAATGGGTGGCCCGTCGAACGACAAGTACCAGGCGTTCGAGAGCTACGTCACTCGGCGAGACATCGCTGTCCGGATCCCCGACCACGTCGCCGAAGAACTCGGTGAGAGTCCGGAGACCTACCGATATCAGCGTGACCGGCTTCGGTCGGCGCAAGATGCGGGCTGGCTCGATCGGGCCGAGGTCGATTTTACCGATCCCGAGGTCTCCGACGCGATCGACAGAACGCGTGAACGGATCTTCAGTCTCTCCGCGGACGACGTCACGGAAGACGAAGTCGAGACGACCGACGCCGTCCTCGCTGGTCTGGCGTACCAGTACGCGACCGACCAGTCGTCACACGTGGCAGTCCTGGTCAGCGACAGACTTGCCGAGCGGGCGATCGCCGACGTGCTCGCAACGATGGGCGTCGAGGAGTCGACTGTCGTCATCGAGGGACGGGCGTTCCTGAACGAACGGCTCGTCGATGAGGATGGCCTGTGATGACCTGCCGAAACCACTCTCGGGCCTCCTAGCAGCCGAGTCGGTACGGACATTTGCAGACAGTGCGCCACCTGACATCCTCCCACGGCTAAAGCCGTGGGGTTCCCCCACTGGGGGTTGAACCCACGGAAACGGAGAGGTTCGCAGGTTCGTCGTCACGATGGACGATGACCTGCGTTTCGGGCTGTGCCAGTACAGCCCCCGCCTCGGACAGCGGTTTTGAGAACTTGCCCAGGGCTCGTTTGCCGATATTCAGCGCACCGTTCTTGTCCGCGTTGTCGTCCAACCCACACTCGGGACACTCGAACCGTCCCTGCGTCTCTCGGACACCTTCGCAGGCACATCGATTGCACGTCTTCGACGTGTCGTATTCTCCTACCAACTGCACGTCGATACCTGCGCCGTGGGCTTTGTACTCGATGTAGTTGAGCAGGCGGGCGAACGGCATCTTGTGGGTCTTGTCGTTGACGTACCGTCCCTTGTCGTTGTCCTTGCGGATGCCACCGAGGTCGCCCACGACGATGACTGCGTTCCGTTCGTCGGCGTCGTCCACGATCTGTCGAGCAATCTTGTGGAGGCGGTCGTCCACCTTCCGCGCTTCTGCATCACCGATACGCTCCACGACCTGCTGTCCCTGTCGGGGTTTGGCCTTCCCGATGGACTTTCGCAACTGCTTGTAGTGTTCGCGGATACGACGGACTTCCTCGCCGTAGAATGTAGTTTTGCGGTCGGAGAGGAACGCGCAGGTAGCTACCCACCGTGCGCCCATGTCGATGGCCAGCACGTCGTCGTACTCGTCTTTGACGGTCACAGACCGCTTGACGACGAGGTGAACGTACCAGTCACCGTTCCGGTACACCAGTTCGCTGTCCCGAATATTACCGTCACGGACGAGTTGTTCGTCCTTCCGAGGGACGTGTGCGGGACACCAGATGGAGTTGCCCCGTCCCCGTTCGGGGTCGTAGACGGGGACGCTGACCCACCACGACGACAGGACGGTGTCCTCGTCGTGGGATACGTCGAACACGTCGTTGCGAAGCACGACGGGTTGTTCGGTGTCGGAGTTCGGGTCTTTCTGTCGCTGAACCTTCGACGCCTGCTGGTCGGTCGCAGAGTAGAGGTCGGCGTCTCCGCCGTGAACCGCGGTCTGGAACGCCTCGTACTCCCGAGCGAGCAGGTCAGCCTTCCTGGTGGTGAGCGAGTGGAGTTTGACCCGCACCGTGGTCGAGACATTCCGTTGCATGGCTATTCCCCTGCTTGGGCGTCGATGTACTCCTCGATGATCTCGCTGGATACATCGCCCGCACTCGAGACGAAGTACGAGCGCGTCCACAGCGTCGGCAGGCCGAAATCAAACTCGTCGCGGAGGTGCCGAGAAGAATAGCCCTTGACCTGTTGCATTATCTTGTTCGGAGCGAGCGTCGGGTCGCCCGTGATAAACAGGTGGACGTGGTCAGAGCGAATCGCCAACTCCAAGATTTCGAGGTCGAGTTCGTCGGTTTTCTCCTCGATGAGTGCTTCGAGACGGTCGCGTACCTCGCCAGTCAGTACCGACTTGCGGTACTTCGGACACCAGATGAAGTGGTACTGGAGTTTGTGAACCGAGGTACGTTCCCTGTCGAACCCACGAGGCATCGTCAATATATAGAATTCCCACACCTATAGATGTTACTTAATTGTCTAACCCCAGTCATGCCTACGGATGTGGATAGATTCCCAGTTGTCGGCTTCATCCCACCCCTTTAGGGGTGGGCTTTCGCCTCGATACCGCTGTAAAATACAGTCGTTAAGAGCAGCACAACCGCGCCTCGTCGGGCCGCTGCGTCGCTCGCCAACGTCCAGTTGCAACTTGCGAGCTACCACACCGCGAACTTCCTCGGGCGCCCCATCGACAAGCCGCGGAACCTGGCGAAGAGCGTCACCGTGGAGTAGGCGCCGACGGGTCACTCGGTCAGTCGGTCGACGGTCTCGCGGATCTCACTCACTTTCACGGTCTGTTCCTCGTTGGCCGCGGCGACAGACTCGATCTCGTCGGCGACGCGGTCGGCCTGTGCGACGAGTTCGTCGGCCATGCTCGCGACTTCCTCCGTCGACGCGGCCTGGTCGTCGGTCGCGTCTGAGACCTCGCGAATGCCCTGGGACGCCTCGGCGACGGCGTCGGCGATGTCCTGGAGCGTCTCCATGGCGGATTCGACCTGTGCCATTCCGCGGTCGACCTCGTCGGTCGTCTCCTCGAGACTCTCGACGGCGCTGGTCGTCTCGGCCTTGATGTCGTCGACCATCCCCTCGATTTCGCCGGCGTGCTCCTGTGACTCTTCGGCGAGGCTCTTGACCTCGTCGGCGACGACGGCGAAGCCATCGCCCGCCTCACCCGCCCTGGCGGCCTCGATGGACGCGTTGAGCGCGAGCATGTTCGTCTGATCGGCGATGTCGTTGATCACCTCGACGATTTCGTCGATCTCGTCGATGCGTTCGTGGAGCCTGTCGACGTCCGCGACGACGTCCTGTGAGGACCCCGTCACCCGTTCCATCACTTCGATGGCTTCCGTCGCAGCCGCACGGCCGTCCGAGGCCAGTTCCTCGGCGCGTTCGCTGGTTGCTGCGACTTCGTCCGCAGTGGCGGCGATCTCCTCGACTGTCGCGCTCATGTTCCCGACCTCGCTCCCGACGTCGGCCATCGACTCGGCCTGTGAATCCGCGAGTGCGGTGATCTCGTCGGCGCTGTCAGCCACGTCAGTGGCCGACTCGTGCAGGCCCTCGATCGGCTGGGCCAGGTCCCGCTCTACCTCGCGCATCAGTGCCTCCCGCTGTTCGATCGACGCCTCCAGTTCCTGACTGTACGAGTGGATGTACGTGTCCGCGACCACCTGCATGTCCAGGTTGATGATACGCAACACGGCGAGCATCTCTTCGAGCCCCCGGTCCAGTTCGTCGCGGACGGTCGACCGGACCGACGGCCCCGCGTCGGCCTGCGCGGCGACGGCACCGCCGTCACTCGCGAGCGGTCCGTCCTCGCCCGCGGCGGCGCCGTCCTCCCCCGTCAGCCGCTCGACCAGCCGATCCTCGACACGGTCGAACAATAGCGGGAAGACGAGGTCGTAGTAGACGCCGTACTGGCCGACGTAGTGTTTCATCGGCATCTCCAGCATGTCGTGGATCTTCCCGATGCGGGCCCGGTCCCTGAAGTAGTCCATGCCGTACTCGCCGCTGGCGAGCGTCACGAGGTAGGCCGACTGGGTCCGTTTGAGCTGTTCGAGGCCTTTCTCGGACCGGCCGAAGATCGCCGTCGTCTGGTCGTGACCGGTGAGGTTCTCGTAGAACTCGTCGGCGATCTCCTCGGTGTGGTCACGGAACATCGACTCCAGATTCGAGAGGTGTCGTTCGTCCGTCTCGTCGAATCCGACGAACTCCTTGCGCCACGCGATCTCCCGTTCGTCAAGCCCGCACTCGTCGACGAGGGCGTCGACGTCGAGCCGGGCGTTCATCGCTCCGTGCCCGAACTCGTTCGACCAGTCTTTCATACGTCGGGTCCGGTAGCGGGCGGCCTAAAGCTGACTGCCGATTTTTCATCGGTGATAACGCTCGCGTCAGGCGGATTTCCGGACGTGGTGACCAGTCGAACGCGACGAGCGAGGGGCGCCGTTCACTCGGCCCGCGAACCGGACACCGTCGTTCCGTTCCGCACTGCCGACTCGTTCACTGTCACCTCGCGCGTCTCGCCGTCGGCCACCACTCGATACGTCCCAGGGTGGGCCACCGGGACGCTGTAGGTCCCGTCGGCGTTGACCGTCGTCTGGCGCTCGTAGGTGAACTCGGCGTTCGGGAGAGAGACGTCCGTCGCGAGCGAGACTGTCGCGTTGGCCGGGGCGTTGCCCGTCACCGTCGCGCCGGGCACGACGGCGTAGGCGACGCGCGACTCGCCCGGGGCGACGTAGAGCGCGCGGTAGTGTGCGAGGCCGGGCGTCCCGTCGGACCGACTGCCGTACGTTTCGGTCAACTGCTGGTACGTCGTTCCCTCGCCGCTGGTCGGCCGGCCCGTCTCGAGGACGACGTAGCCGACGCGGCCCTCCAGCCGGTCGTAGGACTCGTCGGGGTTCGAACTCCGGATGAATCGGTCGTAGTTCGACTGCGCGTAGCCGTAGCTCCGGGACTCGCCGCTGACGAAGTAGTTGTAGTGGCGGTTCTGCCCCCACTCGCTGAGGACGTAGTTGTCGGGGTACGCCTGGCCGAGGTCGGCCGAGTGCTCGGCGAGGAACTGCGAGGTGTGATACGTATCGTCGGTGATGGTCACCTGGCTCGTCTTGACCGGGACCTGGACGATGCCGAGACTGGCGACGAGGACGAAGAGCAGGACCAGCGTCCCGAGCTGGGTGCGATTTGGTAGGCGCAGACGTTCGACGCGGTCGCCGATCGGGCCCGCGGCGTCGATCCAGGCGGCGACCCAGACGAAGCCGTAGCCCGCGAAGACGGCGGCGAAGGCCGCCAGTTCGCCGACGAAGCGGACCTGGAACGTCGCGAGCAGGAAGAAGTACCAGCCGTAGACGCTCGCGACGAGCCAGCGGTCGTCGTCGACCGCGCGCCAGGCACCCATGGCCATGAACGGGAGCGCGAGCGCGAGCGCGAAGCCGAACAGGTAGAGAAAGCCGAACGAGTCCGGGGAGAGCAGCCCGGCCGTCTCGGCGATGCTGTCGCTCCTGAAGAGTCGGTCCAGTTCGCTCTGGAGGCGCGTCCAGTACTCGGGGAGCGCGGCCCGGAAGAGGAGGAAGCCGACGACGGCGCCGACCGCGTCGACGGCGGCCAGGTGCCGGACGTCGTCGGTGGTTCGATGGATGGCCTCGGCGGCCAGGAGCGCGCCGACGGCCCCGACGAACAGTAACGCGGGGGCGAACGCCACTTGCTGCGTGTGCCAGCCCACGACGACGTGGACGAGCGCAGCGAGCGCGGCCCCGGTGAGTATCCCGACGACGATCGGAACGCCCTGACGGAGCGGCGAGCGGCCCGCGTGGATGTCGGCGAGCGCCTTCGCGACGACGACGAGGCCCACTGCGAGTACGAGGAGCGGGCCCGCTTCCCAGGCCAGGGTCTGGGCAGCGATAGCGATGCCCAGTGCGGTGCTCACGGCCCACGTGCGCGGCGCTCGAAGAGCTGACCCTCCCGTCCGCGCGAGCGCGACGAGGCAGAGCGCGGTCGCAGCGAGCCAGGGAAAGTCGAAGGCGTGGTGGTCGGCGAAGCCCAGGCTCGTCCGCAGTGCGTGGCCCGGAATCAGCGCGAAGACGAGGACGGCAGCGACGCCGACGCGCCTGTCGTCGGTCACCCACACCGCGACGAGGTAGACCATCGCGGCCGTGACGACGGCCGAGACGACGGGATACCACGCGAGGACGTGGCCGGCGACGTCGGGGGTACCGCCCAGGAGTTCTGACACCCACCACAGCGTCGCCACAGTGAGCGGTTCGCCCTTCTGGACCGCGTTGGGAAGCGTCGCCAGCGCGCTCAGGTCGAGAATGTTCTCGCCGGAGGCCAGCGCCTGCTCGACCCAGTAGCGGTAGTAGTACGGGTCGTTGCCGGAGAGGACGACGTTCCCGTCGCGGTAGACGGACTGGATGGGGTGGGCGCGGACGAGCCCGACGAACACGATGGCCGCGGCGACGATGGCGGCCGAGATCCGGTCGATGGTGGTGGTCGGGAGTTCGAACGAGGGGACGGTGCGGCCCGACGCGTCCTCGGCGTCGGTGGTGACCGCGCCCGCGTCACCGTTCAGGGCCGCGCGGGCGGCGGCGGGGTCGGCGACCCGGTAGTCGTCGCCGGCGCGCTCGACCACGCCGCGCGAGACGAGTTCCCCGAACGGCCCAGAGTCGACGGGGACGTCGTCGAACGACCAGGTGTCCTCGTGGTCGTCGACGGCGAGAACTGCTTCGAGGGGGTCGGCCAGGTCGGGACGCTCGTCCAGGAGCTCGGCCGGGCCGCCCGCGTCTGTCATGTACGTGTGCTGTCCGCTCGCGAGAATAAAGTCACCGGGTTTCGTGCCGCGCCGATTTCAGCAGCAGAAGGCTACTCGTCTGCGAGCGCGTCGTACGTCTCCCGGTTCCGTTCGCGGTCGAGTGCAGCGAGACGACGAATCGCTGTTCGTCGTTCCTCCGGACTGTCTGCGGTACGCACCGCTTCGCGGAGGCGTTCGCGTTCGGCGTCCAGATCGTCAGTCATGTCACGTGAGAACGTTACGTTCGTTCGTCATCCTCAGGAGGATCTGGCGGGACGAACAACGCCACCGCGATTCGGCCGACGTAGCTCTCTCTGAGTTCCTCCAACGTCCAGTCGACGCGCAGGCCGAGGAGAGCGATCGCGGTGAGAAAACAGAGGGCCGCGAGCGCGGTGTCGCTGGCGCTGTTCCAGGAGAGGACGAACTGGACGGCAAGGACGCCCAAGAGGAGTGCGCTCGACAGCTGGACCGGCGCGGCCCGGAACGCGGTGGTCGTTCGCTCCGCGTTCGTTCGGACGCCCGACCCGTCCCACGCGCGAGCGGCGTGGGGCGCGAGCCAGTCGAGGACGGCGATGACCGGGCCGACGGTCCACGTCTCCCGGAGGTCGATGACGACGACGTCCGGGTCTGGCTCGGCGGTGAGCCAGCGGAAGAGGTACGACTGGCGAGTGATCGCGGCGAGTCGAGTGAGGCTTCGGCCGAGTAAGGACCTGCGATAGGCCTCGTCGAGGTGAGTACTACTGGTTCCCCATCGCTGGACGACCGAGTGAAGTATCGAATGCTCGTAGTAGTGGCCGATCATGATAGCTGAGCTTCTGCAGTGGACGTGACGCGTTAGCTGTCGGCTGGTTCGGGAAGCTCCGTCGTGCCGACTTCGTGGAGCCGGCCGCGGACGACGACCGTGTCCGTGACGACGGTGACCGGGTTGTCGACGCGGAGCGACTGGCCGTCGAAGACGGGGCCAGTCGTTCGGTCCCAGGCACGCAGTTCGACGCCGAGCCACACCTGCTGGCGGTCGCCGTTGGTCTCACCGCGTCGGACTGACTCGACGGTGGCGACGGTCTCGCCAGCGATGGTCGCCTCCTGACCCTCCTCGACGGCCTGGGCGACCGACGAGGTGACGTTCGCCGATAGGACGACGGGAACTTGCTGGGTGGGTATCGACGCCGTCGACTGGTTGACGGCGACGGTGTTGGCGGTAACGCGATAGGATCCGGTGGTCAGTTGCGTGGACTGGCCGCCGTACAGCTGGTTTCCGTTCACAGTGAACTCCTCGTCGTATGCGACCGTGGTGACGACGTGGACCGACCCACCGGGCGTGAAGCTCCGGTAGACGTCGCTGACGTTGTAGTGCTCGCCGCCGTCGACGAATCGTACTGTGTCGTTATTCCGGAGCGTCGCGGCAGAGCTCTCGTAGGGAACGGTGTAGGAGAGCGTCGCGTATCGCGTGGATTCTGAATCCGTGTCGTTCGTCCCGCCAGCGTCGGGTGAGTCCTGTCCCCCGACGACCAGCGCGACGCCCGCAGCCACGACGGCGAGGACCAGCAGCACGACCAGGGCGTCGACGACGTTCACGACGCCGAACAGGCGCCCCTTCTCGTCGAGTATCTCCATTATGCGTTTGGTTGGAGTAGCCTGTGAAAGTCGTTGTGTTCGAGGGTCGGAGGTAAGTTGGGAGTGTGGATGCCGGTAGTATTCGTGGTGCAATTGCGAAGAGGGGCTCCCATCGGCATTGACCCGCAACTCGATGTGACGTAGTGAACGGAGCGTTGTATCTGATTACCGGTCAGGAACCGCGACCGTTGGATAATATCCCAACAGTTTTCCTGTTGGGAGAGAAACCAACGGGTAGGGATCACAGGCTACTCGACTCGGGCCAACTACACCCACGTCGAAGACGGGTTGATCGAGTCGGTGACCGTTCGCGAGACAGATCAGCTCGACAAATATCCGTCTGGGTGGGACTACAAATTCCACCTGGGAACGACTGACGGCCTGGGTCTCCTCCGCTACGACAACGCCCACGAATCCACGAAAGGACACGAACGGCACGTCGGGGCAGACCAGAGTACGATCGAATTCCCCGGGATCGAACCACTCATCGTGCAATTCTGGGGTGAAGCGGACGCGTACTGGAACGCCGCCGGTGGCGACCCGCCCCGTCGATACTGACAACGGCCTCGAATCCACAACCTGCTACCTACGCACCATGACCACGCTCCACATCACGATCGAAGACCGCGACTCCCTGCGAGAGGAAACGCTCCGGCAGATCGACGACGCGTCGGCCGGCGACGAGGACGACGTCGAGCAATGGGGAGATCGGCGCGTCCTGAGCTTCGGTTCCTACGACGACCTCGTCGAACACCTGTCACCGATGCGGCTCTCGTTGGTCCGTGCCATCGCCGAGCACGAACCGGAAAGCATGCGCGAGACCGCCCGAATCGTCGACCGTGACGTCTCTGACGTCCACGGCGACCTCAAACAGTTAGCGCTCCTCGACGTCATCGAATTAGCGGACAGCGGGCCGGGACAGTCGACTCAACCTATCGTCCCGTACGACCGCATCGAGGTCGACATCGCCGTCCCGCTCGTCGACGACGAGCCCTCGTCCGATAAGGCCGAAGTGTAGTCAGTACCGGCGATCATCGGATGGAATACGATAGAGCGAACTCGCAGGAAGCGACGTACCTACCGCAAACACGGAGAAAGCCCTCGGCGCGCTCGGCTCGTGCGACTCGTTGCGCGCCTCACTTTGTTCGGTGCTTATTCCGGGAGAGCAAGCTCTCCCGGCGTTCGCCTTGTTCCACTCGGCTCACCTTCGTCGGACTTCGTCGACCGCACCTCGCCCTTTCAGTCCACCAGGAGTTCCTCACGTCGCCTTGCTGTTACTCGGCGGAAAGGCAAACGATAGCTCCGGTTTAGAGTTACCCACCGTAGATTACGCCTCGTCCTCGTCCGGCCAGCCGAAGATGATGGACGCGGCGTCGACGACGACGCCGTAGATCTGTCGGGTGACGATCTTCAGGTCGAACCAGAACGACTGCTGGCGGATGTACTCGATGTCGTAGCGGAGCTTTCGGTCGGGGTCCGTACTGGAGACGCCGTTGATCTGGGCGAGGCCGGTGAGGCCCGGTTTGACGAACCAGCGCTTGCGCCAGTTGCTCACCGACTGTTCCAGGTGGTGTTCCTCGTCGGTCCAGACCGCGCGCGGGCCGACGACGCTCATGTCGCCCCGGAGGATGGCGAAGAGCTGTGGAATCTCGTCGAGGTGGGTCTTCCGGAGGACGCGCCCGATCCTGGTGATGCGGTGGTTCTCGCCGTCCTCGGAGGGCCGGACGTCCGCCTTCCCGTCGGTCATCGTCCGGAACTTGTAGACGGTGAACGTCTCGCCGAACTCCGCGGTCCGGCGCTGGCTGTAGAGGATCGGTCCCGGTGTATCGAGTTTGATGGCAACGGCTATGAGGACCATCACTGGAGAGAGGAGGACGATGCCCGTCGCGGCGAAGACGGCGTCGAAGAGTCGCTTGACGGCATAGTCCTGCCAGTCCCACGGTTCGAGGTCGGTGTTGACGAGTTCGTCACCGGTCGATTCGGCAACGAGTACGCGGTCTGCGTGGTCGCGGTGGACGAACGCCCGGACGCCGTGCTGATGGCAGGTGGCGAGCGTCCCGAAGAACTCCTCGCGGTCGGGCGTGTCGAAGGCCAGGAGGACCGTGTCGACGTCGTGTTCGACGAGGACGTCGTCCAGTTTCGAGAGGCCCCCGAGTCTGGAATGGGCCGGGACAGTGTCCGTCGTGACGCCACCGTCTGTGACGCGGGCGGTGATGGCCGGGCCATCGTCTGGTGTGACGCTCGCAGGAGAGACGTATCCGAGGATGGGCATCTCGGCGGCGTCGTAGAGTCGTTCGATGGTCGAACGGTCGTCACCGACGATGACGGCGCGCGTCGGAGAGAGTGGGCGGCGTCGGATGGTGACGAACCAGATGGGGAAGACGACGCCAAGCATGGCGACAGTTGCGATGAGTGTAGTGCGCGGGAGGCGCGTCGACCAGTCGAAGTATCCGATGGTCGCGAGCGCCGTCGCAGCCAGGAACGTCCGCTTGTGCGTCAGCGCGACGGCGTCGAGGATGCGGCGGGGTTGTGGCTTGAAAAGCGGCCAGAGGGCCGCGAGGACGATGATAGAGGTGGTTAATATCTCGTCGATGAGATCGCCGTTCGTCTTGGTTATTGGCTGGAGATTGTCGAGGACCGGCATCGAGGTGACGAGTATCTGGATCAGGGGGTGGTTGGCGACGACAACGGCGATGGCAGTAAGCACCAGTGCGCCGCCGACGGCGAAAATCCGGTACCGCAAGCCGGTTCCCATTGGTGTATTGAGGTAGAAACGAGTTAATAAACTCTGTGGGAACGGGTCCACTTCAGTTCGTCAGGACGGTCTATGAGTGGACTGATATCGGATAGAACACGAAAGGATGAGCCGTCTCCCCAGTGATAAAACAGCATCGGGTTATCGAGCCGACTATTGTGAGAATCGAATATACTAAGCCAAGCTATGAACAAATCGTTGTATAGGTTTAGCTTTCGATTCTCATTATGAGGGACTCATTTAGAAAACGACTGAAGGCCATTCTCGAAGTCGCGCACTACAACCCATCGTTCGTAGTTGGCGTTATCGTTCTAAGCATCGTAGCAGCTGTCCTCGAGGGAATTGGGCTGAGTTTTCTCCTCCCGATAATTCAAGAAGCGGGTGCTACTGAAGCCGGTGGCGACAATGGCGGACGCCTCATTCAGATATTCACGGCCGCCTACAACTTCATCGGCGTACCGTTTACTCTGGGCTACATCATTGCAGGAGTCTCAGCAGTCATCTCACTTCGATATATTTCGTCGTTTATCGTTACGTGGCTTCGTTTTTCTATTCAAACAAACTATGTGAGAACACTTCAGCGAGAAACCTTCTCAAAGACTCTCGATGCCCGCATTTCCTATTTCGACCAGCGCGGGTCTGACAAGATACTCAACGCTATCGTCACGCAATCCAAGCAAGCAGGCGAGGTCATTTCCTGGCTCATCCGAATCGTTCAGGAATCGATGCTGTGTTTGATGTACCTAGCTCTATCGCTTTATCTGGCACCGGTGTTGACCATCGCGACTGGCATCATCCTTGGTGCGCTCACGTACAGTATTCGGTCAATTCTAACATCCGGATACGATGTCGGTGACAAGGTTGCAGAGGCCAACGAATCAATTCAGACCTCAGTCCAGGCGGGAACGCAAGGCATCCGGGACGTCAAACTATTCGGAGTCACCGCACGGGTTTATGACGAGTTCAATGAAGCGGTTGACCGGTTTGCCAAGTCAACTATTTTACTGCGACGAAACGAAGCTGCGATTCAAAACATCTATCAACTACTTACTGCTGTCGTCGTCTTCGGGCTCATCTACGTGGCAGTTGAGGTTGCAGCGCTCTCGCTTGCGTCCCTCAGCGTCTTCCTGTTTGCCATGTTTCGGCTGGCTCCGCGAGTGAGCACCCTTAATAATCTCATTTACAAAGCAGAGGGTAACCTTCCACATCTGGTTCGTACTCAGAATTTCGTCGATGAACTCGAAGAAGCTCGCGAAGACGATAGCGGCTCCGAGGAGCCACCGAAATCAATAGACACCCTCAGTTTTGACAGTGTTTCGTTCAGCTACGAAGAAGATGAAACGGTTCTATCCGACATCTCGTTCCAGATCGATAGCGGGGAGTTCGCTGCCTTCGTCGGTATGTCAGGGGCTGGTAAGTCTACGATTGTTTCGCTTCTCACTCGACTGTATAACCCCGATAGCGGCTCGATCAATGTTAATGGGATGCCGATACACGAAATTGAACTCGCGGCGTGGCGCCGAAAAATATCAATAGTCAGACAGGACCCGTTCATCTTCGATGAATCGCTAAAATACAACGTGGCACTTGGCCGCCCATCGGCGAGCGACGAAGAGATCAGGGAGGCCTGTCGAATCGCGCACGTAACGGAATTCGTCGACGACCTCCCGCGTGGATACGACTCTAGACTCGGTGACGACGGTGTTCGACTTTCCGGAGGGCAACGTCAGCGGATCGCTATCGCACGAGCGCTGTTGACTGATTCGGAGATAATCGCCCTCGACGAGGCGACGAGTGACCTCGATTCCCATCTTGAAGAGAACATCCACCAGGGAATTGAAACGCTCAGCGGAGAGAAAACGTTAGTCGTTATCGCCCACCGACTCTCCACTGTCGAGAACGCGGATGTGATTTATACGCTAGATGATGGAGAGATTATCGAACAAGGAACGCATTCGAAGCTGATCGAGAACGACGAAGTCTACGCGGATCTCTACGAAATTCAGTCACAGACCGCTTGATATGTCCGTTTTAGCTGTTTGAATGTTTTTGCGATGTCATAGTTCTCAGCATTGGCGTGTGCCTCCCTTTTATAGTAGGCCTCATTGTCATAAAAATCTTGAAGAGAATTTGACAGAGACGCCGGATTACCGCGTTTGAAGAAAATTGTACTGTCACCAATGACATTCTCACGGAAAACCCCATCATCAGTAGCGATACAGGGAGTGCCACATGCGAGAGCTTCGATCTTCGTTGTCGCCTCGGCTTCTGCATAACTCGGAAGTATAAACGCATCTGCACTCCGGTAGTATTTCGCTAATTTTCGGCGTGGCATCCAGCCCTCAAAGTGAACTCTGTCTGCGACAGCCTGATATTTCGTCTCCAGAGAGGTTTCAACCTCGTTGGCACCAATCACGCGAAGATGAATGTCATTATTTACAATATCTAAGCTATCAAGTAGAACCCCAAGTCCTTTAAACTGACTCGTTGACTTCCCACCGACAAACAAGATCTCCTTCTCATACCCTAATCTAGGGGCCTCAGGTCCGTCGGCGTAGAACACGTCTCTTGGCACGCCCGAAGGTAAAACATCTATAATGTTCTCAGGCAAGCCTCGTTGAATCAGGGCATTTCGTTTCACATAGTCACTAAAACATACGAAACGGGTATGGTCGACGGTAGTGTAATGGGCAAGTAGAAATCTGAGTTTCTCAACTTCTTCTCCATACAGTTCCATCCTCTCAACACGGCCAGGATCATACTCATTCAAGATCGAAACTGTTTCCGAGCTAAGCGTTTCTATCGGTCCATGTGTCTTCCAGGTGAGATTTGGACCAATCACAATAGGCTTCCCGATCGAGGCCCAAATAAGTGGGAACATATACCAAGCATTAGAGGATACATGAACAACATCAACTTTTGAAGAGCGTCGTAGAACTTCCTTGGTAATACGAAGGTAATCATAGAACCGATTATCCAAAATCTTATGATTGGCCTCCATGCTGTCGGAACCTTCCGGTACATCAACTGAGAACGGT
>NZ_JBZYDN010000008.1:0-175075 GCF_058933135.1 Halomicrobium sp. HArcel3 | reverse complement strand
CCGCTTCAAGCGCCCCCTCCAGGTCGGCGAGTTGCCGGTCGGTCACGGCGAGGTCGACGACCCACTCCGCGTCCCGAATCTTGGCCTCCGCGTGGTCGAGGACCGTCTGGGCGTGTTTGGTCACGTTGATCTCGTGTTCGCCGAGGGGAGAGTGCTCCCACCGGTCCTCGATCTCCGAGGCGACGTCGGAGAGGCGTGCGCTCTTGTGGTGGAGGTCCTCGATGAACTCGACTGGGTCGCACGCGCGCGCGTGCAACTTGTCTCTATCGAGCGTCTCCACGTATCCCATCTGCTCCAGTTCGTTCAGGATGTCGTAGATGCGCGGGACCGGGATCGAGCAGTTCTTCGCCACGTCGACGGCCGGCGACGTACCGCGTTCAAGCAGCGTCAGGTACGCGTCGGCCTGGTACTCCGAGAGCCCACCGTCTACGAGTCCGTCCAACAGGGTCCGCCTATCCATAAGTATCGTTCATTATCTATATAGCATCATCCTCCTTAATAATGAGTGTGATAACTATAATATTAAATTCTGAAACGGCCGGTACCAGCGTGGCCTCCCACCCGTTTCCGGGTGATACCCGTCAGGGAGCTAGCGGAGTTCGAATCGCTTAAGGGGACGAACGGGATACTGTGGGGTAACTCGCTGGACGACGGGCACCAGCGGGCACCTGTCTGTACAGGTCGGGATGTGAGTCGCTAGCGGTCGAGTCGACCGCGGCGCGACTTGAACCACGCAACGCCCGTGGTGAACACACATGGCACGAAGCTTCTACTCCCACATCAGGGACGCCTGGAAGAACCAGGACGACGACGACAAGCTCGCGGAACTGCAGTGGCAGCGGAAACAGGACTGGCGCGAACAGGGCGCCGTCGAGCGCATCGACCGCCCGACCCGTCTGGACAAGGCCCGTTCGCTCGGCTACAAGGCCAAGCAGGGCGTTATCGTGGCCCGCGTCTCCGTCCGCAAGGGCGGGGCCCGCAAGGTCCGACACAAGGCCGGTCGCCGGTCGAAGCGGCAGGGCGTCACCCGCGTCACCCGGCGGAAGAACATCCAGCGCGTCGCCGAGGAGCGCGCCGCGCGGACCTTCCCCAACCTCGAGGTGCTCAACAGCTACTCCGTCGGTCAGGACGGCAGCCAGAAGTGGCACGAAGTCGTCCTCGTCGACCCGAACCACCCCGCCATCCAGAACGACGACGACCTCAACTGGATCTGCAACCCGGCCCAGACGGACCGCGTCTTCCGCGGTCTCACCGGCGCCGGTCAGCGCAACCGAGGTCTCGGCAAGAAGGGCAAGGGTAGCGAACACACCCGCCCCAGCCTCAGTTCGAACCGCGGACGCGGTAAGTAACCGACGCGGCCGTTCTTCCGTCGTTTGCGACTGTCACTATCACTCCGGCGAGCGCTCGCTACGCATTCCGGGCACCGGTTGGACGTCCAGTGGGGCCGGAGAGAAAACGCTGGACGGTGTGACGCGATGAACCGGTACCCGTGGACGAACGGAACGCGACGCCCTCATAGTGGTGGTTGTAACTATATCAGGATGCAGACACTACCGGCGGTGAACCGGAGCTGAACCGGCCGGTTGCGAAGAGACACCGGTAAAGAATTACAACCACCACTATCAGGGAGCTCCAGACCCGGAACGGGGCGGGTTGACGAACATGCCGTCGACGAGCGCGAGCAGTCCGACGGCCGCCGCCCCCGTCAGGACGACGCGTGTCGGTACGGAGACGAACACGCTCGCGAATCCGGCGAGCAAGAACGCCGCCGGGATGACGGCCAGAACGAGGTCGTATCGCGAAAGCTGCCGTCGAAGGTCAGTTCGTTCCGCCGTGTCGTCGATGCCACTGGCCATCGTTCGTTCTCACCTCCGCCCGGAACTTCGACCTGATCCGACTAAAGTGTTATGTTAATCAAGTTTTCCGAACACACACCGCCGTGTTTCCGTGGTTTGCTGTTGCCTAAGTCGAATATTTAGATATTATTTGTGAACTGATCCTGGCTGTGACGAGGTGGGGCGAGTCGGGTTCTGCAGCATTTATCTGTGAGGAATTTTATATGCGAGCTATGGACCTGACGGGGAACGACGCACCGGGGTGTGGGACCGGGCGGAGACGACGTCGGCCGCTGTCCGTGACGGCGACCGTGCTCGGAAAGAAGTGGCATCCGCTTATCGTGTCTGTGCTGCTCGAAGCGGGCGCCCTGGGATTCAACGAACTGAAAGAGCGAGTACAGGGCATCTCGGACAAAGTGCTCTCCGAGAGCCTCGACGACCTGGAGGAACGCGACCTGGTCGACCGGACCGTCATCGACGACAAACCGGTCCGCGTCGAGTACTCGCTCACCGAGTGGGGCGAGCAACTCGAACTGGTTGTGACGGCGATGGACGAGTGGGGAAAGCGGTACCTCGACGCGCACGGCACGGATCCCGCTGCCGACTGACGAGAGGAGAGAAGGCATTCGGATTTTTCGAGCCCGATCGCTGCTCGTGGCTCTGCCGTTCGCAGTGTGACGTCCCCTCCCTACTCCCGCTCACGGCTCGTTTCACTCGCCGTTCGCATCACGAAGGCCCCTCCCTGCGGTCGGCGCCTTCCTACTCCTCGATCACTTCGATCCCGCGATTGTTGACCGCGGCGGGGTCGAGACCGACCTCTTCGAGGAACTGCTTGTACTCGCGCTCGCACTGCTCGGCGTCCTTCTGCTTGTCGCTGGCCCGGTCACACAGCGCGACCAGGTCCTCCGGGACGTCGTTGGTGTAGACGATCCAGTGGTTGATCAGGTCCGAGAGCCGGCGGATGGGCGAGGTGAAGTGGCCGTAGATCTCGAAGTTCAGCGCGTGGTGGCCGCCGAAGGGGTCGTTCATGTACTTCGCCCGCGGCATCACCTTCATCACGGCCCACTGGATCTTGTCGAGCTGACGCTTGGGCGCCTGTTCCAGCGTTGCGTTGACGGCCATCCGCGGGTCGTCCCACGAACTCCCGGGGATGGAGACGCCGTCGAGTTCCTGGATTTCGACGAGGGCCTCGTCCCACTCCTCCGGGCTGGGCTGGGGGTGGACGCGGTACATCGCCTCGACGCCGCGGCCCCACATGAGTTCGTGCGTGACGGCCTTGTTGGCCTTGAGCATGCACTCCTCGATGATGGTGTGGGCTCGGTCCCGGCTGGGGTTCAGGACGAGCGACCCCTCCTCTTTGCGCTGTTCGTGCATCGCGTCGGCGAGGTTCCAGACGAGGTCCGTCTTCTCCGCCAGGTCGACGCTCTGGTCTTCGAGCAGGTCGGCGGCGCTCTCGGGTTCGTCCAGCAGCGTCTCGGCCTCGGAGTAGGTGAGTCGCGCGTCGCTCTGGATGACAGACTTGTAGATGTCGATGGTCTCGTAGCCCAGATCCTCCTTGTCGAGGTGCATCTCGACGGTGTGGGCGAGGCGGTCCTCGTTGGGGACCAGGGAGCAGACCGTCTCGGCCAGCATCGGCGGGAGCATGTGGATGGTGTAGTCGGGGAGGTAGACGGTGTTGGCCCGCTCGACGGCCTCGTCCCACATCGCCGTGTCCGGGTTGACGTAGTGAGTGACGTCGGCGATGTGGACCCACAGCACGTACTCCTCGTCCCGCTCCTCGACGGAGATGGCGTCGTCGAAGTCCTGGGCGTCGATGGGGTCGGTCGTCCAGGTCGTCATCTCCCGGAGGTCCTCGCGCTCGTCGATCTCCTCGGCGATTTCCTGCTGGACGTCGGTGGTCCGTGCCTCGGCCTCCTCCATCACCGCCGGGGGGAACTCGTCGCGGATCTCGAACTTCTCGAACAGCTCCTCGCGCTTGTTGGCGAGGTGGCGGGCCACGTCCTCGTCGACCTCGACGGGACCCTGGCCCTCGACGGTGCCTGCCGCGGCCTGCGCGTCGTCTGTGGTCATACGCCGGCTACGGAGGGTGTGTAGTTAGGAGTGTCGGGAGGCTGGTTTGAGCGCAGCGAAAACCAGCTTACAGCGAGCGGGAGCGAACGGAGTGACCCGTGAGCAGGCAGGGCACGCCCGGAGGGCGGCCCTCGGTTAAGTGAGCGGGAGCAACCACCGGGAACGGCCCGCCGAGCGAGCGAGAACGAAGAAAACGCAGTCCGCGGACGGTGAGACGCCCTACTTCGGCGAGTCGCGCCCCCGCACGAGGTCGTGGTACTGCTGGAGGAAGCGGGCCTGGTCGAGTTCGCCGGCGCCGGCGTCGTCGAGGGTGTCTTCGAGACCGCTCCGTGGCTGGTGGGTCAGGTCGCGATGGCAGGGCTTGCAGAGGTACTCGAACTCTTTGTCGCGGCGGTTCCACCGGTCGCCGTGTTTGTCGTACTCTCGGGCGTCGGTCCGGTCCACGGACTCACCGCAGGCGATGCAGGTGACGACGTCCCGGGAGCGCCGGGATCCCAGCATGGAAACTAGTTGGTTCGCCGACCTATTTATCGTTTTTCGCACGTCGGCGACAGCACGTCCGCTCGTCCGTGACTGGTCTGTCAGGACGGTCGAATCGAGCACGCGTCGTGCACCAGCACTGCGAGAGCGGGCGATTTATCTCCGGGCCACTGCACAGTCAGGGTATGAACGTCAAGTCGCGCCACCATCTCCGGGCGGACGCCATCGACGACATCGAGACGGCCGTCGCCGACAACCTCGGCGTCGATGTCGAAGCCGACAGCTACGAGAAAGTCGAGTTCGACGACAGCGACTGGGAAGTCGTCCTCGTCGACGGCGAGCCGCTCGTCCTCTACGTGGACGAGGAGCCGTTCCTCACCGTCCAGGGCCTCAACGCTTTCCCGCCGACCGAACACATCGTCACCGTCGACGCCGGCGCCGTCTCGTTCGTCTCCGACGGCGCGGATATCATGCGCCCTGGTATCACCGAGGCCGACGACGACATCTCAGAGGGCGACCTCGTCGCGATCAACGAAGAGTCCCACGGGAAGTTCCTCGCCGTCGGCCGCGCGAAGACCTCGGGCGACGACATGGTCGGCGACTCCGGCAAGGTCGTCGAGTCCATCCACCACGTCGGTGACGACCTCTTCGAGTTCTCGGTGTAGGCGGAGAGGAAGAGCATACCGCGGCGAGCGTAGCGAGTCGCGGTTTCCACCGGTCGCGAGTGAAACGAGCGACCGGCCTTTTTCATCGACGTTTTTCGAGGACCCTTCCCGCAGCGAACGAAGTGAGCGAGGAAAGGGGACGAAGAAAAAGGTCGTCTGACGTAAGACCTATACGGATTCCACCCACCTTGGGGAATATGGGATTGATGAGCAAGATTCTGGGAGAGGGCGGGTCGTCTCGCCAGACCGAGGACTACGTCGAACTGCACGCGGACGACTTCGACCTGGGCTCGGAAGAGGCAGAGCGGCAGGTCCGGATCGCCCGAATCGGGAACAAGCAGGACGTCATCGAGATCAAGGACGCCGTCTACGACGGCGACATCGTCGTCGCCGACATCACGCGCCACAGCACGCAGGACCGGACGATGGAACAGATCAGCGACGAACTCAAGCGCGTCGTCAACGAGGTCGGCGGCGACATCGTCCAGAAGGACGACGACCAGTTGCTCATCACGCCGGCGGGCGTGGCGATCAGCCGCGAACGCCTCGGCCAGTAACGCGACGTCGGACGGATCTTCGACGCCGGTTTTGTCGACGTAACTCCACGACGAGAGCCGTTTCAGCACCCTTTTGCGTGGCCATCGGTTTCGAGTAGCCAATGACGGCACCCGCCATCGACGTCCGCGAGCTACGCAAATCGTACGGTGACGTGCAGGCCCTCGACGGCCTCTCGCTCACCGTGGAGTCGGGGGAGTTCTTCGGGCTGCTCGGGCCGAACGGCGCGGGCAAGACCACGTTTATCAACTCGCTGGTCGGGCTGGTCCACGCCGACGGCGGGACCGCGGAGGTGTTCGGCTTCGACGTCGAGGCCGACTACCGCGAGGCAAGGGACCGCATCGGCCTGGCGCCCCAGGAGTACAACGTCGATCGGTTCTTCCCCATTCACGAAGTCCTGGAGCACAAAGCCGGTTACCACGGCGTTCCCCACGACGTGGCCGAGGAGCGGGCGGCCGAGGCGCTGAAGACCGTCGGCATCTGGGACAAGCGCGACACGCGCTTCGACTGGCTCTCCGGCGGGATGAAACGGCGGTTCGTGCTCGCCCGCGCGCTCGTCTCCGACCCGGATCTGCTCATCCTCGACGAGCCCACCGCCGGCGTCGACGTAGAACTCCGTCGGGACCTCTGGGAGCTCATCACCGACCTGAACGACGACGGGACCTCCATCCTGCTGACGACCCACTACATCGAAGAGGCCGAGCGGCTCTGTGATCGGGTCGCCATCATGAACGAGGGGAACAAGGTGGAGGTCGCGACGCCCCAGGACCTGATGGAGCGAGGAACCGACACCGTCGAAGTGGGACTGGAGTCGGCCCCGACCACGGCGCCGACGCTCGACGTCGACGGCGTCCACGGCGTGACGGTCGAGGGCGACACGCTGCTGGTGACCGCCGCCGGTGGGAGCACGCTCGCGCCGGCGGTGATGCGCGACCTCGAATCCCAGGGGTACACCGTCACCTCGCTGGACGTCCGCCGGGCGTCACTGGAGGAGGTGTTCGTCGACCTCACGAGAGCGGAGCGCACACAGAGCGTCGAGACGGAGGTGGCACAGTGAGAAGTACGGGCTTCCGGACGCTACTGCGCCGGGAGATCCTCCGGTACGTCCGTCGGCCGCGCAACACCTTCCTGCCGCCGGTGATCACGAATCTCCTCTATTTCACCGTCTTCGGCGTCGTCCTCGGGGCGCGTATCGACCTGGGCGACGTCGGCCTCCAGCAGACCGGTCTCTCGCCCAGCGAGGCGTACATCCTGTTCATTCTGCCCGGCCTCGTCGTGCTCGGGATGATCTCCAACGCCTTCGAGAACGCGTCGTTCTCCATCTTCCACGGGCGCTGGAACGAGTACATCCACGAGGTGCTCACCTCGCCGCTGTCCCACACCGAGATGGTACTGGCCTACGTCACGGCGTCGGCGCTGCGCGGCGTCGTCGTCGGCCTCATCATCTGGGCCATCGGCTGGCTGTTCGCCCCGGTACCGCTGGTCAACCCGTTCTACCTGCTGGCCTTCACCGTCGTGATCCCGGTCCTGTTCGCCGGCTTCGGTCTCATCGGCGGGCTCTGGGCGGAGGACTTCGACTACCTGACGGTGATGAACCAGTTCATCATCCGGCCGCTGGTCTTCTTCGGCGCCGTGTTCTACCCGCTGGAGGCCCTGGACGGCATCGCCCTGACGGTGTCGTACTTCAACCCGATGGTGTACATGGTCAACGGCGTCCGGTACGGCGTCGTCCCCGGCGCCGTGGACGTCGCGCCGGACGTTTCGCTCGCGGTGTTGACGGGGCTGACCGTCGCCGTCGTCGCCATCGACGTCGCGCTCGTCAAACGCGGTTACGGGCTCGTTGAGTGACGGACTGGGGCACCGCTCGGCGGCGTTGATCAGGCGGCCAGAAACCGGAATGCCGGGTTGTGCTGGCGGCAGACCGCCAGTCACTGTCCGCCACCGGCGGGGCGGGACAAACTATGACAGGGCGCACGCCGACCGGGTACCCAGCCGATCGGCGACCGCACGAGCCGGGCTCGTGACCCGGATATTTTCGAGCCGCCTCCGGGCCAGGCGTATGATAACGTATGTCACACACGTACTTAGGAGTGACGACTGTTCGGGTCGGTTCGAATCGCTCGACGGAGACAGGGACCGCCTAGACGTCGTCGGGCGCGTCGGCGTCGTCCTCGACGTCGCGTTTCATGGAGTCGCGGCGAGCCTTGGCGTCACGGCCGGTCGCCTCCTCGAGAAAGTCGTTCTTGGCGTTGACGGCGTCTTCGGCGGCGTCGACGTGACCCTCGGCGATGACGTCCTCGGCCGGCCGCTCGGTGATGTTGAGCGCCAGCTTGTTCTTCTTGCCACTGAACTCGATAGTTCCGGCGACGACGCGCTCGAACACCGGATTCTCTGGCTCTTCGACGACCAGGAGGTCGTTCCCCTTGTACTCCTCCGTGTCGGTCGGTTCACCGAAGTAATCCTCGACAAATACCTCCATGTCAGGGACGCGATCTTCGAGGTGTTCCCCCCGACGCATCTTGTACTCTCGCATGCAAATCGGTTTGTGTGGGACCCGCCTTACTCTTTTCGCGTTTCGTCCCGTGGTTCGTGGACGAGCGATCCCTTGCGACAGTCGGGACAGAAGTCACCGGCTCGCAGCGAGGAGTCCTCTACCAGTGTCGTGTAGCCACACTGGGGACAGCGGAACTGGCCGTCCGGAATGGTGACGGCGGCGTTGTTCTCCGTCCCGGCGTCCGGGGCCGTGATCGGTTTCTCGTCGTCAAGCGCGTCGCTCGGTGCCCACGCGTCGTCGCGGTCGTCGTCTGGCTCCTCCGGCCACGCGCCGGGCTCCCGGCCGCCGTTACCGTCGTCGCTCTCGTCGTCCTCGTCGATGAACACGGCGTCGTCCTCGACCGGTTCCTCCTCGACCGGGTCGCTGCCGATGCCCGTCTCCTCGATGGAGGGGTCGGCGAGTTCGTCGTCCACGACGTCGTCGTCGGCCTCGGCGTCCAGGATCTCGGCGCCCTCGGTGGCGTCGACCGGGGTATCGCCGACGGCAGTTCCGTCGTCCGCGTCGACGGGGCCGTCGAACTCCTCGTCCGCGCTCCCGGACGTCTCGACGGTGTCTTCGCGGTCGTCGCCAGCGTCGTCAGCCTCGTCGGCGGAATCGGACGTCACGTCCTCGGCGTCGGCGACCGGTTCCGTCTCGTCCGATTCCGTCTCCTCGGATTCGTCCGCGGGCTCCTCGCTCGCACCGGCGGGCTCGTCCGGCGTCTCCAGCGTCGTGACTTCCTTGTTCTCGGAGACGACCCGCTCCTCCTCGCAGCGGCGACAGGCCTCGATCTCCCGGATGGTGATCACGACCTCGCTCCCCTGTTCCTCACGGTCGCGTTCGACCGTCGCGTCTCCGAACTTGTGTCCAAGGACGGAGCATTTGAGACCCATTGTCACGTCATGATTCGCTGCGAAACATAAGCCTACTGCTTGCACCCCGCGATCTGATACGTTTGCCCGCGGTCGCCGGACGGCCCGATGCCGCCGGCCAGTTACTGGGTCGAGGGATAAGCACAAGAGTGATCCACGTGTATCTGCGGGATATGAGAGTGAAGCCGGCGTATCGTGACCGTGACGAGACGGAGGTCGCGGTTCTCGACGCACTCGCCGACCGGCGCGAGGAGGGGATGACCGTGTTCGAGATCCGGTCGCGCGTCGACGCCGACATCGACCACCTCGAAGACGCGCTCGCCGAACTCAAAGAGGACGACCTGATCCTGGTGAACCACGAGAACGAGCGGACCGTCATCGTCCCCGAAGACGGCGTCGTCGGCCCGGCAGACGTCGACGACGACGAGTCACTGCTGGACGCGCTTCGGCGGCGCCTGCCGCTGTAACCGACCGATCGCGGGCCACTCGCGTCGAATCACTACGCGCTCAGTGTCCTGGTAGCCGTCGCGCCGTCCACCCGCTGACTGACTCAGTCCAGTCGGTACGTCCCGACAGTCCGTGCGGCGTAGCCGCCGCTCACACCACCGATGAGCGCGAGCAGTACCGTCGTCCCGACGAGGCCGAGCGCGGCGAGGACTCCATCGCCATACGGGACGCGCGGTCCGACGAGTGAGGCGAGGACTGGATGCTGGGTGACCAGCACCGGGATAACGGCGACCCCCAGCAACACGGCGTACCCGACGAACGCCCAGGTGCTCGGGACGACCACCGCGTGGCTCCTGACCGTGGTCGTCTCGAACCGTGGGAAGACGACGCCGACGCCAGCGGCGACGGCCGGCGCACCGACCGCGACGACGATTCCGGCGCCCGCCGCGGCGGCGATGGCCGAAACACCCAGCCCGGCAGCGACGCCCAGTGGGGCGGCGAGCGCGACCGCCAGGATGGCGGCCGGAAGCCCGCCGGCGAGGGCCAGGCCGGCGACGAACTGCGTCCCTGAGACCGTCGAGGTCAGCGTCGCGGGCAACACGTCGCCCTCGCCGCCGAGCGGGTTGAGCGAGAACGCCGCGCCACCCGCGATTCCGCTCGCCAGCGCGGCCAGGAGGGGGAGCGACGCCGGGACGGTCCGCTCGATCAGGGCAACCTGCACCTGGAGGACGAGCAGGAAGAACGGGAAGATCGCGAACTGGACCGTGAAGGGGGACCGGCGGGCGCGGCGCCAGCACTTCTGGGCGACGACGCGCGTCTGGCGGGGGACGCGGCCGGCGAGGAGCCGGTCCGACAGCGTCGTCGCCCGCGGGTCGAACGCGTGGTCCGGCTGGACGCGGTCCAGGTACCACACCCGCTCGGCGAGCGCGTCGACGGCGACGGCGAGCACCGGCACGCCGACGAGCAGCGAAGCGACGGCGCCGACCGCGAACGGCGGTCGCGCCGCTATCCCCGGGACGGCGAGGAACGTCACGTCGGCGTACCACGCGAACGGCGTCGCGGCGGCGGCCCGGAACGCGGCGTGCTGGACAGCCGGCACGGCGTTCAGCGAGATGTACGCTACCGGGACGCCCACGGAGAGCACGAGTCCGATGCCTGCCCGGTGGCGCGAGACGAACTCGGACCGACCCGCGACGTACTTCGCGACGAGGCCGAGCGCGTACCCCGCTAGCAGCCCGGTGATGGCCAGCGCGAAAAGGAGCGCGAGCAGGACCGCACCGGCCAGGGCCGAGCCGGTGCCGAGCCCGAACCCCACGACGATTCCCACGGTCGGGAGGAGGGCCACGGCACCGACGCGCCCGAACTCGGCCACCAGCAGTCCGGAGAGGACGTCCCGGTACGGCGCGGTCGTCAACAGCCCGTCGGGGGCATCGGGTTCGCCGGTGTGCTTGATCGCCCGCTGGACGGTCACGGCGAATACGAGCCCAGTCAGCCCGGCGAGCGCGGCGCCAATGACTGGACGGGCGAGCGAGAACGAGCCGTCCACGAGCGCGCCACCGAGAGCCCACGCGCCGGCACCGAGTCCCAGCCCGTACAGCGGCAGAACGATACCACCGGCGGTCAGCATAAGCAGCCCCCGCTTCGTGTCGGTGAGAGTGCGCCAGCTCCGGCGCAGTTCAACCCGGGCGACGAGAGCGGCGTGACGACCGCTCGGCCGCCGGCTCATCGCTGGACGTCTGGCGCGTCCGCTTCGACCGCGCTGTCCCCCGACGGCGCCTCGGCGGTCACGTCGAGGAAGACGTCCTCCAGCGAGCCGTCACCGACCTCGGCACCGTCTTCGACGCGGCTGGTCAGCTCACCGGGGCTCCCCTCGGCGACGAGGCGGCCGTCCGAGAGCACGCCCACCGTGTCGGCGAGTTCCTCGACGACCGGGAGGATGTGCGTCGAGAGGAAGATGGTCGTCTCCTCGCGGGCGACTTCGGCGATGACGTCCCGGACGGTCCTGGCCGCCCGCGGGTCCAGCCCGCTCGTCGGCTCGTCGAGGAAGAGCACGTCGGGCCGGTGCGCCAGCGCCTGGACCAGCCCGAGCTTCTGTTTCATCCCCTTCGAGTACGCCTCGACGCGACGGTCGGCGTCGCCTGCGAGGTCGAAGCGCTCCAGCAGGTCCTCGACGTGGTCCCAGTCGTCGACGTCCCGCAGCCCCGCGACGTACTCCAGTTGCTCCCGGCCCGTCAACTCGCCGTACACCGGCGGCTGCTCCGGCAGGAAGCCGAGATGCTCGACGACGGCCGCCCGGTCGCTGACCGGCTCGCCGGCGATGCGGGCCGTCCCCGCCGTCGGCGTCGTCAGCGTGGTGAGCATCCGGAGCGTCGTCGTCTTTCCCGCCCCGTTCGGGCCGAGAAAGCCGTAGATTTCGCCGCGCGGAATCGAAAGATCGAGGTCGCGCACCGCGACCGCGTCGTCGAACTCCTTGCGGAGCCCCGCGGTCGCGATTGCCGGCGGACACATGCTAGTCATCGCTCCTGCCAGACCCAAATGTCTTCGCGTGGAGGGGATGGGGCCGACGGCGGTCGGTTCGTCGGCGCAGCCGCCAGTTAGCGACGCCGGAGCCCCTCGCCGAGCAGAAACAGCGAGAGAACCGGGAGTCCGATCACGACTCCGATGGGAGGTGCGAGAACGTCCCAGTTCATGATTCGTACCGGTTGGATCTGGACGAGGACCAGGGTCGCCACGGCAGCGCCGGTCACTGCGACGCCGAGCGAGGGCCACAGGGCAGCGACGGGAATCCCCGCACGGCCGGCCAGTTCCCGTCTCGCGACCAGCGCGACCGGTGGCGAGACGGCGACCCCGAGCCAGACCGAGTCCGGCAGTGGCATATCCAGCGCCCCCGGCACGAACTGCATCCAGACGAAAAACGAGACGTTCGCCGCGAGCCCGACGGTGAGCGCCGTCGCGGCCCGACCGTACCGAACGCGGGCCGAGAACAGGCCGAGCGCGACGCCGAGGAGGCTGGCGACGGCCGCCACGCCGACCGCTGCGAACGTGACGACGCCGAGGGCCTCGACCGTCGCACGGATCGGTGACTGCGGTATTTGCCCGACTGGTACCGGATCCAGCAGGAGGCTACCGACGACGCCGATAGCCAGGAACACGCCGAAGCCGGCGAGACCGGCCTGGACGCGCCGATCGTTCCAGAGAACGGTGTCAAGGTCACTGACGCCTGTACCGCCGTCGGGCACAGCGGCGTCGGCGCCCGCGTCCGCGCTTCCGAACCACCCGCTACCCTCGGCAGAGAACGCCACCTCGCGGGCGACGACGCCGACGAGACCGATCAGGACGATCGCCGCCCCCGCGGCGAAGGTGAGGGGGACGTCTTGGTTGTAGTTCGCTTCCCTGTATATGAGTCCCAAACCGCGGATATTGGCCGCGTACTCGACGTAGACGACGGTTCCCAGGATCCACATCCCGAAGAGCCAGGCATCGATCAGCCAGCCGCGGTTTCGGGGCTCACGGACGAGGATACGACCGGTCGCCGCGGCGATGGGAAGGGCCAGGACGGTCGCTTCGAGCCAGTTGCCCAGGGACCCACCTGCGCCGGGCGAGAGCCACGCCCACCCGATCGAGATGCCCAGCGCGTAGCAGCCGAACAGGACGACGGGCACCGGGAACGCGCCGAGGTATCCGAACACCTCCACGAGTCGGCGAGCGCCGGGGCTTCTCCGCGAGAGCGCGACGAGCGCGCCGCCGAGGACGGTCGCCACGACTGCGACCTGTCCGAGGAGCAGTAGCGTCGTCGACAGGGCGGTGAACACCATGTCGATTACCGGCTCCTGGTACAGTATCGACAGGCCGAAGTCGAAGGTCAACACGCCGAGAAACGACTCGACGAAGGACGCGGAAACCGCGCCGTCGAGCGCGGCCTGCATCTCGTCGTCCGCGCGGACGAGGATGCTGGCCGCAACCGCGGCGAAGGCGACCCACGTCCAGGCGGCGAGCGCGACGCCACGGAGGAGGGGGACCGCAAGGGAGGACAGGTCTGGGCGATCCATAGCAACCGTCCACGACGGCGACTGATAATATTTCCTCATCGTGTCGTGGATAGAACGATCACGTTGCCCCGGTCCAGACCAGGCGTTCGACGGGAGTGTTTTTGACTGCGGGCGTCCCACTCGCACGTATGCGCGTGGTCACCTTGCTCCCCTCCGCGACCGAAATCGTCTACGCCCTCGGCGTCGAACCCGTGGGCGTCTCCCACGAGTGCGACTACCCGCCGGAGGCCGCGGCGTTGCCGTCGGTCAACCGCTCCCGCGTCGACCCGGAGGCGTCCAGCGCGGAGATAAACGAACAGGTGGCCGACGCGGAGGCGGACGACGGCGTCTACGCGGTCGACCGGGAGGCGCTGGCCGCGGTCGACCCGGACCTGTTCGTCACCCAGGGCGTCTGCGACGTCTGCGCGGTCGATCACGTCCTCGTCGAGGAGGCCGTCGCCGACCTGGGTCTGGACGCCGAGGTGCTGACGATGGACGTCCACAGCCTGGCGGACCTGTTCGAGAGCATCGAGCACATCGGCGAGGCCGTGGGCGAACGCGAGGCCGCCACTGAACTGGTCGGGAGCCTGCGGGAGCGCGTCCAGGCAGTCGAACAGACGACGGCCGAGGTGTCTGCGAACGACGGCGACGACGGCCCCCGCGTTGCAGTGCTGGATTGGCTCGACCCCGTGATGGTCGCCGGCCACTGGGTCCCGGAGATGGTGGAGAAGGCAGGTGGAATATACGAAATGGAAGACGCGGGCGCACACTCGCGCCCGCGAGAGTGGGAGGAGGTTCGGGCGTACGACCCCGAGGTGCTCGTCGTCGCGCCCTGCGGGTTCGACCTGGACCAGACCCGTGAGAACCTCGCCGACGTGACCGAGCGAGCGGGCTGGGACGAACTGAGCGCGGTCCAGAGCGGTCGGGTCCACCTCGTCGACGGCCACAACTACGTCAACCGGTCCGGGCCGCGCCTCGTCGACACGCTGGAGTTTCTGGCGGCGCTGATCCACCCCGACGAGTTCGACCGGCCGCCGGCGGACGCGGTCCAGTCGCTGGCGACGGCACAGCGATAGCTTTCTCCCGAATTTTCCGCCCTTCCCGCCCGTCGCTCAGTCCGACAGCGAGCAGCGGCCCTCGTACGAGACACTGCTGACGGAATCGACGCTGGGGTCGTCGCCGCAGACCGGACAGTCGGGGTTTCTGTTGACCGGCACCTCGTCGAACGACATCGCCGAGGCGTCGAACGCGAGCAGGCGCCCCTCCAGCGAGTCGCCCTCGCCGACGATCCATTTCACGACCTCCGTCGCCTGGAGACAGCCGACGGTGCCGGGGAGCACGCCGAGCACGCCGGCCGTCGAGCAGTCGGGGACGGTGCCCTCCGGCGGGGCCTGGGGGAAGAGACAGCGGTAACACGGCCCCCCGCCGGAGAAGGTCGTAACCTGCCCCTCGAAGCGGTAGACGGCGCCGTGGAAGAAGGGCGTCCCGGCGACCGTGCAGGCGTCGCTGACCAGGAAGCGCGTCGGGAAGTTGTCCGAGGCGTCGACGACGAGGTCGTACTGTCCGACGAGGTCGGCGGCGTTCTCGCTGTCGAAGCGCGTCTCGTACGTCTCGACGGTGACGTCGGGGTTCAGGTCGGCGACGAACTCCCGGGCGCTCTCGACCTTCGACCGGCCGACGTCCGCGTCGCCGTGGATCACCTGGCGCTGGAGGTTCGAGCGTTCGACGACGTCGTCGTCGACGATTCCCAGGGTGCCGACGCCGGCGGCCGCGAGGTACTGCAGGACCGGCGACCCCAGGCCGCCCGCACCGACGACGAGCACGCTCGCCTCGAGCAGGGCTTCCTGGCCCGCCGGGCCCACGTCGTCCATGATGACGTGGCGCGAATAGCGGTCGAGCTGCGTGGCGTCGAGGTCGACCATGCGTGAGCGTCGCTGCCGAGGGCCAAAAGGGGTGCGGGTCCGCGGCGTCGACGCCGACGACCGTCCGTGTACGGCGTACGCAACTGGCCACAACCGGCTTTAGAGTGGCAGGCACACAGTCGCCAATGGCACTCGTCGGCGAAGGCGTCCTCGCCACACCCATCCTCTCGGCGACGGTCGCCGAACTCGACGACGCGGAGTTACAACTCGAGGAGATACGGTCGATTCCCGACGAGCGACTCAGATTTCTCGTGTGGGTCGCGGAACGACACCTCCCTGGGTTCGAGGCGGCGGTGGCGACCGACGAGACGGTCCGGTCGTTCCGGCACCTCACTCGCACCGACGACCGTCGGCTCTACCGGCTCACGCTCTCGGAGACGGGCCAGGACGTCTCGACGTACCTGGTCGCCGCCGAGGCGGACATCGTCGTCCTCGACCTGACGGTTTCGGCTGACGGCATGCGGTTCGTCGCTCGGATACCCTCGCGCGACGCGTTGCGGGCCTACGCGGAGGCCTGCGGGAATCAGGACGTCGGATTTCGGTTGAACCGGCTGTACGAGGACGGAACGTCTGACGACGCGAGTGGTGGAATGGAGTACGGATTGACGGAACCCCAGTACGAGGCCCTGAGCAAGGCGCTGGAACTGGGCTACTTCGAGGTTCCCCGTGAGACCTCCGTGAGCGAAATCGCCGCCGCGCTCGACGTCTCGGGACAGGCGGTATCGACCCTGCTCCGCCGCGGGGAGAAGAACCTGCTGGAACACACACTCGGCGAGCGGTGACACTTAAAAGGTTGCCCAGAAACAACACGCACCCATTCGTGCCCGTGGGGCGTACCAGGCGGTAGTAGATGACTGTTGATTGTAACGATCCAGCCGCCGAACTGCCAGACGGAACCACAACGTGCCGAGTCAGACCGGACGAGGCGCCCTCGCTCGCCGTCGTGCGTGCCGTCGCTGCGGCGTCCGGGCTCGACCCCGTCGGGGCTGGCACAGGAACGGACTCGCTGGATCCACTCGCAGAGAGCATCGACCCCGAGGCGCTCGATCGCATCGTCGAATCCGGGTGCGCCGACCCCGGAGACACCGTCTCCATCGAGTTCTCGTACGCGGACCGCCTGGTCACTGTTCGCGGCGGGGAGACGGTCTGTGTGACGGTCGACTGACGTTCACCGGTCCCGTCCCCCGGTTCTCGTGCCTCACCGCCACCGAGACAGCGCCGCGAGGCAGCCAGCCCAGAGGAGTACCGTCGCCGGCCAGGAGTGACCGCCGAGTTCGACGCCCACGCGAGTCGTCGTGATGGGGTACAGGAGCGGGACTGCGGCGGGCGTCGTCGCGTCGATGGCCAGTTGCGAGGCGTAGGCGACGCCGACCGCGAGGCCCGCGGACCGGCGCCAGCGGGCGACCAGTAGCGTCAGGAGGGCGGCCGCGAGAACGGTGTGCGTGACGCCCCGGTGGACGAGCGGCGGCTGCCACGCCAGCGGGAAGAGCAGGTCGATGTCGGCGGCGACGCCGCCCAGCAGGCCCCAGGCCGGCTCGTCGACGAGCACTTTCCCGAGAGTGTACCCAACCAGCGCGTGCGTGGCCACGGCTGTCCAAAGGTAGAGCGCGTGGTCACCGACTGGCAGGCCGACCGGCACGCGTCGACCTCAGCAGTCGTAGAGGTCGCGGTACTTCGCGTCGGCGTAGTCGAGGAAGTAGTCGGCGGTGAACTCCTCGCCAGTCGCCTCCCGTATCAGGTCGTCCGTCGTGTAGCGGCTGCCGTGGGCGTGGACGTTCTCGGTGAGCCAGTCGTGGATGGGGTCGAAGTTCCCCTCGCGAATCTGGCCGTCGAGACTGCCCAGATCGTCCTCCGCGGCTGCGTAGAGCTGTGCTGCGAGCACCGACCCCAGCGAGTACGTCGGGAAGTAACCGAACGAGCCGTGGGTCCAGTGGATGTCCTGCAGGCAGCCCTCGCTGTCGGTGTCCGGGCGAACGCCGAGGTACTCCTCCATCTTCTCGTTCCACACCTGCGGCACCTCGCTCACGTCGAGGTCGCCGTGGATGAGGTCCCGCTCGATCTCGAAGCGCAGGACGATGTGCATGTGGTAGGTGAGTTCGTCAGCCTCGACCCGGATCAGGTTGTCCGGGTGGACGGTGTTCGCGGCCTCGTAGAACTCGCCGGGCGCGGCGTCGACGCCGAGGTGGTCGTCGACAGTGTCGGCGAACAGGTCCCAGAACGGCCGTGAGCGGCCGACGTGGTTCTCCCAGAGGCGCGACTGGGACTCGTGGACGGAGAGGTCCCGGGAGTCGCCCAGCGGCGTGCCGTAGTGCTCCCTGGGCAGTCCCTGCGTGTACGTCGCGTGGCCGAACTCGTGAATCGTCGACCCGACGGCGTCGAGCGGGTCCTCGGCCTGAAACCGCGTCGTCACGCGGGCGTCGAACTGCGTCCCCGTCGAGAACGGGTGGGGCGCGGTGTCGAGGCGGCCGCGGTCCCAGTCGTAGCCCAGCGTGTCGAGAGCGGCCCGGACGAGTTCCTCCTGGTCGGCCTCGGCGTAGGTGCCGTCGAACGGGTCGGCGAGTTCGACGTCGCTGTCGTCGATGTCGTCGATGAGTGGCACGAGTTCGTCGCGCAGGTGTTCGAGGATCTGTTCGGCGGTGTCCAGACCGAGGTAGGGTTCGTACTCCTCGAACAGCACCTCGTATGGGTCCCGGTCGGGGTCGATGGCCTCCGCGTACTCGCGCTTGAGCTGGATGATCTCTTCCAGGGTGTCGGCGTAGGCGTCGAAGTCGTCCTCTGCCTTGGCCTCCTTCCAGACGGGCAGCGCGTTCGAGGTGGTCTCGGAGATGCGCTCGACGAGGTCCGAGGGGACCTTCACCGCCCGCTCGTGTTCCCGGCGAGTCTCCCGGACGTTGGCCTGCTGCCCTTCGTCCAGATCCTGTCCGTCGAGTTCGTCGAGCCACCCCGCCAGGTCGTCGTCCGTGAGCATCTCGTGACTCACCGTCGACAGCGTCGAGAGCTGCTTGGCGCGGGCGGGCGTCCCCTCGTCGGGCATCATCACCTCCTGGTCCCACTGGAGGACGCCCCCGGCGTCCCCGACGTAATGATACCGCTGGACGTGGTTTTCGAAGCGCTCGTAGGTGTCGTCGGCGTCGGCTTCCGCCTCTGCTTCGGCGTCTGTCGTCATGGCTCGTGATTGGACGGGGCACGGTAAAACTGCCGCGCTCGATGGTCCGTTGGTGGCGGTTGGCGAGGTGGTCTTCTGATCAGTGTTTCTGGTCCCTGTGAGGGTGAGTTGAACGGGTGTTTTGATGGGATAGCGCTGGAAGAACGGAGACCGCCAACACCCAGAAATCCCTCGACGCGCTCCGGCACCGAAAGACTCGCTTGTCTTTCGAGCTGCTGGAAAATCTCCGATTTTCGGACGACAGCGAGTCGCACGAGGCGAGCGCGCCGAGGGCTTTCGAGGTGTTTGACTTCGTGCGAAAAGCGACAATCCCGGAACCCGCCAAACGCTACGTAGCTAATCTGAACTGACCACGCTAGTTTCATAGTCCAACCAGTTACAGACCCAGACGTGACCCGACAGACAGTCTCCAGCGATACGGTGTGGGAGGAGGAAGTGGGCTACTCGCGGGCCGTCCGCGTCGGCGACCGCGTCGAGGTGTCCGGTACGACGGCGACGGACGACGAAGGAGAAATCGTCGGCGTCGGTGACCCGTACGCCCAGGCCAGCCAGGCCATCGACAATATCGAGAGCGCGCTGGAGGAGGCCGGCGCCTCGCTCGAAGACGTGGTCCGAACGCGCATGTTCGTCACCGACGTCGATGATTACGACGAAATCGGTCGCGCCCACGGCGAGGCCTTCGGCGATATCCGGCCGGCGACGAGCATGTACGAGGTCGCGGCGCTGGTGGACCCGGACATGCTCGTCGAGATAGAGGCCGCGGCGGTCCTCGAGGACTGATAGTGGTCGTTGTAAGCCCTTACCGGCGTTCGACGTGGACGGTACCGGCGAACGCCGGTAAAAAGTTACAACGACCACTTTGAGGACGCCCACCGCGTCCCGACTCACTCGGCGTCGGGGCTCTCATTTCAGAGCCCCACCTTCGGCTCGGCCCGGAGTCAGACGCCGGCCAGCGGATACCAGACGGTCCGGCTGAGGCCGATGACGACTGCGAACACGACGCCGTAGGCCACGTGGAGGCCCGCGAACACGGCCCAGTCGCCGGTCCCGACGAGGGCGAGCGGCGTCACGTCGGTCCGGACAAGGAGGGCCATGACGGCGAACAGCGCGACGCCGACCGCGAGTCCGACGGCGAGGGCGCTCGGGAGGGTGGTCACGACCTCGCCGGGAAGCCCAGCGAGGCCGACCACGATCCACGGGACGAGCGCCCCGGCGAGACCGCCATAGAGGATCTGGACCACCAGCCCGGACCTGACGAGGTACCGGGGCCGTCTCCCCGTGACCGTGCCCAGGAACTTCGCGCCGAGCGGTTCTGTGTCTGCCAGTGTGTGCATCAACGCCGTCATCACGATCGTTCCCAGGATCCCCCCGAGGAACCCGACGACCGTGATCGGTTGTGGTGCCCCCATCGATACGGGCGACTCGGATCGGTGGCTAATAAACCTGTATCTCTGCCGTCCGAAACCACCTTCGTCCGGCCCGCTACGTATCTATCAGCCGACACCACCCGCCGTAGACCGCACCGGGTTCGCGGCGCTGGTCGACCCCGGCCCGCCGTCGAGGCAGGTGCGGCCGTCGTCGGGGACGAGTGGGGTCCACCGAATGTCGACTCACACGACGTCGGGGCTCTCGTCCCAGGCGCCCTCCGGGGGTTCGACCCACGGCCGCCTCGTTTCGAGCGGGAAGCGCTCCCGGGCCATCTCGACGCCCAGCGCGACCCGCTGGTCCGCCCCGTCGAAGTGCGCCGGGCCGAGCAGCGGGTTGACGCTCGATATCTCCTCGTGGGCGTAGACGTCGACGCCGTCCTCGCCATCCACGCCGTCCTCGCCTGGGAACAGCATGAGGTGGAGCTGTCTGTCCGCAAGCGGCGAGTCGCGAGTCACCCAGGAACCGACCTCCGGGCCGTCCTCGCGGACCTTCAGCCGCGAGAACGGATTGCGGACGAACTCCTCCCGCCAGAGCAGTTCCTCGAATTCGCCGCGGTCGCCCGGATAGGTGCCGGCGTACTCCCCCTCCGTGATGGGGCGCGGGCCGGCACGGTAGTCGAGCGCGGTACCGAGCGCCCGCGAAGCGGTGCGACGGACGGGTTCCCACCGCCGGCCGACGGGGCCGACGTTCCACGCGAAGGGGAGCCCGTACGTCTGGAGGAGGCCGACGGTGGCCCCCGCCGCAGTGAGGGTCCGCATCGCGAGCGTACGGACCGTGAGCGCGCGGAGACCAGCCATCGGTCGATCAGAGGAGCGGAGGCCAAATGAGCGTGACGTCTAGCGCGACGGAAATGCAAACAAACATGTGTAATTTCATCGACCTCCGGAACATGCATCGGGCGACGTGGGGTTTAGTGATTGTGGTGGTGCTCGTGGCGGGCGGTGGTCTCGTCGCCGCAACGGCCGACGACCTCTGGATCCAGTTCCGGTCCACCGACTCCGCCAACGACCTCACCATCGAGAACGAACTTTCTGAACGGGTCGCCGTGGCCGTCACCGTTCGGGAGGATGGCGCGACCGTCGCGACGGCGAACGCGAGCGTCAATCCCGGGGAACAGACCGAGATCGAGGATCTGGCCCCCCACGGGAAGTACCGACTGATGGCCGAACAGGGGAACCGAACGCTCCGATTCCCCTGGGGCGCGACCGGCTGCGCTCATTCGACCATCGAAGTCACCAGCGGGGGGCTGGAGAGGTCTGTCATCGTCTGCTGAGCGTTACAGCGACTCGGCGACGCCGCGGTAGATGCGGTAGCACCGCTCCAGCACGTCGATGGAGACGCTCTCGTCGGCGGTGTGGGCTTCTCCCGGTTCCGCCGCGCCGACGACGACGCACTGAGTCCCTGCTCGGGCGAGGTTCCCGGCGTCGGTAGCGTGGGGTTTGACGACGTGTTCTGGCGCCCCATCTTGCGACTCGCTGGCGACGTCCAGCACCAGGTCGGCGAACGCTGCGTCCTCGCAGGCCATCGGCGGAAGGTCCTGGTCGACGGTCCACTCGACGCCTGGAATCTCCTCGACGCGCTCGATGGGGGCGCGCTCGCCGGGGACCGTCCGCTCGTCGACGGTCACCTCACAGCGCTCGGGGACGACGTTCCAGGCCGACCCGCCCTCGATCTCCGTGACGGCCACGCTCCCGGCCACTTCGTGGCCCATGACATCCGTCGACGGAAAGTCCAGGTCCCGGACCACGCCGACGGCGTCGCTGGCGCGGTAGATGGCGTTCTCGCCCGATTCGGGTTCGCTTGCGTGGGCGGCGGTGCCGCGGGCGGTGACGGTGCTTCCGCGACGGCCCTTGTGCGCGACGGCGACGTCGGTGACTCCTTCGGCGGAGTAGCCCGTCGACCCCTCGCCGACGACGGCGTAATCCGGCGCGAACCCGTCCTCGACCGCCGCTTCGGAACCCAGACAGCCGGATTCCTCTGCGACGAAGGAGACGAAGACGAGTTCGCAGTTGAGGATGGCTGGGTCCACGTCCCGCAGTGCGCACATCGCCGCCGCGACGCAGCCCTTCATGTCGGCCGTGCCGCGGCCGTAGAGGCGGCGTTCACGTGTCGCTTCGCTCCCGTTCGCGCTGTCCGCGCCCTCACTTCGCTCGGGCGCTCTCCCCTCCCGCCGTTCGACGACGTACTCACCACGCTCGTCGATCTGGGAGTCGTCCGGCGGGACCACGTCGTGGTGGCCAGCGAGCGCGAGCGTCGTCTCGCCCTCGCCCACGCGCGCGAAGACGTTTCCGTGCCCGTCTCGCTCGACGGCGGCGTCTGTCTCGTCGCGGAGCCACGCCTCGACGAAGTCCCCCGCGGCGGTCTCGTCCTCGTGACTCGGAATCGAGACCAGTTCACGCGTGAGGTCTGCGACGTCCATAGGCCATCGTCACCGCCTGGCGACAAAAGCGTGGCCGGGTCACTCGCGGGCCCGTCGACCCATCGCCTCCCAAAAAGGACTTCCCGCCGATAGGCCAACGTAAGCGCAATGAGTACTCCCTCCGACCACGCCACAGAGGACTACACTGTGCGTGGCTCCGTCCCTCCCCTCCGAGAATGGTTGCGCGTGTACGTCATCGGCCTGTTCATGGGCACCGCCGACGCCGTCCCGGGCGTCTCCGGCGGGACCATCGCGCTCATCGCGGGCATCTACGAACGGCTGATCTCCGCGGTGACCGCCGTCACCCCGCAACGGTTCGTCCGGGGCGTCACCGCCTTGCTCCCGATTCGCGGCGGGGTCTCGATACCCCGAGCGCTCGACGTGTGGGAGGACGTCGACGGCTGGTTCCTGATCGCGCTGCTGGGCGGTATCTTCACCGCCGTCATCGCCGTCACCGGCGTGGTCGAGTGGGCGAACGAGTACCACCCGCGGGAACTGCTGGGTTTCTTCTTCGGCCTCATCGCCGCCTCCGCAGTCATCCTGCTCCGCGCCATCGATATCGAGGGAACCGACGAGATAGCCGCCGCCGTCGCGGGGTTCGCGGTGGCGTTTCTGGCGTCGGGGATCAACTCGGGCGGCGGCGATAGCAGCCTCCTGCTGGTGTTCGTCGCCGGCGCGTTCTCGGTCAGCGCGATGATCCTCCCCGGCATCTCGGGGTCGCTGATGCTCGTCATCCTGGGACTGCACGCGTACTTGTCGGCGCAGTTGCACGCGTTTCTCGGCGCGCTCACCGGTATCGTGAGTGGCGGCTCCCCGGCCGACGTCGTCGGGTCTGGCAGCGTCGTCGTGGCCTTCATCGTCGGCGGGCTGATCGGCGTCCTGACGATCGCCCGGATCATCAGGCGCGCGCTCGACGCCAACCACGGGGCGACGCTGGCCTTCCTCGTCGCCCTCGTCGTCGGCGCGCTCCGCGCTCCGGTCTTCCAGATCGGACAGAAAGGGTACACCTGGAGCCAGGAGACGATACTGCTCTTCGGCGGCGCCGCCGTCGTCGGCGCCGTCATCGTCCTCGTGCTGGACTGGTACGCCGTCGACATCGACCTCGAAACGGTCTGAGGAAGGCGAGGGAAAACCGACGGGCGACCGAGCGGCTGGATTGCGGGCTCGCGGGGTCCCTGGGCACCGCGAAGGCCGTCCGGTATCCGGGCGCTTATCACCGCACGACCGCTGCATTAAGGTATGAACATCGTTCCGGACACGAGCGTGGTCATCGACGGCCGCGTGTCCGAGCAGATCGACGCCGACGCGGACGCGGAGTCGACGGCGAGCGGTAAGGGCTTCGCCGGCGCGACCGTCATCATCCCGGAGGCGGTCGTCGGCGAACTCGAATCGCAGGCCAACGACGGCCGCGAGACCGGCTGGGAGGGGCTCGAAGAGCTCCAGCGGCTGGTCGACCTGGACGACGACGGCGAGATCGACGTCGAGTACGTCGGTCGCCGACCGGACGCGCTGGAGAAGCGCGACGCCGGCGAGGGCGAGATAGACGCGCTCATCCGCGACGTCGCACAGGAGGAGGACGCGACGCTGTTCACGAGTGACGACGTGCAAGCACAGGTCGCTCGCTCGAAGGGCATCACCGTCGAGTACGTCGAACCCCGCGGTCGCGACGTCGAGCGCCTGCAGATAGAGAACTTCTTCGACGAGGGGACGATGAGTCTCCACCTCAAAGTCGGCGCCAAACCGATGGCCAAGCGCGGCTCCATCGGCGACATGCACTACCAGACCATCCGCGACGACGTCGTCACGGAGGCGGAGATCAAGGAGTACGTCGCCGACATCGAGGACGGCGCTCGCGCCAGCCCCGAGGGATTCGTCGAACTCGACGAACCGGGGATGACCATCGTCCAGTTCCGCGACTTCCGTATCGCCGTCGCCCGGCCGCCGTTCTCCGACGCGACGGAGATCACCGCCGTCCGTCCGATCGTCAAGACGGACATGGACGACTACGAACACGCCGAGGAACTGCGCGAGCGGCTCACCGACCACCAGCGCGGCGTCCTCATCTCCGGGGCACCCGGCGCCGGGAAGTCCACGTTCGCCCAGGCCGTCGCCGAGTTCCTCACCGAGGCCGACTACGCCGTCAAGACGATGGAGAAGCCACGGGACCTCCAGGTCGGCCCGGAGATTACCCAGTACACCGCGCTGGGCGGCTCGATGGCCAAGACCGCCGACTCCCTGCTGATGGTCCGGCCCGACTACACCATCTACGACGAGGTCCGGAAGACCGACGACTTCGAGGTGTTCTCGGACATGCGACTGGCCGGCGTCGGGATGGTCGGCGTCGTCCACGCGACGCGCGCCATCGACGCGCTCCAGCGCCTCATCGGCCGCGTCGAACTCGGTCTGATCCCGCAGGTCGTCGACACGGTCATCTACATCGAGGACGGCCAGGTCCACACCGTCTACGACGTGACGACGGAAGTCAAGGTCCCCGAGGGCCTGATGGAGGAAGACCTGGCCAGGCCCGTCATCCTCATCCGCGACTTCGAGACCGGCCAGCCCGCCTACGAGATCTACACGTTCAACCGCCAGGTCGTCACCGTCCCGCTCGGCGAGAACGCGAACGGCGACAGCGGGCCCGGCAAAGATTCGGGCGTCGACCGCATCGCCAAACAGGAGATCGAACGGGAGATCCGTTCCATCGCCCACGGCCACGTCGAAGTGGACCTCAAGAGCCCCGACACCGCCGTCGTCTGGGTCGAGGAGAACGACATCTCCCAGGTCATCGGCAAGGGCGGCGGCCGCATCACCGACGTCGAGAACCGCCTCGGCATCGACATCGACGTCCGCACGCTCTCCGAGAAGCCCGCCTCCGCAGGCGGAAACTCGGGTGGTGGTGGCGGCGGTGCAGCCACCGGCCAGCCCGGCGAAATCGTCACCCCGGAGATCACCTCCCGCCACGTCGTCGTCCCGATGGACGGGCATTCGGGCGACACCGTCGAGGTCCAGGCCGACGGCGAGTACCTCTTCACCGCGACGGTGTCCCGCGGCGGCGAGATCCAGATCTCCCGGGGCAGCGCCATCGCTGAGGAGATGGAGCAGGCCATCGACCGCGGGAAGACGATTACTGTGGTTCCGTCCTAGCGACCGAAACGCAGCCGTCCTATCAGAAATTCCGGCCGGTCTCGTTTTTCGGTCCTACGCCTCGCGCAGGTCCCACTCGTCGAAGCCGTAGCGCTCGATAGCGTCGAGGCGGCGCTGCTCTTCGTCGGTGAAGGAAACGTCCAGCGCGGCGAGGTTCTCTTCGAACTGGTCGACCGAGCTACAGCCGACGACGGGGACCGTCGGCTGGTCGCGCCCGACCATCCAGGCCAGGGCGACAGCGTTGCCGTTCACGCCCTTCCGTTCTGCGAGTTCCGAGACGAGCCGCATCTTCAGGCGGTTCTCGGTGCGGACGTAGCCCTCCGGAATCGAGCGGTCGTCGCGGCCGTAGCACCCCTGGAGCGTCGGCGAGTACGGGAGGACGCTCAGGTCGGCCTGGGCGCAGTAGTCGACGAGTTCGTCCGTCGTCGGGAGCTGGGCGTCGAAGTCAGCGTCGCGGTCGGGGATCAGGTAGGAGAAGCGGGGCTGGACGCACTCGAAGCGCGGCCAGTCTCGTTCGGCAGCGATGCGGTTGGCGCGGGCGATACGCCAGGCGGGGAAGTTGCTCGCGCCGAGGTGGCGGACGGCGCCGTCGTCGACGACGTCGGCGAACGTGCCCATCACGTCGGTCTGGGGTGTGTCGGGGTCGTCCACGTGTGCGTAGAGGAGGTCGATGGTCTCGATGCCGAGGCGCTCGCGACTGCGGTCGACCTCCTGGTGGACCGTCTCGGGGTCGAGTTCCCGATCGACGTCGCCGTAGCCGAAGCCGACCTTGGTGGCGACGGTCATCTCCTCGCGGACGCCGCGGTCGTCGAGCCACTCGCCGACGAGGGGCTCGCTCTCGGGCTCGTCGTAGCCGTCGACCCACGTCGCGTAGATGTTCGCGGTGTCGAGGAAGCGACCGCCGGCCTCGTAGTAGCGGTCGAGGATGTCGAACGAGGTCTCGCGGTCGACGCTGGAGCCGAAGTACATCGTTCCGAGACACAGCGCACTGACCTGTTCACCGGTCGCTCCGAGCGGAGTCGTTTCCATGGGCTACACTTGCACCGGCTGTCCCGTAAACGTACCACACTCCGTGGCGGCGGCCAGCGCGGCGGCGGGCGAGGACGTAGCGTGACCCGCCTGAGTCGCTAACCACACGTTACTCTCGCGACCCCGCTGTATAACGAAGTGTGTCACACGCCAACGTGTCGTATGTACCGCGTACTGGTGCCCATCGACACGAACGAGGAACGGGCGGCCTCTCAGGCCCGTGCCGTGACGACGCTTCCCGACGCGGCCGAGAGCGTGGAAGTGGTACTCTTGCACGTCTTCGACGACGACGAGCGCGCCGACGACACGACGCCGACGCAACTCACCGCAGGTAAGCGAGTCAAGGAGATACTCGAGGACCAGGAAATCGCCGTCCGACGCGAGAGCGCGGCGGGCGACCCAGTCGACGAAATCCTCGCCGCGGCCGAGGATTTACGCGCCGATGCCATCGTCATGGGCGGCCGAAAGCGGTCGCGAGTCGGCGCGCTCCTGTTCGGCAGCGTCAGCCAGGCGGTGACGCTCGGCGCGGACCTCCCGGTGACCATCACCGGTGACGACGTCGCCGGCGCCCCCACGTTCGTGTGTGCGTCGTGTGGCGAACGCTACTACACCGAGACCGAGATACCCAAGTGCAACAGCTGCGGGGGCGTCAAAGTAGAAGAAGCGGTCTGAGAGAGCCGGGAGATCAGTCCGAAACCGCGGCGTCGGCCTGTTCGGCCTCGTCGGGTTCGACGATCTCGTAGAGGTTCTGTCGGGCGTCGGCGAAGTAGACGTCCTCCTCGATCACGCCGACCTCGTCGAGGCGTTCGAGGGCGTAGCGAACGGTCCGGGCCGAGAGCATCGACTCCTCGACGATGCCCTTCTGGGTGAGCGGGCCGTCGTACTCCAGAACCTTGTAGACGAGCTTCGCGCTCGGTGGAAGGTCTGCGATGGCCTCCCCGTCGGAATCAGTCATCATCTGGTCGGAGAGGCGCAGGCTCCATAAAGATTGAGGAGTCAGGCCGGTGAACCCGTCGCGAGTGGGTGATCGTGGGGTCGGGTCGTCGGGGAGGGTGCAGGTTTCTACGACGATGGGAGTGTTCGACGGGGTCGACAGCGCTCGCACGGATCGGGCGGCTTTTGGTGCCTCGTAGCCGAGACACCACCATGGCTACGGAAACGGTCGACGAGATGAGCGCGCACATGCGCGGGCTCACGGTCACGACGATAGCCGCGGTGGCGGGGCTCGCGGCTGGCGTCGCGTCCAACGCGGTCGCCGGGGGTGACCCGAAGAGCCAGATCGGCATCGGGGTCCTCGTGATCGCGATCCTCGTCCAGTTCCCCATCCTGCACGTGCTCGGGATCGAATACGACGGCCTCGGGACGAAGGACAAGGTCTACGTCGCGTTCATGACCTTCGCGCTGTGGTTCGTCTCGTGGGGCATCCTCCTGGCGTCTGCACTCTAAGATGGCGGACGACAGCATCGCGGTCGTGGACCTGGACAGGTGCCAGCCCGACCGCTGTAACTACGAGTGCATGAACTTCTGCCCGCCCAACCGGACGGGCAAGGAGTGCATCGTCAAGCGCGGCGACACGTACGAGGAGGGCGAGGAATTCGAGGGGAGCCCCGACCAGGTCCGCATCTCCGAAGAGATCTGTCTTGGCGAGTCCTGTGGGATCTGCGTCGAGAAGTGCCCCTTCGACGCCATCGAGATCATCAACCTCCCGCAGGAACTGAACGACGAGCCGGTCCACCGCTTCGGCGAGAACTCCTTCGCGCTGTACGGTCTGCCCGCGCCCCAGGAAGGGCGCGTTACAGGCATCCTCGGTCCGAACGGCATCGGGAAGACGACCGCCGTCCACATCCTCGCCGACGAGTTGGCCCCCAATCTGGGGAAGTACGGCGAGGAGCCCTCGTGGGACGAGGTGCTCGACCGCTACCGCGGGACGGAGCTCCAGAACTACCTGGAGGACCTGCGCGAGGGCGACGTCACCGTCGCGCGCAAGCCCCAGTACGTCGACCAGATCCCCGACCAGTTCGACGGCCCGACGCGGGACCTGCTCGAAGCGACCGACGAGCGCGGCGCGCTCGACGACCTGGTCGAGCGGGTCGGTATCGAGCCGGTGCTGGACAACCACATCGACAACCTCTCCGGCGGCGAGTTGCAGCGCGTCGCCCTCGTCGCCACGCTGGCCCGCGACGCAGACTTCTACTTCCTCGACGAGATAACGCCGTACCTCGACATCGGCCAGCGGATGACCGCCGCACAGCTCATCCAGGAACTCGCCGAGGAGGAGGACCGCTCGATGCTGGTCGTCGAGCACGACCTGGCGATTCTGGACCTCCTGACCGACGCGCTCCACGTCGCCTACGGTGAGCCCGGCGCCTACGGTATCATCACCAGCCCGAAGTCGACGAAGGGCGGCATCAACGAGTACCTCGGCGGCTACCTCGACAACGAGAACATGCGGATCCGGCAGACGGAGATCGAGTTCGAGGAGCACGCTCCGCGCTCGACCTCGACCGGTGACGTCGTCATCGAGTACCCCGACCTCGTCAAGTCCTACGGCGAGGGCGAGTTCTCGCTGGAGGTCGAGGGCGGCGACATCCGCGAGAGCGAGGTGCTGGGCGTCGTCGGCCCGAACGGCATCGGGAAGTCGACGTTCGCCAAGATGCTCGCCGGCCGTCTCGAACCCGACGAGGGCGAGATCGACACGGAACTCGACATCGCCTACAAGCCCCAGTACATCGAGATCGACCAGCCGATGCGCGTCGACGCGTTCCTGGCATCCATCACGGACGACTTCGGCTCGTCGTACTGGAACACCGAGATCTCCCAGCCCCTCCAGCTCAGCGCCATCATGGAGCAGAACCTCGACGACCTCTCCGGCGGGGAACGCCAGCGCGTCGCCATCGCCGCCTGCCTGTCGAAGGACGCCGACCTCTACCTCCTGGACGAGCCGTCGGCCCACCTCGACGTCGAGCAGCGCGTCCTGGCGACCTCGGCCATCCGCCGCTACGCCGAGAACCACGACGCCACGGCGATGGTCATCGACCACGACATCTACATGATCGACCTGCTGTCGGACCGCCTGCTCGTCTTCGACGGCGAGCCCGCCCACCACGGTCAGGCCAGTCCCCCCGTGGGGATGCGCGAAGGGATGAACGAGTTCCTCGCGAACCTGGACGTGACCTTCAGGCGCGACGAGCGGACCTCCCGGCCGCGTATCAACAAGCCCGGGTCGCAGCTGGACCGGCAGCAAAAGCGGGATGGAGAGTATTACTACGCGCCATAGGATGCCGCCGAGTGAAGCGAGGGGGCATCTTGAAACCGAACGGGGAACGAAGTGACCCGTGAGGTAGGTTGGCGCGAACGTAATGAGCGCCAACTTACTGGCGAACGGCGAGTGCAACGAGCCGTGAGCCGTAGGCTGGTCTGAGCGAAGCGAAGACCAGCTAAATGCCGAGCGGGAGCGACCGCAGGGAGCGACACGCGAGGCGAGGATGGGGCGAGCGTAGCGAGGCCATCTTAACACGAACGGGGAGCGTAGCGACCCGTGAGGGAGGCTGGTCTGAGCGAAGTAGCGGCGACCGTTACAGCACCCAGAACCGGCAGACGTCGGCCCGATGGACGCCATTATTAGCGTGGAGTGACACGTTGTAGATGGAGACGCTCCCGGATCGGTCGCGGTCGACCAGCGGGGCCACCACCGGCACGACCCGTGAGAAGGCAACGAACGTCCCACAGTTCACGACGGTATCCACAGCCACCAATGTCATCCGACAACCCACCGACGATGCGGATCGAGTGTACCGACTGCGAGTTCGCGACGGTCGTGAGCCCGGCGGACGGTGAGAATCCGTACGAGACCGTCGAGATGCACGGCACGGAGTCGGGCCACACGCTCGAACTGTCGGTGGTCGAGGACTGACCACTGGCGGTCGTATGGTCGCGATCGCGTTGGGGACCCGCGGCTGGCGGGCCATCGTCGCGTCGAAAACAGACTCGAAAAAGCGTTCTCAGGCGGCCGGGTCCGAGGTGCTGCCCGTCTCTGCGCCAGCGACCGCGTCCTCGAGGCCGTCGTCGACGTCGACTGCCTCGTCAGCGGGGAGTTCGCGGTCGCTGTGGACCTCCTCCTGGGCCTCCGTCACCGAGTCGTCCCCCGTCACTGATACGAAGATGTCGCTCAGTTCGTCGACCCTGGTTGTGGATTGACTTTCACTCATCGCACCTTGGTATAGAGGCACACAGTGGATACCGTTGATGCCTAATAGATTTGGCATCCGAACGGACGCGGCGAGAATCAGATAACGTCGCGCTGGCAGGAGCCACACAGCGACGGTTCCTTGACGTCTACCTCCCGGACGGTCGGTGAGAAGTTCATCACGCAGCGCTTGTTGTCGCAGTGTTCGAGGCCGATGGTGTGGCCGATCTCGTGGACCACTTCCTTCCGGACGCGGTCGGCGAAGATGTCGCTCGCCGAGCGGTTGGAGAAGCCGCCGTCGGATGAGGTCTGGAGGCGGTAGGTGGAGATGACGCTGCCGCTGCCCGAGAGGTACGCGAGGCCGAAGACGTAGTTGCGCCGGCGGTAGTACAGGTCCTTGCCGGTGATGGCGATGTTCTTGTCGCCCTTGCCCACCCGCTGTGCCAGGTCGATGAATTCCTCGGCCCGGTACTGGTCCCGGGATTCGTCGTGCGCACCGGCGGGGATAGAACGGGGCTCGTGCATGGAGACATCGCAGTCGTAGACGGAACGCAGGCCGTCCGAGGCCTCGCGCTTGACCGTCGCGGGGACGTCACCCACCGGCACGATATCGACGTGCATAGGAACGCATATGCATGGGTGTGGCATAAACATCCCGCCATGACCACCGCACGTGAGGCCCTCGTCGGCCGATTGAAGAAGTACGACCGACTCGTCGAGGTCGGCGTGGGTCGACGCCCTGACGTGGCCCAAGCGCTAGCCGAACGTGGCTGTGCGGTGACCGCCACCGACGTGGTCGAACGGACGGTTCCCGACGAGGTGGAGTTCGTCGTCGACGACGTGACCGAGCCCGACTCGTCTGTGTATGCGGACTGTGAGTGCGTGTACGGGCTGAACCTCCCGCCGGAGCTCCATCGGCCGGCATGGGACGTGGCTCGTGAATTCGACGCGGACTTCCTGTTCACCACGCTCGGCGGCGACCAGCCCCAGGTTCCGGTTCAGCGGGAGACGCTTCCCGAGGGCGAGACGCTGTTCGTCGCGATGGAGGGAGTCCCGGGAGATCGCCGGGGCTGAGTGTGAGAGAAGTCCCGCTCGACCCGAGCCCGCAGGTTCGGTACAGTTTGCTTCTGTAACGATCAGATGGTTCTGTGAGAACGGGTGCTGGGGGGGAACAGAGAGGGCAACAACCAGAAAGCCCTCGGCGGGCTGGAGTCGCGCGGACCACGCTGCGCTCCGTGGGTGCTTGCGGGTCCGTGCTTCCTCCACCCCGCCTCGCCCTTTCAATCCTCCAGGGGCCTCACAGCACCGCAGCCCTGCCCTCCCCCTGGTCGGCCGACGAGACGGCCTCCCGGCCGAGCGGTTGCGGGGCGGTCAGGACGCGTGTCGCTCGCCGGACGGCGAGCGACCGGGGAGGAGTGGCGGACTCAATCGTGAGTGCGTTTCATCGCACGAGCGAGGCTGTCCCTGGAGGACTGAAAGGGCGAGGTGGGCTCGCGCTGGAAGGCAGTCGCTCAGCGGGCCCTACCCGAACGGACGTGAGGGTATCCCGCTGAGCGACCGCGAGCGCGCCGAGGGCTTTCGACGTGTTCGTGACGGTACTGTGCCAGAACTCAGAAATTCCCAGATCGTTACAGACACGCCCTTTCTGTACCGATAGCTCGCAGATGAAGGGGTGGACCAGACTAGAAATAGACCGAGCCAGAACAGAAGGGGAACCGAAATGAGGACCCGCCACCACGAGCACCACATGAACGTAGACGCGGTCGTGCTGGACGTCGACGGCGTGCTGGTGGACGTGGCGGACTCCTACCGGCGGGCGATCGTCGAGTCCCTGGAGTCGGTGTACGGCGAGACTATCCCGAAGGCCGCCATCCAGCAGTTCAAGGACGCGGGCGGGTTCAACGACGACTGGGAACTCACCTACGCGGCGGCGCTGTACCTGCTCGGGTCGCGGGAGGGCATGGCACTGGATATCGACGGGTTCACCGACGGCATCGCCGAGCACGGCGGCGGTCTCGACGCGGCGGAGGCGGTGATTCGGGACTCACTCGACGAGGACGCCGCGGCGGCCGTCTTCGACGCCTGGGACCCCGAACGACTCCGGGACGTGTTCCAGCAGCTGTACCTCGGAAGCGACCTGTATCGCGAACTGGAGGGGGGCGAGCCCGAGCTGGAGACAGCAGGGTTCGTCAACGACGAGCCGGTGCTGGTCGAGCCCGAAACCATCGAAGCGCTCCAGGAGCGCTACGACGTCGGCGTCGTCACGGGCCGACCCGCCGCGGAGGCCGACATCGCGATGGACCGCGTGGGCCTGTCCGTCGCCGACGAGCACCGGTTCACGATGGACGACTGGGAGGAGGGCAAGCCCCACCCGCACGCGCTCCAGACAGTCGCCGAGCGCTTCGGCGCGGAGCGAGTCGCCTTCGCCGGCGACACGCTGGACGACATCCGGACGGCGGTCAACGCCGACGCCGCGGACGACGACCGGGTGTACTACGGCGTCGGGGTGTTGACGGGCGGGCTGACGGGCGAGGACGGCCGGCGCAAGTACAGCGCGGCCGGCGCCGCCGCCGTCGTCGAGACGGTCAACGACCTGCCGGACCTGCTGGAGTGACCAGTCCGGAAAATCGGTCGGGGGTTCGCTCGCTATTCCTCGTCGTCGAACTGTACGCTGCCGCTTCTGGCCAGCCCGGCAAGCGTCACGAGCGCGACGACGGCAGTCGCCGCGACCAGAGCGGCGAGGACCGGGTTAGCTACGGCCCACAGCGCGAGCGGGACGAGGGCCACGATGGCCGTTCCGCAGGCGAGACATTCGAGTGCCGCTCCCTCGCACGGTGACGGGTCGAGGTGGGTCGGCGTCGGGATCCTCATCACAGGTGAACGTCGGGTCGCCGACGGGATAACTATAATCTGAATGATGTTTTTGTAGCGCGAGTTACTGTACTGTGTTCGAGTAACGGATCTGATACAATCGGTGACGAAACGGCGAAAATCGTACCGACGGACTGGCTCAGACGCGTTCGGTGTCGACGACGGAGAGATCGCCGTCGACGGTGACCCGGAGCGTCTCCTCGTTCTCGCTGATGTCGATGCAGATTTTCCAGGGGTTCTCCTCGAGGACGGTGACCGACTCGTCGTCGACGCACCACTCGAGGCGCCAGTAGGGCGTCTCCGAGAGCGCGACGTCGTGGTCGCCGTAGAACGAGACGACCGCGGAGTGGTCCAGCAGGCCCAGGCCCACCGCCGAGCAGAGCTGGTGGTTGCACTGCTCGCAGACGTGGTCGGCCCGCAGCGAGGTGCCCAGGCAGCACTCACCCGCGCGCTCGATGGTCGTGTTCATCCGACCACTGCACTCCGGGCAGACGCCGTCCTTGGCGAGACAGTGGAGGTGGCGCACGCGCTGGTCGAACGCCTCCAGGATCTCGGCGTCCGAGCGGTCGTGGAGCCCGCCGGGCGGGAACGGGTACTCGCCGTGGCCGTGGCCGCAGTCGGGGCAATCGATGGCGAGCACCTCGTCGTCGTAGCGGGCCGCGAGTTCGGCGCCGCACTGGGTGCACGCGTCGTCGATGTCGATCTCGCGGCGCGGGTGCTCGGTGAACGACCCGGCGAGGATGGCCTGGACGATACGCTCGCCGGCGGTGCGGAGTTCGTAGCCGGCGGGTTCGGCATCGGAACTCGTCCCGCCGGCAGAGTTCTCACCGTCGACCTTGCGGACGAACTGGTCGGTCAGTTTGGTCAGGTGGTAGTTGAACTGCGCGCTGTCGCGGACGCCCACCTCGCTCCGGAGTTCGGAGAACCGGACCGGGTCGTCGAGGCGCCAGAGCGCCTCCAGGATGGACAGTCGCGTCTCGTCGCTGACGAGCGCGAAGGCGTCGGCGGGGGCCACGCAGTCCTCGCACTCCAGGATGGTGTCGGCCCTGCTCATAGCTCGACTGTCGTCCCCGGCCGTCAAAAGCGTTGGTGGGCGCGACGCGACCAGTAACAACGTTTATTCGGCGCTCGGCCCACCCAACAGCTATGCAAATTGCCTTACTCGGGGGCACCGGCGACATCGGCGAGGGACTGGCGTTGCGCTGGGCGATGGACTCGAACCACGACGTCGTCGTCGGCTCTCGGGACGCCGACCGCGCGGCGGCGAAGGCCGACGAGTACGAGGCTGAACTCGACAGTCGCGGCGGCGACGCAACCGTCGACGGCACCGACAACCGCTCGGCGGCCGAACGGGCCGACGTCGTCGTGGCGGCAGTCCCCGCCTACCACCTCACCGACACTGTCGAGGCCGTCGCCGACGCGCTGGCGGAGGGGAACGTCCTCGTCTCCCCGGCCGTCGGGATGAAACGCGACGAGGCGGGCTTCCACTACAATCGGCCCGGTACGGGGAGCGTCACCGCGCTGGCCGCCCGCGCCGCCCCCGACGACGTCCCGGTCGTGGGCGCCTTCCACAACCTCGCCGCTGGCCGCCTCGCGGACCTGGACGCCGACGTCGAGTGGGACACCATCGTCGTCGGCGACGACCACGACGCCAAGGAGACGGTGATGGGGCTCGCCGACGACATCGAGGGCCTCCGCCCGCTCGACGGCGGCCCGCTCGCCAACGCCGCCGAAGTCGAGAGCGTCACGCCGCTGCTCATCAACGTCGCCCGCCACAACGACGGGATGCACGACCTGGGCGTCGAGTTCCGGTAAGGAGCCGTCGAGTTGGTGTGTTGTCGGGGTTCCTCTCGCTCGTCGCGACTCGCTGACCGACGATACGGACGTTGCGTATAGTGTGTGTAGTGAGCGATCTGTGGGGTTCGAATTGTCGACGTGACTGAGGACAAAAACACGTCGAAAGCCCTCGGCGCGCTCTCTGGACTCGGAATCACGACCGCCAACAACACGTCGAAAGCCCTCGGCGCGCTCGACTCGCGCGGCTCGCTACGCGCCTCACTTCGTTCGGTGCTTGCGTCACCGTGCTTCGCCGACCACGCCTCGCCCTTTCAGTCCACCAGGGACTGCCTCGCTCGCGCCACAGAGGCGCTCGCGGTTGACTCCCCACTCCTCCCCGGTCGCGCCTGGCGGCGCGACACGCGTCCTGACCGCTCGGCAACCGCTCGGCCGGGAGCAAGTGGCCGAGCGATAGCGAGGTACTTGCGACCAGGGGAAGGGCAGGGCTGTGGTGCTATGCGGGCCTCGGAGGACTGAAAGGGCGAGGCGGGCTCCGGGAACCCCGACCCCGCAAGCACCGGAACGCAGTGAGGAGCGCAGCGGGGACGCGGGACCGGAGCGCGCCGAGGGCTTTCTGGGTGTTAGCGGTCTCCTATCTTCCATCGAGATAGCGACGAACCACCCGTTCCATACACACCCCTACTGATCGAGATACCCATCGCTATCGACCGGAGAAAAACGTCACTCCAGCTCGTCAAAGCCATCCGCTCGAGAGCCCGAAAACTGCGAAAAGCAACCGATTACGCGTTGGCCTGGTCGAGCGCGGTTTCGAGGTCGTCGTGTTGTGTGACGCCGACGAATCGTTCGACGATGCCGTCTTCGTTCTCGACGATGAGCGTGGGCAGCGAGCGCACCTGATACTCGTTGGCGACGTCCTGTTCCTCGTCGACGTTGATCTTCTCGAACTCGACGTCGCCCCAGTCCTCTTCGAGGTCCTCCAGGATCGGGTCCTGGGTCTTGCAGGGGCCACACCAGTCTGCGTAAAAGTCCTTGAGCGTGACTGTCATTGCTGGTTCGCCCAAAGCTAACCGTGCGGACCAGATAAGGATTTTCACCGAGCAGTCGACACGCTGGTGACTGGCGCGTCCGTCTTCTGGTGGTTCGCCGACAGCTATTCGGCGTTCCCGGCGACGGGCGGTGGGGTCGTCACCACTTCACCGTCGACCGGTCGCGAAAGGGAAAGGCTTACTCCCGCGCGGAGTGCAGCATGGACCATGAGCAGCAACGACGGCGGCGGGCTGATGTCCAGTGCCGGCCTGGTCCGGTACTTCGACGCGGAAGACCGCAACACCATCCGAATCGACCCCCGTACCATCGTCGCCTTCGGCGCGATGTTCGGGTTCCTCGTCCTCATCCTGAACACCTTCTGAGCGGCGGGCGCCGCCGCGGCGACGGTTCGTCGCGCGAGTTCGGCCGACAGTACAACCGTTTTCACGGTTCGAATCCGAACGGTCCGTATGCACTTCACCCAGCGCGAACAGCGAGCGTTGCGCGAGGCGGGCCTCTCGACCGACGAGATCGACGCCGCCTCGGAGACCGTCGTCGAACTGACCGACGAGGCCGCCGCCGACCTGGAGGCCTTCTTCGCCGACCGGGAGACCGTCTACTCCGACATGGACGTCGCCCACAGTTCGAGCGACGTCCAGGAGCACACCGTCGACTACCTCGACCTGTTCACCCACGCCGACGACATCAGGGGGTACCTCCGCTTCGACACCTGGGGCGTCCCCGTCGAGGGCGGGCGCGTCCTCTCCGGGGACGTGGTCGAACTCAGTCTCGGTCCGACGGTCGACGGGCGGGTGCGCTTCGCCGCCGACCGAGAGGCCCTATGACGGTCCAGGTTCGTGGCATCTACGCGACGGCGCTGACGGAGCTGTTCCGTGACGACCCGGGCGTCGTCCAGGCGTCGAAGCCCATCCGCGAGCGATTCGACGCCGAGTTCCAGCCCGAACAGGCCGACGCCGTCGTCTCGACGACGGGCGATCGGCAGGGCGTCGGCATCGTCGGCGACGCCGGGACGGTCGCGCAGGTGGCCGACGACCTCCAGTCGCTCGGTCGCGACGCGCTCGCGTGGGAGGACTCGACGCCCCGGGGCGCCGTCTTCGCCGGCGAAGTCGTGGACACGCTGGGGAGCGGCGCCGTCGTCGACCTTGGCGAAGGGAGCGAGGGGTTCCTGCCGTACTCGAACAGCCCGGAACGGGTCGACGACGGCGACAACCTCCGGGTTCAGGTGACCGAACCGGCGCCGCCGTGGGGCGACGACCGGCCGGTGCTCGACGCGACGATGCGCGTCCAGGGATCGCTGGCGACGCTTGTCCGCGGCGGCACGGCGGCGACCAACGGCCCCGCGCTCGCGGACATCCTCCCGACGGACCCCCGCGAGGGCTGGGGCGCGCGGTGGGACGCGGCGAGTGACGACGCCGACCTCGACGCGCTCTCGGACGCGCTCGACACGCTGAACGAGCGGGCCGCGGCCGTCGACGACGCGCTCGCCGACGGAGACGCGCCCGACCAGGCCGCCGTCGCGCCACACCGGTACTTTACCGACGAGGCCACGACGTGGGTGTGGTTCGGCCGCGAGAGCCGGTTCGCGCTCGACGAGGTGCGTCGCGAGGTGACGACGACGATGCCGGGTCACCACCGGACGAAGGCGGGGACGAACAGCGCGTCGGGGGCGGTCGACCTGGTCGAAGCGCTCGTCGACGACGGGGACGTCGACACCGGCGAGAGTGACTTCCCCTTCGACGTGGTCGCGCGCCAGTTCGGCCCGCAGGCCGGCGACGCGGTCGACATCGCCCACGGCAAGCCCGACGGCCGCCTGTTCACGCTCGGCGAGGCGGCCGTCGACTCGGTCGAGGCGGACGGGACGGTGACGCTCCGGCGGGAGATGACGCCGGGCGGCCAGTACGACGGCCTCGGCGTCGATCGGCAGGCCGGTGACGTCGCCATTACCAAGGTCACGGAGGGTCGCTGGTGGTACCCGACAACCTACGAGGGGTCGGACGGCGAGCGCCGCGGGACGTACGTCAACGTCTGCACTCCCGTCGAGGTGTTCCCCGGCGAAGTTCGCTACGTCGACCTCCACGTGGACGTGGTGAAACACGCCGACGGGACGGTCGAGCGCGTCGACGACGACGAACTCGACGACGCGGTCGAGGCCGGCCACGTCTCCGAGGCGCTCGCGGAGAAGGCCCGGAACGTCGCGGCGTCACTCGTCCATGGGCTCGACGGGAGCGAGTCGTGACCCGAAGGGGCGCCCGTACCGCCGACCGGTGCGGTGCGACCGACTGGCCCTCCGCCAAACTCGTCAGCTTCCCCCGACGAGGTCACCGGATGGTTGCGAGGAGTCGCCGACCGGTCGGTGAAAGGTCGCGTTGAAAACTGTCAAATCCATCACCGGGCGAACCTATCCAGTAAATAGTTATATATCCGAGACCTCATGTTCTGTTCAGTGGGGTACGGTCTCGCACCGACATCGCAATGACACCGAAGGGGAGCACACACTGATGGACGCCGACACAGAGACGTACCACTTCAGGATCGACGACGCGGATCCGTTCGGTGGAGTACTGGAGGCGGTCCAGTTCGTGAAGGGCCGGGACGCCCTCGAACTGGAACCCCTCGGACGCGTGGTCGACCCGGACGCCCTGGACACGCTGGTGTCCGGTTCGAGCGGCGTTTCCGTCTCGTTCACGGTCGACGGCCTCGAGGTCGAGGTGACCTCCGCCGGCGACATCTACGTCGCCGACACGACGCCCGACGCGTTCATCCACGAGTCGATCGACGGGGCGGCGAACGTCCTCCTGACGACGCACTCGCACTCCCACGAGGCCTGCGTGGACCTCCTGTCCGTCGCGCCGTACGACCAGGAGAACCTGCTGGGAGTGCTGCACGCACAGTCGTTCGATCGTCGCGTCTCCGCCTGGGAACAGTACATGGACGAACGACCGGCAGACACCGCCGCGATCAACCTCGGGGACTTCCCCCGGTCGTCGGCCGCCGCGACCACCCTGGAAGCGGCGAGTGGGCGCCCCGAATCATTCTCGTACATCCCGGACGCGAGCGACCTCCCGGAGCTGGCGGCGACGATTACGGAGCGCCTGGGAGCGCTGGCGGCGAGCGACCGACAGCTCGTCGTCTGCTTCGATTCGGTGACCAGGTTACTGCAGACCACGCCCCGAGAGCAGGCGCTGGAGTTCCTCCGTGCGACGACCGACCGGATGGCCACGGCGGACGCGGTCGCACACTACCACTTCGACCCGGAGCCGTTCGGCGAGGAGACGGTGTCGGCGGTAACCGACCTGTTCGACAGCCGCGTCGTCGTCGACGACGGCGGCGACTGGACCGTCCAGTAACCGCAGCTCTGCAGTCGCTTCCAGACGTTCTAGCGCGCGACCACTGACGGACCGAGCCGCAGCTATCGCCGAGCGCGCCAGGCGCTGAATCCCAGCGCACCGAGGCCGGCGCCGGTGAGCGCGCCGAGACCGACGAGTGAGCCGATTCCGTCGTCGGCCGAGTCGGTCGCCCCCGACGCCGCCGATGTCTGTTCCGACCGGGTCGGATCCGCCCCCGTCGGATCCGGGAAGAGGTACAGCCCACCGGCGCCGCCCTCGTCACCGGGGGACTCCCAGCTGCTGGCGAGGAAGAACTCGCCGGGCACGCCCCGCTGGGCCGTCCAGAACTTCGTCTGGTTCCCGTCGCGCCAGTGAAACAGCTCCCGCGGCGTCGACGGCTCGGAGACGTCGTGGACCTTCACGCCGCCCTGGTACCACGAAGAGTAGCACCGGCCGTCGGCGAGTTCGAAGTTGTGGGCCGTCGTCCAGACACCGGAGCGCGTCGGGTCGGGCGACGGCGGCGGGTCGATGGAACCCCGTTCGCGCGGGTCGGTCGGGTCGGAGACGTCGTAGAGGTGAATGCCGCCGGGGCCATCGTCCGAATTCGCGCCGTCGTCGTCGGCCCACGACTCCACGCCGACACCCAGCAAGGTTCCTCCGTCGTCGACGGTGACGAAGTGGTCGTTGCCGGGCAGCGCCGTCGCCTCCCGGGAGGCGTTCTCGACGGCGGCGAGTTCCTCGACAGGCCGACCGCGGACGCGCGAGACGACTGCGGGACTGGCCGGGTCCGACACGTCGAGGATCCAGGTGCCGGCGTCCCAGTGAGCCAGGTAGGCGAGACCGTCGGCGACCCACACGTCGTGGAGGACGCGCATGACGGGTTCGACGTCCGCCCAGGCGTCGTCGTGGTCCAGCAGCGACCACCTGCCCAGTTCGTCGCCCGCGTCGGCGTCGACGGTCACCAGCCAGTTCGACTCGAAGTCGTTGGCCGTCAGGTAGGCGACGCCGTCGGTGAGGAAGGCGTTGTGGATGGGATACTCCGTCTCGTGGACGGCGACGCGTTCCGGGTCGGAGGGATCACCGACGTCGTAGACGACGGCGGCGTGGACGGCGTCGCGACCGCCGTTGGCCGGCCCGACGACGAGCAGACGGTCGCCATCGACCTTCACGTCCCAGATTCCCTCCATCGGGCCGTCTTCCTGGTCGTCGAGAACCGAATCCGTCCGGGAGACGACGGTCGGGTCGACCGGGTCGCTCGCGTCGACGACGGCGAACCCGTCGGTCGTCGCCAGGAAGACGGTCGTCCCGTCCCGGACGACCGCCTCCTTGGCGCCCGTGAGGCGGAGCGATCCGAGCGGGTCCGGCCCCGTCGGCGTCTCGGAGACCGGCGTCCCCTTCCCCCCGCCGGACCCCTTCGGGTGTGCGCTGGCCGTCCCGACGCTCCCGAGGACGGCGCTTCCACACGCAGCCCGGAGGAACGACCGGCGATGCATGTCCCACACTGGGGCGTCCGAACGTAGAAACGTTGCGCTCGTCTGCAGCGGACCGTGCCGACGAACGCATAGCTAGAGTGATACGAGCGACAGACAGAGGTGTCCCGGCGCCCTACTGTGCATATGGCGTCAGATCCGACCGACGGACCGCGAGCCGACGACCGAACCACCACCGAAGACGCCGCCCACACCGAGGACCCGACGCAAGTCGACGACCAGCAGCGCGTCGCGGAGCCCCATCACTCCGAGGACCCCGCCGTCGAGGCCCTCCATCGCGTCGAACTCGGCCTGGAGTGGTTCCACCGCGCCCACGGCCACCTCGTCGCCTTCCACCACAACACCGGTCACGCGATGGACCACTTCGCCGCCGCCGAGGCGTTGCTGCGCGACCAGGGTGAAGACGAACTGGCGGACGAACTCCGCGACGACTTTCTCCCCTGCGGCGTGCTCGACGACCGCTGGTCCTACGACGTGCTGGAGACGTTCCAGGCCGGCCTGCTCGACGACGCCGAGGGTTTCGAGAAGCGAGCGCGCGAGCGTCTCGCCGACGGCGACCGCCACGTCGCCGAACGGGCCCAGGAGAAGGCCTGGAAGGGACGCGCCGAAGAGGAGTGAGGCGGAGTGAGGGTGCGTCTCTGCGTTCTATCTGCTGAGGGAGTCAACTACTGGGTTGAGCAGGTCGTTCTGAGAACGCAACCCCGAACGGGAACAACAAAGGAAAGCCCCGACTGGCTCCGGTCCCGCGGCTTGCTGCGCGCCTCGCTCACTCCGTTCGCTCGGTGCTTGCTACGCCGGGGTTCCCGGAGCCAGCCGCCCCTTTCAGTCCCGCCTATTTCTCCTGACGAACCAGCCGAAGTGGGTGGACTGAAAGGGGCCGACCGCTCGGTGAGCGAGATCGTTCGAAAGGCGCTGCGCGCCTTTCGTGATGACGAGAGAGCGAAGCTCTCTCGAACCAACCCGCAAGCACGGCCGAAGGCCGCGCGCAGCGCGGTTCGCAGCCACCGAGCGGGAGGGGGCTTTCGTGCTGTTGTCATGTAACTCCTGTGCGCGTCCCTACCCCTACTGCTCAACCCAGTAGTTCTACCGCTCACGCACGTTCTCGCCCTGGTGGTCGGTGAACGTCTCGTCGCCGCTCACAGTGTCCCGCTCGTAGACGATTTCGCCCCGGACCATCGTCAATTCCGGGAACACGCCGGTGAACCCCTCGAACGGCGTCCAGTCGACCTTCGTGTGCATGTTCTCCCCGCGGATCTCGCGGTCGTCGTCCGGGTCGACGAGCACCAGGTCGGCATCGTTCCCCACTTCGATAGCCCCCTTCCGTGGCAGGTCGAACACGTCGGCGGGATTCGCCGCGGTGAGGTCGCGGACGCGCTCGTAGGAGAGGTGCCCCTGCCTCGCCTCTTCGAGGAGGAGCGGGAGCGCCGTCTCGACGCCGGGGACGCCCGACGGCGCGTCCCAGATCGAGGCGTCCTTCTCCTCGCGCGTGTGGGGCGCGTGGTCCGTCGCGACCATATCGACGGTCCCGTCGACGACCCGGTCGTACACTGCTGCGCGTCGCTCCTCGCTCCGCAGCGGCGGGTTCATCCGGCCGAACGTCCCGAGTTCCGCCAGGTCGTCGCGCGAGAGGAACAGGTGGTGGGGCGTCACTTCGCAGGTCATCCCCGCGTCGGCGGCGATATCGATGCCCTCGGGCGTGCTCGTGTGCGCGACGTGGATGGTGGCGTCGTGCTCGGCGGCCACGCCGCAGGCTCGTTCGACGGCGACTTCCTCGGCCTCGGCCGTCCGGAACGCGCTCCAGGCGTCGGCGTCGTCGCGATCTCTGGCTTCCTCGCTAAACAGCGTCGCGTCCTCGGCGTGGACCGTGACGGTTCGACCCGTTTCGGTGGCTCTCACCAGCGCGTCCTCGAACAGGTCGGCGTCGATGCCCATGTCGCCCGTCGAGTCGGCGAGGAACACCTCGCCGAGGGCGAACAGCGGCTGGTCGAGGAGGCCGTCGGGGTCCCACGATTCGGTGACGCCGCCGTTGATGCCGTAGTCGACGACGGATTTCCCGGCGAGGGAGTCCTTCGCCGCGACCGCGTCGGCGTCGATCGTCGGCGGGTCGGTGTTGGGCTGGTCGACGACGGTGGTGACGCCGCCCGCTGCAGCGGAGCGCGAGCCCGACGCCCACGTCTCCTTGTGCGAGTAGCCGGGCTGGCGGAAGTGGACGTGGACGTCGATCATCCCCGGGAAGAGCCGCCGGTCCGTCGCGTCGACGACGCGCTCGTCGTCGTGAGGTTCGAGGGCCGACTCGACGGCGGCGATGGTCTCGCCTTCGACGCGGACGTCGCGCTCGGACCCGTCTGGAAGCGTCGCGTTCCGGATGAGCATATGGTTGGCTCCTCGGCGGCCAGACCTACGTGTTTCGGAGTCACGACTGCGGACGGTGATATGTCTGCGTGCCACGACAGCTCGACGCAGTTTCACAGGGGGCCGCTCGTCAAGCGTCCCCTGTAGCGTGCATCTCATCGGCCATCATGTAAACGAATGGTAGCGTATCGGCACGTCGATCGTACGTACCACGTAACCAGAGAGACCGTGTCAAATCGAACCGTAAAGTTTCTCGGCTCGTCTCAGGCGCTCGTAAAATGGGGATGAAACGAATTCGATCGTCGAAATCGGGTTAATTGTTCCGAACCGTCGCTAAATAGAGCAAAGCGACTCGCGTATATAACATCCACTGGGTGTAACCGGAGACCGAAGCCAATGAGCGCAACAGCACCCCCCGCGGCTGTCGAGGAATCGCCCGCCGACTGCGCCGAGAGTGACTCCAAGGCCGAGCGCCTGCATGCGTATCTGGCCGAAGAGACCGCAAAGCAGGGTGAACTCTACGTCAAAGGCAAGTTCATCGCCGACGACGTCGGCATGTCGCCCCAGGCGATCGGACAGCTGATGATCCGTCTCCAGGAGTCCGCGCCAGCTCTCGAGATCGAGAAGTGGTCCTACACGAACGCGACCACCTGGCGCGTAACGACCGCGCAGTCCGCCTGAGGTGCTAGAATGGCTATGTCCCCGTCCACCCTCCACGAAACCGTCGTCGACACCGCCCGAGACGAGGGCCTCGGCGTGCGCGTCCGCTCGGCCCTCGCGGAGTACCTGCGCCTCGTCTCGTCGCGGTCGGACGAGCGGAGCGAAGCGACCGACGAAGAGGTACGGAACGCGATTCGAGCCCTCGAACGGGACTGAACGCGGTTTCGTCTCTCGCGGATTGCTCGCGGCCCCTCCACGCCCCCTTGCTGACGGCCCTCCGAAGCAATTCTATCGTTCGGACTCCGCGCCGAACGCCCTCGCGACGGCGTCGACCACTCTCTCCGGAGTGGTTTCGCCGTCAGTCCACGCGGTCAGACTTCCGACGCTCGCCGGGTCGAACGGCACGTCGAGCGCGTCGTAGACGGAGTCGAGAACGTCGGCAATCGCCGCGGCGTCGGTGACGACCACCACGCCTGCCACGACAGCGACGTCCTGGCGGACGCGCTGGGCGACGCCGGCGACCTTGCCGTCGTCTATCTGTAGCGAGTGGCTCCCCGGACAGAACGAGTTCGGCGGTTCGCCGCGTTCGACGGCGGCGCCGCAGTCGACGAGGGCGCTCTGGAGTGCGTCGAGCGCGCGGTCGTAGCGGGCACCGATGCCGCGCCGGTGGTCGTCGACGGTTTCGGCCAGTGCGAAGGCGACGGTCGTCCCGGTGTATGCGACTGCCCGGCCCCCGACCTCGCGTTCGCGGACGACGAAGTCCCGCTGTAGTGCGAGTTCCCTGGCCCGCTCGTAGCCGTCGGTGCGGCGGTCGCGCCGGCCGAAGACGACCTGGCGATGGGGCGTCCAGACTCTGAGGGCCGGTTCGTCGGTGTCGGCGGCGTCGCTGACCATCTCGCGGGTGCGCCGCTGGTCGGTCTCGGGGTCACTCGCTCGACCGCGGAACAGGCGCATACCCAGGCTTCCCGCGCGACCGGCAAAACAGATGTGGCGTGCAGGTGGACTCCCGGTGTCGCGACGCGCTGGTCCACGCTCCCGCAGACGCGCCGCCTCACTCGTCAAGACATGGTCCGGGCTGGCCCCGTGTTCGTACTTGAACCCTCGGCGTCGGGAGGTTGAAGCCCGGCCAGGACCGACTGGGGGGTAGATGCCCGAGTCGCCGGTGACGCTCCACGCCGAGGTACTCGACCAGTACCGGCGGTTCTCGCTCTACAACTCGCCGTTCGTCGCCCACGACGACGGGCGCGCTATCGACCTCTATCCCGAGGGTGAGACGGCACCGTCACCAGTCGCTGGCGAGGTTGTAGACGTGAAGCGCGTGCGAGCGCCACCGAAGGCCTACGCCGCCGAACACGACTGGCTCGTGCTGGTGGACACTGGCGAGTACGTCGCCCGGATCCTCCACGTCGAGCCGACCGTTGAACCGGGAGACAGCGTTGGGTTCGGGGATCCGCTGGGTCGCCTGGTTCGGGCTGGCTTTTTCGCCCCGTGGGTTCCGAACCACGTCCACCTGGAGTTTCGCGATTCGGGGATGGATCCCTACCGCGCGAGCGGTTCGGAGCGCCTGACCGTCGCCGTCGACGTCGAACCGCTTCCCTGGGACGGCACCGGGACGGTGGTCGAGACGGGCGATACGTGGGCGCGCCTCGATGAACCCGCGCATCCGGCGCCTGGCGAGCGATTCGTCGGGTTGGCAAACGGATTCGGTGCTGGCTCGGACGCCGGCGTCCTCGACGGCGGCCTTCCCCACTACGACGGCGGCGGACTGCTGTTCGGTGACGACGGCAGCCGGGTTGCCGTCGCGGGAACCGAGGTCGGGACGGCGAGGGGCCGCAACGTCCACTGGAACGACGTCGATGTTCTCGCAAACGGCGACCCGGTGACCGGCATCGCGCTCTTCTGTGCCCGCGACTCCTTCGGCGTGAAACTCGTCGGTGAGGCGGTGGACCTCACGGTGGGCGAGGCGGTGACCGTCTCGGTCGTCGATCACTCCTCGCCGTAGCGCTCGCGGTGGGCCGCATTCAGGCGCTCGTACGCGTCGTCCTCACGCACCGCGTCGAGCGAGCCACGATAGGCCAGCGCGACGTCCATGCCGACGAAGTCGCCAGCGTCGCGGTACTCGCGGTACCGGTCGCAGATGGCGTCTGTGGCTTCCGTTGCCGCCGCCAGGTCGGTGATGGCCCAGAGCGGCAACAGTTCAGACTTGTACGGTTCGATCTTGAAGACGCCGCGCTCGTCGGGGGTGTGACGGTACCGGCCGGGCTCGTCGCGAAAGTTCACGTCGTACTCCGGGCCGTCGTCGACTTCTCCGACGTCGCCCCGGACGACGTCGTTCATCGGTCGGTCTCGAACGCCACGTCCTCTAGAGCCACCACGTCGCCGAACAACCAGTCGGCGTGGTCCAGCGCGTACTCGTGGTGAGCTTGCTCGATGTAGCCGATGGGGTCCTCGACCAGCACCGGGCGGTAGTCCCGGAGACCGGCACTGCCGGCGGTGTGGAGGACGCAGACGTTCGCGAGCGTGCCGCTAAAGAGGAGGTCGTCGATGCCGTGGGCGTCGAGCCACCCCTCTAGCTGAGTCTCGTAGAAGGCGTCGTAGGTGTGCTTGACGACGACGAGTTCCTCGTCGCGGTCCGTTCGCGGCTCCAGTTCCTCGACCAGTTCGGCCTCCCAGGACCCTTCGAGGACGTGCTCGCCCCAGCGCTCGAACTCGTCGTAGTAGTGGGCGTCCTCGAACTGCTCCGGCGGGTGGACGTCGCGGGTGAAGACGACGCTGGAGCCGGCCTCGCGGGCGCGCTCCACGAGGTCGACGCAGGGTTCGATGGCGTCCTCGCTGCCGGGCGCGTAGAGGCTGCCGTCGGGGTGACAGAAGCCGTTCTGCATGTCGACGACGACCACGGCGGTGCTGTCGGGGTCGAACTGGGTCATACGCGACGATTCGACGCGGACCCCAAACAGCGTTGCGCCGCGAACGAGGACTGAGTAGTCGGGAGAGACTGCGCGCCCTTTTTGAGCGTGGGTCCCCACCATCCGTCAATGCTGCGCGCCGTCCTGCTCGCCCTCTTGCTCGTCCTCGCCGGCTGCCAGGCGCCGGGCTTCCCCGGGTCGCCGGGTGCCGACTCCGGCACCGAGCCTGGCGACGGACCCACGACGACCGATAGCGCTTCCTCGTCCGATTCCACCGGAAACGACCGGATCCCCACCGGTGACGAGGTGCCCGAGGACCCCGAGAGCGACCGGCTCGGCTGGGAGAACGGCTACTGGCACAACGAGTCCGTCGCCGTGACCTCCGCGAACGGCTACAACGAGAGCGAACTCGACGCCGTCGTCGCGCGGTCGATGGCCCGGATGGAACTCGTCCGCGGGCTGGAGTTCGAGGAGGAGGTGCCGGTGACAGTCATCGACCGGACGGAGTACCGGAACGAGTCGGGCGGAAACCACAGCGAGGCGCTGACGCGCTTCGACAACGCGAAGTTCGAGGCGCTGTTCCTCGTCGGCGAGCGAGACGACTCCATCGAGAGCCAGGAGTCGGCCCGGGGCGAGAGCGTGCTCGGCTACTACAGCCCCTCGCGCGACGAAATCGTCGTCGTCTCCGAGAGCGAGACCCCCCGGCTCGACGGCGAGGGGACGCTGGCCCACGAACTCGTCCACGCCCTCCAGGACCAGCACTTCGACCTTGCGGCCGACCCGGTGCGGACCCGCGACGCCCACCAGGGCCGCAACGGGCTGATCGAGGGCGACGCGTCGTTCGCGGAGCGACGGTACGCGAGCCACTGCGGCGAGGCGTGGGAGTGTCTGGACGCCGCCGAAAGCGGCGACGAGGAAGGAGGCGAGGAAGGGAGTGAAGGCGCCGGCGAGCAATCCGACAGCGCGCCCGGCCACCTCGGCATCCAGGTCCTGATGTACTTCCCCTACAGCGACGGGCCAGGCTTCGTCCAGTCGCTGTACGACGAGGGCGGCTGGGACGCCGTGAACGACGCCTATGACGACAAACCCCACGGCTCGCCCGAGGTCATCTATCCCGACCGGTACAGCGAGTGGGAGCCGGCCGACGTCGAACTACGGGACCGGTCGAGCGACGACTGGGAGCGCGTCGAGCCGCCGAACCGGCCGAACTACGCCGTTCCCGGCCAGTCGGCCATCGTCGCCACGCTCGCGTACACGCTCGCCGACGACTACGAGGACGCGGCAGTCGTCCGGCCGACGGACGTCATCAACTACCGGGAGAACGGCAGCGTCGACTCCAGAGACCCCTTCGACTACGACGTCGGCGCGGCGGCGGGCTGGGCGGGCGGGAAGATGTACGTCTACGAGAACGGCGCCGGCGAACTCGGCTACGTCTGGCGGACGAAGTGGGAGAGTCCCGACGAGGCCCGCGAGTTCGCCTCCTCGTGGACGGCCGTGGTCAAGCACTGGGGCGGCGAACGAGTGGGCCAGAACGTCTGGGGGATACGCGACAGTCAGTTCGCCGACGCCGTCCGAATCCGGCAACAGGGGGACACCGTGACCGTCGTCAACGCGCCCGACCGCGACGGGCTCTCGGAGGTGCACGATGCGTAGGGACAGCAGGCGGCCCCAGATGCGCAGGGGCTCACTGATACTCGTCGGCGTCGCGGTCCTGGCCGTCCTGGCCGGCTGTGGCGGCCTCGACAGCGCGGTCCACCAGCCACTGGGACAGGACCCCGCGACGGACCAGGTCGGCTGGGAGAACGGCTACTGGTACGACGAGTCCGTCGACGTGACGACCGAGGACGGGCTCAACGAGAGCGAGCGCGAGGCCGTGCTCGGCCGGACGATGGCCCGCGTCGAACAGATCCGCGACCTGGAGTTCGAGGGCAACGTCACCCTGGAGGTGATCAGCCGCGACGAGTACCGCAACCGCTCGACCGGGCTCGGCGTCTCGGGTGACCCGTGGAACGAGCAGGTCTGGGAGGGGCTGCTCCTCGTGGGCGAGGACCGCCAGGTCGAGGACGCCTTCGGCGACACGTTCAACAGCTCCGTCCAGGGCTACTACGCGCCGGGCAACGACAGCATCGTCATCGTCAGCGACTCGGAGACGCCGACCATCGACCGGGGGACGCTGGCACACGAACTCGTCCACGCGCTGCAGGACCAGGAGGGCGGCCTCGCCGGGAGTCCGCCGACGCAGGACCGACAGCTCGCCAGCCAGTCGGTCACCGAGGGCGAAGCGAACTACGTGCAGGCGCAGTACAGGAATCGCTGCGACAGCGGCCGCTGGCAGTGCCTGGAGAAGCCGCCGAGAGGGGCATCGAGCGGTGGCCAGGCCACCGACGGCGTCTTCCTGGTCATCTACCAGCCCTACGCGACGGGGCCGGCGTTCGTCGACCAGGTTCGCCAATCCGGCGGCTGGGACGCGGTGACCGACCTCTACGACGTACCGCCGAACAGCACCGAACAGGTGATCCACCCAGAGTCGTACCCCGACGAGCAACCAGCGAACGTCACCGTGGCCGACCGCTCGTCGGCGGAGTGGTCCCGCTTCGACCACGACCCGGTGGCGGACACCGTCGGCGAAGCGTCCATCTACGGGATGCTCGCCGTCCACGGCGAGGTGAACGTCCCGCGCGACGAGGTGTACGAGTATGAGAGTCGGCCGTCGGCTGGCTGGGCGGGCGACGCGCTGGTCCCCTACCACAACGGCTCCGGCGACGGGGCGGACGCCGCGGGCTACGGCTACGTCTGGGAGACCCGCTGGGACACCGAACGGGACGCCCGCCAGTTCGAGTCGGCCTACCGGTCCATCCTGGAGGGACGCGCCGCGGAACGACCGGGCGAGAACGTCTACGTCCTGCCCGAGTCCGACCCCTACGGCGACGCCTTCCGCGTGGTCCGGGACGGCCAGCGCGTCACCATCGTCAACGCGCCGTCCCGGATGGCCCTGTCGGAGATTCACGCGAGGAGCGGATGAGCCACACGTTCCAGCGACTCCCGCCGGCCGCCGCGATGGTGAAACTTTTTTGAAGCGTTCGGCGAGAGGAGTCTAGCGAATGCGCCTCCCACGCCCCACGAGACGGTTCCTGCTCCTGTGCTGTCTCGCCGTCCTCCTCGCGCTTGCCGGCTGCCAGTCCGGGTCGGACGGCGGCGACGGCGTCACCCACGTCGAGCGACCGGACCCCGAGTCGGATCGGCTCGGCTGGGAGGACGGCTACTGGCACGACGACCCCGTATCGATCAACGAGAGTGACGGCTACAACGAGTCCGAGATCGAGGCCGTCGCCGCGCGGACGATGGCCCGCATCGAGGTTATCCGGGACCTCGAGTTCGAGGAGGACGTCTCCGTCGAACTGGTCAGCCAGGCCGAACACCGCGAGCGCGGGACGGGCAATCACAGCCTCTCGGCGCGCCACGACGCCTACCACGCCCAGGTGTGGGAGGCAGCGCTCATCCTCGGAGAGGACACCTCGCCGTCCGAGGCCCGCCAGAGCGTCTCCTCGGAGGCCGTCGCCGGCTACTACGATCCCTCGTCCGGCGAAATCGTCGTCGTCGGCAACGAGACTCTCGACACGGCGACGCTGGCTCACGAACTCACCCACGCCGTCCAGGACCAGCAGTTCGACCTCTCCGGGGACCCCGCCGTCCGCGACAGCTCGCGCGCCCGGACGATGGTCATCGAGGGCGACGCCGACGCCGTGGAGTCGCGCTACGTCGATCGCTGTGGCCACAACTGGTCCTGTGCGGGATCGGTCGGTGAGGGGCTCGACTTCGACGCGTTCGTCCAGCTCAGCGAGATGCTCGTCTGTGAGTTCCTCCCGGACTGCGAGAACGGTCCGGATATCGACCAGGGCTACATGCTGACGTTCGCCCAGCCCTACCGGATCGGCCCCGAGTTCGTCGAGGGCGTCCACGACGACGGTGGCTGGGACGCCGTGAACGATCTCCACGGGAACTACCCCGCGAGCACCGAGCAGGTGATCCACGCCGAGAAGTACCCCGACGATGAGCCGGTGAACGTCACCGTCGAGGACCGCTCGACCGACGAGTGGTCCCGCTTCGACCACGAGCCCGTGGCCCAGACGCTGGGCGAATCCATCCTCTACGTGACCTTCTACGACAACGGCGCCCTGAACGGCACCCGGAACTACTCCGCCGCCCCCTCTGCCGGGTGGGCGGGTGACGCGCTCGTGCCCTACCACAACGGGACCGTCGACGCCAACGAGAGCAGCGAGTCCGAAGCGTACGGCTACGTCTGGAAACTGGAGTGGGACACCGAACAGGACGCCCGGGAGTTCGACGACGCCTACCGGTCCATCCTCGCCGACCGGGCCAACGCGAGCGCAGGACAGGACGTGTACGTCCTGCCCGAATCCGACCCTTACGGCGACGCCTTCCGCGTGAGTCGGGACGGGACGACCGTCACCATCGTCAACGCGCCGGCGCGTTCGGACCTGTCCGAGATTCACGCGCCTGTCGAGGAGTGAGTGAGATACTGGATCGGGCGAGAATATCCACAATCCCCAGCACACGAGACGACTACCGCCAACAGGTCGAAAGCCCTCGGCACGCTCGACTCGCGCGGACGCCGCTGCGCGCTTCACTTCGTTCCAGTGCTTGCGGGTCCGTGCTTCGCCGACCGCACCTCGCCCTTTCAGTCCACCGGAAGACTCACTCCGTTCGTCTTCCGAGCCCTGCTTTGCTTCGCTCAGCAGGACACCAGGTCAGCACAGCACCGCAGCCCTTCCCTTCCCCTTCCACGCGAGCGAAGCGAGTGTGGGCTCGAAAGACGAGGTGTGCCGAGTCTTTCGGTGGGTCGCGCGATGAAACGCGCTCCCGGCCGACCACCGCGCGGTTGCAGAAGGAAGCGTGTCGCGCCGCCAGGCGCGACCGGGGAGGGATGGGGAGTCAACCGCGAGCGCCCCTGTGGCGCGAGCAACGCTGGCCTGGAGGACTGAAAGGGCGAGGCGGGGTCGACGAAGTCCGACGAAGCAAGCACCGCAACGGAGTGAGGAGCGCAGCGAGTCGCACGAGTCGAGCGCGCCGAGGGCTTTCAACTTCTTGGCAGTGACTTTCTTGACTGCTCGCGATCGGGGCGAAGTTGTTCATCCGGTCACTCCTCCACAGTCAACCTCACATGAGCAAACCCAGCAAGCAACGCCCGAGTAGGTCCCTTTTTTCTCACAGGCGGGCTAAGCGGCGGTATGGACCAGGCATTCGACGTCGTCCCGCCCGAAGCTATCGCGGAGGGGCGGGCGACCGACGCCTACTTCGACCGGACGGTCGAGGCGCTGGAACACGCGGGCAAAAATCCGGACGTCGTCGCGGAGGTGACGGCCGACCAGTTCCCGACGGGCGAGTGGAATCTCCTCGCGGGAGTCGAGGACGCCGCAAATCTCCTCGCCGGGTACGACGTGGACGTCGACGCCGTCCGAGAGGGGCGGCTGTTCGACGGCGGGCCAGTCATGCGAATCGAGGGCGAGTACCTGGAGTTCTGTCGGCTCGAAACTGCCCTCCTCGGATTCCTCTCCCACGCCACGGGCATCGCGACGAGTGCACTCGAAGTCAGACGCGCCGCCCCCGACTCGCAGGTGCTGAGCTTCGGATCCCGGCACGTCCACCCGTCGCTTGGCGCCGTCGTCGAGCGTTCGGCGCTGATCGGCGGCCTCGACGGCATCTCCAACGTCGCTGCCGGGGAGATCATCGGAACGGAAGCCAGCGGGACGATGCCCCACGCCCTGGTAATCGCCTTCGGTCGCGGGAACCAGGAGGACGCCTGGACCGCCTTCGACGAGGGCGTCGGCCCGGACGTCCCCCGCGTCGCGCTGTGTGACACTTACTCCGACGAAGTGGACGAGTCGCTCCGGGCGGCCGCGACCATCGACGACCTGGACAGCATCCGGATCGACACGACGGGGTCTCGCCGGGGCGACTTCCGCCACATCCTGCGTGAGGTTCGCTGGACGCTCGACGCCCACGGCCACGACGATATCGGCATCTTCGCGAGTGGCGGCCTCGGCCCGGCCGAACTCCGGGACCTCCGCGACGTCGTGGAGGGTTTCGGCGTCGGGAGCCACGTCAGCAACGCCGACCCGCTGGACTTCGCGCTCGACATCGTCGAACTCGACGGCGAGCCCGCGGCCAAGCGCGGGAAGCTGACCGGGAAGAAGGAGGTGTACCGCACGCCGGACGGCGGCCACCACGTCGGCCTCGCGAGTCGGGAGGGCCCGGAAGACGGAGAGGCGCTGCTCGAACCGCTGATCCGCGACGGCGAGATCGTCCGGGAGTTCGACGTCGACGAGGCCAGCGAGCGGGCACGGATGGACGCGGAACTGGTGGGATTCGGCGACGAGTGGGTGTGAAAGCGACGAGAGGGTGTGAAAGCGACGAGTGGGCGTGAGAGAGCGGGTCTACAGTCTGCTCGACGTCCAGTTCACGGCGACGGTCGTGCCGGCCTCGACGCGGTCGGTCGGCGTGACCGCGATGACGCGGGCCCAGGTGCCGCCAGCCGGTGCGGTGTAGTTCTCGCCGCCGCAGTAGCAGGCCACCGAGAGGTACGGGTCCGTCTCCCGGTGGCCGTCGTACGGATGCCCGGTCCGCTCCCACGCGCTCCAGTCGAGGTCCCGGTCGCCGTCGTGCCGAGCGACGAGGGTCACTGCGAGCGCTTCGCCGACCGGCGTCGTCCCGTAGTGGACGTCCTCGTGCTCGGTGTCGACGGTCGGCAGGGCCTCGGGTTGATCCGGAACGAGGGGCACGTCCGAGAGGTCCTGCGTGTCGTAGGTCTCGGTGTCGTGGACCGTGGCGTCCTCGGCCGCGGGGTAGACCTCCGTCGTGAACGGTAACGAGGAGTCCTCGAGGCGGAAGCCGACGAGCACCTCGTCGTCCGGGGCGGACGTGGCCTCGACGAGCGTGGCGTGGACCTGCGTCGGGTTCTCGACGAACGTCACGTCGACCGACGGCGTGCTCTCCGTGTGTCCGTTGCCGTCGTCCTGGGTTCCAGTCTCCGTCTCGCTCCGTGACGGCGTTCCGCTCTCGGTCGCCGTATCGGTCGTCGTCTCGGCGTCTGTGGGGGAACCGGACGACGCGTCCGTCGGTTCGTCGGCGGTGCCGTCGCCGAACGCACCGCAACCGGCGAGGCCGGCCAGCGCGACGCCACCGATCGTTCGCACGGCTCCGCGTCGAGTGAACTGACGCTTCTCGTCCATAGTCGACCCTTCCCCGGACGACGGTTATACCCTGAAGACGGTTTCGCGGGAATAAACGGCAGCTAAGGCGAGACGCTCAGGCGTGGCCGCGACGCCCGCAATACCCGCGAAGAGCGCCGATATCGAGTTGTCTCGGCCAACGATCGGGGGACTTATCGACCGTCTAGAGACGGCGACGGACCCCGACGAACCGGAGTAGTTGACGGCCACCCGGCGAACACGCCAAAGGGCCGTTCGGCCGTACGCTCCACCGCCATGCTCGAACTCTACCAGGCCGAGGGCTGTCCCCACTCCGAGACGGTTCGCGAAACGATGACCGACCTGGGGCTGTCCTACGTCGTCCACAACCCGCGCCGACCCGGCAACGAGGGCGGGGAAGTCCTGAACGAGCAGGTCCAGGCCGAGATGGAGGCCGTCGCCGGGGAGGACCAGATCCCCTTCCTCGTCGACCACCAGCACGGGGAGACTCTCCTGGGGAGCGACGACGTCGTCGACTACGTCGAAGACCGCTACGCCGGCTCGCGACGGGAGTGATGTCCTGATCCCGACGGGATGACGTTCCGGGCGTGCGCCGGACCGAACGCCTTATTCTCCCGGATTTACTAGACTGACTCGGCAGAGGGAGCCCGGCCTCCGTCGCCCGGACCGCTATGCGCTAGGGCGATGAGGAAAGTCCCCCCACCAGCCGGGCAGGTGACCGGACGCAAGTCCGGGGCGGGAGACCGTCGGCTATGGAACAGAAACGAGACCGCTCCGCAGGACCGATGAGGTGCGCGAACCCGGACCGACGCGGCTTCGGCCGATAAGAGACGGGGAGCTAACCCACCGAGGACTGACTGCGGAGAACGGATGGAACGGCGAATCCTCACTGGTGCAAGTCCGCGCCGACAGGTAGCCCGGTTCCCGCGCCTTCGGGCGCGTGGGCGCGGACGCTCAGCCGAATGCCGGGCCGAACAGAAGGGGGCTTACTCCCCTCAGCCGCTTTCGATGCGCGAGTAACTACGTTCTCTTCTGTATTGTCGTGAGAACGGCAATAACTGTGACAGCGAACAACCCGAAAGTCCCCGTTGGCTCTGGGGCCGCGACTCGCTGCGCGCCTCACTTCGTTCGGTGCTTGCTTCGTCGGGGCACCACAGAGCCAACGGCCCCTTTCAGTCCGCCCGTTTATCCCGATCAATTCGCCGATAGGTGGGACTGAAAGGGGCGGCCGCTTCGAGGAACCCGGACTAAGCCAACACCGCAGGACGAAGTCCGAAGAGCACAGCGAGGCCCGGGACTCGAAGCGGCCAGAGCTTTCGGGTTGTTCGCTACGGTACCTCCGGTATCGGTTTCTCGTGCGATTTTCCTGCTATCACTGCCCACACGTTGATTAGGATCCGCGCCCTGAATGACGTGTGGACCGCCAGCGCCTCGAATCGGAGTTCGCCGACCAGTACGACGCAGACGAGGAGACGCGTCGCGTCGTCGCCCGCCAGGTCCAGGACCTGGCCGACTCCGAACGCATCACCGAGGACTTCGGCTTCGACCTGACCGTCGACGACGTCCTGGCGAACCTCGCCGACGCCCCCGACGACCACTCGCTCGCCCAGCGGTGGAACTGGTGGATGAACGCGCTCGAACTCTCCCACGGCGGGTACGAGCGCTTCCACGTCCGCCAGGACCTGGTGGAGTAGGCCGTCGCGCTGGCCGTTCTCCGTCCGATAACGGACCGGCGAGAGAATTCTGCTCGCCGTTCACGTGTCCGAAGGTTCCTCCCTGCGGTCGGAACCTTCCTGCTCGCGGGTCACTCCGTTCCCCGCTCGCTCGTTCGGAGGTCTTCACTGCGTTCAGACCTCCCTGCTCACGGCTCCCGCTGGTCGCCGTTCGCAAGTCCGAGGGCGCGCTTCGCGCGCCCTCCACCCGCCAGCCGTCTAGAATACCGACAGCCCGTGTTCGTCCCGTGCGTGCTCGAGGAGCTCGTCCGTGGTGTCGAATCGTTCACCACAGCTGCACGTGTGATACGTCGATGTCGACTGGCGTGTCGCCATACACGTTCTTCTTCGTACCGTATCATAATGAATGTTTATGTGATATGCGATACCGTAACATGAACGGTTGCTAACAAATCAGTGACGGCGCCGTCACTCGGTTAGCCGGGCCACCTCGTCCGCGGAGAGGTCGATGGCCGAGGCGGCGACGTTCTCCTCCAGGTGGTCGATACTGGAGGTTCCGGGGATTGGCAGGACGACGTCGGAGTGGTGGAGTAACCAGGCGAGCGCGACCTGGTACTCGGTCGCGTCGTGGCTCTCGGCGACGTCCGCGACGACCTCCTCCTTCTCGCCGAGATCGCCGGCGCCGAGCGGGAACCACGGGATGAAGCCGATACCGTACTCCTCGCAGGCTTCGAGGACGTCCTCCGATTCGCGATTGCCGACGTTGTACTCGTTCTGGACGGTGGCGATATCGACGATGTCGCGGGCGGTCTCCAGTTGTTCGACGGAGACGTTCGAGAGGCCGACGTGGTTCACCAGCCCCTCGTCCTTCAGCTCGGCGAAGGTCTGGACAGAGTCCTCGAAGGGTGTGTCCGGGTCAGGGCGGTGGAACTGGTACAGGTCTATCTGGTCGGTCTGCAGACGGTCGAGGCTGGCGAGCACGGCGTTGCGGACGTAGTCCGGGTCGCCGAGAGGCTTCCAGTCACCGTCCGTGTTCCGCAGGAGTCCGGCCTTCGTCGCGACGACGAGGTCGTCGCGGTCGGTGTCCAGCGCCTCGCCGATGAGGCGCTCGGAGACGCCGGGGCCGTAGGAGTCCGCAGTGTCGACGATGTCGACGCCCAGTTCGTCGGCCCGGCGGAGGACGTCGCGTGCCTCGTCCTCGTCGTCGGGCGGGCCGATGATGTCCTCGCCGGTGAGTCGCATCGCGCCGAAGCCAAGCCGGTGGACGGTCAACTCCCCGCCGACGTCGAACGTGTCGCTCTGGTTCTCGGTAGCCATCGTCGCAGACGACGGGCTGGACGCCCTTGAGCGTTGGTCACCAGGCGATCCGTCGGCTACAGCCGAGCGGCAAGGGTGTACCCGACCAGTACGACTCCGAGGACGAGGAAGAAGACGGCTTCGAGGCCCCAGAACCCGGCCGGCCACTCGCCGCTCACCGCGTAAATCGCGACCGAGAGTCCCGCACTCAGGAACGCGAGCGCTCCGACAGTCAGCTGGGACGTGTGCCGGTCTACGGGGCGGCTCGTAACGTCAGACATTGGACACCGACAGGTACGCCGCTGCGTACGATAGGGGTATTCCCAAAGTGGTTTGGTCCAGACGGGCTGCCGGCGACGCACGGCGCTACTCGGCGGCCGGGTCGAGCAGTTCGACGGGATGGCGCGTCGGCCCCAGCAGGTCGTCGAGTTGCTCCATGCAGGAGGTGCCCGAGGCGACGACGCGCTCGGCGTCGGCGAACTGGTCGGCGAGTTCCGCACCCACGGAGACGCTCAGTTCGTAGTACTGGCTCTTGTAGCCGAAGCTCCCCGCCATCCCGCAGCACTCCTGGTCGGAGGTCCGGACGTCGAATTCCCGGTCCGATAAGACGGCCTCGGTGTACACCGCCAGATCCATCGTCCGCTGCTGGCAGTGGCTGTGGTAGGAGACGGACTGTCCCTCACCAGCGGCCAGGGCGTCGGCGTCGGCGCCGTTCTCCAGCAGGCCGTAGACGTACTCCAGTATCTCGTAGGAGTTGCCAGCGATCCGGTCGAACTCCTCGTCGGGCAGCAGGCGCTCGTACTCGCGGCGGAACAGCGCGGCGTCGCTTGGCTCGACCACGACCACGTCGCGGCCGGCGTCGAGGTGAGGGGCGAGGGCCTCGCTGACCGCCTCGGCCCGCTCGCGCGCCGTCGACACCATCCCCTGGGAGAGCGGCGCGCGGCCGGAGGCCGGGATATCCGGGACGCGAACCGCACAGCCCAGCGCTTCGAGCACTCGGACCGCCGCCTTGCCGCGTTCGACCTGGACGTAGTTCGTGTACAGGTCCGGGTACAGCACGACCTGGCGCTCGGCGTCGGCAGGAGCGATCGTCTCGCGATCCGCGGCCCACTTCCGCAGCGTGTCCCGGCGGAACGCCGGCAGGTCCCGGCGCGGGTCCACCCCGGCGACCCGATCCATCAGCAGGCGGGCGGGGCGCGTCCGCGCGACCCAGTTGGAGACGGGCGCCGTCGCCGACCCGAGTTTCGCCAGCGTGTCCACGTTACCGAACAGGCGCTTCTGGGGGTCCAGCCCGCCCGGTTCCTCGTCGGGCGTGAGCCCCTCGACGAGGAAGTCGAACTCCGATGGCGCTTCGTCCCGATTGAGTCGGTCCCGGACCACGGTGTTGATCCACGGGATGTCGATGTTCACCGGGCAGGCGTCGACGCAGCGGGTGCAACCGGTACACAGATCGTTGAACTCGCCGGCGCTGTCGAGGCCGTGGACGCCGGTTTCCCAGCCCGTGGCGATCCCACCGGTGTAGGTCTCGCCGCCGAAGGCGTGGCCGCCGACGTGCTGGAAGTTCGAGCAGGAGTTGGCACAGGCGCCACAGCGGATGCAGTACAGCGTCTCCCGTAGCTCGTCGTCCTCGCGCATGGCGAAGCGGCCGTTGTCGACGAGCACGAGGTGGAAGTCCCTGTCGTCACTGCCGCCTCCGTCCCCCTCCACTCCACCGCCGGACTGTTCGGTGATGGGCACGTCCGGCTCGTCGAAGTCCAGCGTCGGCGAGTCGACGGGCGGCGTCAGCAACGAGAAGTACTGCGGGACGTCCTGGCCAGTGGCAGCCTTGGCGATTATCTGGGAGAAAGGCTGCAGATCCGCCACGGTCGGCAGTATCTTCTCGACGCCGGCGACGGCGACGTGCGTGTCCGGCGTCACCGCGCACTTGCGGGCGTTGCCCTCGTTGGTGACCAGTGCGATGGTCCCGCTCTCGGCGACGACGAAGTTCGCGCCCGTCATCCCGACGTCCGCTTCGCGGATGCGCTCGCCGAGGTAGTCGCGGGCGAAGCGGGTCAGGTCCTGGGCCGTTGCCAGCTCCTCCTCCGGATCGAAGTGAGCGTTGAACAGGTCCGCTATCTCCTCGCTGGACTTGTGGAGGCCCGGGCCGACGATGTGGGAGGGCGCCTCTTCGGCGACCTGGATGACGAACTCGCCCAGGTCGGTCTCGAAGACGTCGTAGCCCGCGTCGCCGAGGTGGTCGTTGAGGTCCAGTTCCTCGGTGGTCATCGACTTGCTCTTGACCAGCGTCTCGGCGTCCCGGTCGGCCATCACCTCCTCGACGTAGCGGTTGGCGTCGTCGGCGTCGTCGGCGACGTAGACGGTGCCGCCGTTCTCCTCGACGGACTCTCTGACCTGGTCGATCAGTTCCGGCAGGCGCGCGATGGCGTCCTCCTTGATCGCCCGGGCCTCGTCTCGCAGGGCGTCGTAGTCGAACCCTTCGATGGCCCGGTACCGTTCGCTGTTCATGTGACCGGTGTTCTCGTGGATGGTCTCGGACTCGGTCGACAGCAGGTGGCGGATGTGGGCCGCTTTCGCCTGCCGGTCGTCGGACCTGCTCACGACTGAGTCACCTCCGACTCGACGACGACCACGTGGACCTCGCTCGGACCGTGGACGCCCTGGACGAGCGCGCCCATGTCGCCCGTCGCGCTCGGGCCGGTGGCCATGATCACCGAGTCACGCTCTCGGGCCAGCGCCGGACCGAGTTCGTCGAAGGCGGCGTCGGTGTCGGGGACGACCTGCGCCTCGCGGACGACGGCGACGTGGCGGTCCGGGTAGAGGCTCACGGGCTCGACGGCGGTCGCCGTCGAGGGAATCGCGACAGTCCCGTGGTCTGCCACGGCGAAGGCGACGGGCGTCACGCCGCTAGCGGCGGCCTGGAGCTGTGCGGGCGTGGGGTCGGTCTCGACGGCGGCGGGCAGCGACAGGTCCTGATCGTCCAGCGCCACGCCGACTGCCGGCTCCCGGACGGCGTCGGCGAGGGCCCCGTCGAACTCCGCGACCGACGTCCGCGTGACATCGCAGTCGTGGTCGACCAGCGCGTCCTCGAAGCGGGTGAGCGAAGTGGCCACTGTTCTGGTGTCACATGGTGGTTCGGTCACTTAACGCGTGCGGCGGCGAGGCCGGCGGAGCACCGACGTGGCGAGGACGGCGAGGAGACGGCGCCTAGTCGGTCGTGGCGGCGGCGTCGGGGCGGTAGTCGCGGCTAACGACTTTCCAGGTGTCGCTGCGGTAGCGGTAGTACGTTATCGCCGCGGGGACGGCCATCTCCAGGACGATGGCCGCGTACAGCGCCGCGATTCCGATCGAGGTCACGGCGCCGAGGTAGGCGATCGGGAGCGTGAACAGGTAGAGGCCGGCCAGCTGGGCGTACATCGGCCACCGGGTGTCGCCGCTCGCCCGCAGTGGACCCGTCGAAGCGCCGTAGACCCCGTTGAAGAGGATGCTCACCGCCGCGACGGAGAGGAACGTCGTGACGAGCGGGAGGATGGCCGGTTCGTCGACGAACACCCGGGCGATGGGGTCGACGAAGACGAGGACGCCGACGGCGATGAGGGCGTAGGCGGCCAGCGAGAACCGCATGATGTCGCTGGCCCACGCGCCGGCCTCGCGCTCGTCGTCCTGGCCCAGCGCCTGGCCCACGAGGCTGGACGAGGCCATACTGAACCCCCAGTTCGGGGTATCCATGAGCCCGCGGACGCGCATGGCGACGACGTACGCCGCGACGACGTTGGGTCCGAACAGACCGACGATGAATATCTTCGGGAACTGGCCGCCGCTGCGAGCGAGGTTCGTCGCGATGAGCGGCGCAGACATCTTGCGGAGGTCCCCGAACAGGTCCCGGTCGAGGTGGGGGCCGGAGAGCGGTATTCGGACGGGCAACTCGCCGACGCCGGGCAGGTGCCCGCGGGCCAGGCCGACGGCGAACCCCGTCGTGACGAGGACGTTGGCGACGACTGTGCCGATGGCCGCGCCGACGACGCCCATCCCCAGGCCGAAGATGAGGACGGCGTTGACGACGATGTTGACGACGGCGCCACCGCCCCGCAGGATCATCGGCGACCAGGCGTCGTCGGCCCCGACGAGCGTCCGACTGCCGACGAGGTTGAGCGCCGCGAACGGGACGCCGACGCTGACGACGCGGAGGTAGTCCGTCCCGAAGGCGGTCGCCGACGCGCCGGAGCCGATGAGGTCGACTAGGAAGCCCGGCACCAGGGCATACAGCAGTGTGATGGGAAGCGTGATAGCCACCGCGAGCGCCACGCTCACCTTCACAGACTGGGCGAGTTCCTCGTGGGCGCCGGCGCCGAAGCGCTGGGAGACGAGGCCGATGGTCCCGCCGGCGACGCCGCCGCCCAGCGCGAACGCGAGGCCCCAGAACGGCGCGGCGTAGCCCACGCCCGCGATTGCGGCGGGACCCAGCGCTATCCCGACCATCGCGACGTCGGCCGTCGACTTCGACATCCGGGCCAGGCCGGTGACGATTCGTGGAGACGCCAGGTCGAGCGAGTGTTCGACCCGCGCGCGTTCGATGAGCCCCGCCCGGACGAGCACGGCCCCGACGAGGCCGAGCGCGAGACGGACGGGATTGAGCGAAAACACTGGTAGTTGCCGGTATCGTTTCCGTTACCAACCATAAATTTGCCGGTTAGACGGCACACAGGACGCAGACACCGGTATCAGAGACGAGATTGCGCGGTCGACACCCTGCAGCCGAGTGGAAAGAGGTTTGCACTCGCGGGAGCGACCCACGCCAATGCCCGACTGGTCCCGACGGCAGACCCTCTCGACACTCGCTGGCGGCCTCGCAGCCGCGCTCGCCGGGTGTCGGGGGACCGACAGCAGCGACGGATCGCCCGACCGGTTCGAACGACGCGTGGAGAACTACGAAGTCAAGGGGGTGCGTGACGAGGACGGTGCGGCCCTGTTCACCCGCCACGACGAGTTCCCGGACGGCCACGCCGGTGGTTACCACCACCTGAAGAGCACGGAGGACCTGGAGGAACTGACCTTCGCCGACGTGCCAGCGGCCCGGGCGCTCCGTGAGTTCAGCGCCGCCACGGACTTCGAGGAGCGGTCGATATACCTGTTCGCACAGTCGGTCCCGGCGTGTTACACCGTGGAGCTCCGGCACGTCGATGTCGATCGGAACGGCCCCAGCGCGCAGTTCTGTCGCGACCTCCGGCCCGTCGACGTCGAGTGCGAGACCGACGCCGAACACACCGCCGGCTACGCCATCAGGCTCCCGTTCACCGGGGAGAACCACAGCGGCATGGGCTCGGGGATGAGCAGTTCGTGCTCCCGGCCGCCTCGCCCCGAGCCGTTCGACGCCAACGTCACCCTCGCGAACGGGCGTGATGGGCGATGACCGACCCGACTCGCCGCCGGCTCCTCACCGGCTGCGGCGCCGGACTCGCCGCGCTCGCTGGCTGTTCGGGACTCCCGGCGTTCGGCGACGAGACCGACGATCGGCCCGACTACGACAGGGAGGCCGTCGAACGCGCGCTCGCGCCCGTCGCGGACCTGCTGGAACCGGACGCCTTCCCGGTCGGTATCCCGGCGGCCCTCCAGCACCACCATCGCGAGCGCGGCCGGGAGTACGTCGACGCCGTCCCCGCCGAGCCCGGATACCCGAACGGCGTCATCGCCTCGCGAGTCGCCGACGAGCGCGCGGCGGCCGCGTCGGCACTGGACGAGGACGCCACTGGTCGTCCGCGAAACCGGCTGGAGACGTGGCGGGACCGCCGCGAGGAGGCGGCGGCCGTCATGGGGACGCACCTCGCTGCGACCGGAGGGATCGACCGGAGCGACGTCGACGCGTTGGGCGAGCGTGGCAGGTCGCGACTGGCCGCCTTCGAAGCCGACTGGGCGTACCGGGCGACAGACGTTATCGACGCGGCGGTCGTCCACGCGACGCTGGAGGACTACGTACAGACGTGTCGCGGGCAGCTACACACGAACTCACCGTTCCCGACGAAGCCGGACGAAGCGGTCTTCCAGGCCGGCGACGTCGTCGGGACCGTGGACGGGGCCATCGCCACCGCCACCGACGCCGGCCGGCTGCGCGAGCAGTACCGCAGCAGCGTGGACGCCGATACCGGGTACCGACAGCGCCTCGCGAGCGCCGCCTCGCGACTCGACCGGTCCCTCTCGTCCACCACGAGCGACCTGGAGGAGTACCTCGACGTCGAACCGGACGAGGCGTTCGACGCCGACCTCTCGGACACGCCGGCGGAGACGGTGTTCAGGGACGCATCGCGAACGGTCGAGTGGCGGCGTGAGCAGGTGGACGAAGCGGGCCAGCGCCACGACCCCGCGACGGCAGTCCTCGCGGCCGGGCACGGGTTCGTCGCGGCCGGCGCGCTGGAGGCCGTCGTCGACGCCGTCGAGGACGGGAACTACCGGGAGTACCCGACTGTAGACGACATCGAGCGTCACACCGACCGGGCTATCGACGCGCTCGAAGCCGCGTGGGACGCCGAGCCGCAGGCACTCGCCATCGAAATCGCCGACCCGGCCCTCCTGTCGCTCCGCGCTGCTCACCGGCGCGTGCGAGAATCGCAGTTCTACGGCGGACCGGAGCGCGTGTTCGTCCAGGTTCTCCACGCCGAGGCCCAGGCGCGTGCGGTGCCGGCGGCGACGGCGTTCGTCGCCGAGCGACTGCAGGCGACCGGCCCGGACTAGCGGGGCGATACCCCGAGCGTCGGAGCGCCCGCTCAGAAATCGAGCAGCGAGCGCAACCGGTCGAGCGGTCCGCCGCCGAGTTCCGCCACCGTCGTCATCTCGTCGTCGGTGAGCGCGAAGTCGAAGACGTCGAGGTTCTCCCGGAGGTGGTCCTCGCCGCCGGCCTTGGGGATGGCGACGACGTTCGGCTGCTGGACGAGCCAGCGGAGTGCGACCTGGGCGCCCGTCTTCCCGTAGCGCTCGCCGAGTTCCATGAGCGTGCCGTCCTTCGCGACCTTCCCCTTGCCCAGCGGGCTGTACGCCGTCAGCAGGACGTCGTGTTCGAGACAGAACTCGAGGAGGGCCGACCGGTCCTCGTAGGGGTTGTACTCCACCTGGTTGGTCAGAATCGGCGTCTCGGAGGCATCCATCGCCGTCCGCAACTGGTCGACCGAGAAGTTGCTCACGCCGACGTGGCGTACCGTTCCCTCGGCCTGCAGGTCGTTCATCGCCCCGATGGTCTCCGGGATCGGGATCGAGCGACTCGGCGCGTGGATCAACAGCAGATCGATCGTGTCGACCCCGAGCTTTTCCGCGCTCCGGCGACCCGACGCCAGCACGTCGTCGCGGGCGAGGTTGGTCTTCCACACCTTCGTCGTCAGGAACACCGCCTCGCGGTCGACCGGCGACTCCCCCAGCGCCGTCCCGACCGCCGTCTCGTTCTCGTACAGCTCCGCCGTGTCGAGGTGGCGATACCCCAGGTCGAGCGCGCGCCTGACGGCCCGTACCCCTGCCCGCCCCCGTAGCTCGTAGGTCCCGAGGCCGACGGCCGGCACCCGCACGCCGCGGGCGGTCTCGTACTCCATGTCAGTCTTTAGCACTCTGCCGTGAAAAGTGCGCGCCGTTTCCCGGTCTGAAGGGCACGACCGTGACAACCACCGAGAGTACCGAACCCGTTCAATCAACGTCCGGGCGGGACTGAAAGGGGCGACCGGTTCGAGGAAGGCTGGCGACGCAAGCACGCGACCACCGGGAGCGCGCGCAGCGAGCCACCCGACTCGAACCGGTCGGGGCTTTCTTGTCGTTTGCGGAAGATCAGCTGGCGTTCGCCATCGCTATTCTCACTCCTAGCGAGAATCGACGGAGGAAAACCCCTGGAGCGACCACGAACGGTCGATGGAGGTCCAGTTCCTGGGCGGAGCCGACGAGATCGGTCGGAGCGCCGTCCTGGTCGACGGATCGCTGCTGCTCGACTACGGGATGGCCAGCGAGTCGCCTCCGCAGTACCCCGTCGGGAACGTGGATCCCGAGGCCGTCGTCGTCTCGCACGGCCACCTCGACCACGCCGGCGCGGTGCCGTCGCTCATGTCCAGGGGCGAGGACCTCCCCGAGATTCACTGGACGCCACCGACGCGTGACCTGGCGACGACGCTCGCCGAGGACACCCTGAAGCTCCACGGCGGGACGATGCAGTGTCCCTTCACCGTGACCGACGTCCGGCGGATGAGCCAGGTCTCCCACACTCACGGCTACGGCGAGAACGAGTCGTTCTCCGTCGCGGGGTACGAGGTGACGTTCTTCGACGCGGGCCACATCCCGGGAAGCGCCCACGTGCTGGTCGACGACGGCGAGACGCGCCTCCTCTACACCGGCGACTTCCACACCGACGATCAACGACTCGTCGCCGGCACCACCGACCGGCCCGACGCCGACGCCGTCGTCTGCGAGTCGACGTACTCCGACGTCTCTCACGAGGACCGCGACAGCGTCGAGAAACGGTTCGTCGAATCACTGCAAACGACCATCTGGGAGGGCGGAACCGTCGTCGTCCCCGCCTTTGCCATCGGCCGGACCCAGGAGATGATGCTGGTCTGTGCGGCCCACGACGTCGAGTGCTACGTCGACGGGATGGGGACGCGCGTCACCGAACTCCTCCGGCGCCACCCCGACTTCCTCCGGGACGCCGACGCGCTCCAGCGGGCGACCTCCCACGCCCGCTTCGTCGACGGTCGAGACGGCCAGCGCCGGCGAATTGCGGAGCAAAACACGGTCATCATCACGACCTCGGGGATGCTCTCTGGCGGCCCGGCGATGACCTACGTCCCGGCGATTCGTGAACTCCCGGTGAACAAGATAGCGATGACGGGCTACCAGGTCGAGGGAACGCCGGGTCGGGACCTGCTCGACACCGGGAGCGCCGAGATCGACGGCCGCCGGATGCCCGTCAGCGCCCAGGTCGAACTGTACGACTTCTCCGCGCACGCGGACCGAGACGGCCTGCGTTCCTTCCTCGATTCGTACGGCGACACGCCGGTACTCCTCAACCACGGTGACCGCACCGCGGCCTTCGCCGAGGAGTTGCGCGAGGACGGCTTCGACGCGGCGGCGCCGGAGCTGGGGGAGACGGTGACCATCTGAGCGACTCGCGGACCGGAATCGTCGCGAACCGGGAACCCCGCAGTCGGTCCACTCTTTGCGGTCGCTCCCGTTCGCCGGAGTAGATGCTCGTCGACCAGTACGACGCGTTCCTCGTCGACATGGACGGCGTGGTCCACGTCGGCGACTCGCCAGTCCCCGGCGCGGTCGACGCGATTCGGGACCTGCGGGACCGCGGGAAGACCGTCCGGTTCGTGACCAACAACTCAAGGGCCAGCCGGGAGGCCCTCGTCGAGGACCTCCGGGGGTTCGGAATCGAGGCAAACCCGGACGACGTGGTCAGCGCCGCCTGGGCGACCGCCGAATACCTCGCCGAACGGGGCGTCCAGGCGGTCTCGCTCGTCGGCGGTGAGGGGTTCGCCGGGATGGTTCGAGACCACGGCATCGCGGTCCGCGACGAGAACGTCGACGCCGTCGTGGTGGGCCACGACGATACCGTTGCCTATGCAGATCTCAAGCGGGCGACACAGCTGATATACGAGGAGGGCGCCGACCTCGTCGCCGCCAACGCCGACGGCTGGTACCCAACGTCGGACGGTATCGCCCCCGGAACCGGCGCGACCGTCGCGGCCATCGAGGCGGCCACCGGCGCCGAGGCGACCGTCGTCGGCAAGCCCGAGGCCAGACTGTTCGAAATCGCGATGGAGGGACTGCCGCCAGAGCGGACAGTGATGGTCGGCGACAATCCGCAGGCTGACCTGGTGGGTGCCGAGGCCGCCGGTATCGACGGGATTCTTGTGACTGGGACTGGCGGCGACGTGGGGGCGGGGAGTTTGGATGAAGTCGGAGTGACTCCCGTAGCGACTGTGGAAAGTCTCGCCACGCTTCTCACGTAGACCAGAGCGTGATACAGACTGTCGAGTTACTCAGTTAGCGTCCTCAGGCCAGGTCTTCGTGGAACCGCCATCAGAAGTATCTTCGAGGGTTCCTGCATCGACGGGGAACGTAGTTCCATTACGTGTCTCAAGAATTTCAACGGTAATCTCGAATGGGTGACCACCAGTTCCACCGGTACTGTACTCGACGGTGCCGTTCGAATCATTTGGACCGGTAGTCTTCACTTCGGTAGCTGAATCCTTCTGCGTGTCTTCGAACGTAACTCTGGCTCCACCGAACCGCTCGGTGTTCGAAGTTTCATAGGAGACAGTGTAGTTGGTGGTGTTCTTCTCGGTGGTGTCGTTGAGGGTGAAAGCCTCGAGTTGAGGGCTGTCGGAACGAGTCGAGTCACCGTATCCCGACGGATCGATACCATCGGCATCATCCTGAATCGTGACATCGTCAACAACAAGCCCGTTCTGGTTCTCCACTTCGACAATTATCTCGAACGAATCGTCTTCAGTCCCTCCTTCATTGTAACTGAGGCTCCCGGTGGGAGAATCCGGGCTCAGGTCGGTGTCCGTAGCCCAACTATCGCTGGTGTCGCGAAATCGTCCTCGAACTTGCCCAAAGGTATCGAGATTCGAAACCTGATAATATACTGTGTAGTTACCGTTGTTGTTCTTGGTAGTATCCTCTACGAGGACCCAGTCTAATTTAGGACTGTTCGCATTGCCGAACTCTCCACTGCTGGAACCACTCCCGCCTGCGTCATCGATCGTCTGCTTCGTAATGATCGGGGCAGTGGTTCCCTGCTTGTACACTCTGAATGTGAACTGATAACGTTCACCCATTGCCCCACCATCACTACCCCCGCCCCTGGGATAGGAAATCATGCCCTCTACCCCGGTCCGCGTAAACGTATCTCCAGTAATGTTTGGGTTGTCGATGTTTTCGACGTCGATCTCGATCCGGTCGAAGTTAGCAACCCATTTTACCTGAAATACTATCTGATACTCCGCGTTGTTATTCTTGGATTTGTCCTGAATCTGATAGTTCAGCGTCGGGTTGCCATCGACGGCGACCGTTCCGCTCGCGGAAAGACTGTCTCGAAACGTTGCGGTGGTTTTGCCGTCGACCAGCATCGAGCTCCCGCCGACGAGCAATAAACTCCCGGCGACGAACTTCCGCCGAGAGATATCGCTCCCGGCAGGCTTCTCGGAGTCGAATCGGCGTTTCTTCCCACCCATGGATGCGGCGAACTCGTACAGAATAGAGGGTAATTCAGATATATAAGCGACGTGGCCGATTCCCGAACGAGTCAATTGACTAATCTACTCGGCGGATGAGCCAATCACGCGCTCCACGAGGTTCCGTTCCCGTCGGGTTCGTCGGTAAGGGTCCCCGAATCGACGACGATGCCGTTGTCCTTGACGACTTCGACAGTGATAGCGAACGGTCCCCACCTGGGATAGGTCTGACCGTCGTCAGGATACGACACGGCCCCGCTGTCGACGGTCTCGTTCGATATCGTCTGGTTCCCCTCGGGGTAGAGGAACCCGAAAAACCCGTTGGTACTCTCGAAGTGAACCTGGACCTCGCCATCGAACCCGTCTGAGTCGGCGACCTGATACGAGACGTCGTATCGGGTCCCGTCGTCCCCGTTACTGAGATCCGTTACAGTGAACGATTCGAGTGTCGGGTCGTCTGACCCACCCATGTCGTCCCCCGGTGGATTCGTACCATCCGGCGAATCAGTGAGGGTTTCCGTCATGACCGGGTTCGAATCACCGGCTCCGGCGGCGCTCACTTCGAACGAAAACTCGAACGTATCGAAATACGCTCCCCCATCGGCAGTGTGTTGAATCACTCCTTCCTGCCCGTCGGCCGCGTCGCGTGGATACGTCGTCGAGTCGCCCGACGTGTTATCCACCGTAACCTCGATTCCGTCGAACCCTTCTTCCATCACCACCTGGTAGATAATCTGGTACTGAACGTCTTCTAAGAAACGACTGTTATCCTGGAGGGCTACGTTGAGCTCCGCTATCTGCACATCACTGGATGCCGAATCGGCACTCTGGAACTCAGCCTTCGTCGTCGCAGTGACGAGATTCGAGCTTCCGCCGATCGTCGCTAAACTCCCAGCGAGAACCTTCCGGCGAGAGATGCCACTCCGACGGTCCTCCTGCTCGCGACACCCGCGGTTATCCACACCCATAGCGTACCACACCCAGTTGTGGCAGAGATTGGTGAAACCCAACCATAAGGGCCCGTATCGTGTCGAACGGTGAGGAGGGACGCGATGGCAACGCCCGTTTTCCGGGATGCCGTTGTCGCCCGTCGATTACACTTTCACCGCGCTTGGCCGAGTATTATACCCATCCCGACGAGAGCTACTGGTGGAGGGCGAGAACGTTCCCCAATCATACAACACGCTCCAGTCCTCCGACGAGGTGATTTCGGTGTCTACGTCTCCATCGGCTGCCGGCACGTGCCCGCGGTGTGGCGAGGCCGTGCCAACGCATCGACTCCTGATCGAGTACGAGACGACCGACGGTCCGGCGGCCTTCGCCGAGTGTCCCACGTGCGGCGACGTGGTGCATCCCGAGCCCGCCTGACCGGTCGTCTCCGTTCCCCTTTCGAACCGAACCGTCACGAGCGACGGCGCTGGTCTCAGATCCGACTCCGAGCGCTCAGTGGGCCGGCGTGTACGCCTCGGAGAAGACGTTGAGGACGACGACGCCCGCGACGACGAGGGTGACGCCGACGACGCCGGCCAGGTCGAGGGACTCCTCGAACAGCGCCACGCCGATGGCGACGGAGCCGACGATGCCGACGGCGGCCCACGTCGCGTAGACCAGCCCCAGGTCGAGGTCCTGGAGCGTGAGACTGAGCAGGTAGAAGGCGCCGAGGTAGCCGACGAGGACCACGGCGCTCGGGAGGGGATTCGTGAACCCGTCGGAGTACTTCAGCGCCGTCGTTCCGGCGAGTTCCGACGCGATGGCGAGTGCAAGTGCGAGATACGGGCGCATGCCGGATTGCTCTCGTGCGGTGTGGAAAACCGGTTCCAAACGGACGGGGACTTCAGATATGTTTTCTGACAGCTCCTGGTCGGACAGACTCTTGTCACTGGGCCGAGCCGATGGTGTCGATGAGCGACCTGACCGAACTCGGTCTCTCCAGCTACGAGGAGCAGGCCTATCGCGCCCTGCTCACGCTCGGCCCCGCGACGGCACAGCAGGTCTCGGAGACCAGCGACGTCCCGAAGGGGCGCGTCTACGACGTGCTGAACGCGCTCGCGGCCCGGGACCTGGTCGAGGTCAGGGCCGGGGCCGAACCGCGACGGTACGCGGCGATCGACCCGGACGAGGCGGTCGACCGACTGCTCGACGAACGCCGCGCTGACCTCCGGGAAGAACGGGCCAGGTACGAACAGCTAGCGGCGGACGTGAGCGCCGAACTCTCGACCGCGGTCCCGAGCGAGAGTCGCTTCTGGTCGATCCCGATCGGGAGCGGCGACGCCGTCGCCGGGATGGGTGAGCAGTTCGACGCCGCCGAGGAGACGCTCCTGTCGGTCGTCGCCGCGCCGTACGAGGGCGCCGCGCCGGAGGCCTACCGGGAAGAGATAGCGGCCTACGCGGACCTGGTTCGGACCGACCTGGAGGTGAAACTGTTGACGACGCCCGAACTTATCGACCGGACGCCGACCGACCAGCTGGCGCGAGCCGTCGCCGACGCGCCCGACTTCGCGGTCCGAACGACGACCGGGATCAACCTCACCTACGACGTGCTGGACCGCGAGGCGGCGTATCTCAGCGTCCCGACGCCGTTCACCGACGGCGAGCGGCTGGGGGCAGTGCTGGTGCGCGACGACGACCTCGCCGACCGGCTCGAAGACCGATTCCGCGAGGCCTGGGCGGCCGCGGATCCGGTCGAACCCGCGGTCGCCGGCGACGACTGAACGGTCTGCCAGGATCGCGAGCGAGCGCCTTCAGAACTCGCCGTTGATCGCGCCGGCGACTCGCTGGCGGTCGAACAGCTGCTCGTCCTCGGGAATCTCGGGATACGGGCCGTTCTCGTAGGTCGGCCACTCGCCGAAGACGTCGGGGTAGAGCTGTTTGGCCGTCATCTCCAGCTGGAAGAGGTTCAGGACCGGGCCCTGGTAGCGGGCGCCCTGCGCGTAGACGCGGTCGTTCTTCACGGCCGTGATCTCCGACGCGACCGGGTCCTCCGCGAAGGCGACGCGGCGGTCGGCCATGTTCGTGTTCGGTTCCATCCCACCGAGGTGGAGGATTACTTCGGGGTCCGCGTCCAGGAGCGCCTCGAAGTCGACGACGGAGTTGCTCTCGACGGTCCCCTCGAAGGCGTCGCGGGGCCCAAGCGGACGGGTGTGTGCCGTCAGGAACCCCGGCGTGTTCATCGTGTACGTGTAGATCTCCTGGATGTCGGCGGCGGCGATCATCACCGCCGTCGGGCGCTCTGACTCGGCCGGGAGGTCGGCGTCGATCGTCGAGCGGAGTTCCTCGCGCACGGCGGCGAGTTCCTCGTAGCGCGCTCGCTCGCGGAACACTTCGGCGACGAGTTCGAACTGCTCCCAGAGGCCGTAGTACTCGTAGTCGTCGGCCCACTCGCCGGTCGGTTCGCGGTGGATGTCGCTGAGCGAGTTGCCGAACCACGGGGAGACGTTCTCGGCGATCTCGTCGACGTCCGCGCGGTCCCAGCTCTCTTGCTGGGTGATCCACGCGGGGTCGGCGAGGTGGACGTCGCTGTCGAGTTGGTACAGCTTCTCTTTGCTCGGTTGCCAGGAGGAGTACAGCCCGGTCCAGTCCAGCGTGACGCCGGGGAGCCGTTCGACGTACTGGTTCCAGAGACCGTCGTAGTAGTCCGGCGCGTGCATCGCCGTGACGTCGTCCCCGTGGCCGAGCGCGAACGCCATGTCGGCGTGGTGAGTGAGCCGCGTGAAGACGGTCTCGGGCGGCGACTCGAAGGTCACCTCGCCCACGGGCGACATGGTCACCGAGTACGAACTGGCTTCGGTGTCCGTTTCTGCCGCCGTCTCGGTCGCTCGCTGGGTCCCCGTCTCGGTGGCCGTCGAGGCGTCGTCGGTCGCGGGCGCGGACTCGCTGCCCGAACAGCCGGCCAGCAGGCCGCTGGCGACTATCGCCCCGCCGTACTTGATCGTCTCTCGTCGCGTCGGTGCGCCGGTCGTGTCGGTGCCGTCGTCAGTCATGATCGGTTGTCTCCGTTGACGATGTCCGCGAGTCGCTGGCGGTCGAATAGCTGCTCCTCTTCGGGAATCTCGGGGTAGTGCTGGCCGTCCTCGTAGTCGGGCCACTCGCCGAAGACGTCGGGGTAGAGCTGTTTGGCGCCCATCTCTATCTGGAAGAGGTTCATGATCGGGCCCTGATAGCGCATCCCCGCCGGGTAGACACGGTCGTTTTCGACGGCGCTGAGCGTCTGGCCCGCGGAGTTGGATTCGAGCGTCTCGCGCGTGTCTGCCATGCTGTAGTTGGGCGTCATCCCCCAGAGGTGGAGGATGACGTCCGGGTCGGCCTCCAGCATCGCCTCGTAGTCGACGGTGCCCCACAGCCCGTTCCAGTCCTCCTCGGCGAAGGCGTCCCTGGCGCCCAGCGGGCGAGTGTCGGCCAGCCAGTACCCCGGCTTGTTGAGGTGGTAGGTCCAGAAGGACTCGCCGTCGCCCGAGAGCGTCACCCGGACGGCGGTGGGCCGCTCCTCCTCGGGCGGCAGGTCGGCCTGAATCGTCGAGACGAGGTCGGTGTGGACCTGCGCGAGGGCTTCGTACCGCTCGCGCTCCTGGAACACGTCGGCGACGTTCCCGAACAGTTCCCACAGCGTGTAGTACTGGTAGTCGTCGTAGCCCTTCGGCGGCGACTCGTTGGTCCCGCTGTAGAAGTTCCCGAACCAGGGGGCGAGCTGGGAGTCGACCTCGTCGACGTCGGACTGGCTCCAGCCGTCCTGCGTCGACACCCACGCTGGGTCGGCGAGGTGAACGTCGCTATCGAGTTCGTAGAGGAGCTCTCTGGGAAGCCCGTCGGCCAGCGGATCCCGCAGCCCTTCCCACTCGACGGAGACGCCGTCGAGGTGGTGGTAGTAGTGGTTCATCGTCGTCCCGGACATCTCGGGGACGTACACCGAGTTGACCGCGTCGCCGTGGCCCAGCGCGACGGCCATGTCGAGGTACTGCGGGAAGACGGTGAACACGTTCTCGGGGACGGCGTCGAACGTCACGTCGCCCGCCGGCGAGAGCGAGGCGGTGTAGGAACCGTCGGTCGACGTCTGGGAGGCGGTCGGGGTCTCGGTCGTCGTCTCGCCGTTCGCGGTGTCGTCCGCCGTCGGCGTCGACGCATCGTTGGCACCACCCTGGCTGCAGCCGGCGACGGCCGTCCCGAGCGCGACGCTCGCGCCGGTCAGGAACCGTCGACGGGTGCTGTCTGTCTGGTCTCGCATACGATTTAGGCCCACCTAAAGGACTAAAGAGCTACCGGTTTTTAGGTAGGCCTAATCGGAAGAGATCCGGCCCGGATCAAAACTGTTAACAAGAGGATTAGGCCTACCTAAACCAAATATGGCCAGTGCCCATTCGGACGCCCAGGTCTCGGAGACTGCCGAGGACCGGGGCTGGCTCACCGGCGACCTCGTCTTCTTCTGTCTCGCGTGCACGGCCGTCACCGTCTTCGCGGGGCTGATCCAGGTCAGCTTCGGGGCGTTCACGATGACCATCGAACAGGCCTGGCGCGCGGTGTTCAACCCACAGGTCGTCTTCAACCTGAACGCCTGGGAGGCGTTCATGTTCGGGACCGAACTCCCCGAGATGAACCGCCGGAGCCTGATCGTCTGGAACATCCGGCTGCCCCGCGTCTTCGTCGCCGCCATCGTCGGCGCGTCGCTCGCCGTCTCGGGCGCCATCTTCCAGGCCGTGACGCGCAACGAACTCGCCAGTCCCTACGTGCTCGGCGTCAGTTCCGGCGCGGGATTGACGGTCCTGCTCACCCTCGTCGTCTTCCCGAGCGTCACCGTCGCCATCCCGTACATCTTCGGCACGTTCACCTTCAACACGACGTCGCTGCTCCCGCTGCTGGCCGCGCTCGGCGGGACCATCGCCTTCCTCCTCGTCTACGGCATCGCCTGGAAGGGCGGGACCAGCCCGGTGCGGCTCGTGCTGGCCGGCGTCATCGTCAACATGGTGTTCCAGTCACTCCAGCGTGGCCTGTTCTTCTTCGCCGACGACCTCGGCGTCGTCCAGTCCGCGCTGGCCTGGATCACCGGCTCGCTCACGGGCACCGGCTGGGAGCAGGTCCGCCTGGCCATCATCCCCGCGACCATCGCCATCCTGCTGGCCGTCGCCGGCGCGAGACAGCTCAACGTGCTCTTGCTGGGCGAACGCACGGCCCAGTCGCTCGGGATGCGCGTCGAGCGCGTCCGCTTCATGCTCTCTGGCGTGGCCATCCTCGCTGCGAGTACCGCAATCGCCGTCGCCGGCATCATCGGTTTCTTCGGACTCGTCGTCCCCCACGTCGTCCGCATCGTCCTCGGGAGCGACTACCGGCGGCTGGTGATCGGCTGCGTGTTCGCCGGCCCCGCGCTGCTGGTCGTCGCCGACGTCGGCGCCAGGCTCGCGCTGAGTCCGGTCCAGATCCCGGTCGGCGTCGTCACCGGCGTCGTCGGCGGACCGTACTTCCTCTACCTGATGCGCAAACAGGAGTCCATGGGTGACCTGTGATGGCACAGCGAGACGCCTCCCACGAGAGCGACCACGACCGGATCACGGACACCAACGACGTCGCCGTCGAGAGCGCAGTCGTCGCCGACGAACTCCAGTTGAGCTACCCCTCCTCCGACGAGACCATCGTCGACGTCGCGCGCCTTGACGTCCCCGAGGGGGCCGTAACGGCCCTGGTCGGGCCCAACGGGAGCGGCAAGAGCACGCTACTGAAGGGGCTCTCGAACCACCTCGCGCCCGACCAGGGCGACGTCAGGCTCTGGGGCGAGAGCGTCGACTCCTTCGGCGACAAGGAGCTGGCCCGCGCGCTCGGCGTCCTCTCACAGGAGAACGAGTCGCCGGGGACCATCACCGTCGAGGACCTGGTCTACCACGGCCGGTATCCCCACCGAGGATTCTTCGAGAGCGTCACCGACGCGGACCGCGAGGCCGTCGAGCGCGCCCTGGAGATGGCCGGCGTCGAACACCTCCGGAACTCGGAGGTCGGCCAGCTCTCCGGCGGTCAGAAACAGCTCGCCTGGATCGCGATGGTGCTGGCCCAGGAGACAGACGTCCTGTTGCTCGACGAACCCACCACCTTCCTCGACCTCCACAACCAGTTCAAGGTCCTGGAGACGGTCCGCCAGCTCAACGAGCGGACCGAGGTCACCGTCGCCGTCGTCCTCCACGACGTCGCCCAGGCGGCCCGGTTCGCCGACTACCTCATCGCGCTTCGGGACGGCCAGCTCTACGACTGGGGGCCACCGGGGGACGTCGTCACCGAACAGCTGCTGGCCGACGTCTTCGGCGTCGAGGCCACGGTGGAGTACGAGCCCGAGTTGCAAGTGCTGCCCCGACGCGCGCTCCCGGACGACCGGAACTGACGAGCGGCGGGATCTGGCGACCGGGGACGACGACCCCGACGCGGCGCGAATCGGTGCCGCTTTACATTTTTAGGCCAGCCTAAAACGCGATGAGCGAAGAGACCAGACGTACAAGACGGAACGTACTACGGACGAGCGCCTCTCTCGCCGCCGTCGGCGGACTCGCCGGCTGTAGCCAGGACGACACAGGTAGCGCGGCCACCGAGAACGACGTCGAATCCGAGACGGCAACCGGGACGCCGGCCGAGACCGCGTCGTCGACCGAGAGCGGGTACTCGGTGACGATGAAACCGGTGGGCACCGTCGACTTCGAGGCCGTGCCCGAGACCTGGGCCACCTACTGTCAGGGGTACGCCGACATGGGCATCGCGCTCGGCCAGGCCGAGGGCCTGCTCAGTGTCGGCTACAAACCCCGGCTCCACACCAAGTGGTACGACGAACTCGACGGCGTGAGCGTCGACAAAGAGGGGCTTCAGGCGCTGTACCAGGGCGGCATCGACAAGGAGCTGTTCTACTCGATGGACGCCGACGTCCACGTCGTCGACCCCAACTGGCTGTCGAACAACTTCAAGGGCTGGGAGCAGTCCGACGTCGACGACATCGCCGACGAGGTCTCACCGTTCATCGGCAACCTGATCTTCCGGCAGACCGACGAGTGGCACGACTATCGCTACTACACGATGTACGAGGCCTTCGAGACGGTCGCCGAGGTGTTCCAGGAGCAGGAACGGTACCAGGCGTTCGCCGACCTGCACGAGGAGTACGTCCGGGGTCGCGTCGCCGACAAACTACCGGAGGGCGACGACGCGGTGGAGGCTGCGATACTCCACGCGGCCGGCGAGGAACCGGAGAAGTTCGCACCGAACCGCCTCGAATCGAGCGGGACGGCGCTGAAACACGTCCGCGACCTGAACGTCCAGGACGCGTTCGTCGGCACCGAAGTCCAGGGGCTGAGCTCCACCAATCGGACGAAGATAGATTTCGAGACCCTGCTCGACGTCGACCCGCCGGTCCTGCTCGTGAAAGGTCACGAAGCCAAGAGCACCCAGGAGTTCCAGGACACGGTCGTGGCCCACTTCGAGAACCACGACGTCGGCGCGAGCCTCACCGCGGTCCAAGAGGGGCGCATCTTCAGGGGCGGACCGGTCTACCAGGGCCCGATCCACAACCTCTTCCTCGTCGAGCGGCTCGCAAAGAACCTCTACCCGGACACGTTCTCCGGCGAACTGTTCGACCGCCAGCGCGTCGCGGACATCGTCACCGGCGAGTTCTGACTCGACGCCGACCCATCGACCTGCCGTGATCCAGTCCGGTCACTGCCGACCGGGCGCCGCTTTTCCGCCGACGGACGCCGCTTTTCCGACGGGCAGGACGTCGAACAGTGACGGCGCTCCACTCCTCAGAGGTACGGCGCGACGGCCTCCAGCACCGGCTGGTGGAGGTCGTAGTGGACGACGGCCGCGATGACGGCCAGTTCGAACGCCGTGACCGCGAGGGTGACCGCGTCCGACCACTTGCTGGAGACGGCCACGCCCACCGGGATGTCGTACTCCTCGGGGTAGGGATAGAACAGGGCCATCCCGCGGATGTTGCCCAGCATGTCCAGCACGTAGTGGGTCGCGACGCCGATCCAGACGTAGTGGAGGTTGCCGAAGACGACGGGGAAGGCCAGGAACGCCCCGAGCGTCGCGAGGTTGTGGAAGGTCTTGCGGTGGGTCCCGAAGCTGGTGTCGATGTCGGGGAACAGCGCACCGAGCGTGACCGGAACGCCGACGGCGAGGAGCGCCTCGACCGTCGGCAGCGCCAGCTCCCCTTCGAGGATGACCGCGATGCCGACGCTCAACAGGACGGCGTTTTCGACGTGGCCGCGTTCGTTCATCGGCGGTGACTGCGCCGCCGGGGTACGTCAATTATTCGGGACTGGTCCGGTCGCCGGGTGGCGCCGACGCGCCGTCGGGCCTGGGACCCGAAATTCCTTGACCGACGCGGCACGAACCGACCAGCATGAAACGAACGACCCTCGAATCCGACGACTGGTTCGACGTGCTGCTGACGACCAGCGACGCCCAGGCGGCCGTGATGACGCTCGATCCCGGCCAGTCGACCGGTGGGCCCGACAACTACCACCGGGAGAGCGACCAGTGGCTCTACGCGGTCTCTGGGGCGGCCACGGCGATTGTCGAGGGGGAAACCGTCTCGGTCAGTGCCGGCGATCTCGTCGTCATCGAGGCCGGCGAGACGCACGAACTGGCGACCGACGGCGACGAACCGTTCGAGTCACTGAACATCTACGTCCCGCCGGACTACTGAGAACTCACTCGCGCACCGTCGCAGACAGTCGGTCGAAGTCGTACGCGACGCCGGTCAGATCTTCCGAGACGGTCCAGAGCCGTTCGGCGACGGCCGGGTCGTAGGACTCCTCACTCGACTCCTGGAAGCCGGGGTGACCGCGCATATTAAACAGGCCGGCCGGCCCCACGTACTCGCCGCCGATGACCGCGTCGTCGGTGGCGGCGAACAGCATCGGTAGCGCGCCCATCTCGGCCGACTGGCCGAACACCGCGTTCGCGGCCTTCATCGCCCAGAGCTGGAGCGTCGACCCCGACGCCTCGCCGGTCCGGATCTGGAGGTTGGTGTCGGCGTAGCCCGGGTGACAGACGACGCTGGTGACGCCGTCGACGCCGTGCTCGCCGAGTCGGTCGTCCAGTTCGTAGCCGAACAGCACGTTCGCCAGCTTGCTCTGGGCGTAGGCCGTCCACTTGTCGTAGCTCTGCTCGCCCTGGAGGTCGTCGAAGTCGATGTTCCCCCGCTCGTGTACCCCGCTCGACTGGGTGACGACGCGGGACTCGCCCCGCGTCTCGGCGAGGGCGGAAAGCAGGTGGCCCGTCAGCGCGAAGTGGCCGAGGTGGTTCACGCCGAACTGCGTCTCGAAGCCGTCGGCCGTCTCCGACCGGGGGATGGCCATGACGCCGGCGTTGTTACAGAGGACGCGTAATTCGTCGTAGTCGTCCGTAAACGCGTCCGTGAACTCGGCGACGGCGGACAGGTCGCCCAGATCGCACTCGCGGACGTCCAGGTCGGCGTCGGGGACGGCTGCCCGTATCTCCCCGGCCGCTCGCTCGCCGCGGTCGACGGACCGGCAGGCCATCACGACCGTCGCTCCCCGGTCGGCGAAGACCCGCGTCGCCTCGTAGCCGATGCCGCTGTTCGCGCCGGTGACCACGACCACCTCGTCGTCCATCCGGGGCACGTCCTCGGCCGTCCACTTGTCACTCATCGACCGAACGTTCGGTTCGACGGGTGAGAAAACTATCGGCCCGGGACGTCGCACTGCCACGGCAGGCCAGTCGTCGGCATTGGCGAGCAGCGACGCCATGCTGTGCGCCGTTCAGACGCTGCCCGTCTGCGCGCCCCAGAGCTCCGCGTACCGGCCGCCACCGTCGACAAGTTCCTCGTGGGCGCCGCGCTCGACGACCTGGCCGTCTTCGAGGACGACGATCTGGTCGGCCCCGACGACCGTCGAGAGGCGATGAGCGACGACGAACGTGGTGCGGTCCTCGGTGAGCGCGTCGAGCGACGACTGGATGCGCTGTTCGGTGTCGGTGTCGACGTCGCTGGTCGCCTCGTCGAGGACGAGGATCGCGGGATCCTGCAGGACGACGCGGGCGATGGCGATGCGCTGGCGCTGCCCGCCGGAGAGCTTGACGCCGCGCTCGCCCACGCGGGTGTCGTAGCCGTCTGGGAGTTCGGAGATGAACTCGTGGGCCTCCGCGGCGCGAGCGGCGTCGCGCACGTCGTCCATGCTCGCATCGAAGCGGCCGTAGCGGATGTTGTCGCCGATGGTGCCGTCGAAGAGGAAGGCGTCCTGGGAGACGTAGCCCACGTGGGTCCGCAGACTCGCCAGTTCCAGGTCGCGGACGTCCGTTCCGTCGGCGCGCACTGCGCCCTCGTTGAGGTCGTAGAGGCGCAGCAGCAGGCGACAGAGCGTCGACTTCCCGGCGCCTGTCGAGCCGACGAAGGCGACCGTCTCGCCCGGTTCGGCCTCGACCGAGACGTCCTCGATGACGTACTCCGCCTCGTCGCCGGTCGATTCGAGGACGGCGCCTCCGTCGGCTGCTGGGCTCTTTCCCCGTTCGTCCTCGCCCTCGGCGCGGGCCAGGAAGTCCGGGTAGGCGAAGGAGACGTCCTCGTACTCGACGTGACCCTCGGGATTGTCGAGCGGGACCGCGTCCTCGGCGTCCTCGATCCGCACTGGAATATCGTACAGGCCGAACACGCGGGAGGCCGAGACCCGGGCGTTCTGGACCTGGTCGACGATGCTGGAGACTTCGGCCAGGGGCGAGACGAACCGCTGGGTCATGAAGACGAACGTGATGAAGACCCCGACGCTGAGTTCGCTCGTGAAGGGACCAAATCCGTCGGCGAGCAGCCAGTAGCCCCCGACGACGAAGGTGATGGCGAAGGAGAGGCCGGCGAGCAGTTCCATCCCGGGCCGGTAGAAGTACGCGAGTTTCAGCACCTCCATGATGGACTCGAAGACGCCCCGCGAGGCGTCCCGGACGCGACCGGACTCGTACTCCTCGCTGGAGGTGGCCTTCGCGAGTTCGACGCCGCTGATCCCGTTCTCGATGCGGGTGTTGAACGTCGCCACGGCGGACTGGCGGTCCTCGTACCGGGGCTCGATGACGCGCATGAACCACCAGGTGAAGGCGACCATCAGTGGGAGCCCGAGGAGCGTGACCACGGCGAGCTGGGGATTCAGCAGGAAGAGGATGGCGGCGATACCGAACACCATCACGACCAGTCGGACGCCGTTCATCAGCGCGTCGTCGAGGAACAGTTCGAGGTTCGAGGCGTCGTTCGAGAGGATGGACATCACCTCGCCGGTCTGCTTGTCGTCGAAGAACGCGGCGTCCAGCCGGATCATCTTCTCGAAGCTATCGGACCGGACTTTGTGCATCACGCCGTGGGCGAAGAAGTTGGCCACGACGCCGTAGATCCAGGTGAAGACGGCCGTCGTCAGGAAGGCGCCGGCGATGAGGATCGCTGAGAACCAGAACGCCTCGACCTGGGTCTGGGGGAGCAACGACGTCGGCACGAGCGGGAGCTGATAGGCCGTGTCGCTCTCGCCGAACACGGCGTCGATGGCCGCGCCGAGCACCACCGGCGGGAGCAGCGACGCGGCCTGGGCGACGAGGTTGGCGAGCAGGCCGACGATCAACCAGCGCTTTCGTTCGAGCCCGTACTCTCTGAAGAGCCGGACCAGCGGTCTGTCGATGCGCTGGCGGTACCGGTCGAACGGCGTCTCCTCGTCGGCGGCCATGGGGACTGACTATCGAGTCAGTGTACATAACAGCTTGGAAACCCGTTCGGCCGCGGCGACGCCCGAACCGGGCGCTCGGGGCGCCGGCCCCGTCGCGGCGACGTCCGCCACGAACGTCGTGCATCAGACGGGAGGTTTCGTGCGCGACCCCCGATCGGTAAATCTATTTTCATTACCTCCGCACCGCCGTCCATGTCCCGCTCGCTCGCCGCCCTCCCGCTTTCGTCCCTCCCCCGCTGGTTCCCGCTCGCGCGCAAGGAGGCGCGCACCGTCCTCACCTCGAAAGGCACCTGGCTCCTCGCCGTCTTCGTGTTCGTCTTCGGCTGGCGACCGACGTACTCGGGCTGGGAGCTCCTCGGCCCGTCGATGAGCGCCGGGTTCGTCCAGGTCGGCGTCACGACGCTCGTCCCGCTGGGCGTACTCGTCCTGAGCTACGGGTCGGTCGTCGGCGAGCGAACGTCGGGCAGCCTGAAGTTCGCCCTCGGGTTGCCCCTCACCAGGACCGACGTCCTCGTCGCCAAGACGGTCGGCCGGACCGCGGGCTTCGTCCTCCCGGTGACAGTCGCGACGGTCCTGCTGGGCGTCGTTGGCGCGTTCCGCTACGGGCTGTTCTCGCCGCTCGCGTTCCTCGGCGTCCTGCTGGCGACGTCCCTCTACCTCGCCGTCCTCGTGGCCATCGCGACGGCCGTCTCGGCGGTGACGACGAGCACCGTCCGCGCCAGCGGTGCCGTCGTCGGTTACTTCCTGGCGTTCGTCCTGCTGTGGTCACAGCTCGCCGTCGCGGCGTACTCGTCCCTGACCGGGCGCGCCGTCAACCCCTACGACCCGCCAGCGGACGCCCTGCTGTTCGGCCTCCTCCGGCTCTCGCCGGACCGGGCCTACCGGACGGTGACGAACTGGATCCTGGGAGCGGGGAACGCGGGCGAGTCGTTCACCATCCTCGCGATCAAGCTCGCGCCTGGACAGAGTGTCAACGGCTACGCGGTCGAGACTGCGTTCGCTGGGGCGTCGGTCCCGCTCTCCCTCCACGAGGTCGGCGGAGTCGTCGTGCTGCTGGCGTGGCTGGTGGTCCCGCTCTGGCTCGCTCGCTACCGCTTCGAACGGGGTGACCTCGCGTGACGACACCGGCCATCGACACCGACGGGCTGACCAAACGGTACGGGTCGACGGTCGCCCTCGACGGCCTCGACCTCACCGTCGAATCGGGCGAAGTGTACGGGTTTCTCGGCCCCAACGGCGCGGGTAAGTCGACGACGATCAACCTGCTGCTGAACTACGTTCGGCCGACCGACGGGAGCGCGACCGTCCTCGGACTGGACCCCTGGGACGACGTGGTCGCGCTCCACGATCGCGTCGGGATCCTCCCCGACCGCTACGACACGTACGACGGCCTCTCGGCACGGCGCCACCTCCGTCTGGTGATCGATACCAAGCGGAGCGACGACGACCCGTCGGCGCTGCTAGCGCGGGTCGGCCTGACCGACGCCGCCGACCGGCCGGCCGGGGAGTTCTCCCAGGGGATGGAGCAACGGCTCGCGCTCGCGATGGCTCTCGTCGGCAACCCCGACCTGCTGATACTCGACGAGCCCTTTACCGGCCTGGACCCCCACGGTGTCGCGCTCGTCCGGGACGTCGTCGCCGAGGAGACCGACCGCGGCGCGACCGTCTTCTTCTCCAGTCACGTTCTCGGCCAGGTCGAACTCGTCTGCGACCGGCTGGGTATCCTCCACCACGGGTCCCTCGTCGGTGAGGGGACGCTCGACGGATTCCGCGATCGCCTCGACCTGGCAACCGACGCGACGGTCGAGGACGTCTTCGTCGAACTGACCGAGGACGGCGTTCGCCCGGAAGCGGAGCGCGACGAGCCGGTCGCCACTGCCGAGGGCGTCTCCGAGGGAGGTGCCCGGTAATGGAAGAACGAACGGCGATACGTCGTCGTACGTATCTCGCCGGCGCCGCCGGCGCGCTCGCGGGGCTCGCCGGCTGTATCGGTGGTGAGACGGAGTACCGGGTGACCGGCGCCTCGGGCGCGTCGCCGGCGGACCACCCACTCTCGCTGGACGTCGCCGTCGAGCGCCCGTCGATCACCGTCGATAGTCCCGCTACCCTGTCGTTCACGCTCCGGAACGAGGGCGACGACGCCGTCGCCGTCCTGAACACCGGCGTCTGGCCGCTCGGCGTCCTGGCCGTCGAAACGGAGACGGAACACGGACCGGTAGACGCTCGCCTCCTCTCGGACCGGTACGGCGAGACCGACCGCGTCGACGTGAAACCCAGCGGGATGAGCGTCTCCCAGGAACCGCTCGTCCGCCCGATCGCTGCCGGCGACTCGGTCACCGAGCCCTACGTCCTCCACGGTGACGGCCTGTCCCGGACCGGGAGCTACCGGGTTCGGGGAAAGTTCGAGGAACGGATCCTGCGGTACGCCGCGCCCGGTACGAACCCTGAGAGCGGCGACTGGACCGACTTCGCTCCCGACGTGACTGTCACGCTCGAAGCCCAGTCGGTACTCCCCTGACGTACCGTGGGACGATCTAGCAGGCCACCCCAAGAACCAACCCCGTCGTTTTCGAGAGACGCCCATGGGCGAGTTTATCGACGCCGCGCTCGACGACGCCTTCCCCGGCAGAGAAGTCGCCGAGGTGGGCGAGACGGGCCCGTCCTGGAACGAGACGAACGAGACCGTCGAGGTCCAGTTCGCCGACGGCGAGACGGTGTTCTGCAAGGTCGCCGTCGACGGCGACGGGTCACGGATCGCCCGTGAGCGCGCAGTGATCTCCTTCCTGGGTGCGAGTTCCGAGGTGCGCGTTCCCGACGTGGTCGCCACCGACTCCGACGCCGCAGTCCCCTCCCTCGTGACCAGCCCGCTCACCGGGCGAAATCTCGCGTTCGCCTGGGCCGACGCGACCCCCGACGAGCGGGAGCGTCTGGCCCGGATGGTCGGCGAGACGCTGGCGGACCTCCACGCGGTCCCGGTCGGCGGTCACGGTCACGTCATCGGTGGCGACGCCGACGGCCTCGCGGTCGAGACCGCGCCGTGGCCCGACGTCCTCCTCGACAGGATCGAACTGATGCGCGACCTCGCCATCACCGAGCGCTTCGACCACCACTTCGACGAGGTGGCAGCGGCCGTCGCGGCGAACCGCGACCTGCTCGACGGCGCGCCGGCCGCGCTCCTCCACGGCGACCCGGCCCAGCCGAACGTCGTCCGCGACGAGGGAGATCTCGGCCTCCTCGACTGGGAGATCGCCTACGTCGGCGACCCGGCGCGGGAACTCGTCCGCGCGCGCAACCAGCAGTTCGACCACCCCCGGGCCGACGCTTCGGACCGGATCCTCGACGCGTTCCACGACGGGTATCGCGAGCGAGCGGGCGGACTCCCGGACGGGTTCGAGCGACGCCGTCCGGTCTACGAGGCCGTCAACCTGCTCACGATTTCGGGCTTCTTCGAGAACTGGGCCGACCACGCGGACGAGTCGGCCAAGGATCTCGCAGACTGGTTGACGGACGAACTGGAGAAGCGGCTGGCCGCCATCTGAACGGGCGCGTCGCCGCCGCTCAGGACGACTGCACCACGGCCAGTATCTCGGGCGACTCGTACACCTTGTTGCGCTGCTTGCCGGTCGTCTCCTCGACGATGCCGGCCGACTCCAGCTTCTCGATGGCGTCGTAGACGGCCGGTTTCGACCGCCCCGTGGCCTCGACGGCGCGGGGGCCGGTGAGGTAGGGCTGTTCGAAGCAGTAGTCGACGAGCGCGCGGGCCGTCGGGGAACTCGGGAACTGCTCGCGGTACGCCTCCCGCAACTCGGTCAGTTCGATGCCGCAGTCGTAGCCGTCGATGGCCTGCTCGGCGATGGCGTCGAGGACGAAGGTGATCCAGTCCTCCCAGGCCCCCTCCTGGCTCACCGCCAGGAGCTTCTCGCGGTACTGGTCGCCGAAGCGCTTGAAGTAGGCGCTCAGGTAGAGGTAGGGGCCCGGCAGCAGGCCCGAGTCGTACAGCTGGAGCATGATGAGCAGGCGTCCCATCCGGCCGTTGCCGTCGCGGAACGGGTGGATGGTCTCGAACTGGTAGTGGGTCAGCGCCACGTCGATCAGCGGCGGGTACTCCCCCCGGCCGACGTAGGCGAACAGCTGATCCAGGAGGAGGGAAACCAGGTCGGGGTTGGCCGGGATGAAGTTGGCGTCCTCCGGCGTCCCGTCGCGGGCGCCGATGTAGACCGGGACCTCCCGTAGTTCGCCGGGTCGCTCCTCGCCGCCGCGGACCGAGCCCATCAGCGTCTCGTGGAGGTCGCAGACCAGGTCCACCTCGATGGATCCCCCGTCGTCCAGGCGGTCGAACCCCTGGGTCACCGCGTCGACGTAGTTGTACGCCTCGCGGACGTCGTCGAGTTCCGCCGCCGACCGGCTGGGCTCGGCGCCCACCTCGTGCTGGTAGATGTCCGAGATGGTGACGTTCGTCCCCTCGACCTGCGAACTCATCGCCGCCTCGCGGTGGACGAAGGGGGCGATCAGCAGGTTCGGATTGTCGATGTCGCGAGCGAGAGTGGCCAGCCTGCCCAGCGCGTACTGGGCGTCGCCGTAGACGGCGAGCAGGTCCTCGGTGTACTCGAGATCCGGCGGCAGGCTCGCCGGCGTGTAGCAGGGCAGACCCTCGTAGTCGTCGATGCGGCCGGGGCCGTTGGTGAAGTCCGCGGGGTCCATCTAACTACGAGTCCGCTGGACGGCCCGTTAGTTAACCGTTTCGGCGTTCGGTTAACTGTAGTCGAGTTGGAGACGGTAGAAGTTAGATCTGCGGGCCGGAATCTCACTAGCCGGGTGATTCGCGGGCTCGTAGTTAATCCCGGCCGGCCGCTACTGGACGCCGTCCGAAGCTACTCCGAGGGGCGCCCGCCTTCGAGAGCGTCTCGCAGCGCCACTGTCGCCGCTTCGGGGTCCTCGGCCTTCGTAATCGCCGAGATGACGGCGACGCCGTCGGCGCCGGCGGCCGCGACCTCGCCGGCGTTATCGGCGGTTATCCCGCCGATGCCGACCACGGGAATCGAGACGGCGTCGGCGATGGCGCGCACGCGCTCCGGGCCGACGGCGTACTCGTCGTCGGGGACGTCGTCTTTCGACCCGGTGGCGTAGACGGACCCGACGCCGAGGTAGTCCGCGCCGGTGCCCTCGGCGGCGATGGCGTCCTCGACGAAGGACGCCGAGCGACCGATGATCGCGCCCTCGCCCAGAATCTCCCGGGCGACCTCGACGGGCAGGTCGTCGTCGCCGAGGTGGACGCCGTCGGCGTCGATGGCCTGTGCCAGGTCCACGCGGTCGTTGACGATCAGGGGGACGCCCGCCTCGCGGGTGAGTGCTCGGACGTCGCGGCCGACGGCGAGTCGGTCGCGGACCGGGAGGGCCTTGTCGCGGAGCTGGACGACGCCGGCGCCGCCGTCCAGCGCACTGGCGACGATTTCGGGCGTCGAGCGGCCGGTGGAGGCGCGCCGTTCGGTGACGAGGTAGACGGACCAGTCGACCATAGCGGGGGGTCGGCGGGCCGGGTTCTCACTCTTGCGCTTCGAGCACTCGACCCGGAACGGAGAGGTTCACTCCTCGTCGCGGATCTGGTCCTCGTCGTCGTGTTCGATCCGGAACTCGAGCCAGCCGCCGGGATACGAAATCGAGCCCGACTCGTAGGGGACGGGGTCGTACTCGACGTCGTAGCCGTAGATGGTCGCCTCGCCGTCGCGGACGGCGCCGGCGACGCGTTCGAGCTGGTCGGCGACGGCGTCGTCGCGGTCGCGTCGAACGGGCATACGCGCCAGTACGGCCGCGAGCGGGAAAAACGGGTGGGCGGCGGGAACTCCTCAACTGGCCGACCGGATCCGGCCGGAAGGGCAAGGGACAAGACCGGGACTCCCAGATTGGGGTGTATGGATCTGGGCGTGCGCCTGCTCTACATGCTCTCGCTGCTGGCCGTCGGCCTGGGTGCACGCCACGTCGGGCTGCTGGAGGCGACCCGGCGGGATCAGCTCAACGCCTTCGCGTTCTACGTGACGCTCCCGGCGCTGATCTTCCTCTCGACGTACGACCAGCCGCTGGGAACGCTGCTGTCGCCGGAACTGCTGGCGGGGCTGTGGGTCGTCCTGTTCGCCGTCGTCGGGGCCAGCTGGCTCGTTCACCGCCGGACCGACCCGCGCTCGACCCGGAGCGTCGCGATGGTCCAGTCTTACCACAGCAACTTCGGCTTCCTCGGGCTGCCGCTCGTGGCCGTCACGCTCGGCACCGCCGCGGCCGGCCGGGGGAGCATCATCCTCGGCATCGGCGCGCTGACGCAGGTTCCCCTCACCGTCCTCCTGCTCGTCTCGATGAACGACGCGGAGGCCTCCCTGCGCAGCGAACTCCGGAGCCTCGCGACGAACCCCGTCCTGATCGCGCTCGCGATCGGCCTGGTCGCCTCCATCTACTCGCTGTCGGTGCCCGAAGTGGCACAGACTGGGCTGGGCTTGCTGTCCGACCTGGCCCTCCCACTCGCGCTCGTCCTCGTCGGCTCGGCCCTGGAGATGCGGATGCCCGACTCGGACTGGCAGGCGCTGGGCGGCGTCGTCGGCCTCAAGGTGTTCCTGATGCCCGTCTTCGCCTTCGTCGCCTTCTCGGCGCTCGGGGCGGACCCGCTCACCCGCAACGCCGCGGTCGTCATGTTCGGCGCCCCCACCGCCGTCTCGACGTTCATCTACGCGAGCGAACTCGGCGGCGACGCGGAGTTCGCCTCCGTCGCCGTCTTCGCGACCACCGTCGTCTCCGTCGGCACGCTCGGCGTCGCACTCCAGTTGCTGGTGTGACCTGCCGCTTCGCGGCGCTGCCCCGGTGTCCCGACCTCCTGTTTCCCGCCAGTCCATAGATTCGTATGACTGGGCCTCGCACGTATCTACATGGAGATCATCGCGACAGTACTCGGCTCGATAGTGACGTTCGTCGTCGGCCTGCTCGTCGGCGGGCTGGCCATCTACGTCGCCGCCCAGCTCGTCGTCGGCAAGGGCGACTTCCGGACCGCCGTGTGGACGGCGGTGTTCGGCGCGCTCGGCTGGCTCCTCGCGACGCTCGTCGTCGGCTGGATTCCCTTCCACATCGGCGGTATCCTCGGGACCCTCCTGGGACTGGCCGTCTACCTCACCGTCATCGCCGTCCAGTACGACACCGACTGGGTGGAGGCAGCCGCAATCGCCTTCGTCGCCTGGGTCGCGGTGCTCGTCGCCCGGTTCTTCCTCGCCCCGCTGCTGGGCGACTGGGGCGTCGTCGGCGTTCCATTCGTGTGAAAGAGACCAAGTCGGTTGTCTGGAGGCGCGTTTCGAGAAGAGTCCCGAACGATTTCTGTAGCCGGAACGAAGACCGACGACAACCAGAAAGCCCTCGGCGCGCTCCTAGCTATCGTTGTCGACACCGCAAACACGAAGAAAGCCCTCGGCGCGCTGAACTCACGCGGACCACACTGCGCTCCTCGTTGCACTGCGGTGCTTGTGGGTCCGTGCTTCGTTCACCGAGCCTCGCCCTTTCAGTCCACCAGGGTCAGCATGGCTCGCGCGATGAAACGCGCTCGCGATTGAGTCCCCCACCCCTCCCCGGTCGCGCCTGGCGGCGCGACACGCTTCCTTCCGCAACCGCGCGGCGGTTGGCCGGGAGCGAGTAGCCGAGCGAAAGCGAGGCTCTCGCGACCAGGGGGAGGGCAGGCCTGCGGTGCGGTACCTGGAGGACTGAAAGGGCGAGGTGGGCTCCGGGAACCCCGGACCTTCAAGCACCGGAGCGGAGCGAGGAGCGCAGGAGGTCCGCGGGACCGGAGCACGCCGAGGGCTTTCGGAGTGTTTGCGGTATTGTTGCCGACTCCAGAGAGCGCCGAGGATTTTCGACGTCCTGGCGCTTACGTCGACGCAATCACCACCAACACCTCCCGAACCTTCTCCCGGAAGTTTAAGCCGGGTCCCGCGCAACCCACCAGCATGTTCGAGACGGTACTCATCGCGACGGACGGGTCGGCCAGCGCCAAGCGGGCCGTGGAGGCGGCCCTAGACCTGGCCGAGCGGTTCGACGCGTCGGTCCACGCCCTCTACGTCGTCGACGCGGGCGAGGTGGCGGCCTCGCCCGACGAGGTCCGGGACGACCTCGAGCGGGCGCTCGCGACCGCGGGCGGGCGGGCGCTGACGTTCGTCCGCGAGACGGCAGACGAGACGGCCGAGAAGGGCGACGTCGTCACGGCGGTCCGCGAGGGCGACCCCGTCGACGAGATCTGCCAGTACGCCACCGACCAGGACGCCGACGTTATCGTCACGGGCACGCGCGGGCGCCACGACGACCACGGATTTTTGCTGGGGAGCGTCGCCGAGGGCGTCGTCCGGCGGTCCGGCCCGCCTGTGATGACCGTTCGGCAGCTGGAAGGCGCCGCCGCAGAGGAGTGAGGAGTCTCCCGCATCGACCGTCATTCCGAGCCTTCATTGCCACCGCGCCGTTCGTCGGCGTATGGACGACTGGCTCATCGACGACGAGCGGCTCTCTATCGAGCGGAAGTCGATCCTCCCCGGCGCGGGCTTTTTCACGCCCGACTCGGTCGAGGAGGAGGAAGCTGAACGCGAAGCGGCGGAGTCGCTGACCGACGCGGGCGTCGTGGTCATCGCCGACCCGGATTCGGACGGCCTGGCCTGCGTCGCGCTGGTGCGCGAGGCATTCGGCGAGGGACAACTCGTCCCCGCCGGACCACACGAGATCGAGGAGAGCCTGGAGTGGGCCGCCGAGTACGCCGAACCCGACGCGACCGTCGTCGTCTGCGACCTGTGTCCCGACAGCGAGTACGACGTCGCAGCGCTGCCGGACCTGGTCGACCGCGTCGAGGACATGCGGTGGTACGACCACCACCAGTGGGACCCCGAACTGGCCGATTTCGTCGACGACCAGGGCGTCGAGCGCGTCGTCGGCGACAGCGACGAGGTGTGCACCGCCGACGTCGTGCTCGCCGAACTGGACCACGAGTTCGACGAGCGCTTCGCCGAACTCGCCGCCGTCACCCGCGACCACGACCTGTGGATCCGCGAGGACGAGCGCAGCGACGACCTGGCCGACCTCTCGTACTGGTCCGAACCCGAGGAGTACATCGAGGCCGTCCTCGAACACGGTCCGGACCTCTCCGAGGAGATCCACGACTTCCTCGCCGAGAAGCGCGTCGAGAAGGAGGCCCTCATCGAGAAGGCCGTCCAGCGCGCCGAACTCCGCGACGTCGGCGAGTGGACCGTCGGCGTCACCTACGGCCGCTGCTCCCAGAACGAGGTCGCCGAGGCGCTCCGCGAGCAGGGCGCCGACGCCGCCGTCATCGTCAAGCCCGCCGGCTCCGCCTCCATCCGCGGGACGGAGAACTTCGAGCGCGCCCACGAAGTCGCCGGACAGGTCAACGGCGGCGGCCACCCGCGCGCCGCCGGCTGCAAGCCCGACATCTACGACGACATGCTGGACTACGCCCACCACTGGTCGACGCGTGGCGCGGTAGCGAAGCAGGCGATAGTCGATGCGTTCCTCCGGCTGGAACCCGAGGATAGCGAGGGCGAGTGAAACGAGCCCTCGAAAAGGCGAGCGGTGAAAACCGCGAGCCAGACGAAGACGTCGACACAGAACGGTAAGCGGCGAGCGTCCTGCGTGTGACGTCGTGGGGCGGCGGCGCTGGCCCGGGCCGATCCCCAATTTAATGAACGTCGTTAGCGATGAAATAATAATTATAAACACCCGTAAACGACGGAACGTACCGCTCCGAAGAGCGGTCGAGAACACATGACACCGAACCGATGTTCTGACGGGGACGGGGAGAACGGGGAATCGTCAGACGGGCGTTCGCGGCGGGATCTGCTCAAAACCGCCGGGGCGAGCGTCGTCGGCGCTGTCGGACTCAACGCAGTGACGAGTCCGGGGGCCGCCGACACCGACGAGATACGCGAACTGGACCTGCGGGACGGCGTGCCACCGGTCACGGACGCGCCACAGGGAGAGGACGAGGTCGTCTTCAACGTCCACGGCTACTCGGCCTCGTCGCTCAGTGTCAGCGAGGCCCGGCGACTACAGGGAACCCTGCGTGAGGTCGGCAACACAGAGACGGTCACGGCGGTGACCTGGGACGACAGCGGGGGGCCATTCGGCGCGCTGTCGAACGCTCGCGACCAGGGCGGCGTCTTCGCCGACTGGATGGCCGCGTACCTGGAGGAGAATCCCAAAACGACGATCCGGGTCCTGGGGCACTCGATGGGGGGCATCGTCACGTTCGAGTTCCTGGCCGGCGCGGACGGCCGATTCACTGTCGCCAACGCCGACTCGATCGGATCGTACGTGGCCTCGGACGCACCCTGCGACGGGTCGGAGTACCACGACGCCATCGACGCTGCTGCGAAGTCCGTCGGGAACTACTACTCGACGAACGACGGTATCGCCCGCCTCGGCGGCGGGCCTGCGAGCTGTTCGTCGGGAGCGCTGCCGTCGAACTACGCCGACGTGGACGTGAGCGATTCTGTGTCGGGTCACACGACCTACAAGACGAGCAGCGGGTGCGTGCAGGCGATCGTCGACAACTACGTCTCCGGGGTCGACAGGGGGAACGGCGGGACGTCCACGGAGACGGCGACCGAAACGACGTCACCGACGGAGACAGAGACCGGGTCGTCGAGCGAGACGCCTTCCGAACCGCCCACGGACACCGAGCCTATCATCGACACGTTCGACGTTTCGGAGGAGAGATTCGGCAACGACCCCGACGTCGAGTGGACCGTCTCGGTCGAGGGTGGTGACCTCGCGACGGTCGAATCCACGCTCCTCAGCTACTCGGGCCGGACGCTCGACAGCGCCGCCAGCGACGTCTCGGGCTCGACGGCCGAGGGCCGCCACGAACTCGACACGTTCTCCTGGTGGAAAGACACCGTCGAACTGACCGTCACCGACGAGGCGGGCAACAGCGTGACCGAGCGGGCGCCGGCGCCATAGCGCCGGTTCGTCCGACTGGTCCGCCGGCGAAGACGTCGAGTTCGCTACCGAACCGCGGGATGACGTCGTCGTCCCGGACTCGTCGCCCCGATCGTCGATACCGCTGTGCGACTGGTTCGCACCACGAGACCGGCCCCGATCGGGGGCGGGGGGCGTAGCGATTCTCGTTGCCCGGCACGCAAAACGGCGCACGCGTCGACGGCGAGCGGTGCCGGGTGGGGTGCCGGTGATCGCTCGCGACAGTAGGATATCACAACCGTCTTAGTCGCGGTGGAGCACCGTGACGGCACTGACCACGATGGCCGCTGCCAGGACGATTCGATCGGACGAACTGGACGACCTCCTGGAACTGTACCAGATGCTCAATCCCGAGGATCCGGTCCTCGCCCGGGACGAGGCGTTGTGGGGTCAGTGGGAGGAGATGCTGGCCGACGACTCGCTCGACGTCGTCGTCGTCGAACACGACGACCGGCTGGTCTCGTCGTGCGTGCTTTCGGTAACGCCGAATCTAACCCGGAACGCGAGGCCGTTCGCCGTTATCGAGAACGTGGTGACCCACGAGGAGTTCCGGGGTGAGGGATTCGGTAAACTGTGCGTCGAGGCGGCCGTCGACCGTGCCGAGGCGCGCGACTGTTACAAGGTCATGCTGCTGACCGGAACGGAGGCGGAGTGGAAGTTACAGTTCTACGAGAGCTGCGGCTTCGACCGCGAGGCGAAGACCGGGTTCGTGCGCGACTTGCGAGACGAGTGACCCCAGCGGTCCGGCAGAGCGGAGGTGGCGGCGACGTTCAGCGTAGATCCGCCTGCTTTCTTGCGATTCTGGTACCGTATGCAGTCCGGAACGATTCTGGTGGGGAGGTGGTAAGTGTCTGAATAACAAGGGTCATAGAGAGTGTTGGACGGAGTGACGCGGGGGCAGTCGCCGGTGAGATGGGATTCCTCACCACGACGACGAGGGGTCGAGCGCGAACGCACCCCCGGACCTTCCAACCATGAAACTGGCACTCATCGGCTTCGGGCAGGCAGGCGGAAAGATCGTCGACCGATTCGTCGAGTACGAGCAGCGAACGGGGGTAGACGTCTTCACAGACCCCGTCGCGGTCAACACCGCGTCGGTCGACCTCCAGGGGCTGGAGCACGTCCCCGAGGACAGCCGGGTCCTGATCGGGCAGTCGCGCGTGAAGGGCCACGGCGTCGGCGCGGACAACGAACTCGGCGCCGAGATCGCCGAGGCGGACGTCGACGAGATACAGAGCGCCCTCGACGATATTCCGGTCCACGAGGTGGACGCGTTCCTCGTCGTGGCCGGCCTGGGCGGTGGCACTGGCAGCGGCGGCGCGCCGGTGCTGGCCAAGCATCTCAAGCACATCTACACCGAACCGGTGTACGGCCTGGGTATCCTGCCCGGACGAGACGAGGGTGGCATCTACACCCTCAACGCCGCGCGCTCGTTCCAGACGTTCGTTCGCGAGGTGGACAATCTCCTCGTGTTCGACAACGACGCCTGGCGGACGACCGGCGAGTCGATGCGCGACGGCTTCGAGGCGATAAACGAGGAGATAGCCACCCGCTTCGGGATGCTGTTCGCGGCGGGCGAGGTCGACGGCAACGCCGAAGTCGCCGAGAGCGTCGTCGACTCCTCGGAGATTATCAACACCCTCTCGAGCGGCGGCGTCTCGACGGTTGGCTACGCCGCCGAGGACGTCGAGCGGTCGGGCGACGGGAGCCTGCTCTCCCGGGTCGGTAAGGGCGACTCCAACGCCGACGGCCTCGACAGCGCCAACACGACCAACCGCATCACGGCGCTGGTCCGCAAGGCCGCACTCGGTCGGCTCACGCTCCCCTGCGACGTGCAGGGCGCGGAGAAGTCCCTCGTCGTCGTCGGCGGTCCGCCGGAGCACCTCGACCGGAAGGGCATCGAGCGGGGCCGTCAGTGGCTCGAAGAGGAGACCGGGTCGATGGAGGTCCGCGGTGGCGACTACCCCCTCCCGTCGTCGGGTAGCGTGGCGAGCCTGGTGTTGCTCTCCGGCGTCCACAACGTCCCCCGGTTCAAGGAACTCCAGCAAGTCGCCATCGAGGCACAGGACAACATCGCACAGCGCGACGCACGGCGCGAGGACAACCTCCAGAAACTCGTCCACGACGGCGCCGAAGAACTCACGTCGCTGTTCTGAGCGCTCCGCCGCCTGGTCCCCCTGACGCGGTCGGTCCGGCGCTCCGCACCGGGTCGTTCTCTCTCCGGCCCTCCACCGCACCGAGTTACCGCCGCTCCGATCTTACTTCTCGCAGTACCTACTCCTCGCCGACGACCCACTTCTCCGAGTAGGCCTCGCCGCAGGTACACACCGCGTACGAGTGGACGACGTCGCCTCGCTCGTAGATACCGCCGACCTCCTCGTTCTGTTCCTCGGCGAAGGCGAAGACGAACTTGGCGACGTGGTCCTCGTCGGACTCCCCGTCGGCGTTCGGACAGACGCCACCGGTCAGATCGCGATCGATCTCGCCGTCGGTGCCCATCGCCCGCTTGGCCAGCGCCATCGGGTCCAGCCCGGTCGCCGACTGGAAGGCGCTGCGGCCCTGGTCGCCGTCCAGCACGAGGACCAGGCCGTCTCCGACCTGTTCGGCGTACTCCGAGAGGGCGTCGACGTTCCCGACGCTGTCCTCGTGGAGGAAGAAGGCGATGTCCTCGACGCGCTCGCCGGCGAGAAACTCCTCGCGTTTGCTCATACCGGAGAGAAACACGGACGCGGTGAAAAGTTTCGCGACTCGGGCGGGCGCGGGCGACGGGAGGCTGGTCGGAGGGTGTCGAGTGGACCGGTCAGAGCGTGACGTCGAGAATCCCGCCGTCGTCGCCGTCGCCACCGTCGTCGGTCCCAGTCGCGGTGTCCGTCTCGGTCGGCGTCTCCGTCGCCGTCGACGTCGGCGACCCGGATCCGGGTTCGGTCTCGTCGTCACCGCCGGAGAGGATGTCGCCGTCGTCGGTCGCCGTCGAGTCGTCGTTCGTCGGCGTCGGCGTGGACTCGTCGCCATCGGCGTCGCTGGAGTCGTCGCCGTCACTGGCGCTGGCGTTCTCGGCACTGCCGGTCGGATACTCGTCCTTGTTGCCGAACATGTCGGTCTCGATCTCGTGAGTCACGCTGTCGAGAGGGACGCGGATATCACCGGCGCCGGCCGCCGAGAGGTCGAAACGGGCGTAGAACTGGATCTCCAGGTCGGTGACCTGGTTCCGTTCGAGGTGGGAGACCCACCACTCGTCGAGGAGGCCGTTGTCGATGACCGTCGTCGCCTCGATGGTCCGGGTCTCACCCGGCGGGATGGTGACCGCGCTGTCGGTCGACCCCTCGCCGACGGCGAGGTCGTTCATCGTGACGTCGTAGCCGATGGCGGAGGCGCTGATGGGGTAGTCCTTCGGGTTGTAGAGGGTGAAGGCCATCACGATGGGCGTCTCCTCCTCGGTCACCTCGCCCCACTCGCCCTCGGTCTCGTTGAGGTAGAGCACGGGGTCGCTCACGAGGGGCTGGTTCGCGTCGATCGGCTGGGTCTCCGTCGAGTCGAACGACGAACTGATGTCAGTCTCTATCTCGCGCTCGACAGAGGGCGCGCCGAACGAGCGGTTGACCATCGAAGAGTGGACGTCGGCGTCGACGGTCAGCGCCGTCGACTCCCCGTTCTGGAGGTGGCTGAACCACCACTCGGGGATCCGGTCGTTGTGGAGGCGCGACGTGACGTCGACGGTGGAGTTGCCCGTCTCGACGCCGACGCCCGCCTTGGTGCCAGTGGCCATCGTGATGCCGTTCATCTCGACGGCGTAGTCGACCGTCGTCCCGCCGAGTTGCACGCCGACGGGGTTGGGGTTGTCCACGACGATGTCGGTGTGGACGTCGGTGGTCGTCTCGTTCACGTCGCCGAAGTGGTTCTCGATGCCGGCGACGCTCGGCGCCCCGAGAATCCCCGTGGCCGCGCCGGCCGCGCCGACGGCGACGAGCAGTCCGATGCCCACCGCGACGACGCGAAGTTTGCTGCCCAGCAGCATCGCGGCGAACCGTCCAAGTGCCATGAGAGAGGTGTCTCCCGCGAGCGGGCCTTAGCCTTGCGGCTTGGAAACAGTCGACCGAACGACAGATGTGGCGGGGCGTCGACCGACCCGTATGCGCGAGACGTACGACAAACTCGTTCGCGACGATATTCCCGAGGTGATCAGGACCGACGGCGACGAGCCGATGACCCACGTCGTCGAGAGCGAGGAGTACCTCGAGCGCCTCCACGACAAACTCGACGAGGAGGTCGCGGAGTTTCACGAGAGCGGCGACGTCGAAGAACTGGCGGACGTGCTGGCGGTGGTCGACGCGCTCGCCGCGGCGTACGGCTCGTCGTCGACCGAACTCGACGATATCCGTCGAGCGAAAGCGGCCGAACGCGGTGAGTTCGAGGCAGGGGTCGTTCTCGAATCGGTTCGTCGGTCGTCGGAGAGTCCCGGACGTGACGACAACGGTGGACCGTGATGATCAACTGCACGCCGATCGAGTCCGATAAGACGCCGCCATCGCGCCAGTGAACGCCGGACAGCAACCCAATAGTTAGATATCCGACAATATATGGTCACGGAGCCCCAACTGCCACCCGCAATGTCCACGAACACTGACAACCACATCGGCTGGTTCGGCTGGTTCTCGCTCCTCGGATTTATCGTCCTGGGGCTGCTGGCCATCGGTGAATCGATGGCGGCCCTGGAGTGGCCGCTCACCGTCGGGCTGACGGCCGCCCTCGCCATCCTCGCCGGCATCGGCGCCATCGCGCTCTGGATGGGCAACGACCCGACCGCCAGAGACCGGGCGGCAGAGGCACAGCGCCGGTGACCAGGGAATCGAGTCCTTCGTCGCGCGCTATTTTCTTCGAGTGTTCGGGTACGATCAGTGTAGTACGTGTGGTGAGCGATCGGTGGAGTCGATGGTTCCGGTGTGAACGGGACGTCAAACACGTCGAAAGCCCTCGGCACGCTGAACTCGCGCGGACCGCACTGCGCTCCTCGTTGCACTGCGGTGCTTGTGGGTCCGTGCTTCGTTCACCGTGCCTCGCCCTTTCATTCCACCAGGAGAGCAAGCTCTCCTGAGCCCTGGCTCGCTTCGCTCGCCAGGACACCAGGACCAGCCTTACTCGCGCGGCCTCCGGCACGCGCTCGCGATTAGCTCCACCACTCCTCCCCGGTCGCGCCTGTCGGCGCGACACGCTTCCTGACCGCACCACCCGGCCGGGAGGCCGTCTCGTCGGCCGACCAGGGGAAGGGAAGGCTGCGGTGCTGTGCTGGCCTGGGGTCCTGCCGAGCGTAGCGAGGCAGGGCTCGTCAGAGCTTGCTCTGACGGTGGACTGAAAGGGCGAGGCGGGATCGGGGAAGCCCGACGAAGCAAGCACCGCAGCGAAGTCGTTCGAAAGGCGCTTCGCGCCTTTCGTGATGACGAGAGAGCGAAGCTCTCTCGAACCACGAGGAGCGCAGCGAGTCGCGCGAGCCGAGCACGCCGAGGGCTTTCTGGTTCTTGCTGTGTCCGTTTCTTCTAAATTCGGATCCCGTAGATCCACTGTTCCCTGCACACAGGTACCGAGCAAACAGATCGGCACGAAGTCCCGGAAACGAGACGGCCAGCGGCACTCGAAGCTCAGATCGCGAGGAACTGGGTGACGAGCAACTTCGTCATGATCGAGATGACGGCGCCGATCCAGGCCAGCAGGACGAAGTGGATGTAGGTGTTGAGCTTGTGGCCGCCGTCGACGGTCCGGATCATCAGGGCCGAGAGCATCGCGCCGAACATGATGATGACGACCAGCAGGAACTCGATGAGGGGGATGTTGTACACCTCGGTGTGGATGAGCGACCCGGCGTCGAAGTTGGCAGTGGAGTCGAGGCCCAGCGTCATCTCCGAGAGGATGTTGACGACCTGGAGGCCGATGAAGAACGCGAACGTCGAGGCGGCGGTGATACCGTAGAGGAGCCCGACGAGCTGGACCGTCGCCTGCTGGCGCTGCTTGCGAAGTTGCTGGACCTCGCTCATGTTCTCGGCGATGAGTTCGCCGAGCATCTTGGGCGAGCCACCCATCGAGCGCCCGACGAGGTACATCTCCGAGAACGTCTGGATGAGGTAGGACCGACAGTCGGCGGTGAAGTACCGCCACGCACCTTCGGGCTCGATCCGCATGTTGAGTCGCTTGTAGAGGTGGTCGAGGTTCTCCGTTAGCGGGCCGAAATCCTTCTTCCGGAGCGACTTCAGCACCTTCGACGTCGTCGACTGCTTGGCGCCCTCCGTCGCGCCGAGGGCGCGGATGAAGCTCGGGAACTCGTCGTCGCGGCCCTTGATCCGCTGTTCCTCCTGGCGGACGACGATGCCGGGGATCAACAGCGGCGTGATGGGGACGACCGGATGGAGTGGGATGGGGACGTCGTCCATGAAGAAGAAGAGGTGCTCCAGCGTCAGCGGCGAGACGCCGAACATCCCGCCGATGGAGACGAACGCGAGGACGGCACTCAGTCCCAGACCGACGTAGGTGGCCTTGTCGATACGCTCCTGGGCGGGCGAGGGGTACTTCTCGGGGTGGAACCACAGCGGGTCGTAGGGTGCCATCGACCGGATGGCGAGGTAGAAGCCCGACTGGACGAAGATGTACATCACGATGACGGCGCTGACGGTCATCGTCGGGTTCGTCCCCGTCAGGACGGGGAGGACGACGGCGAACACGAGCGCGAACGTCATCGAGAGGACCATCGACAGGTACAGGTCCTTCATCACCTCCAGGTTGTCCATGGTCCCCTCGTACACCGTCGAGTAGTTCTGGATGATCTGCTCTTGCTCGCCGATGAGGTAGTCCTCCAGCGACTGGCCGGCGCCGAGGGTGTAGGCGAGGCGGTCGAGGAAGTCAGAGACCGCGTCGGAGGGGACCTCCTTGGCGCGGCGGCGACAGGCGTCGTCGAGGCTCTGGTTCCAGGTGTCGACCAGTTCGACGATGCGGTGCATCTCGTTGGCGAGTTCGCCGTACTCCTCCTCGCGGGCGAGCGTGCGGAACACCTCCATCCGGTCGATCTTCGTCGTCGCCAGCACCGTCATGTGGGTCACCATGAGGTGGAACCGGTCGTTCAGCTGCTGGCGCCGCTGTGAGAGCAGTATCTTCGGGTAGATGACGGCGGTCCCCATCGCCAGGAATCCCAGCAAGGGGATGGGGAGCCGGATCATCATCGGCAGATCGACCAGGACGGCGACGACCACCGAGAGGACGAAGAACACCCCGGAAGGGAGCAGGATGAAGAAGAGATATCGCTCCAGGGGGATGTGCATCTTCCCGTAGGAGTCGACGAGCGAGGCTATCGTCTCGGTGATCGTCGTCGGGAGTCTGTTCTCGGCCTGGCTCGACGCCATCGTCAGTCGGGTCTGGCGATGGTGAACGGGAGGCCCTCGACGCCGTCCCGCTGGAAGTTCTCGATCAGCTCGTTCACCTCGTGGTAGCCCAGGATGTTCTCCTGGATGGCCCGCTCGATGATGTTGGCGCGGAACTGCAACTCGTTGTAGATGTCCCGCGTGTCCTCGTAGCCCAGCAGCGTCGCGATCTGCTCTTCGAGGACGAAGGAGTTGTTCATCCCCTGGAAGACGATCTCGTCCTCGACGGGGTCCCAGTAGAACGCCTGCCGGGTGACGACCCCGTCCATCTCCTTCGAGTAGCCCTCGATCTCCTGGACCGAGGTGACGCGCCGCAGCACCTGATCGCCCTGCTTGACACGGTTCTGGAACAGCGCGACGTCGGCGACGTCCATGAACGTCTCGGGGACGTTGATCGGTTCGCCGGTGAAGCGCTGGATCATGGAGACGATGTCGCTCGCGTGGAAGGTCAGCATGACCGGGTGGCCGGTCTGGGCCGCCTGGAACGCCATGCGACCTTCCTCGCCACGGACCTCACCCACGATGATGTAGTCGGGACGGGACCGGAGTGCGGCGGCGACCAGGTCGAACATGTCGACGCTGGTCCCCTCGTCCTCTCCCTCCCGGGTCAGCAGTTGCTGCCAGGTGTTGTGCGGCGGCAGCACCTCGGCGGTGTCCTCCGCGGTGTATATCTTGGAGTCCTGCGGGATGAACGACATGATGGAGTTCAGCGTCGTCGTCTTCCCCGAGGCCGTCTCCCCGACGACGAACACCGTCTGTTCGTTCTCCAGGCAGAGCCAGAGGTACGCCGACAGCTCCGGTGAGAGCGTCATCCACTTCGTGATCTGGAAGATGGAGAGGGGGGTCTCGACGCCCTGGCGGATGGTGAGCGAGGGACCCTTCAGCGAGACGTCGTCGGAGTAGATCAGGCTCAGACGCGATCCATCAGGTAAGGTCGAGTCGACGATGGGGTCGGAGTCGGAGACGGGGTCGCCGATGCGTTCGCCCATGTTCCGGAGCCACTGGTCGAAGGCCTGGTCGCTGGGCCACTCGACGGTGGTCTCGAGCATCCCGTACACCTCGTGGTCGACGTGGCACTCCTGGCGCCCGATGACGTGGATGTCCTCGTTCGCCGGGTCGCGCATCACCGGTTCGAGCGGGCCGAGGCCGACGATGTCACGGTTGAGCCGGTAGAGGATGTTCTCGTAGGTGCGCTCGTCGACCTCCACCTTGCCGACGGCGCCCAGGTTGGCCATCCGGGTGAGGACGCCGCTGTTGCCGCTCTCGTCGCGGACTTTCGTCGAGTCCTGAAGCAGTTCCTCGATGCGGTCGTCGTACTCGGCCTCGCTCTGGGGGGCCGCCTTCGTCACGGACTTCTCCAGGAGCTTGTTGCGGACCTTCTGGAAGACGACCTGTTCGTCCTGGTCCAGCTCCGGCTCGATGGCGTAGTACTTCATCTCCTGGCCCAGGTCGCCGTAGATGTGGCAGTAGATCGGGCCACCGACCGGATAGAGGACGTTCGGCCGGTGGGACTCGTACTTGCTGTCGGCCTCCTCGATGTACTTGGGGAACTCGCCGGTGATCTGTTTGAACTTCTTGAGGTGGTCACGCAGGTGCGGGCGCCGCGCGGCCACCTGCCGCAGTTCGTCCGACGGTTTCGGTCGGCCGTGGTCCGTCATCAGGCCACACTCCGTGATTCGATGACGATGCCGGTCCCCGAGCGAACGGAGTACCCGACGCTGTCTCCGACCTGTTCGCCCATGCCGGCGAAGCGCTTGACGCTGATCTGCCGGCGAACGTCGTTGCCCACCTCCACCATCTCCAGTTCGAGGAAGACGTCGGCGATGGCCCGGAACGGCCCGATGGCCTCTTCGGCCAGCGTCGACGGGTCGACGGTCAGCATCACGCACTTGCCCCGCGAGATGATGTCCCTGAAAAAGGAGATGATCTCCAGGGCCGCCTGGCGCTCGTCGTTCTGGCGCACGAGCGCCTCGAACTTGGGGTCGTTCCGGAGGATGGAGTCGAACGTGTCCACGATGATAACGTCCGACTCCCACATCACCTTCGCCTCCATCAGCCGCTTGAGCAGTTGCTTCCGTTCGCCCTCTTCCTCGTTGCCCGAGAACGTGTTCCCGTCGCCGATGTCGGCGTGGAGGAAGAGCAGGTTCTCGTTGAGGACGTGGTCGACGACGTCGTAGGACAGCGAGTGCATCTGGTCGAGGAAGCTCCCGACGGTCAGCTCCGTCGAGAGCATGGTGACGTCGTTGCCCTCCTCGCAGAGGCCGTAGGCGAACCGCTGGCTGATAGCGGACTTCCCGGCCCCGTAGTCACCCTCGACGAGGATGATGCTCCCCGGCGGGATGCCCCCGCCGAGTTCGGCGTTCAGTCGGTCGTGCTCGTCCAGTCCGAGCGAGAACAGATCGTTGCGTGCGACACTCATGTTCGGAATTTAAACACCTCCTCGTCCGCGTTGACGATCAGCTTGACCCGGTGGTCGCCGCTGTCGAGCGGGTGGTCGATGTCGAGTCGCACCACGCCACCGGGGCGCCACCGGACGCCGTCCTCGAGCAGCGTCGCCTCGGCGTCCGTCTCGAAGACGCCGTCGACGAACAGGTCGATCCTGTCGGCCCGCGCCGGTAACGTCTCCGAACCGGTGTTTTTCACGTGGAGCGTGATGTTGCCGGTCGCGCTGTCGTAGACGGCGTCGCTGCCGGCGTCGGAGATGATCTCGACGTCGGTCCGGACGTTCTCCGAGACGTCCAGCCCCTGGTCGGATATCGCCTGGCCGAGGCGCCCGACCGTGTCGGTGAACACGCCGGCGACGCTGGCGGCGATGACCATGCTCGCGATGAACAGGATCAGGTGCGAGGCGGAGACGCTCGCCACGTCAGGCCACCCCCGTCGTTCGCGTCGCGGACACACCGGGCCCGGTGACCAGCTTCACCCGGCCCGGGTCGCTGTCGAGGCTGGTTACGGTGATCGCCAGGGTCTCCTGGGGGAGCCAGAGGTTCGTCGCGTCGTCGCCGTCGACCGACGTGGCGTACCCGCTGACGTAGGCGTTGTCCGCCAGCAGGTCGACGTCGTCGACCGCCAGTTCGGTCGACCCGGTGTTGTTCGCGCGGACCGTGAGCTCGCCGGCCCCGCCGTCCCAGGTCGCCGACCAGATCTCGATCTCCGTGTTCTGCTGGACCAGCGTCCGGTCGGTCCGGTCCTCCTGGGCGTCCGAGACCGTCTCGAAGCCGTTGACGGTGGCCGAGTGAAACATGCCGAAGCCGACGAACATCGCCGCGAAGATGATCGCCGCCGAGCCGCTAACGCTGAAGCCCATCGGCACCTCCACCCACGAGTTTCGACAGGGCGACCGCCTGGCCGCTGTCGTCGTCAAGCTGGCTGATGTACTGGAGACTGCGCGTGTGGTGGTCGATGGTCAGGCCGCCGTCGCCACCGCCCACGTCGTCGAAGCCGCGCAGGACTTCCTGCAGGTCGTCCGCGACGTCCTCGTTGATCCAGTCGATGGTCTCGTAGTAGTCGATGGCGCGGGCGGCCTCGCGGTGGCCGGCCTGCTGGAGCAGGAACTCCAGCCACTCGACCACGATGAGGTCGCTGGCGAAGCCCGACGGCAGCGTGGCGAGGTACGGCTTCCCGCCGTCCGTGGCGGCCGAGTCCCCCGTAGTCTCCGCTTCGGCCGACTCGGGCTCCGACTCCTCGGCGGGCTCGACCGACTGTTCCGGCGCGCTCTCCTGTGCCGACGACGATTCATCCACCGTTTCCGCCGCCGGTTCGTCGTCGACGACGTCGTCGAACTCCTCCTCCTCGAACAGTTCGTCGCCTTCCAGACCGTCGACGTCGTCGTCGCTCTCGTCCTCGAAGTCGTCGTCTTCGAACAGCTCGTCGCCCTCGAGGCCATCGTCGAAGTCGTCGTCACCCTCGTCGTCGGGGGCTTCGCCGTCTGCCCACTCGGCGTCGCCGGAGTCGTACTCGTCCTTGAGCTCCTGGAACGACTTCCCGCCGTCGCCACCGTCGTCCCCGCCGTCGAGGTCGTCTTCGTCGTCGAAGTCGTCCTCGAACCCCTCGTCGAAGGTGCCGCCGTCGTCCTCGAAGGCGTCGTCGCCGCCGTCGTCGCCGAACATGTCGTCGACGCTGTCGCCGGCGTCGGCGTCGTCCTCGACCAGGTCCTCGTCGAAGAAGCCCTCGGCGTCGGCGTTAGCGATGCCGTCGTCGATGTCCTCCTCCTCGCTCCCGCCGTCGTCGTCGTCGAAGAGGCCGAAGGAGCTCTCGCCGCCCATGCCGCCGCCCATCCCGGCCTCGATGTCGTCGGCGAAGGGGTTCACGCCCCGGGTGACCATCTCGTAGATGTCCAGCAGTTTGCGCACGTTCTCCTGGACTTCGTCGACGGACTCGCTGATCTGCTCGTTCTCCGTCCGGACCGTGCTGACCGTCGAGGACAGCGACCCGACCTCGTTCTCCAGTTCGTCGAGGCGGTGTTCGAGTTCGTCGGTGTCCGCGCCGGCCGCGTCGTCCATGTCACCGAACTCGTCGCCGCCGAAGCCGTCCAGGTCGTCTCCACCCTCGTCGCCGCCGAGGCCGCCGAGGTCGCCGAAGTCGTCGTCGCCGTCCTCGGCCATCAGCCCACCGCCGTCGGCCATCTCGTCCCCGCCGGCAGCGTCGCCGTCGTCCTCGTCGGAGAGGATGGAGTCGAACATGTTCTTGATACTCATCCCGACGAGCCCGCTCGTGAGCAAGATGATAATGGCGGGCGCGATAGCGGTCCCCCCGGGGACAGCCACCTGTAGTGCCGGGACAATCGCGGTACTACTCATTATCCAGTACAATGCTACCTCCTACCCTTCAACATTCCGGCCGTCGTATCAATCCTGATAACATGCTTCCCAGATATTCATCAATTACCCCTGACACGTCTGACGGGCGGCAGACGGGCAGCTTCCGGCCGCTCCGAACCTTCAGACGTGCCGAATCGCAGCGAGAAACGCGGCAGTGTCGACAGTCGCCACGTCCGACAGAATATGCAGGAGCGGTACAGCTGTGACGTGCAGTCGTCTGGCCGTATTCGCACGGGCTACAACTTGGTCGAGTCCTGGCTCGCGCTCTTGACGACCAGGTCGCCCGTGGCCGCTTCGAGCTTGAGCGAGCGGCCGTGGTCGCCGCCGACGTCCTCGCCCTCGATCGGGATTGAGAACGTCGCGAGCGTCTCCCGGACGCTGTCGAGGTTCCGGGACCCGATGGAGGAGCCGTTCTCCGAGAAGTCGAGCATGTCGCTTCCGCCAGCGACCTTCGCCGTGATGCGACGGCGGTCGGCGCCGCGGTCCTCCATCGCCTCGACGAGTACCTCGATGCCCGTGTCGGCGAACTTCGCCCGGTTCCCGTCGGTGTTCTCCGCAGTCGGCAACATGACGTGGACGAGCCCGGCGACCTCGGCCGTCCCGTCGTACAGCGCGACGCCGATACACGAGCCGAGCCCGCTGGTGGTGAGGACGGCCCCGCTGGTGGTCACCTCGAACTCCGCGATGCCGACCTTCTTCTGCTCGGTCGGCATCTCGGTGCTGCCACCGGTGGTACTCCCGTCGTATACCTTCATTATTTGAAGAGCTGTTCGGCGTCCGCCTCGGTCTCGTCTGCGCGGTCGACGTCGAGGGCCTCAAGGGCAGCCCGCAGTTCGGCCTCGTTCGGGAGCGCGTGGATCTCGCTCTGGAACTCGATCTCGTCGGTCTTCATCGTCGACTCGATGATGAACGCGTGCTCCTGGTGCTGGCCGACCTGGGCCGCGAGCGGGTCGACGATGGCCCGACCCATGTCGTGGACCAGTTCCGGGGGCGTGTGTTCGACTGACGTCTGGAGGACGTTGGCCCAGCCGTCGACGAACCCACTGGTCATGATGTTTCCTAGTTCTTCTATGGCCGACTTGTGTGCTTCGGTGAGTTCCGTCCCCTCGGCGTCGGTCGGCATGAGCGCGTCGGCGACGTTCCGCGCCGACACCTCGTCGAACAGCACCATGAGGTAGCCGCTAGGGGTCCCAGTGAACTCGACGACCGTACCGACGTACGTCTCCGTCCCGATCTGTTTGGGGACGTCCTCGATGGCCGCGAAGCTGATCTGGGTGACCTCCGCCGACGTTTCGATGCCGGTCATCATCTCCACGTTCTGGGCGGCCTTCTCCGTTCCCTGCGTGGTCATGTCGTTGAACACTTCGAGCTTGTCCACGGGGATGGCGTCTTGGCCGGGATCACCGAGTTCGCTCATCAGGCCCGCCAGCGGGTCGTACTCCGGCAACATGTAGATGTAGAAGCTCACCGACTCCCCGACCCACTCGATGGACGACTTGAACACGAAGATCTGTTCGTCCTCCTCGTTCGCGGGAGGCTCGGGGAGGACGTCGGCACCAGTCCGTTCGATGTACTGGGGCGGACTGTGGTCGATGGTCGCCTCCAGGTAGTCGGCCCAGCCGTCGATGAACCCACTCATCATGATGTTGCCGATCTCCGCGACGCCGCTCCTGGCCATCTCGCCGTCGGCGCCGCCGGGAACGAGTGCCTCGATCAGCGTCCCGACCGAACCGGACTCGAACACCAGCACCGTCTGGCCCTGCAGCGCGCCGTCGAAGTCGAACTGGACGCCGACGAACTCGTCGTCTCCCAGTTCCTCGCCGACGTCGGCGCGGCTCATCAGCGTGATCTTCGTGATGTCCACGACGGCGTCGATGCCGGTCAACTGCGACAGCGACTCGGTCGCCTGCGTGGCCCCCTCGTGTGCGAGCTGGTTGAACGTCCCCAGCGATTGAATGTCGACTCTCATCTCACGAAGGGACGACGTCCTCGATGGCCTCGATCACGCTGGGTTTCTGGAAGGGCTTGGTGATGTAGCCGTCGGCGCCGGCCCGGACCGCCTCTTTCATCTTCTCTTCCTGCCCGACGCTCGTGCACATGATGACGTTGGCGTCTGGGTTGGAACTCTTGATGTCGTCGGTGGCCTCGATGCCGTCACGGATGGGCATCACGATGTCCATCATCACGAGGTCCGGGGCCTGTTCTTTGTACACCTCGACGGCCTCGACGCCATTCTCGACCTCTCCGACGATGGTGTGGTCCTCTTCGAGAATCTCCCGGAGGAGATTGCGCATAAACTCCGAATCGTCCGCGATCAGTACCTCTGGCATGCCTATCACTAATCGGATACCGTGATCATCCAGATAAACTCTTCCTCTAAATTATCGGTGCTGATATTCGATCGACGGCGCCGTCGAACGGGCGGCACCAGGCCCACTCAGAACAGCGGGACCGCTGCCGACAGTTCCCGGGCGATGCCGAGCGCGTACGGGCCGTACTGGAAGTACTCGACCCCCGCCAGGAAGAGGAAGGCCGTCGTCGCGCCTGCGGTGACGCCCAGGACAGTCGCTACCCACCCGCTCTGAACCCGCTCCGGCACGAGTGCCCGACCGCCAACCGTCAGCGCGAGGAGACCAGCTGCCCCCAGGTCGACGAGCGCGTGGAATTGCATCGCTTCACCGACGGCGACGTCCAGGAACGCGAGGACCGCCACGATCACCGCGGTGCCGCCGACGACCGTCACCACGTACGTCCCACCGACCCGCCTCGGCGCCTGGGTCACCGCTTCGTGGACCGGCGGAAGCCTGACGACGCCGTACAGCCCGAACGGCAGCGCGTAGACGATGTACCGGACCGTTATCATCGAGTAGAGCGGCAACCGGGACAGGTAGATGACCGTCAGTAACACGCCGAGCGCGACGACGAGCAGGTCCGTCTGCCGGCGCGGCGAGAGCGTCCAGGGCAGCGGAATCCTGCGTTCCCGGGACCGGTCCACGACGGACCGATAGACCACCGCGGGGAGCGCGAGGAGGCCACCGAGCAGGGGCGCGCTCTCGAGGACCGTGAGGTCGATCATCTCGTGGTGGTTTATCCAGTGCCTAAGTCCGGGGATCCGACCGCTTCGACCGAAGACGTGCCAGAGGCGGTCCGGTTCCGACAGGACCGCGAGGCCGGATTCGACCGTCAACACGACGAATCCGAGGATGAAACCGATGTTGTCGACGGCGCCCTGGAAGGGGCCGAGCAACGGCGCGAGCAGCGGGGCGAGAACGCTGAGTGGGTTCCCGCCACCGCCGCCCGAACTGTCGCCACCACCGCCTGACCCGGCGCCGTCGCCGGAGCCACTACTTCCCCCTGCCTCACTCCCCCCACCTTCGCCACCTGAGCCCAGCAAATCGCCGCTGCCACCACCCGATGCGCCACCCCCACTACCGGTGGAGAGCACCTCACCAGACGGCGCCAACTCGACGCCGCCCGACCCCTGGTTCGGCAGCATCCGCGGCGGTTCGAGCGGGTTCCCCGCGATGAGGAGGTTGGTCAGAAACATCGGCGCGAGGCCCACGATCAGTCCGCAGACGATGACGGCGAGTCGCTTCCGGTCCCTGATACCGCCGGTGAGCAGGTCGACGGTTCCGAGCGCCAGCAACGCGAACAGGCCCTCGAACGCGTGGACCCAGGCGACCAGCGAGACGAACACGTACGCGCCCGCGAGGGCGACGTAGGCTCGCCGGCCACTCGCCTGCCGACTCCGGGCGAAACAGAACACCGACCCGATCAGCAGCGTCGCGACCAGGACGTGGCGCTTGGGTATCGACGCCCAGAAGCCGATCGGGAACGCCAGGACCACGGCGACGCCGGCGGCGACGGCCACGCGCCGGTGGTGGAACACCCCGACGAGTCGATAGAACAGGACGCCACCGAACGCGGCAGCCAGCAGCGTGCTCAGCTGAAGCGCGATCAGGTGGAGCAGGTCCGGGTGCAGCGGCGTGGGTGAGAGCGCGTTCACGGCGAACGTCGCGATGGCGACGCCGACACCGACCACACGGACCCACGACCTGTCGAGAAGCGTCGCGACCTGGCGAGCGAGCGCCAGGAGGGAGAGACTCCAGGCGGCGGCCAGGGCGAGGTGCAGCGGTGCCAGCACCGTGGCGGCCTGGAGCCCCCAGACCACTGGCAGCGCCAGGAACACCTGGCCGTAGTTCCGGCCGTAGAGCCGACCGCCTGACTCGTGTAAACCGGGCTGGGAGCCGAGCGTCAGCGAGTACTGGATCTCCGTGATCGCCAGGCGACCGTCGGCGACGTTGAACAGGGCGTTCGCGATGGCATAGGAGTCCGAGATGAAGAAGCCGACCCGCCAGGTGAGCCCGAGGGCGACGACCAACCCGAGCCAGAGCGCCAGCCCGGTCCGGTCGCCGAAGGCGACGCGACCGACGACGTGTGCGAACGAGCGCCAGTCGCGCTCGCCCGCGAGATAGCGGTCGACTGCCGCCACGACGTCGGTCATCGTGCCACCGCCACGACGTCGATCATCGCCCCACCGCCACGCTCTCGTTCACCGAGACGACCGTCTCGTCGACCTGGAAGCTCTGGACCCGGACCGTGACCCTCGCGTCGTAGCGGTCCGCCGCAACGTCGTCGGGGTCGAACGCCTGGTCGACCCCCCGGACCGTGACCGTCTGCCCGTCGCGGTTAGTGAGTGATTCCGTCGCCGCCTCGTCGACGTCCAGCGCGGCAACCTCGACCCGGTAGACGAGTCTGGGGTCGCCGTCGACGCCGTCGACGCGAATACGAATGTCGGGGATCCGGAGGTACTGTACACCCGTGCCGAACCGGCCGTCGTCGATTCGCAGACGCTCGCTGGGTAGCGAAACTACCGAAACTTCCGCCGTCCCGTCGCCCACGACGGCCGACGTCGTCCCGGCCGTAGTGACGGTGGCCACGCCGTCGCTCCCGAGCCCGGCGCTCGACGCGACGAGCGTCAGGAGGATAACTCCGACCACGCCCCACTCCAGGCTCCGCAAACTCGCCATCTTGTCAGAGGGTACCCGGAGACGCGCTAAAAGGTTCGGCCCCAATTCTCAGCGTTGAACACCGCCGTCCTCCCCGACTGCCGCGAGGAGGTCGGCGATGGAGTCGTCCGGCGAGAGCCCCTCGGTCTGGACGAGCGTCTGGATACTCGAGGGCGGATACGTGACGGGGACGTTGGACTCGCTGAGGAGGATGCCGAGTACCTCCTCGACCGGCGTGTCGGCGTCGATCTGGCGCGCGTACCACAGCATCAGGCTCTCGAAGACGGTGACGATGTCGTTCGAGACCATCTGCTGCTGGCTCACCGTCCCGTCGAATTTCGCCGTGACGTCGAAGCCGTACTGCGAGTTGGTGTCCTCGAGGTTCTCGTGGAGCCACTGGTGGACCGAGGTGTCGGTGAACTGTGGCTCTGCCCGGGGCTGTTGTCGCGACCGCTCGGGCGACTGGTCGGACTGGGAGACCGACGCCGTCGAATCGGTCCGGACGTTCGGGGAGACGACGTACCGGCCGTCGTCGATCCGCTCGACGTGCTCGTCGTCGTCGATGTCGAGCTCTTCGGGGGAGAGGATGCGGCCATCCTCCGGGTTCGGTTTGTCCTCCCCTGATGCCATGCCTTACCGTGTGTGATACACCGCTATAATTCCGTCGCCCGTTCGAGCGCGCAAGCGCTGCCGCTCTCGGGTGACGTGAAAAAACGGAAAAGCTGCGGCGTCAGTTTACAGCGCGACCGTGGACTTGCCGGAGAGCGTCTCGGGTGCACTCACAGTGGCGGTCGTCGTCCCACCAGACTGCGTGTTGAGCTTGATGGTGACTGTTTCACCCTCGTCGATACCGTCACCGCTGCTACCACCTGAGATCGCGTTCGCGTCGAACGTGAGAACGGCCCGGTCAGCGGGGTCATTCAGAACGTTGCTGTCGGTAATCGAAGTGTCGTCGTCCTGGAATTCGCTAGTACTGAAGTGTAGCGAACCGTCTACTGTCCCTCCGTTGCTGGACAGTTGGTAATCCGTACCGTCGTCGACACTGTAGGTAAGGTCTGCAGTTGACGTGCTGTCGACCCACTGGGCGATCGTCGTCTCGAGGTCGACGTTATCCGCACCCGGCGCGCGCTTGACGGTTATCTCGACCTGATCGATAACGGGATCGGTACCCGAGCTGTCAACGGTACCGACCGTACTCACGACCTGCAGCCGGTCAGTGACCTGCGAACTGGACTGCTGGCCTGTTTCTTCTGCGCTACTCTGGAGGAAGCCGGCGGTATTGATGAGGACGCCCGCGGCGATCGCGGCGACCAGCACCATCGCGATGAACACGATGAGGGTGCCGATACCGACCTGACCTCGGTCTTCGTTGTTTGCGATTTTCTCGAACATGGTTATCTCGTATGCGTCCGGGGCGCGATGCCGTCCGGACTCTGCTATCAACTCTCTACTTTCCCCTAATAAGGGTATCTGGCCAGTTATTGAGGATGATAACACATAGTGGTGGTATCCAATTTTGGATCAGCGAGCGATAACGGACAATAGAGCAGCTCAACCAACCATCTCGAATTGGCTGGTTCTGCCGTTCCGAAGATCGATATCTGAGAAGGGAGCGGGTTGTCTGGCTGTGCCAGGTCGGGACGGTTCGGTCGGCGAGAGTCAATCGTACGTGACGAGACTGTACATCACGAAGAGGTACCCGAAGGTCGTGAGCCCGCTGTTGACGAACAGCAGTGATCGGGCCCCGTCGAAGTCGGTGATGAACGCACTGATCATGGTCGCGGCCGCCCCGGCGACGGCCAGTGAGAAGCCCAGCGAGAGGTGCAACATCGCGCGGCGAGACGTCTGGACGTAGGCCCGCATCGCCATCCCCACCATCGTGAGGCCCGCCACGACGAAGACGAGCGTGGATATCGCGTAGAGCGTTTCTATCATCGGCATTGAATAGTTGGTTTCGAACTACCAGTATTAAATCCACCCTCGAAAATATCCTACGTGATAATCGGAAACGGGGTTTCGTTCGGGCGGGTCGAGAACTCACCCGGCAGGTGGGACGACCTGGCCGACGCGAGTGATATCTGCATCTGGGTAGTCCGCGCGTGTGCGCGTGAGAAGAGAGAGAGGGGGTAGATGAGAGGGAAGCGGTACGAGGTGGAGATCCTGGAGAGTGCCAGCCTACCCGAAGCGTCCGACACGGATGCCGTGACCGGCTACTTAGCTCTCGGAGAGAGTCCGCCAGGCCTCGTCGAGCTTGTTCGTCACTTCCGTCCGTTCCTCGATGTGGACCGTCAGTTCCTCGTCGAAGTCGACGCGGACCTCCTCGACGTTTCGTCGGTACACCTTGATCCGCCGGCGGTCGTCCGAGAGAATGTTGTCGTGCAGTTCCAGGAGGTCGTGTTCCGTGAGCTCGTCGATACGTCGGTAACACGTGGCGATCGGAATGCCGAGTTCGTCGCTGAGTTCCTGGGCGGAGGCTGGCTCGTCCGTGGCGTCGAGAATCTCGGCACTGTATTTGTTCCCGAGCGTTTGCAAAATATCCACTGAAGCCATCGGTTATCAAATGATATATTCAGTCTACTATAAAGCTATCGCCGGTGATACCGCCCGATACTGGGGGATGGCCGCTTCGGCGCGAGTCCTTACCAGGGCCAGGGAAGGAGGCTGATACGTCCCGTTTTCCCAGATAATAACCGGTTAGGGACTCTATATCGGGGAGTCGCCTTCACCCATCATGGAGAAGGCGCTCGCGTTTTCGTGGACGTTGATGCCGCCCCAGTCGATCTCCATCGGGTAGATGTCCGTCTCGATGTTCTGCTTGCGCATCTTCGCAACCCAGAGGTATCGGTTGACGCCCGAGTCCGTCGGCGTCTGGATGAGGTAGATGTTGCCGTCGGTGAGATAGTTCTCCAGGCCGATCTCGGTGTCGGGGAAGACGGCGCCCTGTTCGTTGGTCATCAGCGTCGTCAGCTCGTTCTCCCGGAGGATGTCGGTGAACTTCAGCAGGTAGGTGCGCTTCTCCCGCTCGCTCTCGAAGAACAGCTCGAACATCGCCAGCGAGTCGAGGACGAGGCGGTCGTACTCGTCGTCTTCCAGGTCGTCCAGCAGGAGTTCCAGGGAGGAGGAGAAGTCGTTCTCACGGAGCAAGACCTGCTTGTCGTAGACCTTGATGTCGCCGCTCTCGACGTAGTCTGGCCACTTGTCGAAGCCGATGGATTCGGCAGCCTCACGCAGGTCTTTCTCGTTTTCCTCGAACGAGAGGTAGATGCCCTTCTCGTCGAACTGGTCGACGCCGTTGTAGATGAACTGGAGACCGAGGATCGACTTCCCGGCACCCGGATTCCCGCTGACCAGGGTCGTCGAGTTCTTCACGATGCCGCCGTTGAGAATTTCGTCGAGGCCGTCGATGCCGGTCTTTGTGAGCTCTATCATAGTTGAATCGGTAGCAGCGCGTAACTGGGGGATTGCGTAGAGGTGTGTCGGGTGAGTTAAAAAGTCTTGTTCATAGTCGGACGCGGTGAGTCGCGCGTTCGCGGGCGTAGCGGGGGAATCCGTCGATCAGGCGGCGTGAACCGCCGCGGGGTCGACCCAGATGACGAAGCCGTCGTCCCGCTTGACGACGCCGCGTATCGATCCGCCGCTGCCCTCGCCCGGCGAGGCGTCGACGTTTTCGGGGTCGACCTGAACGACCTGATGCACCTCGTCGACGAGCCAGCCGGCGGCCGACTGGTCGGCGACGATGGCCGGGTCGAAGACGACCACGCGCCGCTCGGCGCCGTCCCCGTCGATGTCGAAGATGGTCTTCGGGTTGACGATGGACGTCGTCCGTCCGCGCAGATCCATCACGCCCTCGACGTGTTTCGGTGCGTTCGGTACCTGCGTCAGGTCGCCGACGTCGACGATCTCGGTGACGTAGTCGATGCTGACGCAGTACGTTTCCTCGCCCAGTTCGAATTCGAGCACCTGGCCCTTCGTTCCTGACATAGTATCCTGACCGCTCGATTACGTACAGAGGGGAGCCCGTAACGAGACTTAAAGATGCCTTCCGGACTATCAAAGTTGATTACGTAGGCGGAGTCTTTATTTCGGTTCCCCGACCGACTTCGGTGTACGAATGCACCCGTCCAGGACCGTCCGGTTGACCGTGCTCACTGGGGGTCGCCGGTGACGATGACCGGTAGTCGAACCAGCGTCGTCGTCGCGGACGACTCCCACTTCATGCGGAGCGTCATCTCGGACATCCTCGAGACGGGCGGTCTCGAGGTCGTCGCGGAGGCCCGCAACGGCCGGGAGGCCGTCGACGCCGTCAGGGACCACCGGCCCGACGTCGTCACGATGGACGTCGAGATGCCGGAGATGAACGGTATCGAGGCGGTCGAGCAGATCATGGGCGACTACCCGACGCCGGTCGTGATGCTGTCGGCCCACACCGACGAGAACGCCGACGTGACGTTCGAGGCCCTCGACAAGGGGGCAGTGGACTTCTTCACCAAGCCCGGCGGCGAGGTGTCGATGGAGATGTCGCGCCTCAAAGACCAGCTCGTCGAGATCGTGACGACCGTCGCGCAGGTCGACGTCGCCCGGAGTCGCGAGGACGAGTCCCGGTCGCGCGCCGAGACCGGCCCCGCCGCGTCGTACGCGGCGGATCCGACGCTCATCATCGGTTCGTCGACGGGTGGACCGAAGATGGTCGAGCGCGTGCTCTCGGAACTGCCGCTGGAGGCCGACCTGCGGGTCCTCGTCGTCCAGCACATGCCCGAGGGGTTCACCGGGCGGTTCGCAGAGCGCATCGACGCCCGGAGCGCGTACGACGTCCGCGAAGCGACCGACGGGGCCCGGATCGGCGGTGGCGAGGCGCTCGTCGCGGCCGGTGACAGCCACATGCGCGTGAAGAACTACCGGAACGGCCGGCTTCGCGTCAAACTCACCGACGACCCGCCGGTCAACAGCGTCCGGCCGGCCGTCGACGTGACGATGGAGACGGCGGCGGCGACGGTCGACGACGTGCTCGTCGGCGTGATCCTCACCGGCATGGGCGAGGACGGCGCGGACGGGATCTGTCGGATCAAGGAGGTCGGCGGGCACACGATGGCCCAGGACGAGGCCACGTCCGCCGTCTACGGCATGCCGAAACGGGCCGTCGAGACGGGCTGTGTCGACAGCGTCCTGCCCATCGGTGACGTCTCCGCGGGCGTCGTCGACGCGATTACGCGGGAGGTAACCTGACCATGGACGACCAGTATCTAGACGCGTTTATCCGCGAGAGCGAAGAGGCGATCACGGCGTTGAACAACTCCCTGCTCGACCTCGAGTCCGATCCGTCGGACACCGAGGCGATGGAGGACATCTTCCGGCGGGCTCACACCCTGAAGGGGAACTTCGGGGCGATGGGCTTCGACGACGGGGCCGACCTGGCCCACGCCATCGAGGACCTGCTCGACGAGATGCGCCAGGACCAGATGGAGGTTACGCCCGAGGTGATGGACCTGATCTTCGCCGGCGTCGACCAGATCGAGGCCATCGTCTCCGGCATCGAGGACGAGGGCGAGGCCGACGTCGACACGGACCCGATCGTCGCCGAACTCCGAACCGTCCTCGAGGATGGCGTCGAGGCCGTCGAGGGAGACGACGCGGCGGGAAGCGACACGACCGGCAGCGTCACGGCCGGCGGCGACACAGCTGACGCGGGGTCGGCCGACGCTGCGTCTGGTGAGACCGGCGACACCGTCGACGCCGACGCGTTGCCCGCCATCGATCCCGAGAGCGTGGACGGCCGAGTCGTCCGGGCGACCGTCGACATCGGCGACTCGGAGATGGCCGGCGTCGACTCGATGCTCGCGCTCGAAGGGATCGAAGACTCACTCGAAATTCTGGCCTGTTCGCCCGATCGAGAAGCCGTCGAAAACGGCGAGTTCGACGACGAGTTCGCCTGCTTCGTCGCGGCCGACGACGCGGACACCGCTACCGCAGTCCTCGACGACGTCGGGAAGATCGAATCCTTCGACGTGGCTGACGTCACCGACGACGTCTCGGCCCAGCAGTCCGGGACCCCCGACGGTGACTCCGGAACCGCCGACGCCGACGCGGCGACCGACCACAAGGTCGACGAGATCAAGTCCGTCCGCGTGGACGTCGACCAGCTCGACGACCTCCACGGGCTGGTCGAACAGCTCGTGACGAGCCGGATCAAGCTCCGGCGGGCCATCGACGAGGACGATCTCGGGGCCGCCGGCGAGAACCTCAACGAACTCGACAAGATCACCGCGAACCTCCAGAATACGGTGATGGACATGCGGCTCATCCCGCTGAAGAAGGTCGTCGGAAAGTTCCCGCGGCTGGTCCGGGACCTCTCGCGGGAACTCGACAAGGAGATCGAGTTCACCATCGAGGGCGAGGACATCGAACTCGACCGGACGATCCTCACCGAGATCTCCGACCCACTGATGCACATCCTGCGGAACTCGGTCGACCACGGGATCGAGTCGCCCGAGGAGCGCGAACAGAAGGGCAAGCCACGGACCGGCCAGATCGAGTTGCGAGCCTCGCGCGAGCGCGACCACGTCATCATCGAGGTGGCCGACGACGGCGCGGGCCTCGACGTCGAGGCCATCGAGGCGAAGGCAATAGAGAAGGGGGTCCGGTCGGCGGACGAACTGGAGACGATGAGCGACTCGGCCATCTACGACCTGGTGTTCCACCCCGGGTTCTCGACGGCCGACGAAATCACCGACACGAGCGGGCGCGGCGTCGGGATGGACGTCGTCCACGACACCGTCACGCAGCTCGACGGCTCGGTCAGCGTCGACTCGACGCAGGGCGAAGGGACCACAGTGTCGCTCCGGCTCCCCGTGACGATGGCCATCGTGAAGGTACTGTTCGTCCAGGTCGGCGACGAGGAGTACGGCATCCCGCTGAAGAACGTCGACGAGATCACCCGGTCGAACGACGTCAAGCAGGTCAACGGCCGCGAGGTCATCAAACACAACGACGAGATATACCCGATCATCCAGCTCGGCGAGACGTTCGACGTCCCCGGCGAGACGAAGAACGGGGACGGGATGCTCGTCCGGGTCCGCGAGTCCGAGCGGCAGGTCGCCCTCCACTGTGACTCGGTCAACAGTCAGGAAGAGGTCGTCGTCAAACCCCTCGAAGGGATCCTCAGCGGGACGGCCGGGCTCTCCGGGACCGCGGTGCTGGGCGACGGAAACATCGTCCACATCCTCGACGTGGTGACATTATGAGCAAAGGAGAGGGCCGCGACTTCCGGAAGCTACTGGGCTACATCGAGTCCGAACTCGAGTTCCAGTCGGACTTCTACAACGACGCGTATCTCGACCGGCGGATCACCGCCCGGATGCGCCGGACGAACAGCGACTCCTACGCGACCTACCAGCGCCTGCTCGAACGCGACGATGGCGAACACGAGGAGCTCCTGGACTCGCTGTCGATCAACGTCACCGGCTTCTTCCGGAACCCGGACGCCTGGGAACACCTCCGGCCGGTGTTGCGAGAACTCACGGACGAGCATCGGAACGTGCGGCTCTGGAGTGCCCCCGCGGCCGACGGCCGCGAGCCGTACTCCGCGGCGATGCTCGCGCTCGACGACCCCCAGGTCGACGCCAGTCGGATCTCCATCCTCGGCACGGACATCAACGCCGACATCTTGCGGGAGGCGCGGGCCGCCACCTACGAGACGTCGAAGACGACGGACATCGAAGAGGAACTCGAACCGCTGGACGACTACGCCAAGTACATCGACCGGGACGAGGACTCCTTCACCGTCCGCCGGCCGGTCAGGCGGATGGTCGAGTTCGAACAGCACGACCTCATTCGCGGCGAGCCCAAGCGGGACTTCGACCTGGTGTTCTGCCGGAACCTCCTGATCTACATCGATTCGGAGTTCAAGGTCCCCATCTTCGAGACCATCCGCGACTCGCTGCGCGAGGGGGGCTACCTCATGATCGGCATGACCGAGACGTTGCCGGCGGCCTGCCGCGACTCCTTCGAGGCGGTGGACAAACAGCACCGGATCTACCGGAAAACATGAGTCTCTACGAACTCGAACGGACCGGGGACGTCCAGGAACTCATCCGCGTGATCCGCGAGAGCGACAACGACCGGGTGCGCGCCCGGGGCGCGGAACTCCTGCGGAACTTCCCCGACCACGACGACCGTCGAGACGTCGTCAACGCGCTCGTCCGGGCGGCCCAGGACGAGAACGACGACGTCGCCGCGAAGGCGGTCGACTCGCTCGACGAACTCGGCGGCGACGCCATCGAACAGCTCATCGGCGACGTGGCCGGCGTCGACCTCGACCGGGACGGCGCCGAGTGGGTGAAAGCCAAGGCGTTCGTGAAGGCCCTCGGCGCCGACGTGCCGGAACTCCGGATGGCCGCGGCGAACGCGCTCGGCCAGCTCGAACAGGGCGAGGCCGTCGGCAAGCTGACCGACTGCTTCGACGACCCCGACCCACGGGTCCGCGCCCGCGCCGCCCGCGCCTGTGGCAAGATAGCCGATCCGCGGGCGACGAGTCCCCTCGAAGGCCTCCTGACCGACCGGTCGGCCGAGGTCCGGCGGGAAGCCGCCGACGCGCTGGGAAGCATCGGCAACCGCCAGGCCCTCCAGGCGCTGCTCCCCCTGTACCAGGACGACAACGACCGGGTCCGCCAGATCGCCGTCGGCGGGTTCGGGAGCTTCGAGAACGACCGCCCCGTGGACTATCTGGTGGCCGCACTGACCGACGACTCCCCGACGGTCCGCCGGACTGCGGTGTACTCGCTGGTCGAACTGCTGTCGAACGTCCCGACCGAGCGGAGTCACGACATCCGCGAGACCGTCGTCGAGAAGCTCTCCCAGACCGACGACGCCAGCGTCGTCGTCCCACTGGTCGAGATTTTAGAGGAGAGCACCCAGGGCGCCCAGCGGCGCAACACCGCGTGGTTGCTCGGCCGCGTCACCGGCGAGGAGGAGCGACGGCGCGTCATCGACGCCCTCGTGACGGCACTGGGCGAGGACGACCAGATGCTCCGGCAGTTCGCCGCGACGAGCCTCGCCGAACTCGGCGGTGAGAAGGTCGAGGATCCGCTGCTGGACATCGTCAAAGACGGGGACCGGGACCCGGAGGTGCGCGCCCAGGCCATCTTCACGCTCGGGAAGGTCGGCGGCGAGCGCTCCCGCGAGGCGCTCGACGCCATCATCGACGACACCGACCACGAGACCATCCGGAAACGGGCGTTCTCCGCCATCTCCAAACTCGGTGGTCGCCGATGAGCGACGGCGAACAGAAACTCGCCGACTCCACGGGGAAGTTCGTCCAGGTCGTCGTCGACGGCCGCAAGCGCAACGAGGTCGACTGGGTGAACGGCCGGCTCATCCTCTCGAACAAACGGCTCGTCCTCGTGAGCAACGAGGGCAAGCGCACCATCGCGCTCTCGAAGGTCAGCGGCGTCAAGTCCGGCACGAACGTGAACGAGGCCATCGCCAAGGTGTCGGGCTACCTCTCCCTGCAGGTCGGGTCGAACGTCACCCTGATCGCACCCCAGGATGTTGACTCGTTCGAGAAGAAACTCTACAGCGCGTTACTCGACCAGTCCGTCGTTCTCGTCAAACACCCCGCCGTCAAGGGGGGCGTCGTCCAGGACACGTCGTGGGAGAAAGGGCGACTGTCGACCGAGGACGCCACGGTGAACCTGGCGCTCGCGAACGGCACGTTCGTCGAACTGCTGGTCGACGACGTCGGGACCGTCGAGCGGGCCGAGAAGACCGTCCGCGGGAAGAAGCGACGGACTGTCGAGGTCGAACACACCATCGACGGCACCAGCGTCGAGACCCACGTCTCCGGCGGCGGCCAGACCGTCGCCGTCCTCGAATCGTTCGTCCGCCGCGGCGAGGTCGCCAACCAGACCGACGTCGACCTCTCCCAGGCCGAGAACGAGGTGTTGATGGCGCTGTACTCCGGCGTCTCACCGTTCCAGATCCCCTCCTTCGTCGGCATGGACGTCGACCAGGTCGAAGAGACCTTCCAGCGCCTCATCGAATACGACATCCTCGAAGACGTCCGCGTCCGGAAAGAGGTCCAGCTAGAGGCCCGCGGCCGGTCCGTCGCGAGCGACGCGATGGCCGACCAGTAATGTTACGTGGTAAACACCGGATCCACCGCGAGCAGCAGGACGACGAACGCCGTCGTCGCGAGGCCCAGAACGGGACCGGCCAGTTCTATGGCGACCAGCGTTATCAGGACCACGAGCAGGAACTGGATCCGACGGAGCTGGTCGAACTGTGTTTCGGACACGATAATTTCGATCGCACTACCCAGGTATAAATAACGACTCATCCGCGGAAGGCCGGTCCCGGAACCGGCCCCACTGCAGTGTGTCCAAGTGTGTCACGCGTGGAGAAACGCTTTTCGTGCAGTCCCCGACGTCCCTGCTATGGCTGACAACGACACCTATCGGGGCGACGCGGCGCAGTTCTACGACCAGCAGGTTTCAGTCTTCGACCGCGACGACGCAGCGTTCTACCGCGACCGAGCGAAATCCGTCGACGGCCCGGTACTCGAACTCGCCTGCGGCACCGGCCGGGTCTACCTGGAACTGCTCCGGGCTGGAATCGACGTCGACGGCATCGACCTCTCGGAGGACGTCCTCGAAGTCCTCCGCGAGAAAGCGGACGACGAGGGGCTCGACCCGTCGGTCTGGCAGGCCGACATGGCCGACTTCGCCGTCGACCGGGAGTACGACCTGATCTACTGCCCGTTCAACGCGATCCAGGAACTGACGGACGTCGCTGACCAACTCGCCACCGTGGATTCCGTGTACGACGCCCTCGCCCCCGGCGGCCAGTTCATCTTCGACGTCTTCGTCCCAGACTTCGAACTTATCTGCGAAGAGTACGGCGAGTGGCAGACCCGGGACGTGGAATATCAGGGAGAACCCCACACGTTCCGGACGCGGACGGATATTGCCGACGAAGTCGAGCAGATTATCGCAGTCCGGAACGAACTACGCCAGGGTGACGAGACGGTGTTTACGGAAACGCTCGAAATCAAACTGCTCCCCAGGCGCGAACTGGAACTCCTGGCCCGCCTCTCTCCCTTCGACTCGTGGGACGTGGCCGGTGGCTTCGACGGCGAACCGATCGAGGACGGCGATTCGGTGCAGGTTTGGACGATGGAGAAGTCACCGTGAGCGTGCGGTCGGCATCAAGCATACCGCGCGAGCGAAGCGAGCGCGGTTTCTACCGGACGCGAGCGAACGAAGTGAGCGAGACGTCCGGCCTTTTTTCATCGACGTTTTTTGTGGGGGGTTGAGCGCTCGCCGGAGGCGAGCGCGATGCCCCCCACGAAAAAAGGTCGTTAGTCATTTACGTCTTCCAGGTGCCGGCTGGCCACGACCTCACCAGTCGGCGTGAGCGTCGGGCCGTCGGCGGAGTCCTGGAGGAGCCCCTCGTCCTCCATGTCCTGGAGGAGCATGGTCACTTCGGAGGCCTCGGCGCTGACGATGTTGGCCAGGGGCATCCCGTCGAGGTCGCCGGTCGAGTACATGGCGACGAGGATCTCCGTCTTGTCCGAGGTGAGTTCGACATCCTGGATCTCCTGCATGAGGTCGCTGTACTCTAGCCGGAGGAATCGGCCGAGGATGGACATCTTCCGGGGCGAGGCCATGGCGGCCTCGGTGGTGATGGCGGTGCCGTCTTTCATGTGCCGGAAGTTGAGCGCCGGGCGGTTCGAGCCCGCGATTTCGCGGGTAGAGCGCTGGAAGTCCGTGACCGTCTTCAGTGACACCTCGAAGGAGCCGTCCGGTTTGCGGAACTCGACGGTTCCGGGCTTGAGGAACAGCTTGGCGGTGGTGTACTCGTCGTTGGTGACGCGCCCACCGACGCGAGCGCGTTCCTTGACCGTCGTCTCGGTGCCGTTGAGGATGGCCTTGAACAGCACCGTCGAGAACTTGGAAATCTTGTCGTCGTCGGCCTCGACGACGGCGACGTGGCGGGCGTTGCCGCGCTCGAAGGCGACGGTGACAGTCGAGTCGAAGAAGTCGCCCAGATCCGGCGGGATGTGGCCGACGGCGACGTCGAAGATGCTGGAGAGCGGAATCGTCAGCTTGTCGTCTTCCTTGGCCGCGAGAACCAGTCGCTTCTGGCTGAGGAGGACGCGTCCCTTGACGGGTTCGGCGCGCGTCAGCACCTCGGCGTTGAATTTGCCGACGAAATCAGCGATGATGGACTCCGACATCCTGGCGATGGAATCAGCTACAGCAGCGGTAATCTTGAGCGTTTCGTGCGAGTATCAAACGAGAGAACGTGATTCGACGGCGATAACGGGCCGCTACTCCTCGAGGCTGCGCGCGATGTCAGCCAGCGACGAGTCCGGTCCGTCCGTCGCCGCGTAGACGACGCGGTTGCCGGGCGACCGGAGGCCGTACTTGTGGCCGGCGGTGACGACGTCGAAGTGGACCGAGTCGCCGAAAGCGACGTCGACGTCGTCGAACCACTCGGCGAGGCGGTTCTCGCCCTCGCCCTCGCGGACGAGGCGGGCGTTGTCCGCGGCGCGGCGGATCACCCGGTCGCCGTCGAGGGTCGTCTCCACGCGGCCGTGGTACTCTTCGCCGTCCAGGACGACGCGAAAAACCTCGCCCTCGTCGACCGCGACGGAATCGGGGACCGCGACCTGCGGGCGACCCATTCGGCCGACCTGCGAGACCGTCGCGCGGTGGGTCTCGACGGCGTCGTGGTCGCTCGGCAGGCGGTCGGCCACGTTACTCGTCGTCGCCGCCGAGGAGGTCCTCGACGGACTCGTCGCCGCGGGCGGAGATGCGGGCGTTGATCTGGGCCGTCGCGTCGCTGACCTCGCGGCCGCGGACGGTGATGCGCTTGCGCTCGCCGTCGCGCTCGGGGTTGAAGCCGACGCCGCCGTCGGTGAGGATGGACTTGAGGTCCGAACCGCGGACGTCGCCGCGCATCGGTCGGCCCGCGTCGTCGGAGCCGCCGGAAATCTCCAGGGTGTAGCCGGCCAGGCCGACCGATCCGCCGTCGACGTCCTCGCCGATGTCCTTGCCGATGAACCGGTTGGCGTCCTGTCCGTCCACGTCTAGCTGGTGCGTCTGGCCGCTCTCGGGGTCGGCGACCGCGACCGTAAATTCTGCCATAGACGTGTGGAATCGTCGGCAGATAAAAAGCCCGTCGAACCCGGGCGCAGATCCCTCCCCGGGTGATACCTTCTCACTCGGCGTCGACGATGGTACTCACGCGTGCGTTCTCCTTGATCCTGATGCCGGCGCCGCCCACCGAAATCGGGATGCGCGGTAACTCGTCGACCTGAAGTGTCGGGTGGGAGACGCCGCGTTCGAGCAGTTCCGTGCGGGGCTGGATGGTGACCGTCGTTTCGCCGGTCAGCGACTCGTTGTACTCGACGAGGTACTGACCCTCGCGCAGCGTCCACCACTCGTAGTCGTCGTCGAGATTCCGTTTCTCGCTAGCGTGGGGAGTCGTTTCGGCCGGTTCCAGTTCGCCTCCCCCGAAGTCGACGCGGCCGGGTTCGACGATCTCGTGGACCGCTGCGACGGTGAGGTCGAATCCATCCTCCCCGGCCTGGGTCTCCTCGTGGACGATATCTTCGACGTACTGCTCGTACATGGATGGGATGTCGCGCGGACTCCTGAAAAAAGCAAAGCCGTCGCTCACGACTCGAACCCGTCTTCCCACCGGAACAGTCCATCGACCAGGACCGGGTCGTCGTCCACGAGCAGGCGCCCCTCCTCTCGCAGGTCGGTGATCAGGTCGACGTGGACGGCGCTGTCGTTGCCGCCCTCGCCCTCGGGGAGGCAGGCGTCGTAGGCGCGACCGAGCGCGAGGTGAACCGTCCCGCCCATCTTCTCGTCGAAGAGGATGTTGTCCGTGATGCAGTCGATGCCGCGGTTCATCCCGACGCCGAGTTCGCCCAGGCGTTTCGCGCCGTCGTCGGTGTCGAGCACGTCCCCGATGACAGACTCCCCGCGGGCGGCCTCGTAGTCGGTGACTACCCCGTCCTCGAAGACGAGGCGGACGTCCCGGACCTGGGAGCCGTTGACCGTCATCGGGACGTCGAAGGTCACCTCGCCCTCGGTGGCGTGGGGGGCGGTGAACACCTCGCCAGAGGGGAGGTTGTGGGAGTCGTAGGCCACCGACGCGGCGGAGTTGACCGCGGTCCGGTCCTCGATGGACATCGAGAGGTCGGTGGCGCCGTTCGGGTTGTCGCTGACGATGCGGACCTCGCTCCCCTCGTCGAGGACGTCTTTGAGCCGGGCCATCTCGTCGGCCAGGGACGCCCAGTCCCGCAGGGTGGCGTCGTAGACGAACTCGCTGTAGGCCTCGTAGCTCATCCCGGCCTGCTGGGCCATCGCCCGGGTCGGGTGCTGGGTCGACACCCAGTCGGTGTCCAGGCGGGCCTCGCGGATCCCCTGGCGGGCGCGTGAGAAGGCCTGCCGGCGATCTGCGGGCACGTCGGCCGCGCCGGCGGTGTTGTTCGTTCCCTTGAGCGCGAGGACGACGTCCGCCCGCTCGTACAGCGCTCGCTCGTAGTCCGGGTCGGGCTCGAACTCGCCGTCGTGGGCCCGGAGGTATGCGCGGGTTACCTCGCTGGAACTGTACGTAGCCAGCATGTTCGCACCACGGTCGCCCAGTCGCTCGGCCACGGCGACGGCCAGGTCGTGGGCGCCCTCGTCAACCGCCAGGACGACGTCGTCACCCGGGTCGACGCGGGCGCTCCAGTCGACCAGTACCTCGGCGTGTTCCCTGATTCGCTCGTCCATACGACGACGTCGGCCGCCGGCGTCAAAACCCCAGCGTCACCGCCCCGCCTCCCAGTACGGTGCGTGTACTTATCCGGCGCGCGGACTGCTAGCGAACATGGACAGCGACCACGTCCTCGTGCTGTTCCTCGGCCTCGTGCTGGTCGGCGCCGCCGTCGCCCTCGCGCTCTCCTTCCCGGCCGCCTTCGGTGGCGACTCCGAGGGCATCGGCGGCGCGACGCTGGCCTCGTTCGAGACCACCGACGTGTACTGTGGCGACCCGAACACGACGAGCGGGTCCGCAGTCAGAGAGGACATCAGCGGCGGCGAAGCGCTCGTCCTCAACCGGTCGCTCCCGGTCGCCAGCAACGACACGACAGTTTCGGCCTCCTTCGAGGAGTTCGGTCCCCAGCGGTATCTCCTCGAGATAACGTCGGAGACGCCAGAAGCGACGCGGACCGAGACGTCGACGCCCGAGACCGCCACCCCGACCGCGACGCCGGTGAACGGAACTGCGACGAACGAAACCGACGTGAATCAGTCGACGACAGAACCGACCGCCACGGCGACGGCGGCCAACGAGACGGACGGTAACCGGACGGGAGCCAACGAGACCGCATCTCCGACCGAGGTCACTACCACGCCGACCGAGACCGGGTCGACGTGCCACCCCGAGGTCATGTACAACGCGACGATCCAGATAGCCCAGCCCGACGAGTACACCGTCGTCGTCACCTACGACGGCGAGTTCGTCGCCGGTCACTGGCGGGACGGCGACGACGACGGGTCCTACGATACGCTCCCCGAACGACCCGAGCGCGAGGGCGGGGCGAACGAGACGGCGGCGACCGTCAGTTCGGTCCGGCTGGCTCGGTAGGGGCGGGCCGCCGAACGGTTCCTCGCTGGTCCGCGCGTTCCCGGACCGTCTCGTCGTGGCCGACCCGGGTTTCCCGCGGTCAGCGTCCGGGTCCGTGCCGACCTTTTTGGCGGATGAGGGGGCCAGCGACGCCCACCGATGGGCCACCGTGCACTCGTCGCCTACCGCCAGCCAGACGGGACGTTCACCCTCCGGTACGCCCACTGGGGCGAGAACCTCTCTGCCGCCATCGGCCCGACGTCGCCGCTGGGCGGCTCCGCTCCTCACTCCGGCACGGACGACGTTGCGACCGACCTCGGCGTCGAGCGACGGAACGGGTACGAGCCACCGATCACGACGCGCGTCGACCCCCGACCGCTCACGGTCGGAGCGACCGCCGCCGACGTGGTCGACGCTGTCGACGTGAGCTACGAGTCGCTAGTCGTCGTCTCGCCGGCTTTCGAGACGACGACCTACCTCGTCTGTTGGCTCGACCCGATGGGGGTCGGGGAGGAACTGGTGCTGGTCGACCCCGACGACGACCCCGAGACGCTCCGGGGCTGGTACGTCGAGACGAAGTCCCGGCTCTCGGGGGCCGTCGCCGACGGGACGCTCACTCCGGAGTCGGCGCGGGCGACGCTCCGCCGGGCGCTGTCGGTGCAGGGAACGCTGTACTCGCCGGACGACGCGTCCTTTTTACGCGACGGGTGACTACTGGGGAGCGTGACGACCGCCGACGGGACGCCGGTCCAGTCCATCACGCACCCGACCCCGGAGGAGGCCCAGGCCCTCGCCCAGCACGGCCTCGACCGGGGGGCGATGGTGACGCTGTTCGGCCGGTGTACCGTCGACTACGAGGGGCGCGCGGCCAGCACGCTCGGACCAGGCGACCGCCACGTCATGCTCAAACCCGACGGCTCCGCGCTGGTCCACACCGACGAGGGCCAGCAGCCCGTGAACTGGCAGCCGCCGGGCTGCGACCACGAGGTGGCGATCGACGAGGGACACGTCGTCGTTCGCAGCGAGCGACCGACTCCGGAGGAGGAGCTGACCGTTCGCTTCGAGGAGGTGACTCACGTGGCGAGCTTCGACGTCACCGACCCGACCGACCTCTCGGTCACCGGCACCGAGGAGGACCTCCGCCAGCGCATCCTCGACGACCCCGACCTGGTCGAACCCGAGTTCACGCCGCTGTCGACGGAACGGAACACGCCGGCGGGCGCTGTCGACATCTACGGCGAGGACGCGGACGGCCGGACCGTCGTCGTCGAACTGAAGCGCCGCCGGGTCGGCCCGGACGCCGTCGGCCAGGTCGACCGCTACGTCGGCGCGCTCGAGCGCGACCTGCACGACGACGCCGCTATCCGTGGGATTCTCGTCGCGCCTTCTATCACCGACCGGGCGCGCGAACTCCTCGCCGAGAAGGGGATGGAGTTCGTCGCGCTCGAACCGACGGCCGAGTGAACAATCTCCGAGCCGTTTCTCAGTCGTCGACGCGCTCCTTGAGGTCCGCGAGCGCGTTCATCGCCTCCAGCGGCGTCATCGTCGCGACGTCGAGGGCCCGAAGCGCTTCGGAGAGACCGCCGTCGTCCGTCGGCGCGGCCGGAGACTCGTCGTCCGGTTCGTCCTCGACTCCGTGGTCGGCGCTCTCGCCGTTCGCGTCCACGCCGTATCCGTTCGTCGCGGGGTCGCCGCCAGCCGTGGCGGCGTCGGAACCGGACTCGCTGGCGCGCTCGGCGTCCAGCAGCGTCCGCGAGCGGTCGACGACGGCGTCGGGGATGCCAGCCATCTTCGCCACCTCGACGCCGTAGGAGGCCGCCGCGGCACCGGGAGCCACCCGGTGCTCGAAGACGACGTCGCCGTCGACCTGGCGCGTCTCGAAGTGGAGCGTGAACACGCCCGCCAGGTCGTCGGCCGCCGCAGTCAGTTCGTGGTGGTGGGTCGCGAAGAGCGTGTAGGCGCCGATATCGTCGTGGACGTGCTCGGTGACGGCGCGGGCGATGGCGAGGCCGTCGGCCGTCGAGGTGCCACGACCGACTTCGTCCAGCAGGATCAGGGAGTGCTCGGTCGCGCCCGAGAGGATGTCGGCGAGTTCGGTCATCTCGATCATGAACGTCGAGCGCCCGCCGGCGATGTCGTCGCTGGCGCCGACGCGGGTGAACACGCGGTCGACGACGGGGAGTTCGGCCGACCGCGCCGGGACGAAGCTCCCGGCCTGGGCGAGCACGCAGGTCAGCGCGACCTGGCGCATGTACGTCGACTTCCCGCTCATGTTCGGCCCCGTGATGACGGCGAAACGGTCCTCGGGCGTGAAGCGGGCGTCGTTCGGGACGAACGAGTCCTCGGTCCGCTCGACGACGGGGTGGCGCCCGCCCTCGACGTCGATGACGTCACCGCCCACCGACGGCCGGCAGTAGTCGTGGTTCGCGGCGACCTCGCCGAAAGCCACCAGCACGTCCAGCGTCGCGAGTCTGTCGGCCAGCGCCTGGACGCGCTCGGACTCGGCGGCAACGTCGTTTCTGACCTGCCGAAATAGCTCGTACTCGCGGTCGTCCGCGCGCTGTTCGGCCCGGAATATCTCGTCCTCCCTGTCCTTGAGTTCGGGCGTGACGTACCGCTCGGCGTTTTTCAGCGTCTGGCGGCGCTGGTAGTCCTCGGGCACCAGATCGGCGTTCGCGTCGGTCACCTCGATGTAGTAGCCGTGGACGGCGTGGTGGTCGACCTTCAGCGACTCGATGCCGGTGCGTTCGCGCTCGTCGGCCTGCAGGTCGGCGATCCACTGCTTGCCCGACCGTTCGGTCTCGCGCAGGTCGTCCAGCGTCTCGTCGTAGCCGGGCTTGACGACGTCCCCCTCCGTCACCTCCTGGGGCGGGTCCTCGCGGATGGCGTGTTCTATCTCCTCGCGAACCTCGGTGAGCGGGTCCAGCGTCTCGTGGAGGTCCGCGAGCAGGTCGCTCTCGGCATCGGCGATGGCTTCCTTCACCTCCGGGACGACGGCCAGCGTCGCCGCCAGCGAGCGGAGGTCGCGGGCGTTCGCGCGACCGCGAGAGACTCTGGATATCAGGCGTTCGAGGTCGTACACGTCGGTCAGCAGGTCGTGGAGTCGCTCGCGGGTCTGAACGTCGCCGACGAGTTCTTCGACGGCGGCGTGGCGGCTCTCGATGCGTTCCTCGTCGAGCAGCGGCCGGCGGATCCAGTCGTTGAGCTGTCGCCGTCCGAGCGCACAGGCGGTCTCGTCGAGCGTGTCCACGAGCGTGCGGCCCTCGTGGCCCCGGACCGAACGGCGCTCGAACAGTTCCAGACTGTCGAGCGCGACGGCGTCGAGCAGCATGTACTCGCGCGGGTCGTACCGCGTGAGGTGGTTGAGGTAGTCGAGCCGGCCGTGTTCGGTCGCCGTCGCGGCGATCTCGTCGGCCGTCCCGCTCTGGCCGCCGCGGGTGTACTCGGCGTATTCGAGGAGGGCCCCGCAGGCCCGGACCTCTACGTCGTCGGCCAGCAGCGAGTCGGGGTTCCCGAAGTACGATCCCACGCGCTCGCCGGCCACGTCGCGCTCGAAGACCCGTTCGTCGTATGGCGTCACCATGCACGCCGGACCGAAGACGTCGTCCGCGTCGGCGGCCCCCGCGACGTTCGGGCCGACGATGGCCTCCGCGGGCGCGAACCGCCCGACCTCGTCTTCGATGGCGTCGACGTGACCCGCGCTCGTCGCGTAGAAGTCGCCCGTCGAGACGTCCAGCAGGGCGAGGCCGAACCTGCGCAAATCCGTCGTCAGCGCCGCGACGTAGTTGTTGTCCGGGCTCCGCAACAGCGCGTCCTCGGTCAGCGTCCCTGGTGTGATGATCCGGGTGACAGCCCGTTCGACCACGCCCGACACCTCGTCTGGGTCCTCGACCTGGTCGGCGACGGCGACGCGGTAGCCCGCATCGAGGAGGGTCTCGACGTAGCTCTCGGCGTTGTCGATGGGGATGCCCGCCATCGCGTACTGGCCAGTCGAGTCCTCCCGCTTGGTGAGTGTAATCTCGCACAGGCGCGCGACCTTTTCCGCCGCCGCCTCGAACGCCTCGTAGAAGTCGCCGACCTGGAACAGCACGAGCGAGTCGTCGTAGCGCTCGCAGAGCTCGAAGTACTGGCTCATCATCGGCGTCAGCTCGTCGGCGTTCTCGGCCATCTTCTCGGGTGGCCCCAGCGCCGCGTCCATGGATGGGTTGGGGCGTCCGTCGGTCAAATACCCTTTGGGGTCGGGCGCGGGCGGTGACGGCGATGGGACGCCCACCCGTCAGAACGGACTCTCGGCGGGCACCGCGTCGACTTCCCTGGCGCCGTCGTCGAGCGCCCGGTCCACGGCCTCGTCGTCGGTCAGCAGGAAGAAGTTGTACCCGTCAGCGCTCCGCTGCATCACCGACCGCTCGAAGATGCGGTCCGGATGGGCGGTGTACTGCTTCACCGCGACGACGAACTCCTCGACGGCGTCGACGACGACGAGCCCATACCCCTCCCCGGCGAGGAACGACTGCAGGTCCTCGAACTCGTCGGGCGGCACCTCGAAGCGGTACTGGTGGAAGTTGTAGTAGGGCCTGAGCCGCGCGAACACGTCGTCGCCAGTGAAGTAGTGTTTGAAGACGTACGTCTCGTCGATCTCGAAGACGTTCACGCGATTACGTTCCCGCCGTCGGCCCCCCGCCATCTGGTCGGTGGATTTACTCTACCTGGCAATAGCTTTGCAGGTTCGTTCAACGGTCAATTCCTGCCGAAGGTCACGTCCGGAAACGCATTACTGCGGCCCGGTCGGGGCCGGGGAAGAAGTGAATGTCCGAATGGATCATAATCTAACGCCGACACACCCGAAAAATACATCACCCGTCCCGGTAATCCTGCATCTACAATGTCCCTCCCGATAGGCACAGCGCTCAAAGACGGGTTCACCAGGGTCGCTAACCGCGCCGGCGCGACGTTACTCGTCGCGTACCTCGTCGTGAACGTGGTCTACCTCGTGGCGATGAACAGCGCGATGAAGACGTACTTCACACAGAACGGAATCGAGACGATGGGCACGTTCTCGCCGGCCGTGGACCTCCCCCTGGCAGCGAGTGGTGCCCTCACCGTCGTCTCCTTACTCGCTACGGTGTACCTCTTCGTGGTTGCGATTCGGACATTCGTCGCGGGCGAGCGCCACTCGATCCGGAGCGACCACCTCACCGGTGGGGTCGCGCTGGCACTCGTGAACCTCGTGGTCGGCTACATCGTCTACAGTATCGTGGTGACCATCGGGTTCGTCCTGATCATTATCCCCGGTATCTTCCTGATGGTGGTGCTGACGTTCTGGCCCATCTACGTCGCTGTCGAAGGCGACAACCTCGTAGCCGGGATGCGCAAGAGCTGGCGGCTCACCGAAGGGGACCGATTCGCCCTGTTCGCGCTCGGCGCGGTCATCGTCGGCATCGGCTTCGCCTTCGGCGCGATCTTCGGCATCAGCGCATTCGTCGTGACCCTCGCCGGTCTGGACCAGGCCATCATCAACGTCGTCCAGATCGTCGTCATCGCACCGATATCACTGTACAGCCTCGGCGTCCTCACCAGCGCGTTCAACCTGCTTCGCGGCGACACCGGTGGCATCGACGGCGGCGAGTCGACCACCGCCGACGCGCCGTCGACGCCGGCCTGAGACAGCCTTACCCCGCTCGGTCCCCTACCACCGGGTATGACAACGGCCGAAGAACTTGACCGCCCGATCCCGCTCGACTCGAAGACCGAACTCGACGATTTCGTCGCGAGCCACGACCGCGTGCTCGTCGAGTTCTACACCGACGGCTGCGGCATCTGCCAGTCGATGGAGCCCGTCCTGAGCGGCGTCGCCCGCAGCGCCGACGTCGCCGTCGTGACGATGAACCCCCGCAACGACCCGCCGCTGGTCGAGGAGTACGACGTCCGCTCCGTCCCCAAACTCCTCTACTTCGAGGACGGCGACCTCGTCGACACCAGAGAGGACGGGTTCGTCCCGGCCGACGACCTGCTCGCGTTCGTCGGAGATTAGGAGCGACCACAGAGGTTTGAAGGCGAAGAGACCATCCGGCGTGTTCCGGCGAGGCGAAGAGACCACCGGGCGGGACTGAAAGGGGCCGACCGCCTGGCGGCGAAGCCGCCAGGTTATAGAAGGTCGGCGGAGCCGACCTTCCGCTCGGGGAAGGCAGGCGACGCAAGCACCGCAGGCCGCCAGGCCGAGGAGCGAAGCGAGCCTCCCGACCCGAGCGGGAGGGGGCTTTCAAGTTGTTCTCGTTAGCTGACTCTGCAGTGCAGTAGCAAGCCATCCCCATTTCTCACCATCCCGGTTACCCTCACGTCACTCCAGACTTTTCAGGCCCCAGTCCAAAGCGTTGAGCATGAGCACACAGACCCAGGAAAACGAGTTGATCGTCTTCTCGGACTACGTCTGTCCATTCTGCTACCTCGGCAAGGCGGCGATGGAACAGTACCTCGAATCGAAAGAGGACCCGCCGGAAGTCCAGTGGCACCTCTACGATTTGCGGGGGTACAAGCGCAACCCCGACGGGAGCATCGACAGCGACGTCGACGACGGGAAGGACGACGAGTACTTCGAAAAGGCCCGCGAGAACGTCCGCAAGCTGAAGGAGGAGTACGACGTGGAGATGAACGTCGACGCCTCCATGGAGGTCGACTCCTGGAACGCCCAGCAGGTGGCGCTGTACGTCAGGGAGGAGGTAGGTGAGGAGGCGTTCCTGCGCCTCCACGAGCGACTCTTCGACGCCCACTGGCAGGACGGCCGCGACATCGGCGACCCGGACGTGCTTCGGGAGATCGCCGTCGACGTCGACCTGGACGAGGACGTCGTCGATTCGGCGCTCACCAGCGAGTGGGACGAGCGTCTGCGCGAGCGCTTCGACGCCGCCCAGGACGCCGGCGTGACGGGCATCCCGACCTTCGTCTACGGCGAATACAGTGCTCGCGGGGCGATTCCGCCCGAACAGTTCGAACGACTGGTCGAGGGAGTGTAGGGAGCGCTTTGAGTTGATTGAATCAGCTAATAAACTGACGCGATAGTGACTAACAGCCCCGAAAGCCCCCTCCCGCTCGTCGGCTCCGAACGCACCTGCGCGCGGCCTGCGGCCGTGCTTGGTGGTTCTCGCTCGACGAGCGGTCGGCCCCTTTCGATGCCCCACCCACGGTGGTTGCCGAAGTCGTTATCGAGCGGTGGCTGTCGCTGTTCGTCTCGCAAAGAAAGAAATCAACCGTGTGATGGTCGCTATTCCTCGACGCTGGACTCGCTGAAGTACGCACGGCCGCTGGTGGGGACCTCGTAGCGCTCGCCGACGACGTCGAAGGTCGCGGTCGACTGGATGTCGGCGGCGGAACCGCCGACGCGGACCTCGTAGGTGTCAGGTTCGACGACGAGATCCATGTCCGTGTCGTGGAAGGCGAGTTGCGTCGTCGAGAGCGTGATGCTCACGGTCGCGGACTCGCCGGGTTCGAGGTGGACGCGCTCGAAGCCGCGGAGTTCCTGGACCGGGCGGGCCAGGCTCGGGTTGTCCTGGTGGGTGTAGAGCTGGACGACCTCGTGGCCGGCCATCTCGCCCGTGTTCTCCACGGTGACGGTGGCGGTGACGGTGTCGGCGGGGCCGACCTCGGTCTCGGAGAGCGAGACCTCGCCGTACTCGAACTCGGTGTAGCTCAGGCCGTGGCCGAACGGATAGAGCGGGTCCTCGTCAGTGTAGACGTGGTTCTCGTTGCGGCTGTTGGGCTTGCGGCTGTAGTAGACCGGCAGCTGGCCGACGTTCTTGGCGACCGAGACGGGGAGCCGACCGCTCGGGTTGTGCTCGCCCAGGAGCACGTCGGCGATGCCGTGGCCGCCCTCCTCACCGGGGAGCCAGGCCTGGAGAATCGCCGGGACGTTGTCGTCGATCCACTCGATGGCGTGGGGTTTGCCGGTGACCTGGACGACGACGAGTGGCGTGTCCGTGTCGTGGAGCTCCTCGACGAGTTCCTGCTGGACGCCGGGGAGCTGGAGGTCGGTGACGTCCGCGCCCTCGCCGCTGGTGGGTACGTCGGGCTGTTCGACCATGTCGGCCTCGGGGTCGCTGAAGGCGATGGCCGAGCGGGTGCCGACGAAGGCGACGGCGACGTCCGAATCCTCCGCCGCGGCGACGGCGTCCTCGAAGCCCTCCGTCGCGGGGCCGGTCGTCGTACAGCCCTCGGCGTAGGTGACCTGGTCGCCCAGGCGCTCTTCGAGCGCGTCGAGCGGCGTCACGACCTCGCGATTCGCGTCGCGCTCGGGGTAGTGGGCCGCGTAAGCGTAGTCTCCCAGTTGGCCCTCCGGAGAGTCGGCCTTCGGGCCGACGACGGCGACGGACTCCTCGCCCACGAGCGGGAGCAGGTCGTCGGCGTTCTTCAGGAGCGTGACGGACTCGCGACCGAGCTTGCGGGCGTAGTCGCGGTCGGCGTCGGGGCCGAACTCCTCGGAGACCGAATCGACGTCGACGAAGGGGTCGTCGATGACCCCCTTCTCGACCTTCTGGCGGAGGACGCGCCGGGCGGCGACGTCGACCGTCTCCTCGGCCAGGTCGCCGTTCTCGACGGCGTCGACCAGCTTGTCGTAGGCGGCGACCTGTGGGAGTTCGACGTCCATGCCGGCCTCGAGGGCCTGGATACCGGCCTCGTAGTGGTCGGCGGCGACGCCGTGCTCGTCGTCGAGGTAGCGGACGCTGAAGTAGTCCGAGACGACGGTGCCGTCGAAGCCCCACTCCTCGCGCAGGATGCCCGTCAGGAGCGAGCGGTCCTTCGCGCAGGGGACGCCGTCGATGTCGTGGTAGGCGTTCATCACCGACTCGGCGCCGGTCTCGCGGATGGCCGCCTCGAACGGGAAGAGGTGGACCTCGCGGAGTTCGCGCTCGCCGATCTGGACCGACGAGCGGTTCTTGGCGCCCTCGCCGACGGCGTGGCCGGCGAAGTGCTTGACCGTCGCGGAGATGCCCTCGGTGGGGTCCTCGCCCTGGAGTCCGCGGACGTACGCGCTGGCCATCTCGGCGACGAGGTACTCGTCTTCGCCGAAGGTCTCCTCGGTGCGGCCCCAGCGCGGGTCGCGGCCGACGTCGAGCACCGGCGAGAGCGCGTGGACGGTGCCGATGGCCTGCAACTGCTCGCGGATGCGGGTGGTCATCTCCTCGACCAGGTCCGGGTTCCACGTGCTCGCCAAGCCGATGCCCTGCGGGTAGGTGGTGCCGTCGGGGCCCATGTAGCCGCTGAGACACTCCTCGTGGGGGACTGCCGGGATACCCAGGCGGGTCTCCTCCTGGACCATCTCCTGGAGTTCGTTGGTCACTTCGGCGGCGCGCTCGGGTTCGAGGCTGCCGCCGCCACCGAGGCGAGTGAAGTGGCCCACGCCGTCCCCGATCAGTTCGCGGGCGTTGTCGCGGTTGATGTTCCCGTCCTCGTCAAGCAGGTGGACGGCGGTCTCGGCAGCGCTCTCGTCCAGCGCCATGTACCGGGCCGGCACGGCGGTCAGCTGGGCGACCTTCTCCTCGAGCGTCATCCGGTCGAGGAGGTCGTCGACCCGCCGCTCGACGGGCAGCGATGCGTCGCGATAGGGTGGGTTGTCCGTCGCTGTCACACCCGACCCGTCGTGGTTGAGGTGCTAAACCCTTCGGCGATTTCTCAGTCGACTACCACTTTTCGTTCCACGGAACCGAACAGCCGCGCTCGAACGTTCCGATACCCGGCGCGATCGTTCGTTATAGCTGAACAAAATCGGCCGCAGTCGCTCGCCACCTGGTCGCCAGCTTCTCGCGCGCACCCGCCACGCGCTCTCGGAACGCGCTCCCGTAGCCCGGTTCGCCGCGTCCGGCGTACAGTGTCGATTGTCACCGTTCCGCGCACAGCCCCCCAAACGGGACGCTCTTGAGGATCGATCGCAGACGTTCGGTCGTGTCTCTGGGCCTCCTGTTCGCCGTCGTCTCGGCGTTCCTGTTCGGGAGCTACCTCTTCGTGATCAAGCGGTACTTCAGCGCTTACCCGGCGACTGTGTACGTCTTCCTCGCGTTCGCCTTCGCGCTCGTCTGGTACGTCCCGGTCGCGCTGTTGACCGTCGACGGAAGCTTCTTCCCGCCCGGCTTCGGTCGAACCGGCGTCCTCGTCCTCGCTACCACGGTCGGGTTCACGCTAGTGGGGAACCTCACCTTCTTCCGGGCCATCGCGGTCGGCGCCGTCTCCTACGTCGCTCCCATCAGCAAGGTCATCCCGGTGTTCGTGCTGCCGCTGGAGGTCCTCCTGCTCGACCAGTACCTCTCGGCGCTCCAGGTGGTCGGGGTCGTCGTCGCGACGATCGCCATCTACGTGGCGAACTACCGCCCCGGCGAACTGCTCGAACCGCTGCAGCGCGCCGTATCGGCCCGGCCGGCGCAGTTCGCGCTGGCCTCCGCGGCCTCCTTCGCGGTCGTCGACGTCGGCAAGCGGACGCTGATGCAGGAACTCGCTGTCCCGCCACAGACGTTCGTCGTCGTCCTGTTCGCCACGCTGACGGCCTCGCTCGCCCCCATCGCGGCCCGGAACTGGCCGTCGGCGGCGCTCGACCGATCCTCGACGGTGACCGACGGTGGCACCGCCGCAACGGCGGAGCCCGTCCGCGTCGACGTGCGCGGGGACCTCCCGAAGTTCGCCGCGACTGGGCTGCTACTCGCGACGGCGAACCACGTCGCTATGTACGCCTTCGGCGCGCTCCCGGCCAGCGTCGCCTCACCGATCGTCAACACGCAGGCCGTCGTCGCAGTCGTCCTGGGCGGGCTCCTGCTGGGCGAGGAGCACTTCCGGATCCGACTCGTCGCCGCCGGGCTGGCCGTCGTCGGCGTGACGGTCATCGCGCTGGGATGACCAGCAGCTATTCGCAGCGAACGATATCGGCGAACTCCGTGGACACGGCGTCAGTTCCGTTTCTGCCTCGCGCTCGCCTGGTCAGGCGCTCGTCTCGGCCCCGGCGGTCGCGCCGACCGCTACCGAGAACGTCGACTGGATCCACGCTTCGGGATTGTGCCGGTCGTAGAGGACCGTGTCTCCCTCGTCCGTCCTGAAGAACCCGTACCGGGCGTCGTCCGTGTTTTCGTCGTCACTCATTGTGGGAGGGTCGCACCCGTTCTAGGGGCTTCGAGCGGGTAAACCCTCGGACGGCAGCGGTGTCGGCGCGCGTTCGTCCGACTGCGCGGCAGGTCTGCGAGCGGGCGCTCACGACCGCGCGGCGCCGGGCCGAACCACCACCTCTTACCACCCAGTGGTTCCAGAGGATCACTATGACGCGACGATCCGCACCCGTCCGCCCGCCGGTCGTTCTCACGATAGCGGGGAGCGACTCGGGCGGCGGCGCGGGGATACAGGCGGACCTGAAGACCATCGAGGCCGGCGGCGCGTTCGGGACGAGCGCCATCACGAGCGTCACGGCCCAGAACACGCGCGGCGTCCAGGGGACTCACGGACTCCCGATCGCCGAGATCGAGGCCCAGATCGACGCCGTCCTCTCGGACTTCGACGTCGCCGCGGTGAAGACCGGGATGCTCGGCCGGCGCGAGGTGGTCGAGACCGTCGTCGACGACGCCGACCGATTGCCGAACCTCGTCGTCGACCCGGTGATGGTCGCCGCGTCGGGCGACCGACTGCTCGAACCCGCGGCCGAATCTGCCTACGAGGACCTCGTCGCCGCGGCGACACTCGTGACGCCCAACGCCGACGAGGCCGCAGTGCTGACCGGTGTGGACGTGACCGACGTCGACGCCGCCCGGGAGGCCGGTGACGTGCTGGTCGAGATGGGCGCCGACGCCGCGCTCGTCAAGGGCGGCCACGTCCCCGGCGACGACGTCGTCGACGTGCTCGTCACCGAGGAGACGACCCACAGCTTCCGCCACGACCGGGTCGACACCGCCGCGACCCACGGCTCGGGCTGTACGCTCTCCAGCGCCGTGGCGACGCGACTGGCCCACGGCGACGACCTGCCGAGCGCCGTGGGCGACGGCGTCTCCCTGCTGGCCTCTGCGGTCCGCTACGGCGTCGACGTCGGCGAGGGCCCCGGGTCGGTCCACCACCTCGTCGAAGCTCGAAACGAAGCGGCCCGCGGCGAGACCGTCGAGGCCGTCGAGCGCGTCGTCGGCCTGCTGGTCGACCGGGCGCCGAAAGTACTGGTACCGGCCGACGGGACGAACGTCGCCGGCGCGACGCCCTACGCCGAATCGCCCCGGGACGTCGCGGCCGTCGAGGGCGGCATCGGTCGAACGCGGGACGGACTGCGAGCCAACCGCGGCGTCCGCTTCGGAGCCGGCGGTCGGCTCGCGTCCCTGGTCCTGGCCGTCCGCGAGGTGGCCCCGACGACCCGGTTCGCGCTCGAGTGCCGTCGCTCCCCGGCGCTCGACCGGGCGCTCGCCGAGTTCGACGGTCCAGTCGTCGAGCTATCGGCTGACGCCAGCGACGCCGACGGGAACGACCGACCGCTCGCTCGCCGGGTCAACGAGGCCGCGGCTGACGACGACGTCCCGCCCGTCGCCGTCGTGGATCCGACGCGAGGCGAGGCGGGCGTCGCCCTGCTCGCTCCGGACACCGGGACGCTCGTCGACCGGACGGAGCGGCTGCTCGACGCGGCCGAGGACGCGGACTGAGAAGAGCCCGTCCGACTGGCCCCGTCAGCGGCGTTCGCGGAGCACCGCCAGCGTCGCGGCGAGCGCCACTGTCAGCGTGACGGCGAGCGCCTCGGCACCGAGCCCGAAACCGGTCGAGCCGGGCGTGTCGGTCGGGGTCGCCGTCGCCGGCTGGGTCTGCGTGACGGTCGCCACCGTAGTGGGCGGGCCCGTTGTCCTGTCCGCCCCGTTCCCGTCGACCGTCGTCTGGACCGGCGGCGCGCGAACGGCGACCGTCACCTCCCCGGCGCCGTCGACGCGCACGGTCGTGGCCCCGGTCCGCGACATCGGGACGCTCGCGTTGACCCAGCCGGCGGACTCGGGGGCCAGGCGGACCGTCTCCGCGACGGCCAGGCCGTCGTCCCGGCGGAACACGACCGACGTCTCGCCGGGGATGGGAGCGTCGTTCTGGACCCGGGCGCTCACCCGGACGGACTCGCCTTTCAGGACCTCCCGTGACGTCGCCGTGACGTCGGTGACCCGGCCCTCGGCAGGCTCGCTGACCTCGACGGTCCGCTCGTCGCCCCCGACCGCGAGTTCGTACGTCCCGGGCTCGTCGAACGTGTGGTTCAGGCCCAGCACGGCCGTCTCGTTGGGTGCGACCGAGCCGTTGGCCTGGTCGACGACGCTCCCGTTCACTGCCAGCCGGGCGGTGAAGTTCCCCGCTCGCCCGCCAGCGTTCTCGACGACGGTCCCGACCCGGAGCCGTTCGCCAGGCACGACGACCACCGGACCGTCAGTCGCCTCGATGGTCGCGTTCCGGTAGCGCCCGTCGACCCTGTACGTCGCGTCGTTGCCGTCGCCGGGGAGCTGGAAGCCGATGCGGGCGGGTGGGTCGCCGAAGGCCATGACGTGTGCGGGCTGGTCCCACATCGTGACGTTCGCGGGCTTCTCGGCGTACCGGGTGGCCGCGTCGACGATCTCGTCGTCGCCGTGTTCACCGAGGGCGCCCAGGAAGTCCGACAGCGAAATCGGGCCCATATCGGCGTTCATCGCCTGGACGACCGTCTGGAGCGTCCGTTCCTGGTCGCGCGTGTTGCGGATCTGCCGGTCCAGCTGCCCGGCGACGAGCGCGCCCTTGTCGTAGTCGGGAGCCGACTGCCACGTCGACTGGTTGGCGAGGACGGCGTCGGCGTAGGAACTGTTCGCACCGGCGCCGATCCGCTGGCTGAACGCGTCGTAGGGGACCCGACCCTGTTCGTAGGTCAACAGCGCCGCGTAGTAACTGGCGGAGGCCTCACGGAACCAGCGCATCTCCGGGTCGAGCGCGAAGTCCTGACGGGTGTGGACGTACTCGTGGACCCACGGATTCTCGGCGCTGTCGACCGGTTCGACGTCGCGGACCCAGAGGTCGGATTCGCCCGTCTGGAAGCCGCGGACGCCCCACTGGACGCCGTCGGTCGGGGCGGCGACGACGAACACTTCGTCGTCGCGGTCACCGACGCGCAACGCGTCCGAGGCGTCGGCCAGCGAGTCGAGCACCGACCGGGGAGCGTCGCGCATGCTCGCGTTCGCGGGGACGACGAGCCTGAACCGCTGGTCGCTGGCGTTCCGCTCGTAGGTCTCGTGTTCGCCGAGGTAGACCAGCCACTCCCCCGCCGCGCCGGGACCCGCGGTCGTCGACGTCCGGTCGTACGCGACGGGGCCGGCCGACGAGTAGCGGGTCCAGTCGGTCGTGACGGGCGGGCGCTGGAACAGGGCCCACTCGCCCGCGTCGACGGCGACCAGGTCTCCGTCGGCCCCAACGGGCCCCGTCTCGTTCAGCGACTCGTTGACCGGAATCGTATACGTGATCGAGGGGGTGCTCGTCGTCTCGTCCCAGCGGTACTCGCGCCAGCCGTCACGGACGAAGCCGTCCGTGTCGGTCACTTCGACGTCGTCGGGGAGCTCGGTGTGGAGCGAGACCACGCCGCTGGAGATGGTATACTCCAGCTCCACCGCCACCTCGCCGGGGGTCGACGGCGTCAGCGCGAACTCCTGGGTCGCGTTGATAGTCGTTCCGTCGTCGCTCTGGAAGCCGATCTGGGCCGGGCCGGAGCTGTCCTGGCGCGGCGCGACGTCGCCGCTCGCCACGGCCGGAGCGACCGCGCCGGTCAACAGGACCGACGCAAAGACCACAGCGAGCACGGCGCGACGCGCCAGGCGCATTGGGATCCGTTAGCAACTGGGAGGTGAAATACCTGATCCGTGTTTTCCGCGCGAGACGGCCGATTCCGGGGAGTCGCTCCGAAAACGGGTCCGGGACGATTCGAGCGACGCGCACGCCTCCGCACCGCCCGTCACCGCCGAGGCGGACCCACAACCCCTATGCCGCCCACGCACGCACGGGTGGGTATGACAGAGGCGACGGGCATCGTCGGGGAGTTCCTCGCGCTGAAGGAGAGCACCGACGCGGACGTGCTGGCGATGCAGTGCGGGGACTTCTACGAGTTCTTCGCCGACGACGCCGAACTCGTCGCGGACGAACTCGACCTCACCGTCTCACAGAAGTCCTCCCACGGCTCGTCCTATCCGATGGCCGGCGTCCCCCTCACCGAACTCACGCCGTACGTCTCCGCGCTGGTCGAACGGGGCTACCGGGTCGCCGTCGCCGACCAGCACGAGACCGAGGACGGCCACGCCAGGGAGATAACCCGCGTCGTCACGCCCGGCACCCTCCTCGAAACGACCGACGATTCGGCCCAGTATCTCGCGGCCGTCGTCCGCGAGGAGGGCGGGGGCGCGCGACGGAGCGACGGGACCGCCGGGGACTCCTACGGCCTCGCCTTCGCCGACGTGACGACCGGACAGTTCCACGTCACCGAACTGGACGGGGAAGACGCGGCCGCGACTGCCCAGACGGAACTGTACAAGTTCGACCCCGCGGAGGTATTGCCCGGTCCGGAGCTACGCGCCGACGACGACTTCCTCGACCGGGTCCGCGAGCGCACCGACGCGTCGCTGACGCTGCACAGCGCGGAGTCGTTCGCACCAGCCCGCTCGCGACACCGAGTGCGCGACCACTTCGGAACGGAGACCCTGAAGAGCGTCGGCGTCGAGGGGAAGGACGCCGCCATCAGGGCGGCGGGCGCCGTCCTCTCCTACGTCGAGGACACCGGCGTCGGGACGCTGGCGTCGGTGACGCGGCTCCAGGCCTACGGCGCGACAGACCACGTCGACCTGGACGCGACGACCCAGCGCAACCTCGAACTCACCGAGACGATGCAGGGAGGGAGTGATGGCTCGCTGTTCGACACGCTCGACCACACCGTCACCTCCGCCGGCGCGCGACTGCTGCGCCAGTGGATCCAGCGCCCCCGCCGGGACCAGGGCGAACTCGCTCGCCGGCAGCAGTCGGTCGCGGCACTCGCCGAGGCGGCGATGGCCCGCGAGGAGCTACGCGAGACGCTCGACCCGGTGTACGACCTGGAACGGCTGGCCTCGAAGGCCGTCTCGGGCAGCGCCGACGCCCGCGACCTGCGGTCGGTCGGCGAGACGCTCGCGCTGCTGGACGCCGTCACCGACCTGGTCGAGCGAACCGACCGCCTCGCGGAGTCGCCCCTCGTCGACGTGCTCTCGCGACTCGACCGCGAGGCCGTCGCCGACCTGGCGAGCGAAATCGACGAGGCCCTCGTCGAGGAGCCGCCGGGGACCGTCACCCAGGGCGGGCTCTTCCGGACGGGCTACGACGACGACCTGGACGACCTCGTCGAGAGCCACGAGGCGGCCCTGGAGTGGATCGACACGTTGCCGGAACGGGAGAAGGGAAAGACCGGCATCACCCACCTCTCCGTCGACCGCAACAAGACCGACGGCTACTACATCCAGGTCGGGAAGTCCGAGACCGACCAGGTGCCCGAGGAGTACGACGCCATCAAGACGCTGAAGAACTCCGAGCGCTATACGATTCCAGAACTTCAGGAGCGCGAGCGCGAGGTGCTCCGCCTGGAGGAACGCCGCCACGACATGGAGTACGAACTGTTCGAGGAACTCCGGGAGCGTGTCGCCGCCCGCGCAGAATTGCTCCAGGACGTCGGCCGGGCGCTGGCCGAACTGGACGCCCTCGCGTCGCTGGCGACCCACGCCGTCCGCAACGACTGGACCCGGCCCGACCTCTCCGACGGCCGGGAACTCGACGTCCAGGGTGGCCGGCACCCCGTGGTCGAGCAGACGACGGAGTTCGTCCCCAACGACCTCCGCCTGGACGAGGAGCGGCAGTTCCTGGTCGTCACCGGCCCGAACATGTCCGGGAAGTCCACCTACATGCGGCAGGCCGCCCTCATCACGCTCCTCGCCCAGGTCGGCAGTTTCGTCCCCGCGCGCTCGGCGAGCGTGGGCCTCGTGGACGGCATCTACACCCGCGTCGGCGCGCTGGACGAACTCGCCCAGGGCCGCTCGACGTTCATGGTCGAGATGCAGGAGCTCTCGAACATCCTCCACTCCGCCACGGAGGACTCGCTGGTCATCCTCGACGAGGTCGGTCGGGGCACCGCCACGTACGACGGCATCTCCATCGCCTGGGCCGCGACGGAGTATCTCGCGAACCAGATTCAGGCGAAGACACTGTTCGCGACCCACTACCACGAACTCACTTCGCTCGGCGAGAAGCTCCCGAAGGTCGAGAACGTCCACGTCGCCGCCGACGAGTCCGACGGCGAGGTGACCTTCCTCCGGACCGTCCGCGACGGACCGACGAATCGCTCGTACGGGGTCCACGTTGCGGATCTCGCCGGCGTCCCCGAACCGGTCGTCGACCGCTCGCGAGACGTCCTCGACAGGCTCCGCGAGGAGAAAGCCATCGAGGTCCAGGGCGGCGAGCGGAACGGCGGCAACGAGTCGACGCAGGTCGTCTTCGACCTCGGGTCGGGCGAGCTGAGCGCCGGGGAGACGAGCGCTACCGGACAACAGATCGCGACCGACGGGAGCCAGAGGGAAGCGCCAGCGAGCGATGCGGGCGGTCAGTCGCTCGATCCCGAGACGGAGGCCATCCTCGACGAACTCGACGACGTCGACGTCAACGAGACGCCGCCCGTCGAACTGATGGCGAAGGTCCAGAACTGGCAGGCAAAACTCGGGGATCGTGACGACGACCTCACTTGAAGACGATCGGATCGAGCGTTACTCGCTCGGCGACGACTGGATAGTCGGCTGCGTATTCGTTCCCCTCCAAGACGACCGTGAGGTCGACCGTCGACGGCGCCCGTTCTAGAATCGCCTCGAACGGAACGTTTGGCGCTTCCATATCTGGCATTCCATCGCCATTGAGAATATACAGTACACGGAGAGCTTTCTCCAGGTACTGTCTCGAACTGTGCATTGAAATACCGGTGACTTCGTCGTCGAAACGAGAGTGTATCGCCTGTAATACAGCGTTGGCAGCGATCGTCTCGCTCTGCGTTTTCGCCCATTCGGAAAACGAGATCGTTTCGGTGAGATTCTCGGTTCCCTGGAGTCGGTACGTCACTGACTGATTCGAGGGATGATACTCGGTCACGTTCCCTGGATCGTGGCGCTCGCCGAGTGAAATCGGGTCACCCTGCGCTCGTGGCGGGCCCGTAATCAGGTCCGGCTTGAACACCGCGACTCCACCGAGAGCGGCTGCTGCGCCACCGCCGAGAAGTACCGAAAGCGCTTTTCGACGTTTCATATGGATGATGGTGAGACGAGGCTGTCATTAATGCTACTGCTGAAGCAATCGAGAAGTACACCCGTCGCGGGCGCAGACCGTACGAGCTGACGTTGGTCTCCTCCGACTTCAGGCGAGGAGATACCGACCGCATGTCGGATAGCAACGAGCGCTGCCGATGCCGATGCCAATGCCGGCGGAGTCTCGAACGATTACGGATTGCCAGTGAATACCTCCCCCACCGACTCACTAATCATAATTGCACCTTCGGAGAAGACCCGAATTCTCGTGTCTGCGTACTCGAATATCACGACACCGTTCGCCGCGTCCCGGTCCCAGAGGGCCTCGAGGGCGTCCGGATCTATCGACTCGTTCAGCGGTGGCAGTTCCATTGGATCCACCCCCTTCGAATCTGCGACAGCTTCGATTACCTCCGACATCACATTCATAATTGATAATGATGTCTGTGGGATGAAGTCAGTACACCCTCAAATATTAGGGTGTATCTCGTCCCTGCCGTGTTCACTGCTAATCGTTGTGGGTCTCGTTCCGATTTGGTGCCACTCGTTTCGTGAGTGGTCTCCTATCCAGGGCCCATCGCCGCGATATCGGCGCCCACCGTCGCCAGCGCGTCGGCGGGGTTCGGGTCGCTGTCGGCCAGGTGCGTGTAGCGGTGGTCCGGAACGTTCGACAGCGCCGCCGCGACCGCGTCGCTGTACGCCTCGACGCCCGGCTCCGTCGGGTCGTCGCCGCCCCAGACGTCCCGGACGACCGTCATCGAGTCGATGCGGACCTCCAGCGTCCGTGGTTCGTAGCGGGCCAGCAGTTCGGCGAGGCCGAGCTGGAGGGCGACGTACTCGGCGGTGTTGTTCCCCGTCCGGGCGCCGACGGGCCGGCCGAGACGGGCGAGCGGGTCCTCGTCGGCGTCCATGATGACGGCGCCCGCGCCCGCGGGACCGGGATTGCCGCGCGAACTCCCATCGACGTAGAGGACGAAGGCGTCGCCCGTCACCTCCTGGACGGGCGGCCGGGTGAGGTCTGACGTCAGCAGGCCTTCGAGCGCGCGACGTAACTCGTCCCGGTCCGTCCCGGGGTCGAACAGACCGCCGTAGCCAGGGACGGCGTCGTCGATGGCGTCCGTGGCAGCCGCCATCTCGTAGCCGACGCTCGCGAGCACCTCGTCGACGAGCGTCGCGACCGGCGAGAGGTGTTCGACCGGGAGGGGTTCGCCGGTCACGCCACTGTCCCCGCTCGGTTCCGGCCTCTCGGACCACCGCTCCCGGATCGGCTCGTCGGATAGTCGCGCCGTTTCATACGGATCCCTCGGTGGTCGATCGGGATAATCCCTTCAGGTGATCCCCCAGTCATCGAATGGATCGGGTGCAATCTGGCTTCCATCCTGGTTCCACCGTTCACGCGTTCCCTCCGGCGCGTACGACGATGCCTCACAGACGTAGTGTTCGAGTTCGTAGTGGCAACGTTTCGTCGTCGTCGTCAGAGACAAGTCGCCGACGATTCCTGACAAGAGAAGTGTCTGGGATCGACGGCGATGAAAGCGGCAGTATCGAGGACAAAGGGGTCGAAGTAGAGTACTCGATCGCTGTTGGTTGCGACCACGACAACACTGCGTCCGGACGGGTGCGGAAAAGGTTTAACCAGTAGCATCGGTAACGTACAATCACTCATGGCTTCGACCTCCCGTTCCGACGAGAACGAATCTGAGGAGGATCCAACGGTCCCGGCAGGCGTCCTCGAAGGGATCGAGGATATCGCCGAGGGCCGGACCGCCGACGGGGACGACCTCGACGAGGCACTCGACCTGTAGCGAAGTTCGGAAGGGATTTTATAAAGAGCAAGGAGAATACCCCGCGCCTTTAGGCGTGGGATGAATCCGACAACTTTGACGCCTTCTACGTTCGACGGCACGGCAAGATATTCAACGCCCGGCCGTTAGTTTTAATACACCATTTCCCATAATTTATTATGAGCACAGTCCGGTGCTGGAGACAACTCGCACCTATCGAGCGGAAATCGTCAACCAGTCTCAAGTGAGTGACGACCTCGATGACTGCGGGCACTCCGCGTCGAAACTGTGGAACGTCGCCCGATACCACTCCCAACAAGAGTGGGACGACACGGGTGAGATTCCGTCCGAAGCCGACATCAAGCGCGAATTAAAAGACCACGAACGCTACAGTGACCTCCATTCGCAGTCAAGTCAGCGCGTTCTCGAAGAACTCGCTGAGGCGTTCAACGGCTGGTTCAAAAAGCGCAAGAACGGCGACACAGACGCGAATCCACCCGGCTACCGAAAGCGAGGCGACAACCATCCGCGCTCCACCGTGACGTGGAAGCAGAATGGCATCAAGCACGACGCCACGAACGACCGGCTCCGTCTCAGCAAGGGCTTCAATCTCAAAACCCACCGTTCGGATTTCATCCTCTGCGAGTACGAGACACGACCGGACGTGACCGTGGAGAACATCCAGCAAGTCAGAGCCGTGTGGAACGGCGAACGCTGGGAACTCCACCTCGTCTGCAAGATCGAGATTCCTGTCGAGGACGCCCCCGGCGACAACACGGCTGGCATCGATCTCGGCATCAAGAACTACCTCGCAATCGCTTACGACGACGGTGACGCCGAGTTATACCCGGGGAACGTGCTGAAACAGGACAAGCACTACTTCACCCGCAACGAGTACGACACCGAGGGCAAGAACGGGCCATCGAAGCGTGCGCTCCGCGCCCGGCAGAAGTTGTCTCGGCGGAAAGACCACTTCCTGCACGCGCTCGCCACACACATCGTTGAGCAATGCATCGACCACGAGGTTGGTCGCATCGCAATCGGCGACCTGAGCAAAATTCGCGAGGAGGAGAACGGAGACGCTCGAAACTGGGGCAAGCATGGGAACAAGAAACTCCACGGCTGGGAGTTCGACCGGTTCACGAACCTGCTCGAATACAAGGCCGAAGAACACGGAATCCTCGTGGACCGAAAGAGCGAGCGGGTCACGAGCAAGACGTGTTCGTGCTGTGGTCGGAAGCGAGGCGCGAATCGTGTGGAGCGTGGCCTGTACGTCTGTGAGTCGTGCGGTGTGACGATGAACGCGGACGTGAACGGTGCGGTGAACATTCGCAGAAAGATAACTCAGAATCCTCCGACGGAGGATATGAGTAACGGTCGTTTGGCACGGCCAGCAGTCCACCTGTTCAATCAAACCTCGGGGCGTTTCGCACCGAGCGAACAGGTGGGTTGTGAACCGTAATATCCCAACGGCAGTCGGGATTCCTCTGTCTTCAGGCGGAGGGGGATGTCAAAGGTTCGTTGTGCAACCACCGTTAGCGTGAGCGTCGTCGAACTATCCGACGAAGAGAACGTTGCGATTCTCGCCGAGACATTCACGGAGAGCCTCTCGGACATCGGGGACAAAACTCGTCAGGCCGCTGTACTGAAACGGCTACACGAACTCCTCGATAGCGACACCCCACAACACTATATCTACGAAACCGTCGCAGGCTGTGACGAACTCCAGGTGATCCGCGTCGGTGGTGACCAGCGAATCTTCTGCCGCTTGGTGATGGGAATTCCCCACGGCGACAAGTACTACAACGTTCTGTTCGTCTTCTACGTAGACCCTCACCAGTACCGCCCCGATCAACTGGCTACGTTCGATGACGCAGCCGAGCAACGACTCGGCGAGATAACGGAATTCCACACGGTCGATGCTGTCGACGACTACCTCGACGAGATGAATGCCTTTACGCCAGTGGAAATCCGGGAAAGGATCGAGCTGCTATAACACGAAGGGTGAGTAGTCCCTTCCTTGCGCTTCTGTCTCTAGGATCAAATGACGACCTGTCCCTCCGTCCACCTCCGGCGAGCGTTTTTGTACGATTACGCTGTGAACACGCCTGTGGCACTCAACTCGAGGGACGGGATCCGGGAGCGCGCCCAGACGCTGCTCGAACGGAGCATCGGACCGGAAGCGGCGTTCCGGCCCGATCAACTGGAAGCGATCGAGAGCCTGGTCGTCGACGAGGAGCGACTGTTGCTCGTCCAGCGAACTGGCTGGGGCAAGAGCACCGTCTACTTCATCGCGACGAAACTGCTCCGCGAGCGGGGAGCGGGTCCGACGCTCATCGTCAGCCCGCTGCTCGCGCTGATGCACAACCAGATCCAGGACGCCGAAGCACAGCTCGGACTCGGAGCCCGGACGATCAACTCGAACAACACGGACGAGTGGACCGAGACGATGGAAGCCGTCGTCGACGGTGAGTGTGACATCCTGTTGATCTCGCCGGAACGCCTGGCGAACGCTGAGTTCCAGGAGGACGTCCTGGTGGCGATGGACGAGGAGTTCGGCATGCTCGTCGTCGACGAGGCCCACTGCATCTCCGATTGGGGCCACGACTTTCGGCCGGATTACCGCCGTATCAAGCGGATCCTCCAGGAACTCCCTGACCACATCCCCGTCGCGGCGACGACGGCGACCGCCAACGACCGCGTGGTCGACGACGTCACGGACCAGGTTCCCGACCTCCGGGCCGTCCGCGGCGACCTCGTCCGGGACTCCCTGCGGCTCCAGACCATCGAGGTCGGGTCGCGGTCACGTCGGCTGGCCTGGCTCGCCGAGAACGTCCCGGACCTGCCGTCGTCTGGCATCGTCTACTGCCTGACGACCGACGAGGTCGAGACGGTCGCCGAGTGGTTGACCGCTCGCGGCCTCGACGTCGAACCGTACCACGGTGGGATGGACGGAGACCGTCGTCGTGAACTGGAACACCGACTAATGAACAACGACGTGGACGGGCTTGTCGCGACGAACGCCCTGGGGATGGGGTTCAACAAACCCGACCTGGGCTGGGTGATCCACTTCCAGCGACCGCCGAACCTCATCCGGTACTACCAGGAAGTCGGCCGTGCCGGTCGCGGCCTGGACGAGGCGTTTGCCATACTGCTCTCCGGCGAGGAGGACGACCGGGTCGCGGAGTACTTCATCGAACAGGCGTTTCCCGAACCCGAAGACTTCGAGACGGTCCTCTCGACGCTGGGGGACAGCGACGAACCATTGTACAAGTACGAGATTCTGAAGCAGACGAACCTCTCGTGGAAGGCCGTCTCCCAGTGTCTCGATATCCTGCGAGTGGACAACGCGATAATCCGCGTCGACGACGGGTTCACGCGGACGTCCGCCGACTGGGCGTACGACCACGAGCGCATCGAGTCGGTCACCGAGCACCGCCGGGAGGAGCTGGCGCGCATCCAGGCGTTCACCCGGACGGACGACTGTCTGACGCGGTTCATCGACGACGAACTCGACGGGTCACTCGAGGCGGACTGTGGCCACTGTGCCAACTGTTCCGGGCCGTTCCGTCCGGAGTCCGTCGACGACGAGGAACTCGTGAGTGCTGCCGTCGACCACTACCGGGCCGAATCGTGGGACGAGATATCCCCGCGATACTACGTGCCCGACGAGGACGGTCGGTCGAAAATCGCCGAAGACCGCAAACCCGAACCTGGGCGCGTCCTGTCGGTGTACGGCGATCCGGGCTACGGCGAACTGGTGCGTCGAGCACAGGACGACGGCGACCGGTACGACGAGGAACTGATCGACGCCGCGGTCCACCACGTCGATACGGAGTGGAACCCGTCACCGGCGCCGACCTGGGTCACCGCCGTTCCGTCACCGACCGACGAAGAGCGAGTCGACGACCTCGCCCAGCGGATCGCTCGCGAACTCGGGCTGGACTATCTCAGAGCGGTCGAGCGGGTCCGGGAGATGCGCCCGCAGCACGAGCTGGCAAACTCCTACCAGCAGCGCTGGAACGTGGAGGATGCGTTCGAGGTGACTGAATCCGTTCGATCGGGCCCCGTGTTGCTGGTCGACGAGACCGTCGGGTCGCGGTGGTCGTCGACGGAAGCGTCGCTCGTCCTCCGTGACGCCGGGAGTGGCCCGGTCTATCCCTTCGCACTCGCCGAACGGAACCGGTGGTAGGTCGGCTGACGCGTGGCGATCACCCGCGTCCATCCGGTCGGCGAGGTCGGCCTCCGCCTGGAAACCATCGGGGAGGCTTGCCGTCTCGCCGTCTTTCGCAGCCTGGATGGCCGTGAGCGCGCCGCAGGAGTGGCTGAACAGTATCGGCTCCCCGTCAAAGCCGTCGACGAGCGCACGGACGTACTCTACCCGGGGAGAATTGGCGGTCGTCGTAGCCCATGGCAAGAGTTAACATGCACCAATACCAAACTCGGCTGTACAGTCGCCGCCATGCCAGACAACGCCCACGACCCTGCCACAATACGGCTTTCCCTGGACCGGGAGTCCCGCTGGACGCTCCACCACGTGCTTCTGGACCGCCTCGAGCGGGAAGCGAGAGCGGACGATCCGACCGGAATCGACCCGCCACCGGTGGCGGTGTTCGACGCGTTCGAGACGCTCGACGCCGGCGAGACCAGCGTCACCACAGCGGAACTCGAGGCGATGCGATCGGTCGTCGCGGAGTATCACCACTCGACGTCGTGGTGGGAACTCGAACGCTCGCGACTGGAAGGGCTCTTGCACCTCCTCACCGCGCTCCTCGAAGAACGGGGCGCGGCAGAAGCGTGATTCGAGCGGTGGGGGCCACCTGACAGACGGGGCCAGACCCGTTCGAGTGCGATTGCGGGCCCGGAGACGGCCAGCACCGTGTCTGACCGGGGAACGTATGGGCTGGCCGGTCGTCAGTGTCTGGTAGGATGTACCTCGGAGACGTCGCATGGCCTGACCTCGAGGACTACTTCGAAACCGAGTCGCTGGCGCTGATCCCACTCGGCTCGACGGAACAGCACGGGCCGCACTTGCCCGAGGCCACGGACCACCTCATCGCGGAAGCCTTCGCCCGAGAGGTCGCCGAACGGACGGGCTATCTCTGTACGCCCACCATCAACGTCGGCGTCAGCGGTCACCACCGGCAGTTCCACGGCACGATGTGGGTCGAGCCATCGGTGTTCCGCGAGTACGTGGCCTCGCTCACCCGAAATCTCACGTATCACGGCATCGACCGCGTCATCTACGTGAACGCACACGGCGGGAACGTCCCCCACCTCCGGGAGGTCGGGGCGCGCCTCCGCCAGGAGGAGGTGGCCTACGGCATCGAGTGGATGTGGGACGAGAGCATCCCGGACCTCGTCGACGACCTGTTCGAACAGAACGGGCCACACGGCGGCCCCAAGGAGACGGCGATGATCCAGTACCTCGACTCGGCGCTGGTCCACGAGGACCGATTGGCCGACGCGCGGGACGGTGGCATGACGAGCGTGGACGACGCCGAGATGATGCGACACGGCTCCCGGACGTTCTACGACGCGGCCGACAACACGGACAACGGCGTCCTGGGCGACCAGACGGACGCGACCGCCGAGAAAGGCGAACAGCTGTTCGATGCCGCGACGGAGCAGCTGGCCCACCTCGCCGACTGGCTCGCCGCCCAGGCATTCGAGGACTTGCTGCCGAGAGACCACGTTTAGGAGGGACAGTCGACCGGACCACGGACGACGCAGACTCACGTCGACCCGGACGCGCTCGTTCCCCCGTCGACCGCTTCCACAGTCGCTATCGTCGGACGAGTCGACGGCGTTCGCGACCGACGTCGAGCGGCGGATAGCACCCAAATATCTCCAGCCGGGGCGACCCCGGTGACTGGAACGTCGGGGGCAGGTGGTGGTTGGCTGACGGGACTGCACCCGACGTCGGTGAAGGCTCACCGACTGTGCATAGTCGAGCACGCTAACTTGTTAGGCTACTTGGACAAACTGTAATAATAAAACAGATTAATTAAATGGCGTGTTGTCCGGAACGGGCGGTCGGTAGCCCCGGGTTTATGATTGCCCGAATGCACGTATCCACTATGGCAACGGAACCCAGTGACGAGTCTGTCTCCGTCGACGAGAGTCACGGGGGAGCACACGTCGAGTCCGAGGTGAGCGACGACGAACGGACGTGGGCGATTATCGTCCACGCGATGGGGTTCGTCGGACTGGCCTTCCCCCTCGCGAACGTCTTCGGCCCCCTGCTCGTGTGGGCGATCAAGAAAGACGAAGGACAGTTCGTCGACGAGAACGGGAAGGAGGCGATCAACTTCCAGATCACGTGGACGGTGCTGTTGACCGTCGCCGCGCTGTCCATCTTCGTCGGCCTCGGACTGGTCGTCTTCCCCATCGTCGGCATCGCCTGGCTGGTCCTCACCGGTATCGCCGTGGTCCGGGCGAGCAACGACGAGGTGTACGACTACCCGCTGACGATCGACGTGATCTCCTGAGCGCCGACGTGGCGAACTGCGGACGATCCGAACGTACCAGATCCGACCGCACCGCCCGGCCGATGGAATCTTCACTCACGACGGGAGACCACCTGTATGGACCTCCGGGTACGGAAGCCAGACGGGTGGACGACGGTCTCACTGGACGACGACGTGGAGGCGGTGACGGTGGCCGGCGGCCGGACCGACGGGCACCTCTCGCTGACGCTCATCGGCGTCCGGAGCAGCCAGCCCAACGTGCGCGTTCAGGACGTCCTCGACGTCGACCCCGACGACGAGTCGAAGCTGGCGAGTGAAGTTCCCCGGGCCGACGACGGCACGTGCCTGCCGCTCGACCAGCTTCGTCCCGATTGACATCCTCCCCGCCCTAAAGGGCGAGGATTCCACGAAGTGGATATTCAGGTTGCGCGTTTCCTCGGTTCTCAAGGACGCTTTCGCGTGGAACGTCGATGGTCGCCGTCCAGTTATGACCAGGGACGTGCTTTCCAGCGCGTACAGCCCTGTCAATGGGGCCTTCCTCCCTGCATACAGCAGGCGTCGACGACGGCTGGCTATTCAACCAGCGAGGGAGCACGGTTCGCGTCAGCCGAACTGTTACGCCGTGCATGGTTCACCCTCTCGTTGTGCGATATTCTCCGAAGCGTTCAGGTCGGCGTGCCGTCCACGGTCACACTCCGAACACGAAAAGTGGTCGCCATCACGCGTTCCCGTCGAACCACACGCCGAACATTTCTGGCTGGTATGGTACGCATCGACCTTCTCGACGCGGATTCCAGCGCGCTCGGCTTTGTACGTGATGAACTGTTGGAGTTGGTGGAAGTGCCACGAGTGGACACCCGACCACGAACAGTTCTCGCGGATGTCTTCGAGGTCTTCCATCCGAATGACGGGGTTCTCGAACTGTTCCGCGAACGTGATGAGACGACGGGAGAGTGTGTGATTCAAGTCTGTGATTCGACGCTGTTCTTTGTCACCCACGCGGTTGCGTGCGCGAAGCGCACCCGCTTCTGAGAGCGACTCGCGGAGGGAACGATATTTGCGTCGAACGTACTTCGCTTCACCACCAGACACGAGCATCGACTCGTCCTCACCGTATGCGGTCACAGCGAGAATATGCCGTTCACCAATATCGACACCGATTGGCGTCTCACCCGACGCGTCGGTGTCGTACTCGACGTTGAACGTACAGAACCAGTCGTCACCACGACGATAGACCTGTAGGCGGGTCTTATCAGCGTCTCCTCTGACCAGTCGGTCTACTGGGTCGGCAATATCGTCGTACACTTCGATAGGCGTGTACCACCATTGAGAGACACACGGGAAGCCGACAACGACCGTGCCGTTATCGGTCGTGTCGATCTCCCAATTCTGGTTGTTGACGGCGAGCGGCTGACTCTCTCGATAGCGAACCTTTCCGTCCTTGTTGTGGTCGGATTTCGCTTCTCGAATGGCTTGATTCTGAATGGCAGAGTAGAGGTCGTTGTCGATGCTGGCCGTGGTCACGGACTTGTCGAAGTCGCTGTTCTCCCATCCGTCGATACAGAACTGTTTGGTGTCACGATAGAGGCGAGTGCCCTGCTGCCACTCTTTCCGCCGTGAGAGGGATGGGTTGTGGAACTTCGCGGTGACAGTCACCGTGGCCATTACAATTGTAATTAAGTGTACTATCCCAAGAAACTATTGGAATATCAGGACGTGCTATCGACGGTGGTCTGCGAAAGGCAGTGGTGGATTCATCCCCGCGCTAAAGCACAGGGCTTTCTCCTTGACTGTCCGTAACGCTGCTTCTCCCTTCGATGTGCGTGCCCCACCCTGTCGCACCCAATTTGAAACACCGTCAGTCCGCTCACGACGTTCGCTCCCTGACGAGCTTCCGCGTTCGTGCTCCACATTGTCGCACTCACGTGGAAACAGCACCCTTTTGCCCCTGCTACTGATAGCCTGCCGTATAATGGGCCGACGAAAAAAGATCGTTGAAGAATGTGAGACGCTGATGGACAACCCGGAGCACATCCGGAACATCGCCATCGCGGCTCACGTCGACCACGGGAAGACGACGCTGACTGACAACCTCCTGGCCGGTGCGGGCATGATCTCCGACGAGACCGCCGGGGAGCAACTCGCGATGGACACCGAGGAAGACGAGCAGGAACGCGGTATCACCATCGACGCGGCCAACGTCTCGATGACCCACGAGTACGAGGACGAGAACCACCTCATCAACCTCATCGACACGCCAGGCCACGTCGACTTCGGTGGCGACGTCACCCGCGCGATGCGCGCCGTCGACGGTGCGCTCGTGGTGGTCGACGCCGTCGAGGGCGCCATGCCCCAGACCGAGACCGTCCTGCGACAGGCGCTCCGCGAGGGCGTCAAGCCGACGCTGTTCATCAACAAGGTCGACCGCCTCATCTCCGAGCTCCAGGAGGGCCCCGAGGAGATGCAGCGGCGCCTGCTCAACGTCATCGACGACGTCAACGAGCTCATCCGCGGCATGACCGAGGAGATGGACGACATCGAGGACTGGACCGTCTCCGTCGAAGGCGGCACCGTCGGCTTCGGTTCCGCGCTGTACAAGTGGGGCGTCTCGATGCCCTCGATGCAGCGCACCGGGATGGACTTCGGCGACATCATGGAACTCGAACGCGCCGACAAGCGCCAGGAGCTCCACGAGCGGACGCCGCTCTCGGACGTCGTGCTCGACATGGTCTGTGAGCACTTCCCCAACCCCATCGACGCCCAGCCCATGCGTATCCCGCGCATCTGGCGTGGTGACGCCGACTCCGAACTCGCCGACACCATGCGTCTCGTCGACGAGGACGGCGAAGTCGTTCTGATGGTCACCGACATCGGCGTCGACCCCCACGCAGGTGAGATCGCCGCGGGCCGCGTCTTCTCCGGCACGCTGGAGAAAGGACAGGATCTGTACGTCTCCGGCACCGTCGGCACCAACCGCGTCCAGAGCGTCGGCATCTACATGGGTGGCGAGCGCGAGGAAGTGGACCGCGTTCCCGCCGGCAACATCGCCGCCGTCACCGGCCTCAAGGACGCCATCGCCGGCTCCACGGTCTCCTCCGTCGAGATGACCCCCTTCGAGTCCATCGAGCACATCTCGGAGCCCGTCATCACGAAGTCCGTCGAGGCACAGAACATGGACGACCTGCCGAAGCTCATCGAGACGCTCCAGCAGGTCGCCAAGGAGGACCCGACCATCCAGATCGAGATCAACGAGGACACCGGCGAGCACCTCATCTCCGGCCAGGGTGAACTCCACCTCGAAGTGATCGGCCAGCGCATCGAGCGCAACCAGGGCATCCCGATCAACACCGGTGAGCCCATCGTCGTCTACCGCGAGGCGCCCCAGCAGGCCTCCCGCGAGGTCGAGGGCATCTCGCCGAACCGCCACAACCGGTTCTACATCAGCATCGAGCCGATGGACGACGAGATCGTCGACACGATCAAGAAAGGCGAGGCTTCCATGGACATGCCCGAACTCGAGCGCCGTGAAGCGCTCCAGGAGGCCGGCATGGACAAGGACACCTCCCAGGACATCGAGCACATCCACGGGACCAACGTCCTCGTCGACCAGACGAAGGGTATCCAGCACCTCAACGAGACGATGGAGCTCCTCATCGAGGGCCTCGAGGACGCACTCGACGACGGCCCGCTCGCCGCCGAACCCGTCCAGGGCGCGCTCCTGCGTCTCCACGACGCCCGGCTCCACGAGGACGCCATCCACCGCGGTCCGGCACAGGTCATCCCCGCGATGCGCGAGGCCGTCCACAACGCACTCATCGACGCGGAGATCCGACTCCTCGAACCGATCCAGGACGTCCGTATCGACGTCCCCAACGACCACATGGGCGCCGCCAGCGGCGAGATCCAGGGTCGCCGTGGCCGCGTCGACGACATGTACCAGGAAGGCGACCTGATGGTCGTCGAGGGCATCGCACCGGTCGACGAGATGATCGGCTTCTCCAGCGACATCCGCTCTGCGACCGAGGGTCGTGCCTCCTGGAACACCGAGAACGCCGGCTTCCAGGTCATGGCCGACAACCTCCAGCCCGACAAGATCTCCGAGATCCGCGAGCGCAAGGGGATGAAGCAGGAGCTTCACCCCGCCATCGACTACTTCTAAGACGACCTTTTTCTTCGTCGCCTCTCCTCGCTCACTCCGTTCGCTGCGGGGAGGCTCCTCGAAAAACGTCGGGGAAAAAGCCCGGACGCTTCGCTCACTCCGTTCGCTCGCGTCCGGTGAAACCGCGCTCGCGTTGCTCGCGCGGTATGCTTCACTATAATTCTCCCGCGACGAGCAACGGTTCAGTAGTCAGTGACGCAGAAGCCGTTCCCTGTCGGATCCTCCATCACCGTCCAGGTGTTCGTGTGGCCGTCGAACGTCTCGGTCTTCGTTGCTCGCACCGACGCGCCGAGGTCACGGAGTTCGTCGACGGCCGTCTCGCGGTCGTCCGTCCCGAGGTCGAGGTGGATGGGGAGGTCACGTTCGCATCCTCTCGGCATCGGCTTGAACAGCAGGTCGGGCCCGTCTCCGTCCCGTTCGAGTAGCACTGCGTCGGCCGACGGCGGAAGGTCCCGCCGTTCACCGTCGAGGACCTGTCCCCAGAATTCGGCCAGGCGATCCGGATCGGTACAGGCGAAGGTAATATGATCGAGTTTAATCATGCACTGCAGTCATTTCGCCTGGCGCGGGAAAACAATTACCAGAGCGACAGTATACGCCCCTATCGACGACGCGCGCTACCTTCGACCGAGTGAGCGGTCCGTCGTCACCGATGGACGAGGGGGCGTGGCGTCGCCTCGCCGGCCCGTTCGGGCCGGTCGTCTCACGCGTGAAACATCGTCTCATCGGTGCGTATAACGGTGTTTTCTCCGAGATATCGCTAATGGTAGCCAGGAGCGGTTCGGTCGCGACGGGTGACGACCGGCCGAGGATGCGTGTGGATTCGACTGTCCGAAGGCCTGGGGTGGGAGAGGTGCGGCGCGAACCGAGACGTGCCGGCCGGAGTGAGACCGGGGCGCGTGCGGTGGTTTGTTCGACGTTGCTCGTCCTCGCACTGCTCGCGGGCGTCGCGGCGGTGCCGGGAACGGCGGCCGCCAACGCGCCGACGGAGTCGGACTGCACCGCTCTGAGTTGGAGCACACAGACTGTCTCTGGCGAGCCGTACTACGAGGTCGATAGCGTAGACAAACTCCAGTGTATCGAGACGAAGGGCCTGGGGGATAACTACGTCCAGACCACCGATATCGACGCGAGCGAGACCGCACGCTGGAACGGCGCCAGCGGGTTCGACCCGATAGGGGACAAGACCAACGAGTTCACTGGGACCTTCGACGGCAACGGCTACGCGATCACCGGGCTCACCATCGACCGAGGGGGAACGTACTCCGTCGGTCTGTTCAGCGAGGTCGGCCCGGGTGGAACGATAACGGCGGTTGGCCTCGAGGGCGGGTCCGTCACCGGCGCGAGAAGGACCGGACAGCTCGCCGGGTACAACGATGGGACTGTCGAGGACTCCCACGCCACTGGTGAGGTTACCGGGACCGAGCGGGTCGGCGGCCTGGTCGGCCGTAACGATGGAACGGTTCGTCGCTCCTACGCGATTGGAGGACCGACTCGTGGAAGCGACTGGTTCGGCGGACTGGTCGGTTTCAACCAGGGGGCGGTCACTCGCTCCTTCGCTGCAAGAGCCGTCGACGGAGGTGGAGGCAGCACGTCTGCTGGTGGGCTGGTCGGCGTCTCCACGGGAACGATAGCGGATTCCTACGCCACTGGCACGGTTACTGCGAGCTGGTACGCCGGTGGAGTACTCGGGTCGTTTCAGGCGGACCCTGGAGGGGTAGTTCGGCGTTCGTACGCCACTGGTGCCCTCAGTGTCGACGACGAGTCGCAGGGGATCGGTGGCCTCGTCGGTGGCTCCGCTGTCGAACCGACTACCGTGGAGCAGGCTTACTGGGACGTGGGAACGACGAACGAGGAGCGTGTGAGTACGGGGGATGGATGGGACCCGATAACCGTGACCGACGTCAGCGGCTTCGGTGCGACCGCCGACACTGCGCCCGCTCCCGAGATGCAGGGGTCGAGTGCGGAGACGAACATGCCTGGCCTCGACTTCACGGGTACGTGGGAGACAGTCGAGAACAGTGACTCGGACGCGACTGCAGACGGCTATCCGATACTCCGTTCGCTCGACCGCAGAGAGCAGTTGCGAGCGCAGGGAATCGAAGCGCCGCTGGTCGAGTCGATCATCCGGGACAGTCCGGCCAGCGAGGAGACGAACGCCGACAGCGTCGACTTCGAGGTCACGTTTTCCGAACCGGTCGAGAGCGTCTCGGCCGACGACTTCACGACGAACGGCACCGCATCGGGCACGGTCGAGGCCGTCAGTAGCGAAAGCGGGTCGACGATCACCGTCACGGTCGGCTCGGTCTCGGGCGATGGCTCGCTCGGGCTGGCCCTCGCCAGCGGTGGAGACGTCACGGACGCGGACGGCGACGCACTGTCCACGACTGAACCGGAAATCGACGAACGATACGCCATCGACACCACTGCCCCGAGCGTGAGCGCCGTCGGAATTACAGACGACACCGACGGGGACGGCGCCGTCGCGGCCGGCGATACCGTCCGGGTCACGGCGACCGTGACGGACGCGAACGCGGTTTCCACTGTGACCGCCGACGCGAGCGCCTTCGACGCCGGGACGGTCACGCTCAGCGACGACGGTCCGAACTCGACGACGGCGGACGACGAGTACAGCGCGACGTTCGCCGTCGGCGCCGCCGCGACCCGCGAGGACCGGTTGGTCACGGTCAGCGCCACGGACGCGCTCGGCAACGGCGGGAGTCAGGCGGTAGCCTCGAACGCCCTGCGGAGCGCCAGACCCGTCGGCGGCTCCTCCGATAGCGACCCGGAGCCGAGCGCCGCGATCTCGATCGTCGACGTGACGGTTTCGGCGACATCGGTCACCGAGGGCGACCCGGTGGAACTCACGGCGACACTCGAAAACGCGGGCGACGCGCCCGGCCAGCGAACGGTCGCGCTCTCGGTGGACGGCGAGGACGTGGCGACGGAGCGGGTGACGCTCGACCCCGGCGAGAACCGGACGGTGACGCTGAGCCATCGCTTCGGCCAGGCGGGCACCTACCGGGTGTGGGTGGGCCCCTACTGGAACGCGATCGACGTCGCGCCAGCGGACTCGTCCGGGGCCACATCGACGACCTCGTCCGGGGAGGCAATCGACGGGGACAGGGAGTCATCGGCCGAAACGCAGACTCTCGAACCGACCGACGTCGAGACGACTCACCGATCGTCCCAGACCGATAGCGGTCCCACGAACGGTGCCGGCCCGGGATTCGGGGTCACCGAAACGCTCGTCGCGATGTGCTCTCTGGCCCTGCTGTCTCGACGAAGCGAGCCGTAACGAGAACTGCAGTCCCGGACGTGATTCGGACCGTCGGTTGGTCCGGCTGGTGTAGCCGCCGACGTCGATCCGGACCGCTCAGGCGACGGGGCTCGCGTCTAGCGCGTTCAGCGGTTCCCCCTCGCGCTTGTACCGCCGATAGAGGTCTTCGGCCCACTCGCGAGCGTCCGCGTCGTCGGTCGCTGCGGCAGCTACCGGAAGGGACGTCTCGGCGTCGAATCCGACGACCAGCACTGTCTCGTCGACGATCGCCATCGAGAACGGCACCTCGGGATGAGTGTAGAGCGAGGTCGACGCAGCGGTGACGATCGCGTTGGCCGACTCGCTGTCCCCGCTCTGATCGGCAGCGAACGCCTGTGGCGTACAGATGACTTCGAAGTCGGCGCCGGACTCGACGTGCTCGATGCCGAGCCTGGTGATTTCGGGCGGACAGCCGGCGACTATCATCCCGCGAGAGCTGTCGAACGACGAGAAGTGATCGAGCCACAGCTCGAGCGGTTCGTTCGGGTTCTGCGGCGTCGCGACGGCGAGCGTCGCGTCGGCGAATCGGTCGACGTTGCGCGTGAACTCGGGGGCGGAAACGTGCTCGACCAGCGGCCGCAGGCGGTCGATGGCCGAGAGCGTCCGCTCGAACCGATCGGCGGCGTCGGAGACGGCCGCCCCGGCTGGCGTCGTCCGGTACCCGTTCCGGGTCCGCTCCAGCAAGTCGTCGTCGGCCAGCGCGCTGGTCCAGCGGTACGCCGTCGCCCGGGAAATGTCGAGTTCGTCGGTGAGCGTCGACCGATCGACCGCGCGGTCGCGGGCCGCCGAGAGCAACGGAGCGCGCTTGAGCGATTGGCGAACGTCGTCCTCGCGCAGACTCATAGCGAGGGCACGCGGTACCCGTGCGTAAGCGTTTCGGGGGTTTTCTCACACGAGAAACATCGCCCCATCGGTGCCTATAACGAATATTTCCACCAGTTGCCGGCAACGACGAACGAGGTGACTGCCCCGCAGACCGGCGAAAATCCGGGCGGTGGCCGAGGTGGAGTTCCGCCCCGTCGCCGACTACGTCGACACCGGTCCGTCGCCCCCGGTGCTACGGTGCGTTCGCCGGTTCCGGATTCGAGACGCGTGGTGGGCGGCGCGGTCCGCTCGGAGAACCCGAGAGCGAACCCCGTACTCAGGGGAAGTCGTCGACCAGCGGTTCCGTCGACAGGGCGAACTCGTCGACGAGGAACTCCGTCTCTTCGGCGTAGTTCGGGTTCGTCCAGCCCATGAGGTACCCCTTGTTCCACCCCTGGGGTTTGTCTGTCTCAGACGGGGGGTCGAAGACGTAGTCGGTCACCTTGGCCACGAGTTCGAACTCGTCCTCGTCCTCCCACCGACGCCACCAGTGGGCGGTCCCGTCGGCGGCGCCCCGCTCCGAACTCGTCACCAGCCGGTGGACGGTGTACATCCACCGGCCCCGGTCTCGCGACGGGAGGATGAAATCGTCCATGCCGCGGTGGTGGCCGGCGCCGCCGGCGTTCGAGGCCGAAATCGTCGCCCGCGCTGCGCCTACCTCGTGGTCGAACGACGACCAGGTGTTGAACACGGCCGTCGACCCGGTGCCGTGCTGGGAGTAGCCGTCCATCCAGACGGCGAGCCACTTGTTGTTGCTAGGACTGCCGCTGCCGCTCGCGTGCGAGAAGTTGTGGGGGACGCGGATCCAGTAGCCGATCCAGACCTCGTCGTAGCCCGTCCCGTCCTGGTTCATCGCGAACCGCTGTTCGGCCCAGCTCTTTTCGGGTGGATACCGGAACCGTAGCGACCGAGTGCCGTCGCGGGTCCGGTAGTCCGCCCCCTCGACGAACTCGTCTCTGGGCTCGTTGTGCCAGACGACGCGGCCGCCGTCGGGCCACTCGTCCTCGACGACGGCCGTCCGGTTGTTGCCATGCCAGACGAAGCCCGAGCGGTTCGACTCCAGCGCGAGCGTCGCCTCGTCGGCCATCGACCCGGTCTCGAAGTCCTCGTAGAACAGCGTCGGGTCGGCCGCTCCATCGGTTCCCCCGTCCCCGTCGTCCTCGTTCCCGTCCTCCTGCCCGCCGTTTTCCTGACTCCCATCGTCACCCGTCGCGGTCACCTCCACGGCGTCGACGTGGAAGGCCGTCGCCGGGTCGGCCGTGCGCGCGGTGACGACGACGCGCAGGGTGTCGCCGGAGAGCCCGGTCGCAGAGACCGTCTCGCCCTCGGCAGGCGCGTCGTCTGAGAACGTCGCGACGACCGTCTCGGCGCCGTCGAGCACGCAGGAGACTGTCAGTTCGTCCGCGGGCCGGCCGCAGTCGCCATCGGTAGCTCTATCGGCCGTCCCGTCCGCGGCCCTCGCCAGCCGGACGACGTCGTCGTAGTCGACGCGACCGTTACAGTTGCCGTCGAAGGCGACAGCGTCGTCGGTCACGCTCTCGTTGCCGACACGGTCGGACAGCGCCCGCACGTCCTCGTCGTCCACCCGGCCGTCGCCGGTGACGTCTTCGTATATCCCATCGGCGTCTGGATCCGTCGGCGGGTCGGCGCCGACGACCGGTGCTGGGCCGCCCCGGAGTGGACCGCTTCCCCGCAACTCGACAGCCACGTCCACCGTATCGGCACCCGAGACGTCGATTGGTTCGGACAGCCACCGTGCGTCCCCCGCCGTCTCCGCTGCGGTGAGCGCTCCCGACTGGACGGCGAACGCTGGGTGGCTGTCGGCTGATTCGACGTGCCAGGCCGACTCCCCGTCGTGGTCGGTGGTCCCGTCGGCCTGTTCGAACGTCGCCGTCCACGGCAGCGAGTCCGATTCTTGCCCCGCTCGCCCGCGACCGAAGCCGTCGATGCCGACGCCGACACCCACCCCCAGGGCACCGACGCCAACGTGGTTGAGAAACGAACGCCGACCCAGCGCGGTACGAAGCCCGTCCCGTTCCCGGCCCTCACGCGTCATCTCTTTCACCTGTCCGTCCCCGAACCGGTTCGACTCCCCAGCCCATCTGCCCCATAAATTCACACTGTACTGCCGGAATAAATACTTTATTTCATCGAAAATACCAGTATCGGTTCTGTACACGTCGTCCTGGTCGGGCGACCACCGCTCGCCCGTAGGACGATACGCGGTAGCACGGGCGTCCGATTCCGAACCGGGAGTTGGCACGTGCCAAATCAAGACTTTTGTCGATCAATCTCTGTGTTTCGCCCACGTACCCATCAATGAGCGACGACAGACCCCCACACCGAAAGAGCCACGAGTGGTGGCCCGACAAGCTGAACCTGGACATTCTCGACAACAACGCCGCCGACCTGAGCCCCCTGGAGGAGGAGTTCGACTACGCCGAGGCGTTCGAGGAACTCGACTACGAGGCGGTGAAGGCGGACATCGAGGACGTGATGACGACGTCCCAGGACTGGTGGCCGGCCGACTACGGCCACTACGGCCCGCTGTTCATCCGGATGGCCTGGCACAGCGCTGGCACGTACCGGACGACCGACGGCCGCGGGGGCGCGACGGGCGGAACGCAGCGCTTCGCACCGCTGAACAGCTGGCCCGACAACGTCAACCTGGACAAGGCGCGCCGGCTGCTGGAACCGGTCAAGCGGAAGTACGGCCGCAAGCTCTCGTGGGCCGACCTTATCGTCCTGGCCGGCAACGTCGCGCTGGAGTCGATGGGCTTCGAGACGTTCGGCTTCGCCGGCGGGCGCGAGGACGACTTCAAGCCCGACGAGGCCGTCTACTGGGGTCCCGAGACGGAGTGGGAGGGCTCGGAGCGCTTCGACGACAAGGGGAACCTCGAGGACCCCCTCGGCGCCACCGTGATGGGACTTATCTACGTGAACCCCGAGGGCCCGGACGGCGAGCCCGACCCGCTCGGATCGGCCGAGCGAATCCGGGATTCGTTCGGGCGCATGGCGATGAACGACGAGGAGACCGCCGCGCTCATCGCCGGTGGGCACACGTTCGGCAAGTCCCACGGCGCCCGCGACACCGACGACATGGGCCCCGAGCCCGAAGCCGCTCCCATCGAGGACCAGAGCCTCGGCTGGACCAAGTCGGGCACGGGCTCGGACACGGTCACCAGCGGCATCGAGGGCGCCTGGAACAGCACGCCCACGATGTGGGACACCGCCTTCCTCGACACGCTGCTCGACAACGAGTGGGAGCTGACGGAGAGCCCCGCCGGCGCCAACCAGTGGGAGCCCGTCGACGCCGAGGACAAGCAGACCGTCCCCGACGCCCACGACCCCTCGAAGAAGCACGCGCCGATGATGATGACGACGGACCTGGCGCTCAAGCGGGACCCCGAGTTCCGTGAGATCGTCGAGGGCTTCCGCGAGAACCCCGCCGAGTTCCAGGAGGCCTTCGCGAAGGCGTGGTACAAGCTGATCCACCGCGACATGGGCCCGCCGTCCCGGTTCCTCGGTCCCGAGGTTCCCGACGAAGAGATGCTGTGGCAGGACCCGGTCCCCGAGGCCGACTACGACCAGATCGGCGAGGCGGAGATCGCCGAGCTCGAGGAGGCGGTCCTCGACTCTGACCTGTCCCGGTCCCAGCTGGTCAAGACCGCCTGGGCCTCGGCGTCGACGTACCGCGACAGCGACATGCGCGGGGGCGCCAACGGCGCCCGCATCCGCCTGGCCCCGCAGAACGAGTGGGAAGTCAACGAGCCCGACCAGCTCGCGACCGTCCTGGAGACGCTGGAGGGCATCCAGGCGGACTTCAACGAGTCCCGCTCCGACGACGTCCGCGTCTCGCTGGCCGACCTCGTCGTGCTGGGCGGCAACGTCGCCGTCGAGCAGGCTGCGGCCGACGCCGGCTACGACGTCGACGTGCCGTTCGAACCGGGCCGCACCGACGCCTCGCAGGAACAGACCGACCCCGAGTCCTTCGACGCGCTCAAGCCGAAAGCCGACGGCTTCCGCAACTACTACGGCGGCGATCACGACCAGCCGCCAGAGGACCTGCTGGTCGACAAGGCAGACCTGCTGAACCTGACCGCCGCGGAGATGACGGTCCTGGTCGGCGGGATGCGCGCGCTGGGCGCCAACTACCAGGACTCGGACCTGGGCGTCCTCACCGACCGACCGGGGACGCTGTCCAACGACTTCTTCGAGACCCTGCTCGACATGGGCCTGGAGTGGGAGGAGTCCGACGACGCCGAGGACGTCTACGAACTCCGCGACCGCCAGACGGGCGACCTCGAGTGGGAAGCGTCCCGCGTCGACCTCGTCTTCGGCTCGAACTCCCGGCTCCGCGCCATCTCCGAAGTCTACGGTAGCGAGGACGCCGAGGAGAAGTTCGTGCACGACTTCGTGGACACCTGGAGCGACGTCATGCAGGCCGACCGCTTCGATCTTGCGTAGTCCCCACGTAGCCACCTGATCACGCTTTTTGATTTCTGCGGTTCCGATTTCTGCGGTTCCCCACGCTTCGCGTCAGTAGCGAGATGTCCGTTACGCTCGGTTACGCCCCCGCCACGGCGACGTAAACCGAGAGTGTCCCCAGAACGATGACTGCAGTGAGGACGAAGCGTGACACGAAGGCCAGAAGACCCGTTTCTGGCACTTTCTCGCTCTCATTCATCCAGTTCCAGAATCCAAACGCGAGGACCAACTCTGCGACGACTATCACGGGCAACAAATACCACAGAAAATCGAACATAAACCGGCTATTGTCCCGGGCATTCTATTTCTTCCGATAGCTGTCGTCGTGAAATAGGCGACAGCCCTTCCTCACCCATTTCTTCGGGAGTTGGATCGTTCACCGCTTCGCCAGCAGCGCCGCGACGAGCACCGCGACCAGGACGGCCACGACGACGAGCGTGACGGGCAGCGGGCCCGTATTCGGATCGGGTCCGCGCTCGGCGGCGACCGTCACCGTCTGCGACGTGACGTTGCCGTCGGCCACCCCCAGCCGGTAGGTTCCGGGCTCGTCGAAGGTGACAGTGGCAGTCACGGTTCGCTCGCTCTCGGCGTCGAGCCTGACAGTTCGCTCGGCCACGGTCCACTTCTCACCGCCCCCGGCGCTCTCGGTGGTGTCCGCGGCCGTCACGCGGACGTCGCGCTCGCCCGGCCAGCCGGCGTCGTTGCGCACCGTCACCGCCACGGTCACCGACTCGCCGGGGCGGACCGCTTCTCCGCTGTCGGTTCGGAGGCCGGTCACCTCGGCCGCAGCGGGCTCCCAGACGTTCACCGAGAGCCGCTCGCCGCCGACCCGGAGTTCGTGGGTCCCGGGTTCGTCGAAGGAGTGGTTGACGGTGACGGTGGTCGCGTTGCCGGCCGCGATCCGTCCGGTTCGGCGGTCCAGCGTCGTCTCGCCGTCACGGAGACGGACGTCGTAGTCGCCGGCCGTGCCGCCGCTGTTCTCGACGTACACGTCGACCGACAGTTGCTCGCCGGGCACGAGGACGTAGGGGGTCCGGAGCGTTCGATTCCGGTAGGGACCGTTCGCGCGGACGGCGTCCTCCCCGTCGTCGGTCGTGGCGATCTCGTACTCGATCTGGGCCGGGACGGGTCCGAAGACGGCCTGGTGGGTGGAGACGTTCCAGACCGTCGGCCGCTCGGTCGTCTCCGCGTAGCGCCGCGTGAGGTCGGCGTCGTCCGTGCCCCCCGTGTCGGCCACGTACTCGTAGAACTGCCCGGCGTCGACGGTCCCGTCGGCGTCGTTCAGCCGGGCGAAGACGGTGTGGAGCGCGCGCTCGCTGTCGCTGGCCGTGCGCGTCCGCCGGTCGAGGTCGCCGAGGACGAGCGGACCGACGTAGTAGTCGGGGTTGTACCGCCAGGTGCCGGTGTCGGCGAGGACGGCGGACTCGTGGCGAGCGTCCGTCCCCCGTTCGAGCCGGCCCTGGAAGGTCCGGAAGCTGACTCGCTTCTGTTCGAACGCGTGCAGGGCCGCGTAGTAGCTCGCAGCGGCCTCGGTGAACCAGCGGACCTGTCCCGTCGTCTCGTAGGCCTGGCGCGTGTGGACGTACTCGTGGACCCAGACGTTCTCGACGTCGTGGACCCGTTCGACGTCGCGGACCCACGCGTCGGCGTCGCCGGTCTGGACGCCTCGTGCGCCCCACCGGACGTCGGTCGTCGGCGCGGCGATCAGGAACACCTCGTCGTCGCGGTCGCCGACCCGGAGCCCGTCCGATGCGTTCGCGAGCGTCCCGAAGACGGCCGATCGGTTCTCGGCCAGGTCGGCCTCGGCCGGGACGACGAGCCTGAAGCGCTGCCCGTGGGCCGTGTGCTCGTATTCCGCGTACTCGCCCAGGTAGGCGACGTCCGAGCCGGCGGCGCCGGGACTCGCGGAGAGCGACCGGTCGAACGTGACCGATGGCGAGCCGCGCCAGCCCCACGCGTGGCCCAGCGCCGGCCGCTGGACGATTCCCCACTCGCCCGTGTCCACGAAGAGGTAGCTCCCGGGGCCGGAGAGCGGGTCGTCGCGGTCCACGGTCCTGTTCGCCGGCATCCGGAAGCGGAGCCGGGGGTCCTCGGTCTCGCCGTCCCAGGCGTAGACGCCGTCGCCTTCGTCGGTGAACCCCTCGGTCCGGAACCCGGTCGCCCTCTCCGGGACCGTCACTTCGAGTTTCACGGCGTGGTCGGGGAGCCGATACCGGTTGTCGGCCTCGTACTCGCCGGGGCGATCCGGGAGGCGGTGGAGCGTCTGGTCCAGGTGGATGGTGCTCCCGTCGGTCGCCAGCGTGGCGTCGCCACGCACGGGGCCGTCGGCGGCGGACGCCGCGGCGAAGTGGACGCCAGTCGCGGGGCCCGGGCCCGACTCGCCGGGGAGTGGGCCCGTCACGGTCGCTCCGGCGGCCGACCCCGCGACGAGGAGAACGAGGAGGACGGCGGCGACCGGGCGAGTGGGTCCGCAGGTCATCGGGAAACGATTTGGGCGGCGGGACTTCACGGTTGTGGCTCGGGTCACCGCTGGCGTTCGATCCCGACGAGCACTGTCGCGCCACTCGACGCCGGACTGCGGACGGTTCCGGCCGACCGCGGGCGCCTGGGGCCTGCAGCGGAAGTGGAGGATTCTTATAGTCCGAACCAGTGGTTCGCCACAATGAGCGAACGCACGCGGCGGGAGGTGAGCGGTCGATGAGCGACTCGTCCGACGAGGTGAACGCGTACACGATACGGCTCGAACTGGTCGACGAGCCGGGCGAGCTGTTGCGGGCGCTCCACCCCATCGCGGACAACGGGGGCAACCTCCTCTCTATCTTCCACGAGCGGGGCAACCTCACCCCGCGCGGGCACATCCCCGTGGAGGTGGACCTCGAGGCGACGCCCGAGCGCTTCGAGACCATCGTCGAGGCGCTGAAAGCCGAGGAGTTCACCATCATCCAGGCCGGCGCGGACCGCTACGGCGAGGCGCTGACGGTCGTGCTGTCGGGCCACCTGGTCGAGACGGACCTGTCGGACACGCTGTCCCAGATCCACCAGTCCGGCAACGCAACGGTCACGGACCTGTCGCTGTCCGCGCCCGAGGGGACCGACGACGTCTCCAGTGCGCGCCTGCGACTGGCCACCGAAGCCGACGCGGCCGAGGACACGCTCGCGGCCATCCGGGACATCGCGGCCCAGAAGGACCTCTGTGTCGTCGAGCCGCTCACGGCGGGTGGTGACGCGTGAAGGTCGCCATCCTCGGTGCCGGCGCGGTCGGCACCTCCGTGGCGGAACTGGCCGGCGAGTACGGCCACACGGTGACCGGCCTGGCCGACTCCGGAAGTGCGGCCGCCGACGCCGACGGCATCGACGTCGACGCGGCCATCGCCTCGAAATCGACGGAAGATGTCGTCGGGAGCGGGGATCCGAGTGACGTCCTCGACGGCGATTACGACGTCCTCGTCGAGGCGACGCCGACGACGCTGGGCGACGCCCAGCCCGGCTTCGACCACGTCCGGACCGCGCTCGAACGCGACCGTCACGCCGTCCTGGCGAACAAGGGACCCGTGGCCGAGCGCTACGGCGACCTCCGGGAACTGGAGGCAGACAGCGACGGGAAGGTGCTGTTCGAGGCCACCGTCGGCGGCGCCATGCCGGTGCTCTCGACCATCGACGACTTCGGCCCGGACCACATCACCGCGGCCCGCGGCGTCCTCAACGGGACCGCGAACTTCATCCTCTCGCGGATGGGCGCGGACGGCCTGGGCTACGAGCACGTACTCGCCGAGGCCCAGGATCTCGGTGTGGCGGAAGCCGACCCGACGTTCGACGTCGACGGCACCGACGCCGCGCTGAAGTGCGTCATCGTCGCCAACGTCCTCGCCCAGGGCGAGCGCGAGTACAGCCTCGAGGACGCCGAGGTCGACGGCATCGTCGACGTGCCCGGGAGCGCCATCGACCTGGCGAAGGAGGACGGCCGAACCGTGCGCCTCATCGGCGAAGTCGCCGAGAACGGGGCCGTGCGCGTCGGCCCGCGACTCGTCCCGGAGAACGCCGCGCTCGCAGTGTCTGGCACCCGGAACATCGTCCAGCTGGAGACCGAACACGCCGGCCGGCTCAACGTGTCGGGTCGGGGTGCCGGCGGCCCGGAGACGGCCACGGCGGTCCTGGCCGACGTCGGCCGCCTGCCGGAGTAGTTCACTTCACGCGCCGGCCACGTCTCTTTTCGCTGCGTTTCGTCCCGAAGAGCTACGCCCGTCGACGCCGACGGAACTCGTAGATGGGCGGGAACGAAGAGCCGGACTGGTGGAACCGGACTCGATACCGCGTGTACGCACCCGTGTACGACCTGGTGGCGAAACCGCTCGAACGGGGGCGCGAGCGGGCACTCGACGCCCTCGGCCCCGAACCGGGGGACCGGCTACTGCTCGTCGGCTGTGGCACGGGCGCGGACCTCGCGTACCTTCCTGACGGCGTCGAGGTCGCCGCGATAGACGTCACGCCCGCGATGGTGCGGCGAACCGAGGAACGGGCGGCGGAACTGGGGATCGACGTCGACGCGCGGGTCGCCGACGCCCGGTCGCTCCCCTTCGCGGACGACGCCTTCGACGCAGTGGTTCTCCACCTCGTCCTCGCAGTGGTTCCCGAACCGCGTCGGGTTGTGGCCGAGGTCGCGCGCGTCCTCGCCCCCGGCGGCCGGGTGTCGGTGTTCGACAAGTTCCTGTCGGCGGACGCCGACCCGTCGCCCGTCCGGCGCGCCCTCAATCCGGTCGCACGCGTCCTGTTCTCCGACCTGAACCGACGGCTCGAACCGCTGCTCGACGGGGCTGGTCTCGCCGTCGAGACGCGAACGTCCGTTCTCGGTGGCCTCTACACGGTCGCCATCGTGCGTCCGACCGACGAGCGCTGACCCGATCGGGCCGGGTCGGACCGAGCGCGCGGGATCGGTACCCGATCCGTGCCACTCCGTGCCAGATCGCAAGAAGGCGCCGGGATGGCCTACGGGCGACTTCGAAATCGTTTTATGAACCACCGCGTAAAGATTCCGGTATAGCGCCTCTGCGCGTGAGATAACCAATGAGCGATACCCGACACCAGAACCTGGCCATCATCGGCCACGTCGACCACGGAAAGAGTACGCTCGTCGGCCGGCTCCTGTACGAGACAGGGTCCGTCCCCGAGCACGTCATCGAACAGCACAAGGAAGAAGCCGAGGAGAAGGGCAAGGGCGGCTTCGAGTTCGCCTACGTCATGGACAACCTCGCCGAAGAGCGAGAGCGCGGTGTCACTATCGACATCGCCCACCAGGAGTTCACCACCGACGAGTACGAGTTCACCATCGTCGACTGTCCTGGCCACCGCGACTTCGTCAAGAACATGATCACCGGCGCGAGCCAGGCGGACAACGCCGTGCTCGTCGTCGCGGCCGACGACGGCGTCGCGCCCCAGACCCAGGAGCACGTATTCCTGGCCCGCACCCTGGGCATCGGCGAACTCATCGTCGGCGTCAACAAGATGGACCTCGTCGACTACGAGGAGTCCAGCTACAACGAGGTCGTCGAGGAAGTCAAGGACCTGCTCAACCAGGTCCGCTTCGACACCGAGAACGCCAGCTTCATCCCGATCTCCGCCTTCGAGGGCGACAACATCGCCGAGGAGTCGGACAACACCCCCTGGTACGACGGCAAGATCCTGCTCGAGGCCCTCAACGAGCTGCCCGAGCCGGAGCCGCCGACGGACGCGCCGCTGCGCCTCCCCATCCAGGACGTCTACACCATCGACGGCATCGGGACGGTCCCGGTCGGTCGAGTCGAGACGGGGATGCTCAACGTGGGCGACAACGTCTCCTTCCAGCCTTCGGACGTCGGTGGCGAGGTCAAGACCATCGAGATGCACCACGAAGAGGTGCCCGAGGCCGGCCCCGGCGACAACGTCGGATTCAACGTCCGCGGCATCGGCAAGGACGACATCCGCCGCGGTGACGTCTGTGGCCCCGCCGACGACCCGCCGACGGTCGCCGACACCTTCCAGGCCCAGATCGTCGTGATGCAGCACCCCTCGGTCATCACCGCGGGCTACACGCCGGTCTTCCACGCCCACACCGCACAGGTCGCCTGTACGGTCGAGTCCATCGACCAGAAGATCGACCCCTCCTCCGGCGAGGTCGCCGAGGAGAACCCCGACTTCATCCAGAACGGCGACGCCGCGGTCGTCACGATCCGACCGCAAAAGCCGCTCAGCATCGAGCCGTCGGGCGAGATTCCGGAACTCGGAAGCTTCGCCATCCGTGACATGGGCCAGACCATCGCAGCCGGCAAGGTCCTGTCCGTCGACGAGCGATAATGCCCCAGCAAGCACGCGTCCGTCTGGCGGGCACCAACCCCGAGGACCTCGACGACATCACCGACGACGTCAGCGAGATCGCCAACAAGACGGGCGTCGAGCTCTCCGGACCGGTGCCGCTGCCGACCAAGACTCTCGAAGTGCCCACCCGCAAGTCCCCCGACGGCGAGGGGACCGCGACGTGGGAGCACTGGGAGATGCGCGTCCACAAGCGTCTCATCGACATCGACGCCGACGAACGCGCCCTGCGCCAGCTGATGCGGATCCAGGTCCCCAACGACGTCTCGATCGAGATCGTCCTGGAGGACTGAACTGAGAGACCGGGTCCACCGGACCCACGACGCTGCGTTCGACGTTTCAGCGATCGCACGCCACGCGGCGTGTGACCGACTCTCGAACGCCACTCTCACGCGCAGGACTTATTCACGTCCGCGTTCGAGTGGCTCACGCGGGCTCGTAGATCAGTGGTAGATCGCTTCCTTCGCAAGGAAGAGGCCTCGGGTTCAAATCCCGACGAGTCCATACCGGTTCTTCGTCCTGGCGAACTATCCGGTTAGTCACCGGTAGCGTTGCCGATGCGATAATTTGCAGTCAGAATTTAGAAGATAAAAAGATCGGTTTTCGCGCAATAGAAGACGATTCCTCTTCCGGCCCCGTGCAGTCCGGCGATTCGTCGAGTGAAACTGTTGGGTCCCCAACAGGGGTGAGACACCTTGAGTGACCGACCTGTCAAGTTCTCTAGCAGCGATGCGTCCCAGTGTCAGTACTGTGGCGCGCACGTCTCACGAGACTTCAGGCGAGTCTACGGCGACCAGGACGACACGGTTCATCGCTGTCCCGCCTGTGACTCGATGGGTCGGCTCTACCGCGGAAGTGCCGCCGGGAAAGAACTCGACCTCCCCGACCCAGCGGATCAGCCGAACCGGAATCGCGGGAATCGGGTCGACTCACGGACCGACGGGGGTGAGTGGAAGTGATTCAGCAGGTCCAACTCACCGAGTTCGAATCGGACCTGTCGGCGCTCTCGGACGCACAGAGCGAAGTCTACCAGGCCGTCGAACGAGACGGCTACGGGGTTCGCGAGTACGCCCGGGAGACGGGCCGCGCTCCGGGGACAGTGGGCAACCTGCTGCGTCGTGCTCGGAATCGACTCGGAGGTGAGGCGGCGTGATCGGGTTCGTCCGTGCGTCCCGGCTCTATAACGTCGCCCAGGGCGAGCCAGTGACCTTCGACTGGGCGCGGGGAGAGACTCTCGCCCAGGTCCAGGCCGAGGTCGAGCAGGCCGTCGACGAGATGCTGGCAAACGCGGGTGATGCGTGATGCAGGGCGGTGGCTCTCGCGACCGGGAGCGGTTCCCCGACCTGCGCGAACGACTCGGTGAGGATCCGGCGCGGTGGCTCGACTGGTCGATCCTCGGCGACGGCGACCGGGAGCAGTTCGTCAAAACCCGCATCGAGAGCATCGACCGCGTCGAGTTGCTCCGGGCCTGGAAGGCCGTGGAGCGCCGGCTTGGTCGTGGCGACGATGGTGGCCCACGGTCTGGGATCGTCGACGCGCTCGACGAGCGCGAGGCAGTCCTGGAGGAGATCGGCGAGCGACCGGACCGCCTCGAAGCCCGTGACAAACCCCGGAACCTGGGACCAGTCGAGACGAGCTGGCCGGACCGGCCTGACGTCGACGAACCGGGAGACCGCGCAGTGTACTCGCGACCGCGGCGATTCGGCCCGGGTAACGCGGTCGCCACCGATGGAGGGCGATGCGAACGATAGGGCTGGCCCCTCACGAACTCACGGCCAATCTGCTGTTCGATAGCTACGGGCTTACGCCGTACTTCGCTATGGACAGCCAGGTCAAGGCCGGTGAGGGGTCACGGAGTGGGGAGTTCCTCGACCGGGGCGAACGGTGGCGTGTTCGTCTGAGCTACCAGTCGAGCAACATCGTCCACCCCGGCGACCGGACACCGCAGGGGACGGAGTGGCGACTGAACGAGATGCGGGAGTACCGCCTGAAGGTACTTCGCCACCCCGACGAGGACGACGTCGGCCAGCAGGACTTCACCGCCCACGTCGCGCCGCGCTGGCCAGGGATGCAAGGCGAGCGCGACGACGGATCGCGCGTCGAGATACCGGTTCCGGATGGCTTCGACGAAGGAGTGAACGTCCGGATCAAGGGCTCGAACATCGCGTTCGACCGGTATCCCGATCTACTCCGCCGGGCGGCCATCGAAATCGGCGTCGCGGGGAAGTACTTCGAGGAACCCCACGAGTTCAGCAACATTCAGGACGCCGAGCGGTACGTCCGCGTCCACAGGGACGCCAGTGGCCCCGTACATGCTCGCGACGGTCCGATAGCATCGATGGGTCACCTACTGGAGAACGACCGGCGTGGGTACCGCAAGGTCGTTCAGAACGACGACGACGAGCACGGTCGGACCCTGCCAGGGTACTATCACACCGCGACGCTGGATAGCCGGCGCATCCGCGAGCCATTCCCCGACCACGGGCTTCCGAAGGAGGTGAAACACTACTACGCCCGGGAAGCACTGTCCGTCTCCGACGACCACCCGCTGGCGCACCCCAAGGTGGGCGCGTCGCTCCAGGTGTCGCTGCTGGAGCGCGACGAGACAGTGCGCTGGAGTGACCTGGATCAGCTCCGGCGCGAGCTGGACCAGACCGTTCTCTCGGTGCTGGCCGATGCCGGCCTGGACGTCGCCCCGTCTGGAGGCGGTAACGGTCCGTTCGTCGAAGACGCGTACTTCACGCCGGAGGTCGACGAGACTGGGCCAGACCCGGTCGGGCTTGACCTGACCCGTGTCGAGCAAACTCAGGAGAGTGTCGTCGTTCGCCACCTGGCCGACGGGCTGTCCCCGGTGCAATGGGAGACGCTGGAGACGCTCGTTACCGACGGTGGGCAGGTCGCGCCGAAGGACATCGCCTTCCAGAACGACCGCCACGTCGAGAGCGTTCGGCGGGCGTTGCGGGACATGGGTGACCTCGTAGAGCAGGAGTACGCAGACGTCTCGCTCCGGTCGGACTACGTCGCCGAGATGGTCCACGCGGCCGTCAGCGAAGCGCGTGAGAGCGTCCAGCGCGCCGCGGAGACGACGGCGAAGGCTGTGGAGGCCGTGGAACGTGGACTCGAGGAGACGATGAGTTCGTTCATCGCCTGGGCCGCTCGCCACGGTGTCGACGTCTCAGACACACGCGATGCGCAGATGACGCTCCGCTTCGACGGTGCCGACGTCGCGAACGCGTCGAAGGCGATCTGCGAAGGTTTCCGCGTCTGGAAAGACGCCGGAATGCCTGAAGAGCGATTCCGGCAGGCGAGGGTTCGCTTCTCGGACGGGAGCGTGGGCCAGGCATGGCGGTTCCTGAACACCGGGTAGCGCCCGGCCTGGTTAGAGGCATCACTGTGCAGCACCCCGAAAATCACGCAATTGTTGCCGCTTACTCGCCGCACGAGCGCCGATCGACGTCGCGACCGTCGCGGTCAGCTCAAGGAGTCGTGAGTTTCGCGCTCGTGAACCCAACCCGGGGGGTTGCATTCCGCATTAGGGGTGTGGCTAAGGCCACATCATCAAAATACACCGCCCTGCACTCCGCTACCGCAAGTAGCTCTCTGTCAATTCGAAGGCAAACTCCTGAACCGACTCAAATATCAGACTGTTTAGATTCAGGAAGCCGATGGTCAGTGGGATCGCAGGAATCCAGACTAAGAATAGAGTAGAAACTAACGTAATATCGTTCAGTCCTTGAAGATATTCTGGCCCCATGGCCCCACCTGGAACAGAGAGCATGTATGAAAGTGACACAAATAACTCCCAAGACGCGATATTTCTAACTGGCTCGGCCAATTCCTTTGAGTTCCACATAATCCATCTCCCGTAAGTAAGCTCTAGAATCACGAAGAGGCCTAACGTAGCTCCAAACCAGATCTTCGTGTTACGTATTTTCTTGTGAAACGATTCACTGGCCTTCTCCCATGTCACCGGCAAATTATCTTCAATGATGGACTCTATTTCAAAGGGAGGTACGGATATCCTCCAGAATTCCTTGAGATATTTCCTTACTATCAACAAAGTCCGGATAGAAATAGAGAGCATGACCGCTGTATGCAGTGCCAAGAGGAGGCCCTGAAGTGTATGAAATGGGATGTGGATTACACCAGATCCGTGGATAGTGAGGTATGTCCACCAGACAAAAAACGGCATTTCAACTCCTAGAAACCA
>NZ_JBZYDN010000007.1:0-206923 GCF_058933135.1 Halomicrobium sp. HArcel3 | reverse complement strand
GCGACCGAGTACGACATGAACGTCACGACGGGTCTCAACGCCGACGTGACCGAGGCTGACGAGGTCGGTGCGCTCTCGCTGCAGGAGCGCTCGACCAGTAATGTCACAACTTGGACGGCACCGGCTAACACGGACTTCGACGACTGGGACGATGGAACGATCGCGGCTGGCGTTGGCGCGAACCTGACCCAGTCCGAGGGGATCGCTATCACTGAGGACAACAGTGACTTCGCGGTCATTCAGGTCGAATCCTCTGGTCTCGAAGGTGCCCTCGCGAATGCGAGCGACGACGACACTGCGGCGTTCCTAAACAACGGCGAGACCACGTTCACTATCGAGCAGACGAATAGCGGTCCGAACGCACCTGACGAGGCACTCAACATCAACGACACCACCACGACGGTTGTCCCTGATGCTGAGAACGATAGCTACTACGTCGCTATCGACACCAGCGAGACCAGCAACATCGAAGATGACGGTGTGTACGAGGCGAACTTCACCGTCGACGCTGGAAGCGAGCTGAATACGAACGACGACGACCCGGAGACGGGAACCTCCGAGTTCGAAATGGTCGATGGTGAATCCAGCCTCGACACGAGCGAGGACGACCTCGTGCTCGTTGAGGCGGCTACCAACCAGACGGTTTCTGGGACGTCCACGTGGGCACCGGGCACCGAACTGGAGATTCGAATCAGTTCCGACGACTCGACGAGTCCATTCCTGACTCGCCCCGAGGCAACGGTTCAGCCTGACGGGACGTTCGAGGTGGACGTTGACTTCGATGAACTCAGCCAGGGTACGAACCTGACGCTGGAACTCGACCGTGAGTCCGACGACTGGGAGGGCCAGGTCGTCGAAGAAGGTACCCTCGATCAGGGTACTGAAACGCCCACGGAGAACGGTACGGACACGCCGACGGACACGGCAACTCCGACCGACACGGACACGCCGACCGACACCGAGGAGTCGCCTGACGACACGGACACCGAGGAGTCGCCCACTGACGACAGTGGACCTGGCTTCACGATCGTCGCTGCACTCGGCGCCCTCATCGCTGCGGCACTGCTGGCAGTCCGCCGCAACGACTGAGGTAACTAACTACCGGACTTCGTCCGGCTCCTGAATTCCCCCATTTTTCGCGTGCTACCGACCCGATAGCGTCAGCCATTCTCGACGCGCACAGTCACGCAACGATAAAGCATATAGCGGGCTTCGGACAACGGTAACGTAGAATCGATGGCACTCCAGGCTGCGTTTCTCGCGATTCAGCCGCTCGACGTCTCAGCGCCGCTGTCGTGGCTGGTGGTGGTCGCGTTCCTGACGGCGGCCGTGGTCGAACGGTGGGACAGGGAGCTGGCTCGGCGAGTCGCCGTCGGTGGCTGGGTCCTCTTCGGGCTGTTCTGGCTCGTGCTCGTGCCACACTTCGTCTTCGAAATCGGGAGCATCGTCGAGGGCCTGGGCAGCATCGCCGCGGTGCCGATGTCGCTGTACGCGGGCTATCGACTCTGGAACGGCAGGGACTCGCTGTTCGTACTGACGCGGGCCGTCGGACTGATGGGGCTCATCTACCTCCCCTTCGTCTACGTCCCCGGCATCGAATCGATCCCGCCGCGCAAGTGGCTGGTCGAGACCGTCGCCGGGCAGACGGCCTATCTGATGTCGCTGCTGGGGTTCGACCCGACGCTGGTCGACGGGATGGCGCACAATGGGTATCCCATTACCGGGAAGAAGTATCCCGACCGTAGCACCTTCGTCTTCGAGGGGAACACGGCCCCGATTCGGTACACCATCATCACGGCGTGTACGGGCATCGGCAGCATGTCGATCATCGCCGGTGGAATTCTGGCGGTGTCGGCGCCGCTCCGCCGGAAGGCGAAGGCGCTGGCCATCGCCCTACCGATCATCTACGTGTTGAACCTGTTCCGCAACGTCTTCATCGCGGTCATGTTCGGCCACCAGAAGATGCAGTTCTTCGTCGAGCCGATCATGGGGCTAATCGGGACAGACGACCCCCAGTACGTCTCGTACTTCCTGGCCGACCGGATGCTCGCCCAGTTCGGGTCGGTGTTCGCGATGATACTCATCACCTGGCTGGTCGTGAAGACGCTGCCGGAGATACTGGTCGTCGTCGAGGACCTGCTGTACCTCCTCACCGGAAGCGAGTACGACCTCCAGGACGCGTTCGGCGTTTCGGGTGAGCCGGGGCGGTCGCCGCCGGACGAGGCGGACGCGGACTAGCGGGAGTGAATGACGGTGAGTTAGCTTTGCTCTCTCTGCGATGAACTGATTGTAGCTTCGGTGTGTTTACTGAACGGGTGGTTCTTCTGAATTACGCTGGCAGAAACGAGACTGCCAACAGCCAGAAAGCCCTCGGCGCGCTCCGGTCCCGGGGCTTGCTGCGCTCCTCACTCCGTTGCGGTGCTTACTGCGCCCGGGTTCCCGCAGCCCGCCTCGCCCTTTCAGTCCGCCAGGCCAGCACAGCACCGCAGCCCTGCCCTTCCCCTGGTCGCGAGAGCCTCGCTTTCGCTCGGCTACTCGCTCCCGGCCGACCGCCTCGCGGTTGCGGAAGGAAGCGTGATTCGGCGCGGACGCGCCGAATCCGGGGAGGGTTGGTGGAGTCAACCGCGAGCGCCTCCGTGCGCGAGCAACGCGGACCCTGGTGTCCTGGCGAGCGAAGCGAGCCAGGGGCTCAGGAGAGCTTGCTCTCCTGGTGGACTGAAAGGGCGAGGGGCGGTCGACGAAGTCCGAACTCGTAAGCACGCGAGGAACGAGCGCGCGCAACGGGTTCGCACGAGTCGAGCGCGCCGAGGGCTTTCGAGGTATTGTCGTCTCCTATTCCGTCTCTATCTCGAACCCAACCGATCGCTCAGTCCTTCACCTGTATTGACCAGTGAACTAGCACAGAAGGAGGAGCAGGTGAACTGACGAATCCAACACTCACGGCGACCGTCGATCAGACCACGTCGTCCGGAGCATCACCGAGTTCCACGAGCGCGTCGCGTTCCATGTCGTGGAGGTCGCCGGGGACGATCAGGAGGTGGAGTGGTCGGCCGAAGTCCTCGTCGGCGAGCCGGTCGATGCGGTCGGCGGCGACGACGGGGTTGGCGCTCCCGGCGCGGGCGACGACGACGCCGAGTTCCGCACCGAACTCGTCGGCGAGCAGCGAGGCCGCCTGGTCGGCGCGCATGAACTCTTCGTCGCCGTCCCAGTGGGGGTCGTCGACCTTGATGTCGAGGTAGACGAGCGTGTGGAGGTTTCGGTCACGGTTGTCTCGGATGGTATCGACGACGCTGTCCGGAACGTCGCCGCCGCCGTGGGCGTCGGGGAACGGGAGCGTCGTCGCCTTGCCGAACCGGTAGTTCTGGAGGCCGGTGAGCGACGACGCGGCGGTCTGGGCCGTGGTCCCGTGGACGATCCTGGTCCTGATCCCGCGTTCGTGGGCGCGCAGGCGGAGATCGACGTGGGTCGTCGAGATCATCGTGTCGCCGGCCGTGACGAACGCGACGTCCGCCGATTCCGCTGCGTCGAGGACGGGCTCGGGGTCCTGTTCGACGCCGGCCCGGTCGAGAATCTCGAAGGAGGCGTCGTGGTAGTACTCCAGTCGCTGGAGGTCCGTCCCCACGAGTTTGCTGGTGTAGAACTCGGCGAATATTCTGTCGGCGGTCTGGAGGGCTTCGCGGCCCTCGACGGTGATAGAGCGCTCGTCGTAGAGGCCGAGTCCGACGAAGGTGAGCATACGCCGGATCGGTCGGGGCGGTGCATAAAGGACGCGAAGCGTCAGCCTTACCGCCGGCCGCTGGCGAAGAGAGTGTATGAGCGTCCAGTGCGTCCGGGTCGACAGGGAGGCTGGCGAGGAGACGCGCCAGCGGCTGGCCGAGGTCGACCTCGTCGAGGACGGCTACGACATCGTCGTCGAGGACGGGTGGCTCTACATCCCGGTGACCGACTCGGCGTCGGTGCCCGCGGACCTCGACGTCGTCGCCCGTGACCTCCCGGTGCGCGAGACGCAGACGATGCCCGGCGACCTGGTGGATTTCACCGCGAGCTACGAGCGCATCGGCGACGTAATCGTGATCGACGAGGACGACCCCGAGCGAGCCGCCGCCCTCGCCGACGCGCTGATGGAATCGGACCTGCCGGTCCGGACAGTCCTCAACCGCGCATCGAAGATCAAGGGCGAGACGCGCGTGCGTGACTGGGAGGTACTAGCTGGAGACGGCACGGAGGCGGTCCACCGCGAGTACGGCTGCGAGTTCGCCATCGACCTGGCGAAGGTGTACTTCTCGCCTCGCCTTGCCACCGAGCGCCACCGCGTCGTCGAGCAGGTCAGCGAGGGCGAGCGCGCGTTCGACATGTTCGCCGGCGTCGGCCCGTTCGTGATACCGTTCGCAACGCGCGGCGCGGAGTGCGTCGGCTGTGACGTCAACGAGTCCGCCATCGAGTACCTCCGCGAGAACGCCGAGCGAAACGGCGTCGCGGACCGGATCACCGCGATAGAGGGGGACGTCCGTGAGGTTGCGCCGGAGTACGCTGACTGGGCCGACCGGCTCGTGATGAACCTCCCTCACAGCGCCGACGAGTTCCTCGACACGGCCGTCGCCCTCGCGGGCGACGACTGCGTGATCCACTACTACGACATCCAGCACGAGGACGACCTCTTCGGACCCGGTGAGCGCGCGATCCGCGAGTTCGCCGAGCCCGAATACGACGTGACGGTCGAAACCCGTCACGTCGTCAGGTCCTACGCGCCACACGAACAGAACGTGGTTCTCGACGTGCGACTCTCTCGCTAACCCGCCCCGAGTCGCAATCCTTATTGCGGTTATCGCCGGACAATTCATTGGTCGCGAGGCCGACGCGCCGGAGTAGCTCAGACTGGTAGAGCGAATCCTTCGTAAGGATTAGGTCGGGGGTTCAAATCCCCCCTCCGGCTTCCTGCTGCGAACAGTTCGTGAGCAGCGGAAGCCGTGGGGGATTTGAAGGAGACTTCTCGTTACGCTTCCGAGAGGCGGCCGCTCCGCCATCCCCAGACGATGTCGAGAACCAGCCAGGTCGCCGCCCAGAGCGTCAGGAACACGACCACCAGTGCCGTCGTCGAGAGGACGTGAAGCGGCTGGACCAGCGCCACGATCCAGCCGTAGAGAACCGCCAGACAGAGCCAGCTAATTGCGAGGCTGAGCGCTCCCGTCGAGAAGTATTCGAGCGAGCCCAGCGTCTCCCGGTCCTCGGATCGCTGCCCGAGCCCACCGTTCCTGTCTAGTGGTACCATCCTTCACGATCGATCGTTCACGGGACAGCCGCATAAGCATTTACTGTGCATTGATTGCCGAATACGTGCCATTCCCGGGCTCGAGGCGTGGTCGAACCGGACTCGGACGGTGCTCAGTGCGTCAGCAACAGCAACTCGTCGTCGGTCCGGACGACGCAGAACGGGCTGTCGGGCTTCCCGAAGGTGTTCTGCCGACGCTCCGAGACGAGGAGACGGTCGAACGGCTCGCCGCAGGCGGGACAGCCGAAGTCGTTCCGGTTCGCGAGGTGCATCTGGCCGCGGTCTTCCGTGAGGAGCTTGAGGCCGTGGCGGTACTCGTGCACGTCGAAGCCGTCCGTGACGTCCAGCCGCGTCATTGGCGGTTCGAGGAGAAGGTTCGGCTTCAAGCTATGGGTGCAGCTATCAGAACTCAGATCGCGAACCGGAGACGGAACACGGCGGCAGGGAACGGCGAACGAAAACCAGCGCGAGGCAGTTACTCGGCGATCGAGATCTCGGATTCGGGGCCGTACTCCTTGACGACGGAGAGTTCCTCCTGGGCCTCGGCGCGGGTCGGGAACGTCGCGATGCTCTCGGCGATTTCCGAGCCGGCTTCGTCCACGAGTCGCCAGCGCCAGCCGTCGTCGCCCTGGTGGAACTCGAAGGCGGCCGAGTCGATCTCGATGACGCTCGCGTCCGCGATGTGCGCGCGGACGTCGTCGAGTTCGGCCTCGGCGGCGTTCCGGCTCTCGTGGCGGCCCGCGCCCTTGGCGATGACGCGCTGGTGCTCGTCGATGAAGCGCCAGGTCCAGCCGTCCTCGTCCTGGAACAGTTCGAAGGCGACGTCGTCGTAGTCGACGAGTTCCGCTTCCATTCCGAGCTCGCGGGCGTTGGCGGCGTCCTCTTCGGCCTCGGCGAGGCTCTCGAACGTCGACGGCGAGGTCGCGACGACCTCGTGGTCGGCGTCGATGAGGCGCCAGGTCCACCCGTCGTCGCTCCGGTAGCAGTCGAAGGCGGCCTGACGGATCTCGTACACTGTGGTCTCGCTCGCGTTCCGCTGGAGGTCCTCGACGACTTCGGTCACGGCGTCGCGGTCCTCGTACTGGAGGGCACCGACGGCGATCTGCTCGCGGTCGTGGTCGACCAGTTCCCAGTGCCAGTCCTCTGGCTGGAGCAGGATGGCGAGGTCGCCGATGGTCTCGACGGCCGCGGTGCCTGCGACGGCCTGGATACCCTCGATGGCGTCCTCGGCGGCGTGTCGCGTCCCGAAGCTCTCGGGGGCGTCTGCGATGGTCGTCCCGTCGGGGAGGACGAAGCGCCACCACCACTCGTCGTCCGCGTCGGCGTACACCTGGAAGATGCCCTCACCCATGGCGCGCTTGTCGGCCTCCTGGACGGTGGTGACGAGGCTGTCCATGGAGTTGCGGGCGCCCTCCTCGGTCTCGTGGCGGTCGCCGCCCTCGGCGATGGTGTCACCGATGTCGTCGACGAGGCGCCAGCCCCAGCCCTCGTCGTCCTGGAAGATCTCGAAGGCGGTGTTCTCGATCTCGAGGTGTTCGGCGTCGGGGGCGTGTTCTTTCAGCGTCGTCATCGCGCCCATCGCGCCGTCCTTGGACTCGTACTCGCCCTGACCGCTGTCGGAGAGGACGTTGCCGTCCTCGTCGATGAGCCGCCAGCGCCAGGCGCCCTCCTCGGCCTCGTACACCTGGAAGGCGGCGTTGTCGAACTCGATGAGGTCGGCGTCGGGCGCCTCCTCGCGGACGCGGTCGACGTTCGCTGCGGCTTCCTCCTCGGTGTCGTAGCGCTCCGTGCTCTTGGCGCGGACCTCGCGGTCGGAGGAGACGAGGCGCCAGTGCCAGGAGCCGCCGCGTTCGTACGTCTCGAAATCGAGGTCCTCGATCTCGACGACGTCGGCCGCTGCGGCGTGTGCGCGCATCTGTTCGGCCTGCTCGGTCGCGTCCGACTGTCCGCGGCTGTCGCCGTGGCCGGTCGCGACAGCGGCGCCGTCGTCGACGAGGCGCCAGCCCCAGTCGCCGTTCCGGTCGAACACGTCGTAGGTCGGCTCGCCGGCCTCGACGATACTCGCGTCTGGAATGTCCGCGAGCAGGTCGTAGACGGCGTCTTCGGCGACGCCCTTGGACTCGTAGGCCCCGGCGCTCACCGCCATGTTCTGGTGGCCGCTGTCGCGGAGCCGCCAGGCCCACTCGTCGTCTTGAGGGACGAGTTCGACGCCGTACGACTCGATGACCAGGTCGGTGGCGTCGGCCGTCAGTCCGCGGAACTCCTCGATGCCGTCGACGGCGCTCCCGTGGGCCGAGTATTTCTCGGCACCGCGGGCGAGCGTGGTCCGGTCCTCGTCCATGAGGCGCCAGCCCCACTCGCCGTTCTCCTGGAAGCAGTCGTAGCCCGCCCGGTCGAGGACGAAGACGTCGGCGTCGGCACCGTGGTCCTTCATCGCGTTGATGGAGTCCTCGGCACCGTCGCGCGAGTCGAAGTCCCGGCCGCCCTCGGCGAGGACGGAGCCGTCCTCGTGCATCAGGTACCACTGCCAGGCGTCCGAGCCGGACTCGTACAGCCTGAAGGCGGCGTGTTTGATCTCCAGTAGCCCGGCGGCGGCGACCTGTTCCTTGACCGCGTCGACGCGGTCCTCGGCCTCGATGCGCGAGAGGAACTCCTCGGTACTGGAGGCGACTGCGCTCTGGTCGATGAGGCGCCAGGTCCACTCCGTACCGCGCTTGAAGACGGCGAAGAGACCGCCGCGGTCGGTCTCGCCGATCATGATGTCCGGGTGGTCGTACTCGTGGCCAGCCGTCGTCTCCGAAAAGTAACTGCGTTCGCCCGTCACCACGGGCACCATCACGACGACGCCCGCGACGAGCGCCAGGCCAGTGGTGTAGATGGGGATGATCTGGTCGCTGTAACTGGCTCCCTGGGACCAGTCGTTCGGATACGCCACGGTGAACCAGCCGATCGCGACGAGACAGAGAAGCGCGCCGAAGATAGCGAGTATCGTCCCGCGTCGTCTGACTGGCAGCATCAGGACGATGCCAAGCAGCGTCGCCACGAGCCCGATGGCCGCGGGCGTGATGGCGATCTCCTGGACGAGGTAGGCCATCGCACTGTTCCCCTCGGAGGGTCCGAGCAGGTACAGCCCGATGCCGCCCATCGCGAGCAGGTAGCCCACCACCAGCAACGTGTAGCCGTAGACGTGTTTGGTCGACTCAGGCTCACTGACGTACTTCGTATACAGTTTGAAGAGCGTTCCACCGATCCCCGTGTGTTGCGTCGTTTCTACCCCCATGAGAAGTACCCGTTGAGCGCCGGTGGAATAACTGTTAGGTTTGTTCAGACCAGTGACGACTTTCAGAAAACCCGCAGACGGCGCGTATATTGTTCGATGACCGATGTGAACCGGTCTAGAAGACGGCCGTACCGACGTAGAGGACGACGACGAGGAACACCCAGACGACGTCGACGAAGTGCCAGTACATCGACACCGTCGAGACGGAGGTGTGCCGGTCACTGGAGTACTGGCCGTAGAGCGACCGGATGAAGACGATGCCCAGGAGGACTGCGCCCATCGAGACGTGGAGGCCGTGGAGGCCGGTGAGGCCGTAGAACGCGCTCGCGTAGGCGCCTTCGGCGACGGTGTATCCCTCGTTGACGATGAACTCGTAGTACTCGTACACCTGCCCGCCGATGAAGACGATCCCGAGCAGCAGGGTCGCCGCGAGCAGGTTGATGTAGCGCTGACGGTCGTCGCGCCGGAGCGCCACGTGGCTGTAGTGGAGCGTGACGGAGCTGATGATCAGGATGACGGTGTTGACGAAGACGAGCGGGCCGGTGACGCCGCCGTGGGGCAGCAGGTCTGCGCTCCAGACCGCGCCGCCGCGGATGAAGAAGTAGTAGACGAAGCCGGCGCCGAAGGTCGCCACTTCGCTGACGAGGAACAGTAACATCGCGAACCGGAGGGTCCGGTCGGAGTGGTGGTCCGTCCCGCCTTCCCAGAAGTTGACGACGAAGGCGTGGTAGAGCCAGCCGTACAACCCGACCAGGAAGAGGCCGACGCTGCCGACCGTGACGCCCGCGGCGATGGTCGAGGAGACGAGCGGTTCCTCACCCAGCGCGAGCACGAACAGCGCCGCGCCGAGGTAGAGGCCGGCGGCGCCGGCAGCAGTGATGAACGGCCACCAGCTCGCTTCGCCGAACCCCTGGGGCCAGTCCTCGACCGCAGGGAGGTGGTGCCCGCCGTGATCCTCCGCTGAATCTTCGGCAACAGTCATACGGTCATCTTGCGATTCGACTACTAAAAAGGCATCCAAGTGCGTCTGCGCGACCACAGATCGATGGGTACACACACCAGGAGGACGAATCGCCGCCGATGGATCGTCGCCGTCGTCTCGGTCTCGCGCTGCTGGTGGCCGGGGTAACGCTCGCGGGCCGGGCCAGCGCCCACGGTGGGAGCCTCGACGCCGGTGCGCGCGACTCGCTCGTGGTCCCGACCTGGCTGTTCCTCACGACGGGCGGGGCGGCCGTCGGCGCCTCGTTCCTGCTCGCGAGCTTCGTCACCGACCGGTCGTTCATCGCCGCGATCCACGACTGGCACCGCGAGTTCCCGGTCCCGGGCCGCCGCCTGCTCGCGGGCGCGGTCTCGATACTCGGCGTCGCCGGCCTGGCGGCGGTCGTCGTGATCGGTTTTCTGGGCCCGTCCGAGGCCGTCGAGAACGCCGGCTACCTGCTCGTGTGGGTCGGCTGGTGGGCCGGGTTCACGATGACCACCTACCTCGTGGGTAACTGGTGGCCCGCGTTGAACCCCTGGCGGACGATGGCCGGTCTGCTCCCGTCGCTCGACCGGCCGTACCCGGACCGCTACGGGGCCTGGCCCGCCGTCGTCGGCCTGCTCGCGCTCGTCTACCTGGAGGTCGTCGGCCCGCCCGCGGCGCTGGCCGACACCCTGACACCGCCCGTCTTCATCGCGACCCTCGCTGTCGCCTACTCCGTGGTGGCGCTCGCGGGCGCGCTCTACTACGGAACTAGCTGGTTCGATCGAGCCGACCCGGTCTCGCGCGTCTTCCGGTACTACGGGCGCGTCGCGCCGGTCGCGTTCGAGCGTGGCGCTACCGACGGCACCGCCGGCGATGGTGACGGGAGCGGCTTCCGACTCCGTCTCCCCGGGACGGCGCTGTCGGAGCCCCGCCTCGTCGACGGCCGCGACGAGGTGGCGTTCGTCGTCGCGCTGCTGTGGGCGACGACGTTCGACGGCCTCGTCTCGACGCCGGCGTGGCGGGCGCTGCTCCGCCCGCTCGGGGTGTCGGACCTCGCCGCACGCGCGGTCTACCTGGTCGCCATGGCGGCGGGCTTTCTCGTCTTCTACTGGGTCTACCGGCTCGCCGTCGGCGCCAGCCGCGACCTCTCCGAGGCCCACGTCTCGCGTGCGGAACTCGCCCACCGGTTCGCGCCGCCGCTGCTGGCCATCGCGGCGGGCTACCACCTCGCGCACTACCTGGGCTACTTCCTCCGCCTGTCGCCCGGGATGGTCGAGTCGTTCCTCGACCCGTTCACGGCCTCGGGGACGGTGCTGACGCTCTCACTCCCCGACTGGTTCGGCGGCGTGGGCCTGGCGAGTATCATCCTGGGCCACCTGCTGGCCATCTGGGTCGCCCACGCGAGCGCCTACGACCGCTTCCCGAGTCGCCTGCAGGCGATCCGGTCGCAGTACCCCTTCATCGCCGTGATGGTGCTGTACACGATGACCAGCCTCTGGATCCTCTCCCAGCCGGTAATCGAACCGCCCTTCCTATGACCGAGACTGTCACCGACCACGAACCGGACGCGTCTGACCCGTTCGCCGACGACGTCGAACGCCGCCCGGACCTCCCGGTGTACGAGTGCGAGTACTGCGGTCGGCCGTTCGCCCGCGAATCGTGGCTCGCCCTCCACCGCGGGCAGTCCCACCCGGGCGACCTCGACGACGAACAGATAGCGTCGTTTCGCGAGGCCCACGCCGACGAGGAGGCCGACCTCCGCCGGTTCCGGCTGAAGGCCCTGGGAACGCTCGTGCTCCTGTACTTCGCCCTGCTGATGGTGTACGCGGTCGTGTGAGTGCGGGCCAAGCCAGAAGCGAAGGTTTCAAGCGCGCGAGGGGCCGATTCACCTGATATGGATCTGCGCGTCATCGAGAAGGAAGACACGATGCTCTCTATCGAGGTCGCCGGCGAGGACCACACGTTCATGAACGTCCTGAAGGGGGCGCTCCTGGAGACCGACGGCGTCACCGCCGCGACCTACGACATGAACCCCGAGCAGTCCGGTGGCCAGACCGACCCCGTCCTCACTGTCAAGACGGAGACGGACGTCGATGCACTCGACGCGCTCGAAGCCGGCGCCGAACGCGTCATGGAGAAATCGGACAACTTCACCGACGCCTTCGAAGCGGCAGTCTGAGCGTCGCGCTGGCCTTCTCCGGTCGTTCTTCGATTTCCGTTCTGGATTCGAGACCTGAGAGTACTCGCTGCCGCGTCGCCGGAGTTATCCGGGCTAACAGATAGCGATCGTCACGAACACCCGGTCGTCCGTCGCGACGTGGACGTCGACGCCGACTCTCTCGCGTTCGGGGTCGAGCAGGTCGTCGAATCGGTCACCGTTTTCGACTCGTTCGACTAGTGCCGACGCGGCCGCGTCGGCGCTTTCGGCCTCGACGATGGCCGTACCGTCCGGCCCTTCGAGATTTTGGTGCTGGGGAGTCTGTGGTCGCGACGCACAGCCGTGGTCGAACCGGTCGATGGCGTCGCGCGCTGGGCCGCTCCCGTCGTCGTAGATCGCGTCGACGCTGGCCTTGTTGTAGTAGGCGGCCAGGCGGCCGAGGGTCTCGTCGGTCGCCAGGGGCGAGGCACCCGCCGACTCGCGGCGCTCGTTGAGTTCGGCGACGTACGCGTCCTCGACCGCTGCCAGCGAGAGGTTCCCCGCCGTTTCGGCGTCGCCCGGTGCGTCGGGAATGTCCGGTTCGCCCATGCCCGGCAGGTCGATGACGCCGACGAAGCCCAGGCCGAGCACCACGATGATGATGCCGACGGCGACGTAACCCGCGACGTACTTCGCTTCGACGACGTCTCGCCAGCCTGTCCCGATGTCCTCCAGCGGGTCGTCCAGGTCTGCGACGTCGCGCTGTTCGAGTTCGAGGTTCCCACAGCGACTGCACGGCGGCGAGTGCTTCTGGTGCTGGCGGCCACACTCCGGACAGACCCACACCGACCCCTGTGGCTGGTCGGCCGTCGCTGGCACCCGCTCGACGGCCTTCTCGAACTTGCCGTGCCCGCAGTTGTCACAGGGCGGGTCGTCGGATTCGTGGGGCTTGCCACACCACTCACACCGCCACTCCATTGGAGGGCTCTGGGGAAGTACGTGCAAAAGCGTACTGATGTCACTCCCGCCGAGCGACCCTGGGCCCGGTTCGTTTCACGGCACGACGCCGGCGCCACCCGGCGGTACGTTTATCTCGGGCGCCGTAATCGGTCGGTACGTGCGCCAGTGGGATCGCGTCCTCGGGCCGCTATCGCTTGCGGTGATGGGCGTCGTCGGCCTGCTCGTCCACGCGCTACCGGCCGTCTCGCTCGAACAGCGTGCACCGCTCGTCGGTCTCTGGGGACTCGTCCTCGCGGTGACCGTCGGTCAGGCCTCTCTGTCGCTCGCAGCTGAACTCGACGAACGGGGCCGTGGAGCGGTGTCGGACGCCGACGCGAGCGAGTACAGGGCGGCCGTCTGGGAGCTCGCCGGCGACCTCGGGATTTCCATGCCGGCGGTGACCGTCGTCGAGACGGCGGATCCGATCGCGATGGTCGACCAGAGCCGCCTCCGACCGCACCTGTACGTCAGCGACTCGCTGTTCGAGCGCCTCCCGCCGGACGAACGGACGGCGGTCCTGGGTCACGAACTCGGCCACGTCCGCTCGCACGACGCGCTCCTGGCGATCGCGAGCAGCTACGTCGTCGAAGTCACGGGCGCGACGGTTCTCTGGCTGGCGGTCCTGCGCCACGCGCCCGTCGCCGTCCAGATCGGTGGGGTCGTCGTCTACCTTGCGACCGGCGTTCTGACGTCGTCCCGGGCGACGGTCCTCTGGCTGGCTCTCGGTGGATTCACTCAGTTGCCGCTGCTGGTGCTCTCCCAGGCCGTCTCGCGCTGGCGGGAGTATCGCGCCGACCAGTGCGCGCTGGCGTGCTGTTCCGACCCCGCGGCAGTCGAGCGCGCGCTCACCAACGTCTCCCTGTCCGCAGCAGCCGTCTCCACGCCGGCGCCCGGAGACGTTCCACGCTACAGCGACAGGCGAACGTGGGTCGACCGTCTGCTGGCGTCACATCCGCCCCTCGACGCGCGGCTGGAACGGCTCGTCAGGTGAAACGCTTACGGTGACCGCCTGTGGACGTGCTGGGAACCAGTCGTATGTCGACGACGAACGAGCAGGTCCGGGCCCTCCGGGACCCGGACCCCCGCCGGAGACGAGATGCGATAGACGCACTCGTCGAACAGGAGGCCGCGCGGGCCGTCGGTCCCCTCTCGGCGCTCGTCGAGCGGGAGAGCGACCCGACGGTCACGGCGGCGGCGCTCCGTGCGATAGGTCGTCTCGGAGCGGAGGGCGAAGGCGTTCCGACACTGCTCGACCACCTGGACGACGAGAACGGCGAGATCAGGCGTGCCGCCCGCGACGGGCTTCGGTCGCTCGACGGCGTTGCGGGCGCCTCCACCGTCGAGCGTCTCCTCGACGCCCTGGCCGAAGCGACGCCGACAGACGACGGAGCTGACGCCGTGGACCGGGGTTCAGGTCCCGACGACGCGGCGGCCATCGCGGCCGCTATCGGGGCGATCGACGACCAGTCCGCCCTGCCGGCGGTCCGCACTGCGCAGTACGAGGACGACGACGTCGCGGCGGCGCTGGCGGACGTGTCCATCGCAGCCGCCGAACTGGTCCGCGAGGACGTCACTCTCACCGACCAGGCGGCGTTAACCGCGCCGGATCCGTTCCTCCGGCGAGACGCGGTCCGGGCCCACGCTGAGGCGCACGGGAGCGAGGCGAGAGCGCGAATAGAGGCGCGTCTCGACGACGACCACCCGGCGGTCCGTGTCGCGGCCGCCGAGGCACTCGGCTCTATCGGCGATCCGCGGTCGCTCCCGACGCTCTGTCGTCATCTGGTCGACGAGCGAGACGAGGTATTCGACGCCATCAACGAATCGGTCGACGACGTGACGGGTCCGCGAAGAATCCAGCGTCTGTGCTGGGTCGTCGAGACCGCCCCGCGAGACAGCGCGATCGCCGCCGAGGCGCTCCTCGAGCGCCGGATGGGACTGATCGCCTCGCTGGGGCTGGAATCGCGTTCTAGCGCCCGCGAATCGATCCGCGAGGTCGCGATAGAGATGGTCGAGACGGACGTCACGAGCGAGCGCGCCGAGGGCCTCTCGCTGTTAGCGGTATACGGGACCGCCGACGACGTCGGCCGCTGTGTGGACGCACTCCCGGCTGACGACCCCGCGGTCCGGGAGCAGGCAGCGCTCGCACTCGGTCACCTCGGTGTCGACCACGGTCGGATGGTCCGTTCCGTCGCGGGCAGACGCCTTCCGCTCACTGGGGCGGCAGTCGGTCTCGATGCTCCGGGCGAACGCGTGAGACCGTTGCGCGACCGACTCGACGGCGAGACCGACGACGACGTCGTGGCCCAGTTGCTCGACTCGCTCGGCGTCCTCGGCGACGCGTCCGTCCTCCAGGCGGTGGTCGGCCGGTTGACCCACCGCGATGCGGTCGTCCGCGAGCGCGCGGCGTTCGCGGTAGCGAAGCTCGGCAACTGTGACACGCTGCCGGCGGTCCGGTCAGCGTTCGACGCCGAGTCGGCGCCACGGGCGCGAGCCGCCCAGGCGGCCGCCATGGGCGTCCTCTACGAGACCGACTGTCCGGCCGCGGGAGACGTTCGGGCGGCCCTGGAGACCGCCGCAGTGGAGGACGAGGCGGCCACTGTCAGGCGGTGGGCGACGATCGGGCTGGGATACGTCGGCGATTCGAGCGCGGCGGAGACGATCCGGGCCGTTGACGCCACGGATCCCTCGCCCCTCGTGACGACGGCCGCCGACAGCGCGCTCGCTCGCATCGCCCGCCGGAACAGCCGCCTGCTACGCGCCGCCGATCGGGTGATCGGTGCGACGGCGGACGCGACCGACCGCGTGATCCGGTTCGGTCTGGAACACGAGCGCATCCTGTCTACGGCCTGGAGCGCCGTCGCTGTCTCGCTGGGTCTGGTCTGGCGACTGCTCGCCTTCGTGATCAACGGCGTCCTCGGGTGGCTCCTCATCCTCCTCGTGCTATCGGTCGGATTCCTGGTCCTGGACTTCCTGCTCGGGCTTCTCTAGTTCGAGAGACGAACTGATTGCTCGATTCGCCCGCTCGACCCGCTCGATAGGATCGGCTGGTCACGGTCGGCCCCACAGAAGCGTGTGCTGGGCGCCGCACATATGTTGTTGGATGTCTAATAGTTTCGGCATGGCCCTCGAAGACTACTTCCAGCCGTTCTCCCGGCGCGACTGGGAGCGGAAATCCGTCGACGGGACCGTGCGGATGGCCGTCGTCGGCCTGGGCGGCTTCGCACTGAACCGCGCACTCCCCGCCATCGCGGCCGGCGAGTACTGCGAGACGACGACGCTGGTCAGCGGGTCGGTTCAGAAGGCCGCGCGGACGGCCGACCACTACCGCGCCGACCACGTCGTCGACTACGACGAGTTCCGCCGCGGCGAGGTCTCCGACGCCTACGACGCGGTGTACGTCGCGACGCCGAACGCGCTCCACGGAGAGTTCGTCAGAGCCGCGGCAGACCAGGGCAAGCACGTCATCTGCGAGAAGCCCCTGGAGACGACGGCCGAACGCGCGCGGGAACTCGTCGACGTCTGCGCCGACGCCGGCGTGACGCTGATGACGGCCTACCGCATCCAGCTCGAACCGACGACCAGGCGGACCCGTGAGATCGTCGCCGACGGGTACATCGGCGACGTCGTCCAGGTGTACGGCGGCTTCTCTCACCCCGTCCTGGAGGAGACGAGCCCGGACACCTGGCGGCTGGACCCCGACCTCGCCGGCGGCGGCGCGCTGGTTGACCTGGGCATCTATCCGCTCAATACCACGCGATATTTCCTGGAAAGCGACCCCGTCGCGGTCAACGCCTGGACCTGCTCGATGGACCAGGCGTTCGCCGAAGTAGACGAACACGTGACGTTCACGCTCCGGTTCCCCGGCGAGATCACGGCCTCGTGTACGGCCAGCTTCGACGCGCACGCGAGCAGCCACCTCCGACTCGTCGGCACGGACGGGATGATCTCGATTTCGGCCCCGTTCGGCGGGGTCGTCCCGCAGAGCATGGTCGTCGAACGCGGCGATTTCAGCGTCGAGTACACCGGCCACCCGGACGACGAGGTCGAAGAGGAGTTCGACTACTTCGGCTACTGCGTCCTCACCGGGAGCGAACCCGGGCCGAGCGGCCGGGACGGCCTCGAAGACGTCCACGTCATCGACGGAGCCTACGAGTCGGCCGAGACGGAGCAGTGGGTCGAACTCTGAATGTGACTCGGCCAGAAAAAGCGGCCTCGGTTCGCTCGGCCGATCCTACAGTCGGATCGGCAGGCCCTTCTCGTCGAGATACTCTTTCACTTCGCGGATGGAGTACTCGTCGAAGTGGAAGATGCTCGCGGCGAGTGCGGCGTCGGCGCCGGCGTCGGTGAACACTTCTTCCATGTCCTCGGGGCCCCCACAGCCCGAGGAGGCGATGACCGGCGTCGAGACGGCGTCGCAGACGGCCTTCGTCAGCGGGACGTCGTAGCCGTCCTTGGTCCCGTCGGCGTCGATGGAGTTGACGAACAGTTCGCCGGCCCCCCGCTCCTCGGCCTCCTTCGCCCACTCGACGACGTCGAGGTCGGTGCCCTCGCGGCCGCCCTTGACGGTGCACTCGAACCAGCAGGACTCGCCGTCGACCGACGCGTAGTACTCGCCTTGCTCGTCGAACCGGCGCCGGGCGTCGACCGAGATGACGATGCACTGGTTCCCGAACGAGCGGGCGCCCTCGGTGATGAGTTCGGGGTTCGCGATGGCGCCGGAGTTGATGGAGACCTTGTCCGCGCCCGCGCGGAGCGTCTCCTTGATGTCCTCTCGCGTGCGGATGCCACCGCCGACGGTCAGCGGGATGAACACCTCGTCGGCGACGGCGGAGACGGTGTCGAGCATCGTCTCGCGGCCCTCCGCGGAGGCGGTGATGTCGAGGAAGACGAACTCGTCGGCGCCCGACTCGTTGTACTTGCGGGCCATCTCGACGGGGTCGCCGGTGTATGCCAGGTCCTCGAAGTTGACGCCGGTGTAGACGGCGGCGTTCCCGTCCTCGTCCAGGTCGACGTCGATGCAGGGGATGATCCGCTTGGTGAGGGCCATTGGATACCTGACGGTAGGCACGCCGACGGTCAAAAGAAGTCCGAATCGTCCGAATCCTGCCGCGGATCGACCTCCCCTGTCTCGGGATCGCGGACTGTCCTCGCAGCTACGGCTGTCCCTCGTTCGGGCCCGGACTTGCCTGTGGATCGGGTCGTTCGATGACCGTCGTGTTGACGGTCGTCTGCTCGCCGTCACGGACGATAGTGAGATTCACCTGGTCGCCGGGGCGGGTCTCTGCGAGCAGGACCGAGGCCAGGTCCTCGGACGTCGAGACGTTCTGGCCGTCGACCGCGACGATGACGTCGCCGCCGATGGGGACGTACTGGCGGTCGGCGCGTTCCAGCCGGTCACTCCCCCGGAGGACGTCTGCCGCGGGTGCGCCCTCGTTCACCGAGGCGACGATGACGCCCCGGTCGCTCTCGAGGTCGTTCGCGTCGGCGATGGCCGGCGTCACGCCCGTCCCGGCGATGCCCAGGGCCGGATGCGTGAACTCGCCGGTCTCGATGAGCGACGGGACGACGCGTTCGACGGCCATCGAGGAGACGGCGAAGCCGATGTTCTCTGCGCCCTGTGCGGCGATCCCGGCGGTGTTCACGCCGACGACCGCACCGTCACAGGAGACGAGCGGGCCACCGCTGTTGCCCGGGCTGATCGGCGCGTCGGTCTGGACGACGTTGGGGATTTCGAAGCCCAGCTGCGTCGGCATCGACCGGTTGAGCCCGCTGACGATGCCGTGGGTGATGGTCTCTTCGAGGCCGAACGGACTGCCCAGCGCCGCGACGCGTTCGCCGTGTTCGGTCTGGTTCTCGGCGACGGGCAGCGCTTCGACGTAGTCGGGCGTCTCGTTCACCCGGACGACCGCCAGGTCGCTGTAGACGTCCGCGCCGACGACGGCGCCGTTCAGCGACTCGCCCTCCGTGAACTGGACGGTGACGTCCGTGGCGTTGCCCACGACGTGCGCGTTCGTCACCACGTAACTCGCCGACCCGTTCTGGTCGGTTTCGTAGACGAAACCTGAACCCTGTCCGCGCGCTTGCTGGACCGAGACGACCGAATCGATACTGTCCTCGTAGAGCGCGGTGTAGTCGCACGCCCCACCCGCCTGTTGCTGGGACCCACCGGCCTGTTGCTGGGCCGCCGGCCCGACCGGTGCTGCGCCGACTGTGGCCGTCGCGACGCCGCTGACACTGAGCACCGCGACTATCACGACTACCGTTACGTACCCTGTTCTGTGTCGCATCGTTCGGTGGACGGCGGGACCACACAAACCGGGCGACGACCGTTTTTCGCGGTAATCCGACCGAAAGCTCAGGACCAAACCGCTTCCGTGACGTTACTCCCGGTCGCGAACTCGTATCCCTTGCTTACGACTCGCGGACGACACAGTCGCCGTGTTTGGAGCACATTTCTGCCGGGGTCGTCGTCGGCCCCGGCCCGGATCCGTCAGCTACAGGTAGGCGGACGCGGAACCCTTGACCATGAGCGACACCGACCACGAGCACGGCCACGAGGAAGCGGAACGCCCGGACTACGACCCGAAGAACCCCGAACTCCCCTCCCGGGAACCGCCGCTCCGGACGACGGCTCCCCAGAGCGAGTACACCTTCGGTCAGGTCACCACCGGTTTCGCCGTCCTCGCCGTCGGTCTCGCACTGACGTTCGGCCTCGCGCTCGCTCTGGTCTGACCAGACGGCGCGGTACGACCGATTTTGCCAGACGTTCGATTTGCGTCCGCTCTCTGGCTGTTCGCAGCTACGTTTCTTCCAGCACCAATAAAGCAGAATCTTCCCCTCGGTACACTGCCTCGTCGAGCACGCAGTGTCAGTCAGGGAGCGCCCGGGAACCGGCTTTCGCGCGTCGTCGAGCCAGCGCCATCCAGGGTGGTAGGCCCCCTCACAGATCGGGTATCCGAAAGGCCCTTATGGGGGCACGGCGGAGATTCAGGTGGACTAGGTCGGGGGGTTAGGCCCCCCTCCCTCGCCCGCACTATGGTCTTGAGCGGGGACCGAACCCGGGGGCGTCCGGTCTGCCGGGCGTGGACCCTGTGAGCCAACAGAGAAGCCTCGTCCGCCGGGGCCGACGGTCCGCGGGAGTACGCCTGCAGGGGCGTCCTGCCGCGGTTTACCGAGGGCAGTTCGTCAGGCGCGGAAGCGAGCAGCGAACCCTCGGACACTCGGCGCTCGTCGGATCGCGGGGTGGAGGAGGCGAACGGGACTACCCACGTCCGAACGCCGGGCAATTCCGGCGTCCGCCATTCGTACCGTTTCTCGACCCTCGAGTCGTCGCTCCGTGCATCGAACCGCGTGGAGTAGACGACCTCCGTACCAGTTTCGAGCGGATTGGCCACACAAGCGGTACTTTCATCTCTATTCATATTGAGGGGGCTGTTATGACGACGCAGTCCGGTCGGCCGGAGAACCTTCTGGTAGTGGAGGACAATCCCGGCGACAGTCGCCTCATCGAGGAGGGATTCCGGGAGGCGAACTCCGAGGCGACGCTCCACGTCGTCTCGACGGGCGAGGAAGCCCTCGATTTCGTCCACCTGCGCGGCGAGTACGAGGCTGCGCCCGAACCGGACCTGATCCTGCTCGACTGGAACCTGCCAGCGATGGACGGCGAACGGCTCCTTTCCGAACTCCAGGCCGCCTACGAGGACGTCCCGGTGGCGATAATGACCGGCTCGCAGGCCACGGAAGCGGCCATCAGGTCAGTGGCACCCGACGCTGACGCGTACCTGACGAAACCGACGGAACCGACCGCCTACGTCGACCTGGTTCGCTCGATATACTGACGCCGGCAGACAGGGAACTCCAGACTCGGCCTGTCTGGACTTCGCTCGAACTTCCTCACCGACGTGGACAAACTACTTTGTCCAGAGCCGCCTGGCCATCCTATGGACGCAGAACGCACGCTGACGGTGCTCCTGGTCGCGTTCGCGGCCGGGTCGGTCACTCTGTTCGTCGTGTTGACCGTCGTCGGGTCGCTGACCGACGGCGCGGACCTGCTCAGGTTCGGCCTGGCCGGGGTCGCCGCGCTGGTGGCCGCAGTGGCTGTCGGACTTTCAGTCCACCGGAACGCGTCGGCTGAGCAACTGACCGGCCGCTGAGGCGCACCGAAATCTGGAGGCGTGACTGCGAAAGCGCGCCGTCGTCAGTCGTCGGCGGGTTCGACGACGCCGTCGACGTTCGAGAGTTCGATGCCGCCGCCGATGGTCCGGTTCGGGTACGGGATGTTGATGCCTTCCGCGTCGAACCGTTCTTTCACGGACTGGACGTACTCGCCGCGGACCTTCACGAAGTCCGACCGACTCGGGTTCGAAATCCAGATGCGGGACTGGAGTGCGACCGAGGAGTCGCCGAGTTCGACGAGCCTGACTGAGGGCTCGGGGTCGTCCATGATCCCCTCGTGGGCGTCGGCCTCCTCGAGGATGATCTCGGTCGCCCCGTCGATGTCGTCGTCGTAGCCGATGCCGAAGTCGAACTTGAGTCGCAGCTGGTTCTTGGCGACGGGGTTCTTGATGACGCCGTCGGTGAGCTGGGAGTTCGGTACCGTCAGGAGTTCGTTGTTGAACGTCCGCACGCGCGTCACCCGCAGGGAGATGTCCTCGACCACGCCGGAGTTGCCGTCCCACTCGATCCAGTCGCCGATGCGGAACGGCTTGTCGGTGTAGATGAAGATGCCGGCGACGAAGTTCGCCAGGACGTCCTGCATCGCGAAACCGATGGCCAGCGTCGCCGCGGCACCGACCGTCGCCAGCGCCGTGAGGATGTTGCCGTAGTCGGCCATCCCGAAGGCCACGGCGATGGCGACGAAGATGACGGCGAGGTTGACGAGTTTGCGGAGCGGTCGCCGCGCGTGGGCGTCGAGTTCTCGCGAACGGAGGGCGCGGTCGACGACGGGCAACACGAACAACCGCCCGACCAGATAGATACCTGCCAGAACGACGACGAACACGATCGCGTTGCCGAGGGGGCCCGTGACCGCTGAGGGAACGAACGGAATGCTGTCGAGCCAGGCACTGATCGCGTCGGGGGCAGTCTGCTGAAGCAACATCGTCACTCGAACACGGCAGTGTGGCCACGCGTCTGGACCACCGTCGCGCTCGCCAGCTCAGCCAGTTCGTCGGCCAGTTCCTCGGTCGTCGTCCCGCCGAGCGAGGACCGGAGGAACTTCACCTTCACGAGGTTCTCGTTGTCCAGCTGGTTGCGCAGTTCGTCGGCGACGGGGCCGATGCCGCTCTTGCCGACGCGGAGCGTCGCGTCGAGTTCGTGGATCTTCCGGGTTCGGTCGTCGCTGGTCATGTACTTCCGAGTTCTATCGACTGGAGGCGTTAAACACTTGCCCAACTGGTCGGGTGTGCCGAAGGTTCGACATTCGATCTGGGGTTCTAGTTCAGACGTCCGTGTACTGGATCGCTCAGCGTAGATCAAGGACTTAGCGAATTGGCAGAGCTGCTGTGACCTCGAAGTCAAACACCTCGAAAGCCCTCGGCGCGCTCGCGCGCCCTGAACGGGATATCCTCACTGCGTTCGGATAGGGCCCGTTCAGGCCACGCGACCGCACCTCGCCCTTTCATTCCTCCAGGAACTGCATCGCTCGCGCGATGAAACGCGTTCGCGATTACAACCACCACTCCCCAGATTCGGCGCGTCCGCGCCGAATCACACTTCCTTCCGCAACCGCGCGGCGGTCGGCCGGGAGCGCGTCCCCGAGCAGATGCGAGGGGCGCGCGACAAGGGGAAGGGCAGGGCTGCGGTGCTGTCCTCGGAGGACTGAAAGGGCGAGGTGGGCTCCGGGAACCCCGGTCCCGCAAGCACCGAAGCGAAGCGAGGAGCGCAGCGGGGCCGCGGGACTGGAGCGCGCCGAGGGCTTTCTGGTTGTTGGCGGTCTCCTTTCTCACAATGTTATCCCATCAAAACACCCACTCAGTTCACACAGCTAGTCATCGAGAGACAGAGCGCGACAGTCCTCACCCGAGTAGCACGGAAAGAACCCTCTCAAACACTCAGTCGTAGGGATAGCGCGCCTGGGTCCCGCAGTCGCAGGTGATCACGACGTGGCCGTCCTGGAGGCGGACGCGGGCGTTCTTCCCCGGAATCAGGTAGGCGTCACAGGAGTCACAGGTGAAGCGCTTGAACTCGCGGGGGAGGCCGAGACGGTTGCGTTCGGCGACTCTGCGAGCCCGGCGGACGTACTCGCGGGCGCGGTCGGTCTGGCCCTCGCCGGCGGCCTCCTTCGCGAACTCGTGGAGGCGGTCGATGCGCTCGTGGGCGATTTCGGTTTCGCCGGCAGTCATCGCCCGCTAGTCGGCCACCTCGCCGGGAATAGCTATCGCTTCGTCGCGATAGCCCCGGGACGTCGCCGATCAGCCGATCCGTGGGGATCCGACACATCTTTGTCGGAATGTGGAGGACGGAACATCGTGCGCGCGCTGAACTACCTGGAACTGGCGGGGCAACTGGACCGGAGCGGCATCGGCACGTCGGTGAAACACCAGCGGGAGGCGCTCGCCGACACCGGCGTCGACGTCGTCACCTCGCCGTGGAACGGCGGCGACCCGGTCCGGGCCGGATTTTCGAAGCTCGGCGGCGACCGGTTCTTCTCCGACGTCGACGTGGTCCACTGCAACATGATCGGGCCGGGCACCGTCGCGACGGCACGCCACGCGATGCGGACCGACACGCCGCTGGTCCTCCACGCCCACGTCACGCGCGAGGACTTCCGCAACAGTTTTCGTGGATCGAACGCCGTCGCGCCGGCACTCGGCCGATACCTCCGGTGGTTCTACTCACAGGCCGACCTCGTCCTCTGTCCGAGCGAGTACACGAAGGGCGTCCTCGAATCCTACCCCATCGACGCGCCCATCCAGCCCATCACGAACGGCATCGACCTGGGGCGGCTCGACGGGTTCGAGGGGTTCCGCGAGGAGTACCGCGAGCGCTACGACGTCGACGGGATGGGCGTGTTCGCCGTCGGCAACGTCTTCGAACGCAAGGGGCTCTCGACGTTCTGTCGGGTCGCCCGGCAGACTGACTACGACTTCACCTGGTACGGCACCTACGAGAGCGGCCCGAGCGCCTCGGCGACGGTCCGCAAGTGGACGAACAACCCGCCCGAGAACGTCACGTTCACCGGCTGGGTCGACGACATCCGCGGCGCCTACGGCGCGGGCGACGTGTTCATGTTCCCCGCGAAGGTGGAGAACCAGGGCATCGTCGTCCTGGAGGCGATGGCCTGCGGGAAGGCCGTCGTCCTCTCTGACATCCCCGTCTTCCGCGAGTTCTACGAGGACGGCCACGACTGCCTGATCTGCTCGTCGGAGGAAGAGTTCGCCGACGCGCTCGATCGACTCGCCGAGAACCCCGACCTGCGTGAGCGACTCGGTGAGAATGCCCGCGAGACGGCCGCCGAGCACGGCCTCGACCGCGTCGGAACCCGGCTCGAATCGCTGTACGCAGACTTGATCTGAAGGGGAGCGTCCGGATACGCGAGCCATGCTCGACGTTCCGCCGTCCCGGATCGGCGCGACTAGCAGAGTATCAGTATCGCACCGCTCGCGCCGAACCTGGTCAGTTCCACGTAAGCCCCCACCATCTGGATGGAAAGAACAACCATTTAGCCACTGGTCGGTAAAGCCCTCTCCGATGGAACTCCCGCGCGTCGCCGCGTTCACGGACACCTATCTCCCCACCGTGAACGGCGTCACCTACACGGTCAAGACGTGGCGCGAACGATGGGCCGGCCGCGGCAGTCAGATGGACGTCGTCTACCCGCGGAGCGACCACGAGGCGACCGCGGGCGAACACCCGGTGTCCAGTCTCCCGTTCCCCTTCTACGACGGGTTCAGGGTCGGCGTGCCGCAGATTCCCGAGGCGGTCAGTCAGGCGGACGTCGTCCACGCGCACACGCCCTTCAGCCTCGGGGTGGGAGGCTATCGCCTCTCGCGTCGCCTCGACGTCCCGCTCGTCGCCTCCTACCACACGCCGATCAGCGAGTACGCCTCGTACATCTCGTTCAACGGCGCCGTCCAGAAGGCCGTCCGCTGCTCGGCCTCGCGGTACGAGCGCTGGTTCCTCGACCGGGCCGACCTCATCGTCGCTCCCAGCGAGCGCACCGCCGAGCACGTCCGCGAGAACGTCGGCGTCGCGACGCCCGTCGAAGTGGTCGCAAACGGCGTCGACGTCGAGTTCTTCCACCCGGTCGAGACCGACTCGTTCCGCGAGCGCTACGACCTGCCCGAGGGCCCGCTCGTCGGCTACACCGGCCGCCACGGCTACGAGAAGTGTCTCGACGACGTTATCGACGCCGCCGACGGCCTCGACGTGACCCTTGTGTTCGGCGGTGACGGGCCGGCGCGCGCGGATCTCGAACGCAAGGCCGCCGACGTCGGCGTCGACGCCCGGTTCCTCGGCTTCCTCGACCGGGAGGAACTCCCCGAGTTCTACAGCGCGCTCGACGTGTTCGCTTTCTCCAGCCCAGTCGAGACGGAGGGCCTCGTGGCGATGGAGGCCAACGCCTGCGGGACGCCCGTCGTCGGCGTCGACAGCGGCGCGCTGAGCGACACCATCGTCGACGGGAAGACCGGGTTCACGTACCCCGAGGGGGACATCGACGCGTTCCGCAGCGACATCGAGCGCGCGCTGTCCGAGTACGACGACCTGCGGGAGACCTGTCTCGACCACCGAGAGAGCGTGAGCGTCGAACACTCGGTCGACCGCCTCGCTGACGTGTACGGCCGCATCTGAGCCCGAATCACCGTCGAAATTCTCTCACAGCAGTCCGGATGGGCCAGTTCTGGTCTCTCCCTGGGTACCTGACAACTAACTGGAAGTCGAAACGGCCACAAGGCCCCGCGTCGAACGGCCCCGTATGGGACTGGGAAGTACGGCCAAGAAAGTGCAGAAACTGGCCGACGTGGCCGAGAAGACGTACAAACGGCTCAACGAACTGCGGGAACAGGTACAGGACGTCCGTTCGACCGTCGACGAGACGGGTGAACGCGTCGAGACGCTCGAAACCGAACTGGCCGAACAGCGGGCGATTCTCGACGCCGTCGCCGGGGAACTGGACGTCGACGCGGACGCCATCGCTGCCGACGTCGACGCGAACCCCGGGGAGTCCCCAGCGGAGGGGTCAGTGGCCGAGGACGCGCCGGCGGACTCGGAAAGTACAGCGACGGCCGAGGACTAGCCCAGCCGCTCGTGTTCGACCTTCATGCACCGGTCCTGAACGACGTCGAGCCCGGCGTCCTCGGCTCGTTTGGCGGCCTCGTCGTCCTCGATGCCTAGCTGCAGCCAGACGGCCGTCACGTCGTCGCGTTCCAGCGTCGCGTCGACGATGCCCCCGACCTCTTCGCTCGGGCGGAACACGTCCACGACGTCGATTTCGTCCGGCACGTCCGTCAGGGAGTCGTAGGCTCGCTCGTCCAGAATCTCGTCCGCGAACGGGTTGACGGGAACGATCTGGTAGCCCTGGTTCTGGAGGTAGGACGGAACGTCGTGAGCAGCCTTGCCCGGCGTCGTCGAACAGCCGACGACGGCGATGGTGTCGTGGTCGAGTATCTCCCGAAGGTCTTCGTCGGATTCGACAGGCATACCCGAATAGAGGGGGAGCGCGCAAAAAAGCGTGCTGGCAGCATGCGCGAGCGTAGCGAACGCAGGGCTCGGGAGAGGAGCGAAGCGAGTCTCCCGGCGTCCAGTCGAACAGAGTGAGACTGGGCTCGATAGACGAACGAAGTGAGTCTATCGGGGATTAGGACCCGCGGATTCTGTCGTCGCCGTCGGTCGATGGGAGGTCGACCGACAGCGACCCGTCGAGGTCGGTCTCGACGACGCCGTCGAACAGCTCGCGGATGGTGCCCATCGCCTCCTCGTCGTGGACCGTCGATTCGACGATGGCGACGCCGATGGCGTCGACTTCCTCGATGCGCGTCGTGAGCGCGTGGAGGAACCGGAAGACGGTCTGGAGCGAGGTGTACTGGAGCAGCGTCGTGACGGAGTTCAACAGGACGCGGTTGTGTTCGACCCCGTGTTCGCACTGGAAGTACTCGATGGACTCGGCGAACTTGATCCCGATGCCGGTCATGTCCGTCGGCGAGGACGCGTAGCGGACTCGGTCGGTGTCAGTCGGTGACCTGCCCACGTGTCTGGTGACGCAATCGACGATACCCAGCAGGTCGTCGTCGGCGCCGCTGGCGGTCGCGAACACCTCCTCGACCCGCTCGGCCGAGTCGTGCGTCGAGATGACGATCGCCCCCTCACCGGCTGCCATGCCGTGGCGGAGTATCTCGCGTCCCAGCCGGCGCTTGCCGGTCAACGGCGGCCCGGTGACGAGCACGTTCGTCCCGGGACGGATCGATGCTCCGTCCAGTCGACCACCGAGTGTGTAGCTCACAGGTGGTCCCCCCACAGTCCGTTCGAGTCGATTTCCCGCACTGGTGAAGTGGTGTCAGTCGGCTCCTATATCCTTTTCGTCGTGACCTAACACGTGACACCCCCACTCCGAACCGGGGAGTTTAAACCGGAACCGCAGTATAGCAGTTGGTACAGGGCGCTTAGCTCAGCCTGGACAGAGTGCATGGCTTCGGACCATGTTGTCGGGGGTTCAAATCCCTCAGCGCTCGTAGCTTTTCGCGAACGAACGTGAGCGAAATAGCGGAGGGTCTGAGGGATTTGAGGTAGGCGAGACGAGCGATAGCGAAGTCTCGACGTGGTTCAAATCCCTCAGCGGACGCTCTTTGTTCGTCACGTCCGTTCCTCACAAAATTACGAGCGCTGAGGATTTGAAGTAGACCACGAGGGAGCGGAGCGACCGAAGTGGGCGTGGTTCAAATCCCGAAAGACGCGCAAGCGTGACTTTCGACCTTGGCGAACGCGGGCCGTTCGCTCAGTCCCGCAGCGCTCCGCTACCAGCCACACCGAAAACGAGACAGTGGCTCTCCTCCGACGTCGCTACCGCGAAACGCCGGTCTCGACGCGGACGTCCCGGGAGGACCGGCCGACTTCGACGCCGTAGGCACCGGGGTCGACCGTCCAGCCGTCCGATTCGTCGTAGCGACGGAAGGCCAGGTCGTCGAGCGTGACGTCGACCGTGACCGATTCGCCGGCGGGGATCTCGACGGCGGTGTGGCCGGCGAACTCCCGGAGGGGTCGGTCGACGTCGGCGACGCGCGGCGGGCGGACGTACGCCTGGACGACTTCGCGACCGTCTCGCGCACTGGTGTTCTCGACGGTGACGCGGACCGTCTCGTCGTCGACCATCTCGACGTCACGGTAGTCGAACTCGGCGTAGGAGAGGCCGTGACCGAAGGGGTAGGTCGGCTCGGCGTCCGTATCGTCGAAGTGGCGGTAGCCGACGAAGACGCCCTCGTCGTAGTGGACATCGTCGTCGACGCCGGGGTACTGGTGGGGCTCCGTCGCCGGGTACGCCGACTCGGGCGCGAAGGTGACTGGGAGGCGGCCACCGGCGTCGGCGTCGCCGTAGAGTACCGACGCGACGGCGTCGCCGTCGGCCTGGCCGGGGTACCACGACTCGACGACGGCGGCGACGTCGTCGCGCCAGGGAAGTTCGACGGGACCGCTGGACTGGACGACGACGACGGTCCGGTCGTTCGCGGCGGCGACCGCCTCGACGAGGTCGTCCTGGTCGCCGGGCAGGCGGAGGTCGTCGCGGTCCTCGGCCTCCGTCGTGGCGTCCTGGACGACGACGACCGCGACGTCTGCCGTTCGGGCCGTCTCGACCGCGTCGTCGATGGCGACGTCTCCCGGCTCGCCGTCCCCGTCCTCCTCGTCGTCGCCGAAGATGTCGTCGAAGAACGACGGAATCTCGATCCCGGGGACGCCCTGGGCGTAGGTGACCGTCCCGCGGGATCGTTCCCGGATCCCGTCGACGGTCGGAGTCTCGTCGAACGCCGTCATCTCCGAGGACCCACCGCCGCCGAGCATGGCGACGTTCGCGGCCGGTCCGACCACTGCCACATCCGCGTGGTCGTCGAGCGGGAGGACGCCGTCGTTTTCGAGCAGGACGGTGCCACGGGTCGCGACCGCCTCGGCGATTTTGCGGTGTTCAGGGGTGTCGATCTCCCCTTCGTTCCGCTCGTCGTCGAGGACGCCGAACCGCTCCATCTGGCCGAGGATGCGGGCGACCATGTCGTCGAGGCGTGCCTCGGGAACCTCTCCGGCGTCGATGGCCTCGTCGAGCGGTTCGGCGAACATGCGCGTGCCGGCGGTCTCCGGCGTCGGGAGCGCGTCGGCGTTCCCGAAGTCGATGTCGGAGAGTTCCAGGTCCGGCATGTCGAACGATTCCATCATCTCCTCGCTGGTGATACCGGGCATCTCCAGATCGAGGCCGGCGTTGGCGGCGCCGACGGTGGTCTCCGTGCCGAACCAGTCGGACATGACGAACCCCTCGAACCCCCACTCGTCTTTCAGAATCTCCGTCAGGAGTCGGTGATGGTCGCTCACGTGCGTCCCGTTCACGCGGTTGTAGGCGGTCATCATCGCGCCGGCGCCGGCGTCGACGGCGGCGCGGAAGCCGGGCAAGTAGCACTCCCGCAGGGCTCTCTCGGAGACGTCGGCGCTGACCCTGGTGCGTTTGGTCTCCTGGTTGTTCGCGACGAAGTGTTTCGGCGTCGCGACGACGTCCTCGGACTGGAGGCCCTCGACGACAGCGCTGGCGAAGGCGCCGGTGAGCACGGGGTCCTCCGAGAAGTACTCGAAGTTGCGACCGCAGTGGGGGACCCGTATCAGGTTGAGCCCCGGGCCCAGGAGGACGTCCTGCCCGCGCGCGTTCGCCTCGCGCCCGATGGCCGCGCCCTGCCGTCGCGCGAGCTCGTCGTCGAACGTCGCCGCCAGCGCGATGGACGCCGGGAACGCCGTCGCGGCCTGTCCGGGGGTTCTGACGCCGAGTGGGCCGTCAGCTAGCTTCAGTTCGGGCACGCCGACTCGGTCAACGCCGGGCAGATAGCCCGTCGCCGTTCCGTCCGGGTCGGGCGCTCCGTGGACGAGAGCGAGCTTCTCCGCGCGAGTGAGCGATTCGACCAGGTCCGCGATCCGATCGCTGTGGTCCATAACTGACTGACTATTCAGTCAACCTCCACTTAATTGTTGCTGGCGCCGTTCGCCAGACACCCCTGGTGTGAGGGAGCTAGTCAGGGAACCGACTCGTCGGATTCACGACCGCCGGTGACCTATCAGTCCGCGTCCGGCGCTTCGAGGTCGGTCACATCGATAGCCTCCGCACGCGACTCCTGGCGAGCCGACCTGTTGATCCCCCACTGGGTCATCGCGACGCCGAGCCAGAACACGGCCAGCATGCTCTGGCGCGTCGCGTCGTCGGTGGAGCCGGCCAGAAGCGTCCGCCTGGCCCGAACCGCAGTGATGATTCCCAGTAGTCCCGCGAGAGCACCCGAGTGCAACGCGCTGCGGGCGTAAGCTATAGCCGTCGAAGACACGCCGCTCGTCTCGGTACTGTGGCGCTGACGCGTCGTAGACTCCGGTCCGGTCCGTGCCGTCTGTGATCGTTTCATCGTACGTCCGGGTTCGGACGCCCGACGCATACTTTCGTCGGTCAGGCAACACGTCTGCCGGTTCTCGAGGCTCACGACCTGCGCGTCGTGGAGCCGGAAATCAGCTCGCACACAGCCGAATTCGGAAAATTCTCCGTTCACGTCGTCGGTGGCCTCCAGATCGGCTCCGAACAGACTTATTCGGAGTACCCTTCCTGGAGAAAGCTCCCCTCCGTCTCGTAGACGGACAGGAGCTCGCTGATGAATTCTTCTGGCGTCTCGTCGTCCTCGAGGTGTCGTTCGATTCGCTCTCCCAGTTCGTCGTCGAGTTCGATTTCGTAGCTCATTGGTTTGGCTCCCGCACTGGCCTCGACCGGTGCGTGTGGACAGACGGGGTCTGGAGACAAAAGTCGTCCGTCGGTTCGGCCAGTGTCGGCAGGGACGAGCGGATCCGGAACCTCGGGTCGAACGGTCCCAGTCACTCGCCGTCGTCCGGGACGTCGCGGACCTCGTAGCTGACGTTCTGGTCGCGGAGGCTGTCGGTGTGCGACGACAGCCGGTCGGCAGTCGCGACCAGTAGCACGTCGAGTCCCTTCGTCGCCGCCTCTCGGACGGCATCGGCGCTGGCGAAGCGAATGTCGATAGACAGGCCGGCCCGCCGCGCCGCGACGATGGCCTCGTTCCCGGCGACGGCAACGAGGTCGTGGTCGTCGGCGAACTCGACGATCGCGTCGCCGTCCACCATCTCGCTCCCCCCGTCCTCGATCCGCGGGACGGAGACGATGGTCACCGATCCGTACTCGTAATCGACGACGCCGTCGAAGTCCGTCACGCCGACGTCCTCGCCCGACTCGGCGTCGGTGGCTGCAACTCCGGTTGCAGTTCCCGCCGCGCCCGGCGTCGCGTGGAGGATCCCGTCGCGCATCGACAGCGAGACGCGTTCTCCCTCGCGTATCTCGCCGGTCGCGATCGCCGCGTCGATGTCGACCTGGCCCACGACGTCGTCGGAGACGTGGTCGACGAACTCCCTGAGTTCGTTCGTGTGCGAGATGAGCCAGTCGACGCCCTCCTTGGTGACCTCGTACCGGCCGCGGCCGAGTTTGCGGACGTACTCGCGCTCGACGAGGTCCTGAAGGTAGTTGCTGACCGCCTGCGACGTGATGCCGATCACGTCGGCGATCTCCTGCTGGCTGACCGCCGGCTGGCGGTCCGCTATCTGGACGAGGATCTGGTACTGCGTCGCGTTGCGCTTGTTCCGGAGGACCGACGCGCTCGTCCCGGACGTGGCGTCCTTCGCCATCGACTACCTGTCCGGCGTCGACGTGCAAATACCTTTGCGTTAGTTCGCGCTCGCTTGCCCCGATCGGCGTCCTCCGACGCCTTTACACAATACAGCTTTGATTAGAACAACCATAATTGTTTTACGAGTCACGAAAGTTGCACTAGTCGATGTCCCGCGTTGCGCTCCCCCACGACGCGAAGGCCGGACCGACCAAACCGGAGGTTCGGGCCGTCCTCATGAGTAAACTCGCGCTGTCCGACGCCGACCACTTCGTCGAGGTCGGGTCGTGTACCGGCGCCGTCACCATCGAAGCGGCCCGCCGGGCGGGCCGGGTCACCGCGCTCGAGCGCAAGCCCGACCGCCTCGACGTGACCCGTAAGAACCTCGACGCGAACGACACCGACGCGCCGGTCGACCTCAGGGCGGCCGAAGCCCCGGAGGGAATACCGGACGACGCGACGGCGCTGTTCCTGGGCGGCAGCCGGAACTACGAGGCCGTCCTCGACCGCGCCGTCGCGGCCGGCATCGACAGAGTCGTGATGAACGTCTCGCGCCTGGAAGTCGCCGGCGCGGCGACGCAGGCCTTCCGCGAGCGCGACGTGCTCGACGAGGTCGTCCAGTTCCAGGTGAGCCACGGGTACGAACTGGCCGGGGCGACGAGCTTCGACTCGGAGAACCCCGTCTACATGCTCGTCGGTAGCGCCGACGTCTCCGACGGCGACGACCGGGTCGCCGCGGACGGGGGCCGCACCCCGGCCACCGACAAACAGACCCGTTCCGGCACGGAGGGGTCCCGATGACGCTCTACGGCGTCGGGCTGGGCCCCGGCCAGTCGGATCTGGTGACCGTCCGCGGGAAGCGAGTCCTCGAACGCGCCGACGTGGTGTACTCGCCGGGCCGACTCTCCCGGTCGGTGGCGACGGACCACGTCCCCGAGGACCGCATCGGGGACCTCGACTTCCCGATGACGCGCGACGAGGAGAAACTGCGCAGCGCCTGGACGGAGGCGGCCGCCGCGATCGCGCCGACGGCGCGCGAGGACGACGTCGCGTTCGTGACGCTGGGGGACCCGAACGTCTACTCGACCTTCGGACACCTCCGGCGGACGATGGCGGCGTTCCACGACGACGTCGACCTCGAAGTCGTCCCGGGCGTCAGCGCCGTGACGGCGTTCGCGACGGCGCTCGGCGTCGAGATTCCCGCGGGGTCAGGCCTCGCCCTCCGGGAGGCTGCCGGCGGCCACTCGCCGACTGGACCGGACCGGATGGTCCTGTTCAAAGTCACGGACGCGCCAACGACCCACGAGGGATTGGTCGACGCGGGCTACGACGTGGTGTACGGTCGGCGCCTGTTCATGGAACAGGGCGAGACGCTGGTCACCGACGACCCCGCCGACGTCGACGAGCGCGATTACTACACGCTGGCCTACGCCGATCGCGACGACCCGACGGCCGACCTGGCTACCGCCGCGTTCGAGACGACCGACTCCCCGACTGTGACGGACGGTGGCACGCCGACGGACGGCGGCAGGCCGATGGGCGAGGCCACCCTCGAACAGGCGGAGAGCGAGGCCTGTGGCGACGAACCGCCGGAGGGGAACCGATGACGGACCCACAGGACGCGATGGACGCCGAATCCGTCGAACGCGACCCGCGTGCCCACGAGAGAACCGCAGGCGAGGAACAGGAGGGAATCCCCTTCATCGGTGCCGGCCCGGGCGACCCCGGGCTGCTGACCGTGAAAGGCCGCGATCTCGTGGAGGCGGCCGACCTCGTGGTCCACGCGGGGTCGCTGGTCAACAGCGAACTGCTGGAGGAGTTCTGTGCCGACGCCGAACAGGTGTCGAGCATCGGCAAGGACCTCGAAGAGCTGATCCCGCTGATGCGCGACGCCTACGAGGACGGGCGAACCGTCGTCCGCCTCCACAGCGGCGACCCCGCCATCTACGGCGCCGCCCTGGAGCAGATGGACGCGCTGGAGCGCGAGGGCGTTCCGACCTACTTCGTCCCCGGCGTCACGTCGGCGTTCGCGGCCAGCGCAACGCTCCGGACGCAACTCACCCTGAACGAAGTCGCCAACCACGTCGCGTTCACGCGCCCACAGGGCAAGACGCTCTCCGAAGAAGAGGATCAAATCTCCGAGTTCGTCGAGATGGGCGACGTGACGACCTGTATCTACCTCGGTACCCACGCCGTCCGCGACACGATGGACCGCCTGCTCGACGACGGGCACGACCCCGACAAACCAGTGGCGGTGGTGTACCACGCCTCCTGGCCCGACGAGGACGTCATCGAGGGCACTGTGGGGTCCATCGCCGACAAAGTGGAGGCGGTCGGCTATCGCGCCTCGGCGCTCGTCATCATCGGCGAGGCAGTGAGTGGGGCGGGGTACGAGCGCTCGTACCTCTACGACGGCTGGGCGAATCGGGGATCTGATGGCGAGGACGTGGAGCAGACGGAGGCTGACGACTGAGATGATCTGGAACCGCTATCCAGAACATCCTGAAAGCCCCCGGGCGCTCGACCGTCCGCGACTCGCTGCGCGCGCTCACTCCGTTCGCGTGCTTGCTTCGTCGGGGACGGGTCGACCGCCCGGCCCCTTTCATTCCCGCCCTCGCGGCTGGTCGGCCGGCCACCGCGTGCGGCCGTTTCACCGGCAGGTGATTTTCAATGAGTACTGACACCAACGACACAGACACCTCGGACGCTGACTCGGACGAATCGAGCGGCCACTGTTCCACACCGGACTCAGACGGAGAGGTGGCCGAGGAGATAGCCATCGTCGCCTTCGAGCGGAAGCTGGAGACGGCCGAGGAGATAGTCGACGGCATCGGCGACCGGTACGAGACCATCGACATCGTCGAGTACCACGGCGACGTCTTCGCCGAGCACTGGGGCGAGTACGACTGCTTCGTCGGGCTGATGGCCAGCGGTATCGCGATGCGGAAGACCGCGCCGTTGCTCGACGACAAGTGGGACGACCCCGCCATCGTCGTCGTCGACGAGGAACTCACGTGGGCGATTCCTATCACCGGCGGGCACCACGGCGCGAACCAGGTCGCCGACGACCTGGCGTCGATGGGCGCCGTCCCGGCGATGACCACCGCCAGCGAGGCGACGGACAAGCAGGGCGTCGAGAAACAGGCGAAGGCGCTCGACGCCCACGTCGTCAACGGCGACTCGACGGTGGCGACGAATCTGGCCGTGCTGGACGACGAACTCGGCCCCGTCGAACGCCTTGACGGGCCGAAAGCGGTCATGGTCGGCGACGACGTCACCGTGCTCAAGCGGAACGAGGACGACGGCGTCGTCCTCGGGTCGGGCAGCGTCTCCGGCGCCACGGTCGAGCAGTTTCACGACGCCTGGAAGGCGGCCCTGAACCAGACCGACTACGACCGCGGCGACGTGGAGTTCGTCGCGACGGGCACCCGGAAAGACGACGAAGAGGGAATGCTCGCCGCCGCCGAGGAGTGGGGACTGGGCGTCGTCGCCTTCGAGAAAGAGGATCTGGAGGAGTTCGAGGGCCCCACGCCGTCGCGCTCCAAGGAACTCATCGGCTGGCCGGGAATCGCCGAAGCCTCGGCCATCGCCGGCGGGTCGGAGCACGAACTGCTCGCGGAGAAGACGCGCCACGACGACGCCGTGACCGTGGCGGTGGGGCGGTAGCATGGCCGCCGAAAGTGACCACTCAGCGGCGGACCGAGAACTCGGCACCCTCTACGTCGTCGGCATCGGCCCCGGTCTCCCCCACGCGATGACCCAGCGAGCCAAGGACGTCGTCCAGTCCGCGGACGTCGTCGTCGCCTCGAACCTCTACCAGGAGTTTCTCCGGAAGGACGGGACGCTTCCGCCCGAGAGCGCGACCGTCGAGGCCGCGACGGACGGCGGCAGCGGTGCGATCGCCGGTGGGAACGACCTGATGGCCGCGGGCGAGGAGGGGTCCGTCCTCGAACGAGCCGACGGCTCCCGCCAGTTGCTCATCCGGTCGTCGATGGGGCGCCAGGTCGAACTGGCCCGCGACGCCTTCGAACGGGTCCGCGAGGGCCAGGACGTCGCCCACGTCTCCGGCGGCGACCCGAACGTCTACGGCAAGAGCGACCTGGTGTTCACGATGGCCGACGCCGACGATGCGACGGACGTCCCCATCGAAATCGTCCCGGGCGTGACGGCGGCGCTGGGCGGCGCGGCGAACCTCGGCGCGCCGCTGTCGAACGACTTCTGCACGATATCCCTCTCGGACAAGTGGCGCGGCTGGGACGAGATCGAGGAGAAGCTGCGAGCGGCCGCTATCTCGGGGTTCGTCGTCGTGCTGTACAACTGCTGGCGCAACTACGAGCGGGCGGTCGACGTGATTCGCGAGGAGCGCCACGACGACGTCCCCGTGGCCATCGTCAACGACGCCGGCCGCGGCGCGGCCGGGCGCAACCTCGACGACGAGACCCACACCATCACGACGCTCGGCAAGGCAGGCGACCACGACGACGAGGTCGGCGGCATGGGTACCTCGCTGGTCGTCGGCAACGCCGAGACGGAGACCTGGGAGAACGACTACGAGCGGTACCTCGTCACCCCGCGCGGCGGGCGTGACGTGGAGGACTTCTGAACCATGAGCACCGACAGCGACACCGAATCCGGCTGTGGCGCATCGAGCAGCGAAACGAACGACGACGGGGGGTCGAAGTGCGGCGCGTCGACGAGCGACGACGGCGCTTCGTCGTCGGGCTGCGGGACCTCCTCGTCCGCATCGGACTCCGACGACGAGGAGAAAGTCGGGTCCACCGTCGACGACTTCGACGCCGAGCCGGGCCGGCTCCTCGCCGTGGGTCTCGGGCCCGGTCAGCCAGAGGGGATGACCCAGCGCGCGCGAGCGGCACTGATGGAGGCCGAACACGTCGTCGGCTACACCACGTACATCGACCTGATCCCCGACGAGATAACCGAAGCCGCCGACGAACTGTACGACACGCCGATGTGCGGCGAGGTTTCGCGGACGGAGGAGGCCATCGACCGCGCGCTCGCGGGCAACGACGTCGCCATCGTCGGTAGCGGCGACCCCAACGTGTACGCGCTCGCCGGGCTCGCCCTGGAGATAATCGAGTCGAAGGGCGGCACGGCGTCGATGGTCGACTTCGAGGTCGTTCCGGGCGTCCCCGCGGCCCAGTCCTGTGGCGCCCGCCTCGGCGCGCCGCTGGTCAACGACACCGTCTCCATCTCGCTGTCGGACCACCTGACGCCGATGGCGGAGATCGAGTCCCGTCTGGAGGCCGTCGCCGGCGAGGGATTCACCATCGCGATCTACAACCCGTGGAGCCGCAAGCGCCGCGAGAATTACCAGACGTGCTGTGACATCCTGTTGGAGCACCGCGACCAGGACACGCCCGTCGGTATCGTCCACGGCGCCGGCCGGGACGACGAGCGGGTCGAAATCGTCGAACTGGGAGAGCTGCCCGACCTCGGCGAGACGGATCTCGTCGACATGACCACCACCATCCTCGTCGGCAACGAGGACACCTACGTCTGGGACGACCGGATGGTGACCCCGCGCGGCTACGAAACCAAGTACGACTACTGAGCCATGACTGACACCGAAACAGCGACATACAGCGTCACCGTCGACCGCGAGGCCTGCGACGGCGTCTTCGCCTGTCTCGTCCGCGACCCGCGGTTCGTCGAGGACGAGGACGGCCTCGCCGGCGTCGACCCGGAGACGGCCGCATCCGTCGAATCTGACGGTGAGTTCGTCACCGCGCGGTTCGACGACGGGAACCTCGACCAGGCGAAGCAGGCGGCCGCGGCGTGTCCGCTGGACGCGATATCGGTCACGGAGGGAGTGCGATGAGCATCCAGTCCGGCACCCCGAAGGACCTGCTCGCAGCCCACCCGGAGACCGCCTACTTCTGGGGCCGCGTCGCCGCGGACGGCGAGTGCGAAGACGGCTGCGTGACCGTCCGAACGAACGACGAGACCGCAGCCCGCCGGCTGGCCGCCATCGCCGGCGCAGACCAGATAGACCGCCGGATCCTCGAACGGGAGTACGCCCACGACACGGCCATCACCCGCAAAGAAGACGAGTACGTCGTCCAGGTGCTCGGCGACCTGGCTGACCGGGCCGGCGCCGCGCTCGGCCTTCCCTTCGAGGGACAGCCGGGGGGCTACCGGTTCGACGTCTTCGCCGACCACGACCGACAGCTCCTCCGGGGGCTGCTGGAGGGCTGTGGCACGGTCTGCTTCAGGTCGGACGACGAGGCCGTCGGCATCTCGGCGAGCGAAGCGAGCCGAGGCTCGACAGAGCAGGGCTCTGTCGGCGTCTCGTTCGTTCACGAGGACGAGCGACTCCTCCGGGCCGTCCAGTCGGTCCTCGACCGCATCCCGGTCGACGCGCCCCACGACGACCTCGCCGACGCCTCGTCGGGCTACTGGTTCGGCGTCGACGACGACAGCGTCCCGGCCCTCGGCGAGTGGGTGTACGAAGGCACGGACGAGTCCGGGCTGTTCGCCCCGCCTCGCCGGCGAAAGCTCCGGAAGAGCCTGGACCGGATAGAGCGATGAGCGAAGCGACCGCTGCCCCCGAGACGCTCGACGACGAGGCGGTGCTGCTCGTCGGCCACGGCTCCCGCCGCGAGCAGTCCAACGAACAGGTCAGGGAACTCGCTGCCGCGCTCGAATCGCGACTCCGACTTCCGGTCGACGCCGCCTATCTGGAACTGGCCTCGCCGGCGATCGACGAGGCCATCGCCGGCCTCGCACCGACGGTCTCGCGATTGACGGTCGTCCACCTCTCGCTGTTCGCCGCGAGTCACGTCAAGAACGACGTGCCGCTGGCCGTGACGCAAGCTCGGAGCCGCCATCCGGACCTCACCATCCGGAACGGTGCCCACCTGGGTATCCATCCGGCCATCGTCGACCTGCTGGACGACCGTGCCGCCGCGGTGGAGGCGGAGATGGACGTCGACCGCGAAACCGACGACGTCGCCGTGGTTTTCTGCGGGCGCGGGTCGAGCGACCCCGACGCCAACGCCGACGTTCACAAACTCGCCCGCCTGCTGTACGAGGGCCGAGCGTTCTCGCGCGTCGACCCGAGCTTCATCGGCGTGACGGAACCGGACCTCCCGACGACGCTGCACGACGTCGCGAAACACCGGCCCGACGCCGTCGTCGTGCTCCCCTACATGCTCGGCGACGGCGTGCTGACCGAGCGCATCCGGGAGCGCACCCGGGAGTTTGACGACGAGTACCCCTACGTCGCGGCCGCGCCTGGCGACCCGCTGGGCACCGACGACCGGTTGCTCGACGTGCTGGGCGACCGCTGGCAAGAGGCCCGGACCGAGAGCGTCGACATGTCGTGTGACACGTGCAAGTACAAGGTCGAACTCGACGGGTACGAGGAGGACACCGGCGGCGCGCGGGCGATGTTGCGCGCCTTGACTCACCAGGCGAGCCACGCGGACCGCGAGGACGTCGACGACGACCCGCACGTCCACGACGCCCCGGAGAAGCACGTCGCCGTCTGCACGAACCAGACCTGTGCGGCCGACGGCGCGCCTGCCGTCCTCGAACGGCTCCGGCAAGCCGCCCGCGACTCCGATGCGTGCGACGCACGCATCACGCGCACCTCGTGCCTGGGCCGGTGCGGCGACGGCCCGATGGTCGCCGTCTACCCCGACGGCGTCTGGTACGGCGGCCTCGATTCGGAGGACGCCGACCGTATCGTCTCGTCCCACCTCGACCGGGACCGCATCGTCGGAGATCTCGTCGATCAGACGCTGTAGTCAAACGCACACTCACCAACCATGACTTGCCACGAACTCGAAGCGCTCAGGCTCGGCCTGATGAATGTCCTCGGAACGGAAGACCAGAGCGTCCGCGAGCACGCGGAAGCCGAGCTCGAGGGAGAACTGTCGGGGCCTATCGAGGCCCTCGCGAACGCGGGGTCGCTCGCTGAAATCGAACGTCACTTCGACGCCGCGCTGGTCGATTTGGAGGAGCAGGTCGCCACCGCGGACGCCGACGGCCATGAGTACGACTACCTGCGCGGGCGCCTCGTCGCAGTTCGGGACGCGGAACGCGCGGTTCGCCGGCTCCGAACCCAGGGCGAGGACGTCCTGGCGGGCCTCGGCGAAGCTCACCACGTCCTCCACGAGACGTTCCCGGTCGAGGACTGAACTCACGCCCGAGCGAGGCCCGCATTTCCCGGGGCTGCGGGCGCGACGGTGACAACCGACTGCCGGCTAGTCGATGACAGCACCTCGTCGGCGTTCTGCTGGACGGGTGTGAGAAATTTTTCGTGGGGCACCGCGAACCGGCAAAGTCGTTCAATCGTTCAGGACAGCGAAATCGGCCGCTTCGGTAGACTGAACCGTAGAATCGGCGAGCCACGCGTGGACCCCTGCGAGCGTCGCCCACAGAACGACCTGCCCGAAGACGACCGTCCACCGGAAAGCAGCGACGAGGCCGGCGGGGACGCCTCCGTGGACGGCGTTGGCGGGAGCGAGGACGACCGGGAGGGCGAGCAGGCAGAGCGGTGCCAGCGAAGCCGCGGTCCGGACGGCTGGACGGCGCTCGGCGAGTTTCGTGTAAAGGATTCCCGCGACCACCGAGACCCCGGCGCCGGCGACCATCATTCCGCCGTACCAGGCCGTCCGGGCCCCGCTCGCGAGCGACTGCTCGACGCCCGGTGGCTGTGGCGGCAGCACGAGCCACGGCGCCCCCGAGACGGTGAGGAACCCGGCGCCAGCGAGGACCAGACGCCTCGTCACCGGGTCGCCGGGAAGGACGGGTTCCAGGAAGTAGTAGGCGATTCCGAACGCGACGATGCCGAACAGCAGCCCCCAGAGGACGCCGCCCCCGATACTGACGAGGCTGGTCGTCAGCGACGAGACGGCCGGTTCCCCGGCGTGGCCGTGCCCGGACTCGAACGTCTCCAGTCCGGCGACGAACGGGTTGGCGACCAGCGCGACGAACAGGCCGTAGGCCAGCCCCCCCACCACGCCCGCGAGCGCGCCGCGTTCGAGGTAGCCGGTCGTCATCGGTGGAACCCCTCTGGCGCCATCAGTGACACGTCACGCCGGCGCCGTGCCGAATGTTGTGGAGTCCGTCGTGGACCAGCGGGTCCTGGACGAACAGGAGCGTGAACCCGAGCGCAGCGATCAGTCCGAGGCCGACGGCCATCTGCGCCGGCGTCAGCGTCGTCCTCGCGCGGTCGATCCGTCGGCGAACGGTGTCGGTGTCTCCGGGCATTTAAATCACATTTGTATTAGAACAAACTTGATTGTAAAACTTTCGCGTCCGCCTCGATCGCTCCTCGACCAGCGGGAACGGCGCACAGGTCAGTCGTCACTGCGGGCCGTGGAAGCGACGCTGTCGATACCACTCGCACGGAGTTCCGAGAGCGGGACCACCGATCCGTCCGTCGCATCCAGGATCACGTCGACCAGACCGGCGCGCCCGTCCTCGCCCGCGTCGACGACGAGTACCTCGTCGCTGACCTGGCGAAGTTCCTCGGCCGCGCTATGGGTGGCCGCCGTCGGCCGCTTCCCCACGTTCGCGCGGCCGTCGGTGACGACCACCGCGACGCCGATGTCCGGGTCCGCGCGGTCGAGAACCGCCGTGGTCGTTCGCAACCCCGCCGGCAGCGGCGTCCGGTCGGCGGTCGGGAGGTCCTTCAGGTGGCGTGCAGCGAGGGTCACGCTGTCCGTCGGCGGCAACAGCACCTCGGCGTCGTCGCCGGCAAAGGCGACGAACGCCACCTCGTCGCGGTGCTGGTAGGTGTCTTCGAGCAGTTCGAGGACGACGCCTTTGGCGGTCCGCATCGCGGACCGCATCGACGCGCTCGCGTCGACCGCGAACACCACCAGCGCCGAGGCATCGCTCGCCCGAACGGACGACCGCAGGTCGCGCCGGGTGACGGCATCGCTCCCGCGCCTGGCAGCGGCCCGGACCGACGCCGCGGCGTCGACGTCGTCGCCATCCTCGGCCGACGTCGTCCGGATGCGCGCGCCGCTCGCACCCGTGCCGGCCACGCCGCTCGCACGCGACCCGTGCTCCGTCACCGCGCCGGCGTCGACGTCGACGGAGAGATCGGGACTCGACGCCTCGCCGACGCCGGCCCGGTTCTGCCCGGGAACGAGCGGTGTTCCCTCCACCGGATCGTCGTCCGGCGAGGCGCCGTCGCCGTCGGCGCTGTCGTCCCGCTCGCCATCACTGGTGGTCGATGGTAAACCCGTATCGTCTGGCCCGCTGTCGGGCGCTCCGGGCGGCGCCGGAGCGTCCCGTCCGGCCCCGTCGTCGCCGTCTCCGTCTGAGTCCTCACCCCGGGACGTTCCGTCGCGGTTCTCACCGGAGTCCTGTTCCTCGGGTCCCGCCTCGCCAGCTCCCGACTCCGAGTCACTGCTGCGGGTGTCGTCTTCGGAGTCAGTCCCACGCTCGCCACTGGGTTCGTTTCGGGCCTCGGAATCCGACTCGTCACGGCCGTCTCCCCCGTCGCCGCGCTCCGATTCGCCATCGGCACTCTCGTCGTCTTCGAAGTGATCGTCGAGGACGTCGTCGAGGTCGGCGTCCTCCTCGAACGGACGTGACTGGAACCGATGGGGAAGCGCGAACTCCGCGGCGCGTTCGACGTCGGACTCTAGCACGTGGGGGCGTCCGTCGAGCGCCGCGAGCGTCCGCGCCGTCCGGGCGATGGCGATGTCTCCCCGGTGGCCGTCGACGCTCGCGTCCCGGCATATCCGGGCGGCCTTCTCCGCGAACTCTCGGGGGAGCGCCACTCTCTCGTCGGCCAACCGTTCCCGCGCGTCCAGCAGCCGGCGTCGCGGGGCGTCCGATTCGGCACCGTCGTCCTTCGCCGTCCCGTCAATGGCCTGCTCGATAATTGCGACCCGATCCTCCACGTCGTCACACGAGGTGACGGTCGCCTGGATGGCGAACCGGTCCCGTAGCTGGGGACGCAGGTCGCCCTCCTCGGGGTTCATGGTGCCCACCAGGGTGAAGTCGGCGGGGTGGCTGACGCTCATCCCGTCGCGTTCGACGCGGTTGACACCGCTTGCGGCCGCGTCCAGTAGCACGTCGACGAGGTGGTCGTCGAGGAGGTTCACCTCGTCGACGTAGAGGATGCCGCGATTGGCCCGGGCGAGCAGTCCCGGGTCGAACTCGGCCGCGCCGTCCATCGCGTCGGCGACGGAGAGCGTCCCGACTACTCGCTCCCGCGTCGCGCCGAGGGGGAGCGTCTCGAGCGGCACCTGGCGCTCCTCAACGGGTAGGTCGGACCGCCCGCGACAGTCCTCGCACTGGTCGTCCGGGTCGTTCGGCGGACAGCCGTACGGGCAGTCGGCGACGGCGGGCTGGTCGGGAAGCAGATCGGCGACCGCGCGGACGGCGGTGGACTTCGCGGTGCCCTTCTCTCCCTGGACGAGGAGCCCGTCCAGCGCGTCGTTGGCCGCCACCGCGAGCAGAGCCTCCTTGAATTCCTCCTGCCCGACGATGTCGCCGAACGAGGGCGCCCCCGAACCTTTTTGCCCCGCGCGTAATTCAACCATACTTGTATTAGTGAAAACAGAGGTTTAACAAGCTTATGTCATCCATCGGACTATACACCGCGACGGAGAACGAACTGGGCGCCGTCCAGCGCGCCGCGGGCGAGGTCGAGGCCGACCTGGTCGTCCGCTCGGAGAGCGACCTCGACGACGAACCCGCCGTCGAGTCGTTCGTCGACGAACTCGAGGACGCGACGGCAGCTATCTTCTGGCTCCACGGCGCCGAGGACAGCATGCCGGGGTACGAACGGGCCGTCGAGCGCCTCCGCGAGGCGGGCGTCCCGCTCGTCGTCAAAGCCACCGGTGACGCCTTCGCCGTCGAGGACACCTCGGTCCCGAGCGAGGAACGCGAGACGGTCTGCGAGTATCTCGACCGCGGCGGGACGAGCAACGTCGCGAACTGCGTCCGCTACCTGGTCGCCCGCTACGGCGACGCCGACCCCGACTTCGACGACCCCGTGACACTTCCGACCGAGGGCGTCTATCACCCCGACTATCCCGGCGTCGGCTACGAGGAACTCCTGGCGACGTTCGATCCAGACGCCCCCACGGTCGCGGTCTGGTTCTACGAGTCGCACTGGACCCACGAGAACACCCGCTACGTCGACGCCCAGGTCCGCGCCATCGAGGCCCAGGGTGCCAACGCGCTCCCGGTTTTCTGCGAACCCGCGACCGACGCCGAGGGCCAGTGGAACGCCGAACGCGTGACCAGGGAGTGGCTCATCGACGACGACGGGAACCCGGTCGTCGACGCCGTCTGTTCCTCATTTATGTTCTCGCTGTCGATGGACGAACGCGGCCGGAGCGCCGACGACGAAGGGGACGCCGCGGAGGACGTCTTCCTCGACGAACTGGGCGTGCCCGTCATACAGACGGTGACGACGATGCGGTCGCGCTCCCGGTACGAGGGAAGCGACACCGGCGTCATGGGCTTCGAACTCGCCCTCTCCGTCGCACTCCCGGAGTTCGACGGCAACGTCATCACGCATCCCATCTCGGGGAAGGAACGGACCGACGACGCGGCCGGCATCGGGAGCGCCCCGAAACAGCACTTCCCCATCGAGGACCGCGTCGACCACGCGGCCCGCCTCGCGGTCAACTGGGCGCGTCTGCGCCACCTGGAGAACGACGAGAAGCAGGTGGCCGTGGTCCTCCACAACTACCCGCCGAGCGACGACGGCATCGGTACTGCGTTCGGCCTCGACTCGCCAGCGAGCACCGTCAATCTCCTCGACGAACTCGCCGCTCGGGGGTACGACCTCGGAGCGGGCGCCGGAGATCACGCACCGATTCCCGACGACGGCCAGTCCCTCGTCGAGACGCTGACGTCGCAACTCACGCTGGACGACCGCTGGGTCGCCCCGGAGGACGTCAGGGACCTGTCGGTGGATACCGTCTCACCCGACGAGTACCAGTCCTGGTTCGCCGACCACGACGAACGGTTCCAGGACAACGTCGTCGAGGAGTGGGGCAAAGCCCCCGACCGCCCGTTCGCCATCCCCGGCGTCGAGCTTGGCAACGTCCTGGTGACGGTCCAGCCGCCCCGCGGCTTCGGCATGGATCCGTCGAAGGTGTACCACGACTCCGACCTGCAGCCGCCTCACGACTACGTCGCGTTCTACGCCTGGCTCCGCAACCAGTTCGAGACCGACGCCGTCGTCCACCTGGGAACCCACGGCAGCCTGGAGTGGCTCCCCGGCAAGACCGTCGGTCTGGACGGCGAGAGCGCACCGGACCAGTTGATCGACGATATCCCGAACGTCTACCCCTACATCGTCAACAACCCCGGCGAGGGCACGCAGGCCAAGCGCCGCTCCTCCGCCGCCGTCGTCGACTACCTCACGCCCGTGATGCGCAACGCGGGCACGTACGACGACCTGGCCGACCTGGAAGAACTCGCCGACCGCTACCGGGAGGCCGGCATGGAGGACGCCCGCGCCGACGACGGCGAGCACCTCGAACAGTTGATCCGCGAGACCATCGACGACCTGGACCTGGCGGTGGAACTGGGAATCGCGGGCGACATCGACGAGCAGGCAGACGTCCGCGGCCCGGACGAAGCGGGCTCCACGCTGGCGGAAGGCGACGTCACCGGCGATGACGTCTCTATCGACGATCTGGTCGAGCGCGTCCACGAGTACCTCACCGACGTCAAGACCACCCAGATCCGGCTGGGGTTGCACACGATGAGCGAACCCCCGGCCGACGAGCGACTCGTGGAGTACCTCGTCGCGCTCACGCGCCTGGAGAACCCCGGCGCGCCGAGCCTCCGGGAAAGCGTCGCCGGCGTCCTCGGCGTCGACTACCAGGCGATGCTCGACGAGCCGGGAACCTACGACGAGGACCTGGGGATGACCTACGCCCAGGCCGCCGACGAAGTGTTCGAGACCAGCCTCGATCTGGTCTCGACGCTGGCCGAGCACGACTTCGACGTGCCCGAGTCGAACGTCGCCGCTGACCCAGCGGACGAGGTGAACATGAATCTCCTCGTCGTCGACGTCGATCCGATCGGCGACGCGCGTGCCCGGTCCGGCGCACACGACGACCTGCGAGAGGTCCTGGCCTACATCTGCGAGGAAGCCGCACCGAGAGTCCGGGGTTCCGAGGACGAAGTGCCACGGACGGCCGACGCCCTGAACGGCGAGTACGTCCCGCCGGGCGGCAGCGGCGCGCCGACCCGCGGCGGCGTCGACCTGCTGCCGACGGCCCGGAACTTCTACACCCTGGACCCGCGGAAGGTCCCGGCAAAGTCCGCCTGGGAGGTCGGTAGCGAAGTGGCCGATGGGGTGGCAGAGCGGCACCACGACGAAAACGACGGCGAGTATCCCGAGGAAATCGGCGTCGTCGCGTGGGGGACACCCACCGTCCGCACGCGCGGGGAGACCATCGCCCAGGTGCTCGCGCTGATGGGCGTCGAACCGGTGTGGACCGACGCCGGCCGGGTCGACGACGTCGAACCGATTTCCCTGGACGAACTCGACAGGCCCAGAATCGACGTGACGACGCGCGTCTCCGGGCTGTTCCGCGACGCGTTCCCCGCCGCGGCGAGCGTCGTCCACGACGCCGTCGACGCCGTCGTCGACCTCGACGAACCCCACGAACTGAACTACGTCAAGAAGCACGTCGAGGCAGAGACGGAGCGGCTCCTCGCCGAGAGCGACGACCCCGACTTCGTCGAGAGCGACGCCCGGGCCGCCGCGAAGCACCGCGTCTTCACGACCCGACCCGGCGGCTACGGCGCGGGCACGAACAAGGCGGTCGACGAGGGCAACTGGGACGACCGCTCGGATCTGGCGTCGGTGTACGTCCAGTGGGGCGGCTACGCGATGGGCTCCAGAGGGAACGTCAGCGAGGCCCACGACGCCTTCGAGCGCCGTCTCTCGTCGGTCGACGCCACCGTCAAGATAGAGGACACGGCCGAACAGGACGAGTTCGATTCCTCGGACTGGTACGCCTTCCACGGCGGGTTCATCACCGCCGTCACGGAGATGGCGGGGGAGGAACCGGCCTCCTACGTGGGCGACTCCAGCGATCCCGACAACGTCGACGTCTACACCAACGAGGAGAAGGTCAGGAAGGCGATGCGCGCCCGCGTACTCAACCCCGACTGGCTCGACTCCATGGAGGAGCACGGCTACAAGGGCGCCGGCGACCTCTCGACGACGGTCGACGTCGTCCTCGGCTGGGACGCGACGGCAGGCGTCATCAGCGACCGGCTCTGGAAGGACGTGGCCGAGAGCTACGCGCTCGACGAAGGCCGTCAGGAGTGGCTCCGTGACGTCAATCCGTGGGCGCTGGACTCCATCACCGAGACGCTGCTGGAAGCCATCGACCGCGACCTCTGGGACGCCGATGCCGAGATGCGAGACAGGCTTCGGGACGTCAATTTGCAGGTGGACGGTGACCTGGAAGCACGCGCATCGCGAGCGCCTCCAGACGAGCGAGCGGGGAGTGAAGCGACCCGCGAGCCGGAAGGGGAGGTGCCGAGCGATGACGACTAACCCGGAAAGTGACGCCAACGACACCGACGAAGCCTTCGAAGAGTACGCCGACCTCGGGGCGACCACCTCGGACGCGATGGACATCGCCGAGACGAGCATGGACCGAGTCCGGGAGCTCGTCCCCGACGAGACGCTGGCCGACCGGATCCGCCAGAAGTCCGTTCACGCGACCGGCGACCCCGAGTTCCAGCACCTCGTCCGGTTCTCGGGCGAGGACGAGGACGAACCCGTCAGGTCGGGAGCGCAAGCAGTGCTCGACGAGCGCCCGATCGTCACGGACATCACGATGGTGAAGTCGGGGATAACCGACCGCGGCCACGACTGCCCCGTCAGGAAGGCCATCGGCAACGGTGCGGAACTGGCCGCCGAGACCGGGATGACCCGGACCGCGGCCTCCGTCCTCGAACTCGACAGCGAGGGCGTCTACGACCGTGCGATAGCGGTCGTCGGAAACGCGCCGACCGCTGCGCTCGCGCTCGCGGACTGCATCGAACAGGGTACGCGGCCAGCCGTCGTCGTTGCGACGCCCGTGGGGTTCGTCAAGGCCGCGGAGAGCCGGGCACGGCTGCGCGACGTGGCCGACGAGTACGGCGTTCCGGCGATCACGAACGTCGGTCGACGCGGCGGGAGCGGGCTCGCCGCCGGGCTGACCAACGAACTGGTCCACGTGGCCAGCGACGTCCGGGAGGGCGACGTCGAGTTATAGGCCGCGCCGGTCGAGCTCCGCAGTTTTCTCACTGGAACCGCGACGCTGACTGCGAGTACCGACAGTTTCGTTCGAGAGAAAACGCGCCGTCGGGCTACAGCAGTTCGCCTTCGCCGTCGGTGGCGACGGCGCGCGCCTGCGACGTCAGCGTCGCCTCGAAGGAGCGCGGACTCCCGTTGTTCGCGCCCGTCAGCACTCGCTGCCTGGCGACTTCCGCCACGATGGCGTCCGTCACCAGCGAGTGGTCGCCGAGGGGGTCCGCGTACTCGATACCGCCGCGCTCGAGTTCGAGTTTCGCTGGAATCTCCTCCTCCGTCGCCGCGCTGGGCTCGACGAACAGCGGTGCGGCGACGGCGCGGTCCGTCGAGACGCTGTACCGGGCGCACTCGACGGTCGGGTTCTGCATCAGGTAACACGGCACCACCTCACCGAAGTCGGACTGGTGGCGGATCCGAGCGGCGTGGTACTCGACGGCCTGGCGGTTGTACGGCGTCCCGCCGGAGCCGAACCCGACGAGGACGATCGTCGCGTTCGCGCCGGCCGCGACGTGATTTGTCGCGCGTTCTAGAATCGCCCCCGTGACGGCCGGACTGTGTCCGACCGGCTCGCAGTAGGTGACCGAACCCGCCACGGCCGACAGTGCTGACGGGATGGCCTCGGTCGTCTCGCGGGAGTGGGCCAGACACATCGGGACCGCGAACACGCGGTCCGCGTCGAGACCGACGAGCTGGTCGCGGAGCTCCCGGACCGGTTCGTGTTCGTACCGCACGACTTCGACGGCGTCGGCCACGTCGCGACGTCGCAGCCGCTCGCGGTGCGTTTCGACGGCGGACCGACCCTCGCTCTCGCGACAGACGAGAAGGAGCGTGTCTCGTGGCATGGGTGGATTCGAGGGTTAACAATAGAGCTTTAGTTAACCCAAATTGGCTTGGTAAGTTCGTTGGCGGGCACTCACATATACGTTGGGGTCCCGGTTGGCTCCAGAGACGGGAGTCCCGGAGTCACCCACTCGCGGCCGAGGACGACAGTTTAGGGCCTCGCGTGCGTACCGGTCGCGCATGGACGTCGGTATCCACCAGTCGGTCCGGCAGATCTTTCCACCGGGCCACCTCCGCGAGCTGATCGCCGACGTCGGTTCGGTCGCCGTCGTCCCGGACGACCGGCCGGTCGGGGACTGCGACGCGCTGATCACCTTCGCGTACGACTCCGCGTTCCTCGACGCCGACCTCGACTGGATCCACTCCGTCCAGGCGGGCGTCGACCGGTTCCCCTTCGAGGACCTGTCGGACCGTGGGATCCGGTTGACGAACAGCACTGGCATCCACGGCGACGCCGTCGGCGAGACGGTCGTCGGCTACGTGACGAGTCTCGCCCGCCGCCTCCACGTCTACCGGTCGAATCAGGAGCGACGGGAGTGGCAGACCCCGGTGTGGGACGAGGCGTTCACCCTCGCTGGCGAGTCCGTGACCGTCGTCGGCCTCGGGACGCTCGGTCAGGGGGTCGCCAGCAGGGCAGACTGCCTGGGGATGCACGTCACGGGCGTCCGGCGCACACCGACGCCCGTCGACCACGTCGAACGCGTCTACACGCCGGCAGCCCTGACGGACGCCGTCGCGGACGCGCGATTCGTCGTCCTCACCGTCCCCCTGACCGACGCGACGCGGAAACTGGTCGGCGAGTCCGAACTCGACGCGATGCGGTCCGACGCCTACCTGATCAACGTCGCCCGCGGCGCCGTCGTCGACCAGGCGGCGCTCCTCGACGCGCTCGAATCGGGCGGGATCGCCGGCGCGGCCCTGGACGTCTTCGAAGATGAACCGCTCCCGGCCGACTCATCCCTCTGGGATATGGACGACGTGATCGTTACACCGCACGTCGCAGCCGCGACGCGGGACTACGCGGACCGCATCGCAGACCTGGTCCGGGAGAACTGTCGCCGCCTGGCGAACGACGAACCGCTGGCGAACGCAATCGTGTGACGTCTCGAATCGATAAATCGGCCAGTCTGTGGCGTATTTTGCGGTTCGATCCGTCGGGTCGGCGCCTTCCTGATCCGGACTAACTGGCTTCGGGGTTCCAGTTCTCGCGACAGTCGTCGTCGCAGAAGTGGGCCGTCTCCACCGTTCCGTCTTCGACGCTGGTGGTCACCCGGTGGGTCGATACCATCGCGACCGTCGCCCCGCAGGCAGCACACGCCGGCGCGTCGGCATCGTCGACGTCCTCGTTGAGGTCCGAAGTCGGATCTACCATTACGTCTTCACACGGCGGGGATAGGTCTCAAGTCACCGGTTGGTGCGAAAATGGCCAGCGGCCGTCAGCGGTCGCGAGTCACCGATTCGCCGGGTCTGGACACTGCGCCGGTCGACAGCGTCACGCCGGGGTTGATGCTGGTGTTGATGCCGGTCTTGACGCCGTCGCCCGCGACGACGCCGAACTTTCGGCGACCGGTCGAGACGCGTTCACCCTTGACCGTGTGGGAGACGGTGGCGTCGTCGTGGCGCAGGTTCGCCACCTGCGTCCCGGCGCCGAAGTTGACGCCGATTCCGAGGACGCTGTCGCCGACGTAGGAGACGTGCGGGACGGCCGACCCCGCGCGGACGACCGAGTTCTTTATCTCGACGCCGTGGCCGACGTGGGTGTCCTCGCCGAGCAGCGTCGCGCCCCGGACGTAGGCGTTCGGTCCGATTTCGGCGCCCGCGCGGACGAGCACCGGACCCTCGATAACGACGCCGTGTTCGACGGTCGCCCCCTCTTCGACGACGACGTCGCCGCGCAGTTCCGCGTCGCCGAGAACTTCGCCGTCGATCCGGCGGTCGAGCTCCTTGATCTTCCACTCGTTGGCCTCCAGCAGTTCCCAGGGGCGGCCACAGCCGAGCCAGCGGTCGACTTCGACCGTCCCGACCGAGCGCTCGTCGATGACGCGGGCCAGCACGTCCGTTATCTCGTACTCGCCGCGCTCGCTCATCTCGACGTCGAGCCAGTCTCTGGCTTCGGCGGGGAAGACGTAGGCGCCGACGTTCACGAGGTCGCTCGGCGGGTCGGCGGGCTTCTCGACGATGCCGGTGACGACGTCGTCGTCGAGTTCGAACACGCCGTAGCTCGTCGGGTCGTCGACCCGGTAGGTCCCCACCACCGGACCTTGCTCACCCGCCTCGACGAGTTCCACCACGCTCGCGTCGTCGTAGAGGTCGTCGCCGTTGAGGACGACGAACGCGCCGTCGAGGTGCTCGCGCGCCGACCGGACGGCGTGGGCGGTCCCCAGTTGCTCCTCCTGGACGGCGTAGTCGACGGGGACGCCCCGGTACTCGTCGCCGAAGTAGTTCCGAACTTCCTCGGCCTCGTAGCCGACGACGAGGACCAGGTCCGTGACGCCGGCGTCGACGGCAGCGTCGACCGTGTGCGCCACCAGCGGCCGGTCGGCGACGGGCAACATCGGCTTCGGCGTCGACTCCGTCAGCGGCCGCATCCTGGTTCCCTCACCCGCGGCGAGGATGACTGCTTGCATGCCCGACAGGTCGCAGGGACCCGGTAAATGCCTACCGCCATTCGCACGGCGACGCGTCACAACCCCGTCGCGAATCGGTGTTCAGTGATGGCGCGATCGCTGCACCAGTCCCAGCGTTGACACGACCATGATCATGCAGGCCGTCCGATGAAGTTCGTCACACCCCAACCGGGACCTGCTATGTCCCTGGCAGAGACCGTCTCCAAAATCGACCGACTGAACGACGACCAGCGCGAGTGTATCGAGAACTGCAACGAGGCCACAGAGGTGTGCGAGTGGTGCGCCGACGAATGTCTCGGCGACGCCGACATGGAGGAGTGCGCCCGCCTCTGCCGCGACGTCGCCGACATCGCGTCGCTGCACGCCCGGTTCATGGCTCGCGGGTCGGACTACAGCAGCGACCTCGCCGAGACCTGCGCCGATGCCTGTGAGGCCTGCGCCGAAGAGTGCAGCCAGCACGACGCGAATCACTGCCAGGTCTGTGCCGACATCCTCCAGGACTGCGCCGAGAGTTGCCGGAGGATGGCCGGCGCGTAACGGCCGTCACCGAACTCCCCGCCTTTTTCGCCCGCCGTCGCTCGCCAGGCGTCGAGGGGCTTTCCTGACCTAGCGTGACTACGGAGTCCCGAACGCCGGTTGTTTACAGGCCACCGGCCCTACCGGGACCCATGACGACCTTCGACCCCGAGAAGTTCGAGGACAAGTACGTCCACTACATGGACGAACTCCAGACCGCCTACCACGACGCCTACCAGCACTTCCACGGGCGGTACGACTCGTCGCTCCTGAAGGCCATCGACCGCCAGGTGCTCGACGGGAGCGAACCGTTCTACGAAGGGGACGGCGAGTTCCGCGTCGAACTCCCCGAGAATCCCCGTGAGCGAGTCGGCGACCTCTCCGTCAGCGACGACCGATTCGACGACGTCCTCCAGGAGTTCACCGCACAGATCGAGGTTGAATTACGACGCGTCTTCGGGTTCGAGGAGGAGTGACGGCGCGCTAACTCGGAGACGTTTGCTCGGTCGGGGATTTGAACCGAGGCGAGACGGTCCGGGCGTGCGGCCTTGCTGCGCTCGGCCGGTCCGGGCTGCGACTCGCGTGTTCAAATCCCACTCCCTGCGCTGTTTCTTCGTCACTACGTTCCTCAGAAACATGCTCGGTCGGGGATTTGAACCCCGGTCATCGGCTCGAAAGGCCGAAATGATTGGCCGGACTACACCAACCGAGCGCTGCAATAGAATGGTTCGGCTGGGGGTATAAAAAATCGTCTTTCTTCGTCGGGTATGCAAGGGCGTGACTCGGACCCCCGTCAGTGTTCGCAGCCAGAGCACACGGACTATCTCCGAGCCCGGCCAGAATCGCTACCGGTCCCGGAGCGCGGCGATCCGTTCGTCGGGCTCGGGATGGGAACTCGGGAGGGTCCGTTCGCAGAACTGGTCCCAGCGGGCGGTGATGCGCTCGAACCGGTCCGCGTCGCCGTCGTCGGGGCTCGTGGATTCACCGACGGCGTAGGGCAGGATGCACAGTTCCCTGACGCCGGGTGTCGCCGCTCGCAGGTCGACCTCCGGCCGACGGTCTCCGGTCAGCGTCTCGAGGGCGCTCGCCAGCGCCGCGGGCGACCCGCAGATTGCGACCCCGCCGGCGTCGGCCCCGTACTCCCTGACGCGGGAGAGGAGGCGATAACAGGCTGAGCTGGCGAAGTAGATGACGCCCGCCACCGGTACGAGGACGACCACGAACAGCAGGTTCCGTAACGTGTTGTAGCCGTGCAGGACGTCTCGCCATCGCCACTCGGCGTCCTCGCCCCGGAGTCTGGCACTCAACCACCCGTCGCCGAGTTCGTTCCCGAACGACCGGACGACCCGGCGCGTCGCCGTCGGGAGGAACGCCGCGGCCGTCATCACGAACGCGTCGCCGTTGTCGAGGTGAGCGAGTTCGTGGGCCAGTATGGCGTCGAGTTCGTCGCCGTCGAGGACGTCGCCGTCGAGCGCGTCGAGGAGACCCGTCGTCACGAACAGCGTCCGCTCGCCCGGGCGACTGACGACGAAGCTGTTCGGCGTCTCGTCGGGGACGACCGAGACGCTCGGGGGCGACATGCGCGCCGTATGGGCTAACTTCGTGACGCGTCCTTCGAGAGCGGCGACCCGCGCTTCGTCCACGGATGCGTCGTCGGCCGAGGGGTCGACCGTCTCGACGTGCCGCAGGGTCTTCCGGTAGCCGAACACGGACTGAGCGATCAGAACGGCGGGCGTCCCGAGGAGGACGAACAGGTCCAGCGGGACGACGTCCATCGCGAGTATCGCCGCGGCCAACTCGGGATTGAACTGCGTCGCCATCACGATAGCCACGAAGAGGTGTCCGAGCACGTACGCGGCGACGACTGCGACGACGTCGAAGACGACGAGGACGGCGAGGAGGGCGACGAGGCGGAGGTGACGTCGGAGGGAGGAGCGATGAGCCAGGGCCATCGTTCGACGCCACTCCCCGGTGAACGAAAAAACTGTCGAACGAAACGAACGTCACGGCGAATCGTCTGCAACCCGCGACGGACTACGCGAGCGCGCTGCCGGCGCGGATAATCGTCTTCTCGCCGAAGGCGGGACCGACGAACTGCATCCCGACCGGGAGGCCGTCGCTGGTCTCTTCGATGGGGACCGAGATGGCAGGCAGGTCGGCGAGGTTCACCGGTGTCGTGTTCGCGTCGGCGAGGTACAGCGCCATCGGGTCCTCGAGGTTCTCGCCCTGCTCCATCGGCGGGACGGGCATCGTCGGCGCGGCCAGCACGTCGGCGTCAGAGAGCGACTCGTCGAAGTCCTGCTTGACCCAGGCCCGGGCGTCCTGGGCCTGCTTGTAGTACTTGTCGTGGTAGCCGGCGGAGAGGGCGTACGTCCCGAGGACGACGCGGCGCTTGACCTCCTCACCGAAGCCTTCCTCGCGCGTCTCGGCGAAGGCCTCGTTCCAGTTGCCGTCGGAGTCACTGGAGTAGCCGTACCGAACGCCGTCGAAGCGGGCGAGGTTCGAGGACGCCTCGGACATCGCGATGACGTAGTAGGCCTCGACGGCGTGTTCGACGGAGGGGAGGTCGACGTCGTGGTAGGACGCGCCCTGCGATTCGAGATCGTCGATGGCCGACCAGAACGAGTCGGTGACCTCCTCGTCGGCGGGTTCGACGAGTTCGGTCGGGACGCCGATGGAGAGGCCGTCGACGTCGCCGTCCGCGGCGGCGGCGAAGTCGTAGTCGGCGCCGTGTTCGGTCGCGTCCTCCGTCGTCGCGTCGTTCGGGTCGGGACCGGCGACCACTTCGAGGAGTTCCGCGGCCTCCTCGACGCTGGGCGCGATGGGACCGATCTGTTCGAGGCTGTTGGCGTAGGCGACCAGGCCGTAGCGCGATACCAGGCCGTACGTCGGCTTGATGCCGACGACGCCGCAGAACGCGGCCGGGTTCCGGACCGACCCGCCGGTGTCGGTGCCCAGCGCGAGATCGGCGTCACCGGCGGCGACGACTGCGGCCGACCCGCCCGAGGACCCCCCGGGAACGTGTCCTGGCGCCGCGGGGTTGTCGGTCGGGCCGAACGCCGAGGTCTCGGTCGTGCTGCCCATCCCGAACTCGTCCATGTTGGTCTTCCCTGTGATGGTCGCGCCGGCGTCTTTCAGCCGCTCGACGACGGTGGCGTCGTACGGGGGGACGTAGTCCGCGAGCATCGCGGAGCCACAGGTCGTCCGGACGCCTTCTGTCGAGATATTGTCCTTGACGGCGACCGTCTTGCCGGCGAGCGGCCCGTCTTCGGCGCCGGCTATCTCCGTCGCGGTGACGTAGCCGTTGTAGTCGGTGGCGTCGGCCGTTTCGTCGCCCACGTCGACGACGTCGGCGGGGTCTGTCGCCATGGTCAGGACACCTTCGGGCCCTTGAAGTGGCCTTCCTCGGATTCGGGCGCGTTCCGTAGCGCCTCCGCCTGGCTGAGAGAGTCGTGCACTTCGTCCGGTCGCATCACGTTCGCCAGTTCCTCGTCCCGGTCGACTTCCGGAACCGCGTCGAGGCGGTCGAAGGACTCGAGGATGTCGGCGAACTGGTCGGTGAACCGGTCGACCTCCTCGTCGTCGAGGTCGACCCGGGCTAGGTCCGCGACGTGGCGGACGTCCTCCGGGTCAACGGCGTCGTCGCTCATATCGCTTCGAAACGCTGGGCCAGCGGTAAGCGTTTCGATACCGCCAGTGTGGGAACCGGCCGGTGACGGGTCGGTACGTACCCTGCCGGGAAACGATATGAACGAATCTCCAAATTTGAGTTTCCATATCGAAAACAGGCCTTCACAGATAGGGAAAGACTTTAAGTTCTGACACTCACAATATATCTACTGTACAGTGAGTTTTGCGGGTGTCGACCCGTCAGTCAGTAACCAATGACAGACACTACCATCCGGCGTTATACGAGCGAAGAGGAGGGCGACGAGGAGAGCCGAGCGGACGAGACGCAGGGAGAGCAGATGGTCTGTCCGGAATGTAGCGGGAATCTCGTTTCGGACGGGGAGCGTGGCGAGACGGTGTGTGAAGATTGCGGTCTCGTGGTCGACGAAGACGAGATCGACCCCGGGCCGGAGTGGCGCGCCTTCGACGCCGCCGAGAAGGATCAGAAGTCTCGCGTCGGTGCCCCCACGACGAACATGATGCACGACAAGGGCCTGTCGACGAACATCGGCTGGCAGGACAAGGACGCCTACGGCAACTCCCTGTCCTCGCGACAGCGCGAGAAGATGCAACGCCTCCGGACCTGGAACGAGCGGTTCCGTACACGTGATTCCAAAGAGCGGAACCTCAAGCAGGCGCTGGGCGAGATCGACCGCATGGCGAGTGCCCTCGGTCTTCCCGAGAACGTCCGCGAGACGGCGTCGGTCATCTACCGCCGCGCACTCGACGACGACCTGCTCCCGGGCCGCTCCATCGAGGGCGTGGCGACGTCCTCGCTCTACGCCGCCGCGCGACAGGCCGGTACCCCTCGCTCCCTCGACGAGTTGACGGCCGTCTCCCGCGTCGAGAAAGACGAGATCGCCCGGACGTACCGGTACGTCATCCGCGAACTCGGGCTGGAGATCCAGCCCGCGGACCCGGAGAGCTACGTCCCCCGATTCGCCAGCGACCTGGACCTCTCCGAGGAGGTGGAACGCCGCGCCCGACAGCTCCTCCAGAACGCCAAGGCGGAGGGCGTCCACTCCGGCAAGTCCCCCGTCGGCCTCGCAGCCGCCGCGGTGTACGCAGCCTCGCTGCTCACCAACGAGAAGGTGACCCAGAGCCAGGTCAGCGACGTCGCCAACATCTCGGAAGTGACAATCCGCAACCGGTACCACGAACTGCTCGAGACGGAAGAGGACATCCAGGCGGTCTGAGGGTACTTTTTCGGCGAGACCGAAACGCCAATCTCTCCCGTCGCCGACAGCGATGGCATGGAGACGACCCGACATTTTACCGCGACGATCTACGTCGTCCATCCGAGCGACAGCGGTGACGCAGTCGCCCTGCACGAACACGACAAGCACGGGCTCTGGCTCGCCCCGGGCGGCCACGTCGAACGCGACGAACTCCCCCACGAGGCCGGGCTCCGCGAGGTCCGGGAAGAACTGGGCTTCGACGTGGAACTCGTCGCCGACCGGGATGCCCTCGAAAGCGAGACGACTCGGTCGCTCCCTCAGCCGGCCCACGTGCAACTGGCCGACATCAACGTCACCGACGAGGGCGTCGGCCACCAGCACGTCGACCTGATCTACTACGCCGAGGCCCCCCACCGCGACATCGACCCCGAACCCTGCGAACAGCCGGCCGACCACTGGGACTGGATTACCAAACCGGAGCTGGCGGACCGCGAGGAGATTCCGCCCGACGTGACCGAAATCGGTCAGCGAGCCATCCGGACTGTTGCCGAGTCGTAGCATCAGGACGAAGACCATCCGAGCCCAATGGGAACCCATGTCCCGACGGTGCCCCGATTGCGACGTCGTGATGGGCGAAGTCGACTTCCAGATGAGCAACGCCTACCACCCCAACGTGAAACTTCCCGAGCGAAGCGAGGGTATCCTCGGGTCGCTGGGCGTGAAAGAGCGTCGCGACGTCTCGGCGTTCATGTGTCCGGAATGCGGGTTGGTCCGGTTCTACGCGGACGTGGAATAGTTGAGTGGAGCGAACGCCATGGCAACAGCCGCGCTTCGTTGGGAAGCGGGCTTCACGTCTGTGAACGGATGCAAATACTCGAATTCGGGGATTTATTGGCAAGTAGGTGAGGATGTCAGTTCATGGCCAGGAACTGCCCTGACTGTGAGGTCACCCTCCAGACGGTTAGCTTCGGGATGAAGGTCGGCGTCAACGACGCCTGGAGTCCGTACGTCAAGACCGAGAGAACCAGCGGTGGACTGCTCGGAACGCTCGGGATTTCCGAGAAAAACGACGTCGATGCACATCTCTGCCCCGACTGCGGGAGAGTGTTGTTCTACGCCGACGTTTGATGGAACGTGCGCGATGTCAAACTCAGTCGACCAGCGACATCCCGACCTCAACTTCAAGTAAGAAGACAGGACCAGAGAGCCCGTGCGCTGAGAGCCACTCCGTGACGGCCTCGCGACGCCGGCGGCACACCGTCACGGGCAGTGACCGTGCCGTCCGTTCGCTACAGGAGCGACGCCACGTACTTGCCGACGTGGTCGTCCATCCGGCGTTTGAACCCGGCCTGACGGGCAAGTCGGTCCAGTTCTCGGGAGACCAGGCTCCCGTACTGGACCGCCTTCTTGTCGCGCTCGGCGATTTCGTCCGGGAGCGACTCGCGAGCTGCCCGCCGGAGTGCGACCTTCCGGGTACCGTCGCCAGAGACGAGCAGGTGTCCGGGGAGTTCGAGCGCCGACTCGACCACTGAGTCGTGGAGCAGCGGCGCCACCGGTTCGACGCCAGCGGCCCGCAACGCGAGGACGTCGCGTTCGAGCTGTTCGGGGAGCCCCAGCACGACTTCGCGTCGCGCGCCGCGCACGGTGTCGGCGTCCACCCGTGCATCGTCCGGGGCCTTGGCGACCTTCGCGTAGCCGCCGAACAGTTCGTCGGCGCCCTGCCCGACGGCGAGGCGGTCGAATCCGTCGCTGGCGGCCCGGTCCGCCGCCAGGAACAGGCCCAGCGCTATCTGGACGTCCATCGCGTTCGTTCGACCGGTGGCGCGGGCGATTCGCGGGACCGCGTCCACGAGGTCGTCGTGGGTGAGTTCGACGACGGTCAGGTCAGCGTCCAGCAGTTCGGCTGCGGATCGAGCCGCCTCGACGTCGTGGCTGTCCGGGAACCCGGCGACGTACAGTGGTGCGTCCAGTCTGGCGGCCAGAATCGCCGAGTCGAGGCCACCGGAGAACGCGATCGCGAGGCTGTCCGTCGAGACGGCGTCGACGCTCTCTGAGACGGCGTCGCGGACAGCCGCAACGGCTGCTGCGTCGTCCGAACACGGCGATGGGTCGGGGAGCGAGAGCACCTGCTCGCTCCCGGACGCGTCGACGCGATGCCCAGCGGGAACGCTCACCGGGTCGGTCAACTCGGTCGGGTCGAAACTCCAGTCGCCCGAAGCGGCCGGGTCTCCCGCCTCGCGCTCGTAGAACGCCAGATGGCGGCCGAGGACGTCGCGGACGAGCGCGCCGTCCAGTTCGCCCGCGAAGCCGCCCGTGCCCGACAGCGGGTCTCTGTCGGAGAGTGCGCGACGCACGTCTGCTGGGTCGGCGCCGTCCATCATGCGAGGAACTGTGTGAGCCAGTTTCTGGCGCGCCGTTTCGCCCCGCCGGCCGCCTGCCGGAAGCTGATGCGCCACGGCGTCCGCTTTCCCTCCACTGTCGTCCGTCCGTCGGCGACCGCGTCGAGAATCGCGTCCGCCGACGACGCTTCGGCGTCGACCAGGGTGACGGCCTGACCGACCATCTCGCTGATGTGGGCGTCGCTGCCGGCGGTCATCGGGAGGCTACGTCGGCGGGCGTACCGGGCGGCCTGGCGGTTCGCTCGGCCGGTCAGTAACCTGGAGTTGTACACCTCGATGGCGTCCGCGTCGGCGAGGTCTTCCTTCGAGATGTTCGCGAGGACGCCGCTGCGGGACTCCTGGAAGGGGTGAGGAACGACGGCGATCCCGCCCTGGTCGCGGATGGCGGCGAGCGTCTCGTGAAACGGGAGGCCGGCAGGGATGGCCTCCTCGACGCCGAGCGCGAGCACGTGGCCGGCGCGACTGGTCACCTCCATCCCCGGAATGCCGACCAGCCCGTACTCCGGCGCCAGTTCGGCGGCTTCGAGGCTTGCGTCGATCTCGTCGTGGTCGGTGATCGCCAGCGCGTCGAGCCCGACGGCCGCCGCCTGTTCGAGCAGGAGTTCGACCGGGTCGCGGCCGTCGTACGACAGCGCGGAGTGGGCGTGAAGCTCGACCGATAGCACGCCCGTGGGTTAGCGACGTGGTATGAAAAGCGCCCCGGTCCACGATACGCCCGTCAGATACCGCCAAGCCGGCCGCTATCGGGCGAAACCGAGGTTACCGGGCCGGTGATCAGGCACTCGCAACTAGATCGCCAGTAGCAACGTCGAAACCAACGGAAGAGAGGTCGTTACCGCGTCGTGAGCGGGCAGAACGCCCGGCCCGTCACGCGCCGTCTGCGGAGAGACCCACCACCGTGTCCGAGCGGATCCACGCCTCGGGCTGGGACTCGTCGCGGATGACGAAGGCGCCGTCCTCGGTCTCGTAGGCGACGTAGCTGTCGCCGCTCTCCGACTGACGGACTGGGGCCCCGGGTCCGCTGGGGGCGTCGTCGTTAGAGGTCATCACCTGCGGCTAGGAGATGGAAGTACTTGAGTTATGTAGTCGTTTCTCACACACTGCGACGGGATCGGGTCGCCGTCGTCCGGCCGTCGTCGCGGGCGGTTCGGAGACGAGAGATCAGTGCAGGAACCGCTCCAGCGATTCGGCGTCCGGATCGTATCGCGTCCAGCCGCGGGCGTCGAGTAGCTCCGTGATCGCGGAGAGGTGGTCGAACCCAACGACGGCGACGACGCTGCCCTGCTGCCGGACGTCGGCCAGGTTCGCGACCATGGTCTCCTCGCGGGCCGCGTCGACGACGTCGTTGGCGAGCGGCTGTTCGAACGCCCGAAGTACCGAGAGACTCCGGGTGAGCTGTCGGTGTTCGTCCTCTGCCTGCATCGACGGCGTCGCGTCCCGTCCGACGTCGTGTTCGTACGCGCGCTCGTGGACGGGGGCGGCCGTCCCGAACCGGCCAAGCGCGGCCGAGAGGCGACAGGAGAGCGCGTGACCGGCGACGTCGGAGACGGAGCCGAGAACCCGTTCGAGGGTGTCGAACGACGCCGATTCTCGGCGGAGTTCAGACAAGAGTGATCGGGCGAACCGCGGGCCGAGCGTGTCGATGCCAGTTCGTTCCGCGCCAGCGTTCGCCGCGGCGGCGAGGGCGGCGCTCATCTCGCCACCGGCGGAAGGGTCGCCGTTCGCATCGCGACCGACGCGTTCGAACAGCGGGAGGGCGAGGCGGGGAAGTTCGACGCCGACGACGTCCGGCCGGAGCGACTCGACGAGTGCGCTGGCCCGGAACGTGCTCGCCGGATGGTCGTGGACGCATCCCACGACGAGCACAGGGCCGCCGTCGGGGCCGTCGTAGAAACGCAACTGTTCGGAGTCGATGCGGGGGTCTGCGAGGAGGGCAGCCGGATCGTGGCGGGGGACGTCCGACATCGTAGCGTTGCCATCGGTTTGCCGTACTGCGGTTTAACTGTTTCTTACCTTGCGATAACATTATCTTACGCCGTCAGGTTCGGGCGGAACGGCGGGGTGGCCGGACAGGGATTCCGAATTCCAGGGCGGAGCCAGCGAGGACACGTGGCACGCTCGTCAGAGCGACGTTCCGTCACTGAGGGCAGCGGGTACAACCCCGCATGGAAAGCGATTTAGCCGGCCGGTGGCGACGGGCAGGTAATGAGCCTGTCCGACGCAGACCACGACCTCGTGGTAGCCGAACTCGGTCGGGAGCCGACGCCCGCCGAGGCGGCTCTCTTCGAGAACCTCTGGAGCGAGCACTGTGCCTACCGGTCGTCGCGGCCGCTGCTCTCGGCGTTCGACTCCGAGGGCGACCAGGTCGTCGTCGGTCCCGGGGATGACGCGGCTGTCGTCGCCCTCCCGGACCACGGTAACGGGGACGGCGAGACGTACATCACGATGGGCGTCGAGAGCCACAATCACCCCTCCTACGTCGACCCGTTCGACGGCGCGGCGACGGGCGTCGGCGGCATCGTCCGCGACACGCTGTCGATGGGCGCTTACCCCATCGCGCTCGCTGACTCGCTGTACTTCGGCGACTTCGAGCGCGAGCACTCACGGTACCTCATGGAAGGCGTCGTCGAGGGGATCAGCCACTACGGCAACTGCATCGGCGTCCCGACGGTCACCGGTAGCACCGCATTCCACGACGATTACGAGGGGAACCCGCTCGTCAACGTGGCCTGCATCGGCCTCATCGACGACCCCGAGCGCATGGTCACGGCCGAGGCCCAGGAGCCCGGCAACAAACTCGTCCTCGTCGGCAACTCGACGGGGCGTGACGGCCTCGGCGGGGCGTCCTTCGCCAGCGAGGACCTGGCGGAGGACGCAGAGACGGAGGACCGCCCGGCGGTGCAGGTCGGCGACCCCTACACCGAGAAGCTCCTCATCGAGGCCAACGAACAACTCGTCGACGAGAACCTGGTCGAATCGGCCCGTGACCTCGGCGCCGCGGGCCTCGGCGGCGCGAGCTCCGAGATGGTCGCGAAGGCCCGCCTCGGCGCGGACATCGAACTCTCGAACGTCCACGAGCGCGAGCCGAACATGAACGCCATGGAGTACCTGCTGGCCGAGAGCCAGGAGCGGATGTGCTACGAGGTCGAACCGGAGAACGTCGACCGCGTGCGCGAAATCGCCGACCGCTTCGACCTGGGCTGTTCGGTCATCGGCGAAGTCACCGATGGGAACTACCGCTGCACGTTCGAGGGAGAGACGGTCGTCGACGTCGACGCCCACTTCCTCGGCGAGGGCGCCCCGATGAACGACCTCCCGATGGTCGAACCGGCGGAACAGGAACGCGACCTGCCGGAGGACGTCGACTTCACGGAAGCGTTCGAGGCTGTCGTCGGCAGTCCCAACACCGCCTCCAAACGCTGGGTGTACCGACAGTACGACCACGAAGTCCAGGTCCGAACGTCGATGCTGCCGGGCGACGACGCGGCGGTCCTGGCGGTCAGGGAAGCGGGCTCGGAGCGTAGCGACGAGGGACAGTCGAGCGGTGGTAACCGCGAGACAGGCGTAGGACTGGCATTCTCCTCCGGCGCCGACCCCAACTGGACCGACGCCGCGCCCTACGAGGGCGCTCGCGCTGTCGCACTGGAGAACGCCACCAACGTCGCCGCGAAGGGCGCCGAACCCCTGGCCGCCGTCGACTGCCTCAACGGCGGTAACCCCGAGAAGCCCGAGGTGTACGGCGCGTTCAGCGACATCGTCGACGGCCTGGCGGACATGTGCTCGACGCTCGACGTCCCCGTCGTCGGCGGCAACGTCTCGCTGTACAACGACTCCGTCGCCGGCCCCATCCCGCCGACGCCGACGCTCGCGCTCGCCGGGACGAAGCAGGGGTACGACGCGCCCCCGATGGGCCTCTCCGGCGAGGGAACGCTCCTGCTGGTCGCCGCTCGCGCGCTGGAGGGCGACGCCGAACCCCGCCTCGGCGGGTCCGAGTACCTCGCCCAGTTCGACGGCACTGACCGCTTCCCGGAACTGCCCGCGGACCCCGCTGGCCTCGTCGCCACTATCGCCGACGTCGCGAACGAGGAGAGCACGCTGGCGACCCACGACCTGAGCCACGGCGGCCTCGCCGTCGGACTGGCGGAGATGGTCACCGAGGACGCCGGCGCGGACGTCACCATCGACGCGCCGAACAAAGGGAGCGCCGCCGAGTTACTGTTCGGCGAACAGGCGGGTCGCGTCGTCGTCGAGACGACCGATCCGCAGGCTGTCCGGCAGGCCTTCGACGGCGTCGCGCCGGTGTACGAACTGGGCGAGGCCGACGACTCCGGTACGCTCGACGTGACCGTCAACGGCGAATCGCTGGCGTACGACGCGGCTGCAATCACCGAACTTCGGGACGTCTTCGAGCGCGAACTGGCGTAGTTCGGTTTCACGTCCGTCCGAGCTAACGCTCGTCCTTACATTCTCTCACCTCACGCTCGGAGTCGAAGTCACGTAGCAGACGCTCTCGTCCAGTTCCGTTCGGCGACACTCGTCGAGTTCGGTCACGTCCGAGTAGCGCGAGCGCGGTCGCTCGGGTCGAAAAAACAGACCGTGAAGGGGACTTCGGGCTACAGGTGACTCCTTACAGGAGACCGAACAGCCCGGCATCGGCGTTCCCGGAGACGCTGACGTTGCCGCTGGCGTTCACCGTCCCGTTCGTCGTGTTGGCGTCGACCGTGCTGTCCGATTCGACCGAGGCGTCCGCGTCGGCGTCGACGTCCGCATCGGCATCGGCGTCACCGTTCGCGCTCGCGTCCACACCAGCGTCAGCCGAGGCGTTGCCGGCGTCTACACCGGCGTCAGCCGAAGCGTTCGCGCGGGCCTCAGCGGACGCGTTCGCGCCGGGTCGGTCGTCGTTCGCCGCGGGGTTGTTCTCCTGTGCGAACGCCGAGACGTCCTGGCCGATGGACGCGCTGGCGTCGACGATCGAGCCGACGAAGGCGGAGATCTGGGCGCCGAAGCCGCCCTGGCTCTTTGCCGCGGACCGGTCGTCGGACTCGCCGCTGGACTGGCGGTCGTCGTCGCTCTCGGTGCTGGACTCGTTCGATTCGGTCGATTCGGTCGATTCGGTCGGTTCGTCCGACTCGTTCGTCTCGGTCTCGTCGCCCGCGTCGCTCGTGACCTCACCCGCCGACGTGGCCGAGAGAGTGACGGTCGTCTCGCCCTCGACAGCGGGCTCGGGGTGCAGGAGGACCGTGCCGTTCGCGCGGACGTCGTCGGACTCGACGGCCAGCTCGACGGTCGTCTCCGCGTCGGGGTGGGCCAGTACGACCTGCCCGTTCGCGTCCGTCGTGTGCGTGCCGTCGCCGCTGTAGGACGCGTCACCGACCGAGTCGACGTGGACGTCCACGTCCGCCGCGGCGGAGCCGTTCTCTTCGACGGTGACGATGGTTGCGTCCTCGGTCACCTCGACGGTCGCCGTGAAGGTCTGGCTGGCTGTACCACTCGTCTGGGCGGCCGCGGGCGCCGTGCCCGCGAGGAGCACCGCCGCCGCGACCGCGATCGTCAGCAGGGATCGGTTGGCGAACATTGCACTCGACTCGTGAGCGAGGATGGGAGATAAACCCGGTCGGACGTTCGGTTCCGTTCGCGTCCGTCGATACGAGTGGAGAACGTTTTGTACGGTTTATAGCCGTTTTTGAACGTTTCTTTATTACAAGAAATTTGAATAACTAACGAGGCCTCGTGTGGATAGATGCCACGCCTCTCGCGTCGGACGGTCAAGCAAGCGACTCTCGCCGGTCTTCGGTTCAAATCCACCCTGAACGGGCGTTTTAGGGGATATCTATGCGTGACCCCGTTCCGTGATGGGATGGTACGTACGCCTGTGTACTGAGCGGGTGGTTCGTCGCGATCTCGATGGAAGAAACAAGACCGCTAACACCCAGAAAGCCCTCGGCGCGCTCCGGTCCCGCGGCCCCACTGCGCTCCTCACTTCGTTCCGGTGCTTGCGGGGCCGGGGTTCCCGGAGCCTGCCTCGCCCTTTCAGTCCTCCAGGACGGCACCGCCGCCCTGCCCTTCCCCTGGTCGGCCGACGAGACGGCCTCCCGGCCGGGCGGTTGCGGAGCGGTCAGGACACGTGTCGCTCGCCGGACGGCGCGAATTCGGGGGGTGGTAGTTCTAATCGCGAGCGCCTCCGTGCGCGAGCATTGCAGTCCCTGGAGGACTGAAAGGGCGAGGCGTGGTCGGCGTCTCCGCGAGCGGAGCGAGCGGATGGCTCGGAAGACGAGCGAAGCGAGTCTTCCGGCGAAGCACGACACGTCAAGCGACCGCGAGAGCGAAGCTCTCGCGTAGTCCTCAGCTTCGCTGAGGGCACCGCAGCGGAGCGAGGAGCGCAGACTGTGGCGCGCGAGTCAAGCGCGCCGAGGGCTTTCAAGTTGTTTGCCATCGTGCTAGGAGCGGCAATCGCAGTTCCCACTGATCGCTAAGTCCTTGATCTGTATCGATCATCGTCGCGGGACTCAGAAGATCCGGAGCGCACGGGCGTACCAGACGGCGCTCGCCGGCACTCCCAGACTCGTCAGGACGAGCACTGCGCGGTGGTACTCGAGTATCGGGGACGTCGAGAACTCCAGGAGCGGGTTCCCGGGGAGAGAGACGGCCCACAGCAGCGAGATGACGAACATGAACAGGCCGAGGACCAGCGCCGCGCCGGCGACCAGGTCGGGCGGCGACCGGCCCTGTCTGCCGGCGGCAAAGACCATCAGAGCGACCAGGGCGAACAGCCCGACGACGAGTGGGTTGACGGCGCCGGCGGCGTAGTACGTCGCGACCGCGCTCCCGGCCTCGACCAGCGCGTACGGAATTGTGAGCACGAAGAGGACGAGCGCCGAGGCGACGATACCGACGGACGGGGCGAGTCGCGTGGCCTCCATACCGCCCACTGCGACAGCGCGGGTCTTAACGACGGCGTTCTCGGGTCGCTACGCCCGCAGTTGCCTCACTTGCCCTCGAACTCCGGATCGCCGTCACCCATGAACGCGGTGATTCCCTCCATGAGGTCGTCGGTGGCCATCAGGTGGCCGAAGGCCTGGGCCTCGACCTCCAGGCCGGCGTCTGTGTCGTCTCGACCGGCGAGCATGGCCTTCTTCGTCAGTCCCTGAGCGACTGGCGGACCGGCGGCCAGGTCCTCGGCCAGCTCCAGGGCGCGGTCGTCGATCTCGTCGTTAGGGACGACCTCGTTGACGAAGCCGAACTCGGCCATCTCATCGGGGGAGAACCGCTCTGCGGTGAAGATTATCTCCTTGGCGCGACCCTCGCCGACGATGTGCTTGAGGCGCTGGGTGCCGCCCCAGCCCGGGAGCAGGCCGAGGTCGTGCTCGGGCTGGCCGAGTTCCGAACGCTCCGACGCGATGCGCATGTCGGCACAGGTGGCCAGTTCCATCCCGCCGCCGAGCGCGTAGCCGTCGATGGCCGCCAGTACCGGCATCGGACACGATTCGAGTTTGCCGAAGGTCTGCTGGCCCTTGCGCGAGAGCTCGATGGCAGACAGCGGCGTCGCGTTCGACGTCATCGACTGCACGTCCGCGCCGGCGGAGAACGCGCGGTCGCCGGCGCCCTCTAGCAGGATGGCCCGGACGTCGTCGTCATCGGCGAACTGGTCGATGACGTCCGCGAGTTCGTCCATCATCTCCGGACTGACGGTGTTCATCCGGTGGGGTCGGTCGAGCTGGATGCGCCCGACGTACTCGCCGGGGTAGTCGACGGTGATGGCGTCGAACGTCGTCTCGGACTCGTCGTCGCCCGCATAAAATCCACCCGACTTGGCAACCTCGCGGAGATAGTCTGCGACCTCGTATCGCGGGTGGTCATTTTGCTCGTGCCACTCCTCGAGAGTCTCGACGAGGTCAGCCACGCCGTACTGGTCCGCCATTTTTGCCGGCCCCTGCGGCCAGCCGAGTCCGAGCATGACTGCTTCGTCTATCTCTTCCGGGTCAGCAACGTCCTCGTCGACGAGTTTCGCGACTTCGTTGGCGGCCATCCCGACGAGCAAGGCCTCGAGGTCTTCGCGTCCCTCGCCACGCGGGATCTGGACGCCCTCGCCGTCCTCGTAGTCGTAGAATCCGCTCCCGCTCTTCTTGCCGAACTTTTCGGCTTCGATCTTTTCCTCCAGCAGGGGGCAGGGCTCGTAAGCCCGCCCGAGTACACTATTAACGTAGTCAAGAACGTCGAAGGAGACGTCGAGACCGACCATATCGGCGAGTTCGAACAGGCCCATGGGTAGCCCCATGTCGTATTTCGTCGTCGAATCGACCTCCGCTATCGTCGCCTCGTCCTCGGAGACGAGCCACGCGGCCTCGTTCATCTGAGGGACGGCGATGCGGTTGACGATGAAGCCGGGCGAGTCCTTCCTGACACGGACCGGTGTCTTGCCGAACGCCTCGGCGAGTTCCTCGACGGCGTCGAGCGTCTCGTCGCTCGTGTGGGCGCCGGAGATGACCTCGACGAGCTGCATCCGGACCGGCGGGTTGAAAAAGTGCATCCCGCAGAACTGTTCGGGGCGCTCCGTGACCTCCGAAAGTTCGGTGATAGAGAGACTGGAGGTGTTGGTCGCGAAGATGGCCTCGTCCGGGGCGTGCTCCTCGACGTCGGTGTAGACGTCCTTCTTGATCGCCATCTTCTCGGGGACGGCCTCGATGACGACGTCGGCGTCGCCGACCGCCTCAGCCAGGTCGACCAGTGGCGTCACCCGGTCGAGGGCTTCGTCGGCCTCCTCCTCGCTGATCTGGTCCTTCTCGGCGAGTTTGTCGAGGGACCACTCGATGCTGTCGTAGCCGTCCTGGACGAACTCGTCCTCGATGTCGCGCATCCGGACGTCGTAGCCGGCCAGCGCCGCCACCTCGGTGATGCCGTGTCCCATGTTCCCGGCGCCGAGTACCGCGACGGTGTCGATGTCCTCGAAATCCATGTCACTGATTTCCACTCCCGGGAGCCGTTTCAACGTTTCTCTCGGGAAACAACAACGATCGAGTTTATTCAAGATTAAAAACCATTATGCCTGGGCATCGATAACAAAGAACACATGGAGTTCGATCTCTCGGACGAACAACGACAGGTGCGCGAGGAGGTCCGCCGGTTCGCGGAGAACGAGATCGCCCCCGTCGGGCGGGAGTACGACCGCGGGGAAAAGTACCCCCGCGGTATCGTCGAACAGGCCGCTGAACTCGGACTGACCGGTGCGAACATCCCGGTCGAGTACGGCGGCGTCGGCTACGACACGCTCACGAACGCGCTCATCGCCGAGGAACTGTTCGCCGTCGATCCGGGGATCGGCCTGTGCGTCCAGTCCGCGGCGTTCGGCTCGGACGCGATCATCGGCTTCGGGACCGACGAACAGAAGGAACGGTTCCTCGAACCGGTCGCGACCGGCGAGGCCGTGATGGGCGCGGCAATCTCCGAACCGCACGCCGGATCGGACGTCTCATCGGTGTCGACCTCGGCCGAAAAGGAGGGCGACGAGTGGGTGATCGACGGATCCAAGATGTGGATCACGAACGGCTCCGTCGGCGACTTCTTCGTCGTCCTCTGCCAGACCGACCCCGACGCCGAGGGCCGGTACAACGGCTTCTCACAGATCGTCGTCGAGTCGGACCGGGACGGCTTCGAGGCCGAGAAGATAACGGGCAAGATGGGGATCCGGGCCTCCGACACGGCCGAACTCGTCTTCGACGGCGTCCGCGTGCCCGAGGAGAACTTGGTCGGCACGCCGGGGGCCGGCTTCCTCCAGTTGATGCAGTTCTTCGACGAGACCCGGACCGGCGTCGCCGCCCAGGCCGTCGGCATCGCGAAGGGCGCCGCCGAGCGCGCGCTCGACTACGCCCAGGAGCGCGAGCAGTTCGACCGACCCATCAGCGAGTTCCAGGCCATCCAGCACAAACTCGCGGAGATGCACACTCGCACGGAGGCTGCTCGCCTGCTCACCTACAGGTCCGCCTGGAGCGTCGATTATTCGGACGACGATCTAACGATGCTCGCCTCGATGGCCAAGGAGTTCGCCTCGCAGGTCGCCGTCGACGTCGCCGACGAGGCCCTCCAGATCCACGGCGGTGCGGGCTACGTCGACGACTTCGACGTCGAACGGCTCTACCGCGACGCCAAGATCACACAGATCTACGAGGGGACGACCGAGATACAGAAGAACATCGTCGCCCGCGAACTGCTCGGCAAGGGGATGGTCTGAGCGGCCGTCCCGTCGCGTCGCCGACGGGTCGCTCTCCGCTACCGGCTAGTCCGACTCGTAGGCCGCCCAGATGTACCGCGCCGCGACCGACCGGTAGGGGCGCCACGCCTCGGCGATTTCGCGCATCTCCTCACGCGTTAGTTCCTCCTCGCCGTCGCCGTACAGCTGTTCGATGCCGCGCCGGATCGCCAGGTCACCCAGCGGCAGGACGTCCTCGTGTTCCAGGACGAACATCATGTACATCCGGGCGGTCCACTCGCCGACGCCTTTGATTTCGGTCAGCTCGTCGATCACCTCGTCGGGCGTGTGGTCTGCCAGTCCCGCTCGCGTCAGGTCGTTCTCCCGGAACGCTTCGGCCGCGTTGCGCATGTACTCTATCTTCATCCCGGAGAGGCCGGCCTCGCCGAGGGCGTCCTCGTCGGCGTCGAGGACGGCTTCGGGCGTCACGTCCTCGTCGAGCAGGTCGAACACGCGTTCCTTGACGGCCGCCGCTGACGCCGTCGAGAGCTGCTGGTTGATGATGGAGACGCAGAGCCGCTCGAACTCGGTCCAGTTCGCCTCGGCGTAGGGGTCGTGCTCCTCGAGCAGTTCGGCCATCACGGGGTCCTCCTGTAGCACGGGTTTCGCGTCGTCGATCATTGGAGTAGTGGGAACAGGGGGCCGAGGCAGGAAACTCTCTCGGTCCGACCGACGCGGGTCACATCGGCTGCATTTATGGTTGTCCGGCCGTGAGTTTCGAGCATGACACACGGGCGCGCGCCCCCGTCCGAACGCATCGCCGCGCAGCCAGCCGACGCTCCGTCGGCGACCTGTTGTCGGTAAGCGTCTGCTTCTCTCCGTCCGTATCGCGCTCCGTTACCACTCGCTCACGACTGTCGATCCACTCCACACACCAACCGATGCTCGACCGACTCAAAGCGGACGTTCGCACCGCCAAGGCAAACGACCCGGCCGCGACGGGGACCCTCGCAGTCCTCCTGACCTACCCCGGCCTCCACGCTGTCTGGCTCCACTGGCTCGCACACGCCGCGTGGGGGCGCGGTTTCACGCTCACCGCTCGACTGATCGCCCACTTCGCACGGTTCGCCACCGGCGTCGAGATTCACCCCGGCGCGACGCTGGGTGACCGGGTGTTCATCGACCACGGGATGGGCACCGTCATCGGCGAGACGAGCGTCGTCGGCGACGACGTCCAGCTGTACCACGGCGTCACGCTCGGCGGCAAGTCCTCGAAACCCGAGAAGCGACACCCGACGGTCTGTGACGGCGTCACGCTGGGCGCGGACTCGACGCTCATCGGCGACATCACCGTCGGCACGGAAGCGACCGTCGGTGCGGGAGCGGTCGTCGTCGACGACGTCGCACCCGGGACGACCGTCGTCGGCGTCCCGGCGGAACCGGTCGACGAACCGGACGAACGACTGGACGGCGAGGTCTCCTGTGACGACGTCATCGCGGCCTGAACGACAGGCGGCCGCCTCTGACCTGACTGCCAGCTGGAGGGGCCCTACTCCAGCGCTTCTTCTTCCTCTTCGGACTCGGGGACGCTCTCCTCGTCCGCGCGGCGAGTCACGTCGACCTGGTAATGCTTGAGGATGTCCCGTCCGAGCAGGAGCGGGTAGTCCATGTGGTCGCGGTCCTCGATGCTGGCGGTGACGGTGTGCTGGGTGCCGCCGACGCCGACGACGATGTCGACGACGGGACGCGACCGTCCGCTCTTTGAACTCCCTGACTTCACGCGGACGATGTCCTTGATCGGACCCGTCCCGATGCCGGCAGCCAGTTCCGTGTCGATGCTGGTCCGCGTCGCGCCGGTGTCGGACTTGGCGAGCACCGTCTCTGAGCCACGGGTCCCCGAGACGATGACCTCCTCGATGTAGCCGACGGAGACGTTCTCCGACTTCTGGACCTTGTCCTTCGCGGGCATGCTCGACGGCCGCGAGTCGTCGAGGTGCTGGGAGATGCGCCGGACGTCCTCGTCGTCGACCTCACCGCCGGCGCGCTCGATGGCGAGCTTGGCGATGTAGGGCGCGGGGCTGATGCCAGTCGCTTCGAAGAATCCCTTGAATCCCGCGGTCGGGTTCACTTCCAGGACGTAGTAGCCGTCCTCGCCCTCGACGACGTCGACGCCGGCGTAGTCGAGGCCGACGACCTCGGCCGACTGCCTGGCGATCTCGGCCACCTCGCTCGGAAGCTGTTCGCTCATGTCCTCGACGGCGCCGCCGAGGGCGACGTTCGTCCGCCAGTCGCCTTCCGGCGCGTAGCGGTTCATCGCGCCGATGACCTGGCCGTCGACGACGTAGACGCGCAGGTCGTGGTGCTGGGTCTCGTCGCGGTCGATGAACTTCTGCAGGAAGGCGTGTCGTTGCCCGACCTGCGGGTTCAGCGGTTCGTCGAGGTCGACCATCCACGTCCCGCCGCCGTGGGTTCCGATGGCGGTCTTGTAGACGGCGCTCTCGCCGAACCGCTCGCGCCCGGCGTTGAGCCGGTCGCCCGAGAGCGCGAGCAGCGCGTCCGGCACCTGGACGTCCGCCTCGATGAGTGCGGCCGCCGTCGCGAACTTGTGCAGCGCCGTCGCGACGGCTCGCGGGGGATTCAGCATGGGCTGGAGCCGTTCCAGTGTCAGTGCGAGGCCCAGGCCTTCGATGGGCTGTTCGTCGTTCGACAGCAGCATTCGGTTGGCGATGACGTCCACGTCCGGTTCCAGCGCGGCGCTCCCGTCGGTGACGTCGACGGCGGTGTTCTCGGTGCGGAGCCACTCCGTGTCGTAGCCCAGGTCCTCGGCCGCGTTGAGGATGGCCTTCGTCTCCTTGCTGTTGTGGAGGCTCAAAACACCGACAGTGATGTCGTCAGAAGCGCTCATACCGTGAATACCAGCGGGCACCTGAAATTGGTGACGGTCGAACCGCGCCGTCGTGTCCCACAGGTTAATGTCCTCCACGTCCTGGTTGCGCTATGAGCGAGGCCGACCCGTTCACCTACGACGGTGGCCGGGTGGACCCGGGCGAGACGCAGAACGTCCGGTACACGATAAGCGAGACGTACATGGGGGACCCGGTGCGGATGCCGGTCACCATCGTCAACGGCGAGCAGCCGGGCCCGACGATGTTCCTCTCGGCGGCCGCCCACGGCGACGAGCTCAACGGCGTCGAGGTCGTTCGCGAGGTGGCCCACGAGTGGGACCACGCGGGACTCAACGGCACGCTCGTCTGCCTGCCCGTGCTGAACGTCCCCGGGTTCATCGCCCAGCAGCGCTACCTGCCCATCTACGACCGCGACCTGAACCGGTCGTTCCCGGGCCACGAGACGTCGACGAGCGCCAGGCGGATGGCTTACCGCATCTTCCACAACTTCGTCGAGCCCTGTGACATCGGTCTGGACTTCCACACCTCCACGCGCGGCCGAACGAACATGATCCACGTCCGCGCGGACATGGACGACACGGACGTCTCGCGCCTGGCCAACTCGTTCGCCTCGAACGTCATCATCTCCTCCTCGGGACCGTCGGGAACCCTGCGCCGCGAAGCCTCGGACCAGGACGTTCCGACCATCACCGTCGAGATGGGGGAGGCTCACCGGTTCCAGCGCGATCTCATCGACCGCGCGCTCGACGGCGTCCGTTCGGTCATGGCCGAGTACGGGCTCGATCCGACTGAGTCGGTCCACTGGCCCGGCTGGCGGACGGTCGTCGACGGCCAGGACGAGAAGACGTGGATCCGCGCTGACGTCGGTGGGCTCGTCGAGATGCACCACGCGCGCGGCGCGTTCGTCCCGGAAGGTGACGCCATCTGTACGATCACGAACCCCTTCAAGACGGAGACGACGACCGTCGAGGCGCCGTTCCCGGGCCTCCTGGTCGGGAGTCTCGAGAACCCCCTCGTCTACCCCGGGAACCCGATCTGTCACCTCGTGGAACTCGACGATCGGACGCAGCGGGCGCTCGCGCGCAACGGCGGCGTGAGCGACGGGGACTGATAGTGGTGGTCGTACGCCCTCATCGGCGTTCAACGTGCCCGATCACGTCGATCGCCGGTGAAAAGTTACAACCGGCACGACGAGGCACGAGGGGCCGACACGATCGCCAGAAATATCGTTCGAGAGACACTAGTTCGTCTCCCTCGTCCGATAACTCACGCCCCTTTAAGGAAACTTCTATTTATCACCGCTCCAACCCCCAACTGTATGAGCCACTCGTACGACCGCGGCTTTATCGAGGACTTCGGGCGGTGGCGTGAGTTCTCGGCCGGGATGTGGGCGTGGATCTTCCACAAGTTCACCGGCTGGGTACTCATCGGCTACCTCTTTACGCACATCGCGGTCCTGAGTACCGCGACCGCCAGCGATCCGGCGGTGTACACCGACACGTTGCAGGGACTGGAGGCGCTCGTGATCGTCCGGTTCCTGGAAGTGGGCCTGCTCGCCGTCGCGGTGTTCCACATCCTCAACGGCGTGCGCCTCCTGTTCGTCGACCTCGGCGTCGGCCTGGAGGCCCAGGACCGCAGCTTCTACGCGTCGCTGGTCCTGACCGGCGCCATCACCGTCGCGAGCGTGCCCACGTTCGTCGGGGGGGTGCTCGCGTAGATGGCAGAGCACTACTCCTCGTTCCAGCGCGGCGGCACGCGCTGGCTGCTCCAGCGAGTCACCGCCGTCTTCCTCATCGGCGTCCTCGCGTTCCACTTCTTCCTGTTGCACTTCGTGAACCACGCCTCCGAGATCACGTTCGCGGGCACCGCAGTGCGCATGAGCCAGGTCGGCTACTTCGCGACGATGTGGCTGTTCCTGGTCACCGCGACGTTCCACGGCGTCAACGGCGTCTACAACGCACTGATCAACCAGGGGCTGGAGGGGACCCGGAAGAACGCAGTCAAGTGGCTGCTCGTCCTAGCGAGCCTGCTACTGGTCGCCCAGGGGACCCGCGTCGCTATCGCCATGACGAATCTCGTCTAAACAATGAGCACGCAAACAGAACCCGAATCCGAGACAGAGATCGAAGAGTCAGAGGCCGCCGCGACGGAGACGGAGTCGGCCGTCGAGTCGCCCGGCGACCGCCGCCGCCGCGAGAAAGGCGAGCGAGCCGTCGAGGAGGAAGCCAAGCGGAAGGAGGCCGAAGAGACGCTCGACGAGGAGGACACCGTCCAGATCAAGGTGTTCCGCTACGACCCCGAGGTCGAGGGCAAACAGGAGCCCCGCTTCGACGACTTCCACGTCCCCTTCTTCAAGGGGATGACCGTCCTCGACGCGCTCATCTACGCGCGTGACACCTACGACTCCTCGCTCACGTTCCGCCACTCCTGTCGCCAGGCTGTCTGTGGCTCCGACGCCCTGTTCATCAACGGCAGCCAGCGGCTCGCCTGCCAGACCCAGATCGCCGACCTCGATTCGGAAACCGTCCGCGTCGAACCGCTCCCTCACCAGGACGTCGTCAAGGACCTGGTCGTCGACATGGAGCACTTCTACGACCAGATGGACTCGGTCGAGCCGTACTTCGACGCCGACGAGCTCCCCGACGGTGACGAGACCCAGCGCCAGACGCCCGAGAACCGGGAGAAGGTCAAGATGTCGACCCGTTGTATCTGGTGTGGCGCCTGCATGTCCTCCTGCAACATCGCCGCGGACGACAACCAGTACCTCGGCCCGGCCGCGATCAACATGGCCTACCGCTTCGCCATGGACGAGCGCGAGGGCGAGATCCGCAAGGAGGACCGAATCAAGATCATCGAGCAGGAACACGGCGTCTGGCGCTGCCAGACACAGTTCTCCTGTACCGAGGTCTGCCCGAAAGACATCCCGCTCACCGAGCACATTCAGGAGCTCAAGCGGGAGGCCGTCAAGAGCAACCTGAAGTTCTGGTAACCAATGTACGAACACGACGTCATCGTGGTCGGCGCCGGCGGCGCCGGCCTCCGTGCGGCGATCGCAGCTCACGAGGAAGGCGCCGACGTCGCCCTCGTGACGAAGCTCCACCCGGTCCGCAGCCACACAGGCGCGGCCGAGGGTGGTATCAACGCGGCCCTCCACGAGGAGGACTCCTGGGAACTCCACGCCTACGACACCATGAAGGGGTCGGACTACCTCGCGGACGCCCCGGCGGTCGACACCTTCGCCCAGGACGCCCCCGAAGAGGTCATCAACCTCGAACACTGGGGGATGCCCTTCTCCCGCGAGGAGGACGGCACCGTCTCCCAGCGCCCGTTCGGCGGTCTCTCCTTCGCGCGGACGACCTACGCCGGCGCCGAGACCGGCCACCACATGCTGCACACGATGTACCAGCAGGTCGTCAAGCGCGGCATCGAGGTGTACGACGAGTGGTACGTCACCAACCTCGCCGTCACCGACCACGACGACCCCGAGGACCGGGAGTGCCACGGCGTCGTCGCCTACGAGATCGCCACCGGCGAGATCGAGGGCTTCCGCGCCAACGACGGCGTCATCCTCGCCACCGGCGGTCCTGGCCAGGCCTTCGACCACACGACGAACGCCATCGCCAACACCGGCGACGGCGCTGCGATGGCCTACCGCGCGGGCGTCCCGATGGAGGACATGGAGATGATCCAGTTCCACCCCACGACGCTGCCGAGCACGGGCGTCCTCATCTCTGAGGGGGTCCGCGGCGAGGGCGGTATTCTCTACAACGACGAGGGCGAGCGCCTGATGTTCGAGTACGGCTACGCCAACAACGCCGGCGAACTCGCCTCGCGCGACGTCGTCGCTCGCGCCGAGTTGACGGAGGTCAACGAGGGCCGCGGCATCGAGGACGAGTACGTCGACCTCGACATGCGCCACCTCGGCGAGGAACGCATCGTCGACCGCCTGGAGAACATCCTCCACCTCGCGGAGGACTTCGAGGGCGTCGACGGCCTCGAGGAGCCGATGCCGGTCAAGCCCGGCCAGCACTACGCCATGGGCGGCGTCGAGTGCGACGAGAACGGCGAGACCTGTATCGACGGCCTCTACGCCGCCGGCGAAACCGCCTGCGTCTCGCTCCACGGCGCGAACCGCCTGGGCGGGAACGCCCTGCCGGAACTGCTCGTCTTCGGCGCCCGCGCCGGCCACCACGCCGCCGGCAAGGACATGAAGGACGCGGAGATTCAGACCGGGTACTCCGCCAAGAGCGAGGACGGCGACGTCGAACCGCCGGTCGAACCCGGCGCGGTCGGTGCGAGCGGCGAGGACGCCGCCGCCGACGGGGCCGTGGTTGACGCCGACGAGGTTCTCGAACACACCATCGAGCGCGAGCGCGAGCGCGTCGAGGCCCTGATGGAGGGCGACGGGCTCAACCACGCCGAGGTCCGCTCCGAGGTCCAGAAGTCGATGACGGCCACCGTGAACGTCTTCCGCGAGGAAGAGGGGATCAAGGAAGCTCTGCGCGACATTCGCCGCGCGCGCGAACGGTACCAGGACGTCTCCGTCTCCGACCCCTCCCGCACGTACAATACCGACCTGATCCACACCATCGAGACGCGTAACGTTCTCGACGTCGCCGAGGCCATCGCCCTGGGCGCGCTCGCCCGACGCGAGTTCCGCGGCGCCCACTGGCGCGCGGAGTACCAGGAGCGCCGCGACGAGGACTGGATCAAGCACACGATGCTCGCCTGGAACGACGGGACCCCCGAACTGTACTACAAGCCCGTCCTCCTGGAGAGCCAGTGGAAGGAGTACGAGCCGAAGGAACGCTCCTACTGAGCCGTCGTCCTCGACTTTTCTCACCGCTCGCTGTCGCTTCCCGGAGAGCACTCGCTGGCTCATCCGTGCTCGCACACTTCCGTTCGCCGACCACCGCTGGCGCTATCGAGTTACGAAAGTAGGAAAGGTGGGTGGGTGGGTGGGTGGGGTGGCACCGGGATGGTGCCTATCGAAAAATGATGGCTGCACGATTAAAATCGTTGTGGCCGATTATCGGATATGGTTGAATAGATGGAGCGGCGGTCCGTTCGAGAACGTAGTCAAGGGCTAGTAGGGGCCAGATATGTGGGCCCCCTCTCTAATTATCATTGGCGATTCTCTGGGGCAGCGTGCATTCGCACGATTCGCCACGCTGGCGGCCCGGTTCGTGACGCCGTTCGCAATCGCTGGCGCGATTGCTCACCGGACGAAGACGGTCGGCCTCACTGTGTTCGGCCGCTGCGACTTCCAGGGTTCGCAATCGCTGGCGCGATTGCTCACCGGCGGCCCCCTCCGGGACAGCACCCTCGAACGAGGGTCTCGCCAGTACGTCGTTTGCTTCGGTAGGAATTGTGCGTGGGTGCTGATCCCGGGTAGGGACAACACCTGCATCGTTCTCGGCGGGTGTGCCGCCGTGCGATGCGTGGGACCGGATTTGAACCGGCGGACCCCTACGGGACAGCGCCCTCAACGCTGCGCCGTTGGCCTGGCTTGGCTACCCACGCTCGCTGTCTCTCTGCATTCGATGATATCCGACGGTTGGATAAAAGCGCTTTCGTTTGGTCTTAGTGTGACCCTATGTGACACCGTTGCTGCCCCTGGTTCGTGTAATTGAAAGAAATAGATCGGTGGGTGATTCCTACGATCGCGATATATGCAATGAATGATTCTGAGAGAAGATATACGTGATTATGTAGAATTTGAATCTGACCGAAATCGAGTGAAGTACTGTTGAACGGTGGATTCTTCAACTCCCATCTGATTAGATATATGCGATTTTGGGAATTCGTGAACAGAATAGAGATAAGCCGCAATCCCGGGGTTACCTAATACAGCTACCTCAGTAGGAATTAAATGCCTTTGATCACACATATCGACACCATCCGTTTGATGTTGTAACTCTGCCCAAAGTCGGGCTTGTTGCCGATTTGTGGTGCGTAGATATTTTGAAAATTCGTAGTCCTTACCTCCTGGGATCTGAACTAGATAACTTGGAGTCTCAATTACTCCCCATTCTCTTTCAATCGTCTCGCAGACGACCTCTATCCCATCTTCATACTCAGTATCCGTTACAAACGTGTCTGTCATAGTTGATAGGTGAATTATATAAGCTTATACGTTTTGTGTGATCACGTCCGCTACGTTTTTGGCCTCCCCATCCATCATTCGTTAATGTAGTCACGTCGGGACAACCACCGAACCCACAATGGTTCTCGACGGGGCTACACGAAGAGTCATAACTATGACCAATGACCAAACCGCTCCCCACAAGAAGAACAAGCGGGAGCCCCGATCTGAGGACAACTATCTCCTTAGGGACCTGAAAGCAGTAAAGTTGGTCCTCAAGGTGATGGTCCTAACCGCACAGCTACTCAAGTTGATGTAACATTTGGTGGTGTTCCGACTTACTCAGTCGGGACAACCACCGAACCCATCTTTAGCTAATCCGCTAAGGAACTTAATTCTGTGGGGTAGCAACCCACGACCATATAAAGAAAATGGGAATATGGGGATTATTTGCCCACGCCGGGGAATTGGTTGACTCATCCACCTGCTAATTTTGGATAAATAGTTTGTGTAACAACTTACGTATGCTATCTTTCTTTTCGTCTGTTTTTTAGCGTGCGGTTCGTTCGCACCCGCTCGTGAAGCGCGTGTTTCAAATAGACACGGGACCCAAAGCGGCCCATGGCCAAGTACTCCACCGGTAGTGGCGGTGGGAGCGAGAGCGACAGTTGCGAGCTCTGCGGCGCGGACGGCGTCGATCTCCAGACGGGGACCGTCGCCGGCGCGACCCTGCAGCTCTGTTCGGACTGCGTCACGCACGGCGACGACGCCCAGTCGCGCCGTTCGGGCGGCGGAAGCGGCGGACAGTCCGGTGACGGACAGCCCGGTGGCGGGAGCGAGTCAGACCGCCGCCGGCGCGCCGCACGCAACGCCGCGCGGATGCGCGACGCCCAGCAGGCCGACAGCTCCCACTGGGAGGACGGCGCGGACTACGACGACGACCAGCTCCCGTACCTCGTCAGGGACTACGGCGAGCGCGTGACCGAGGCGCGCCAGGACGCGGGCCTCCAGACCCAGGAGCTGGCCGCGGAGATCGACGTCGACGAGTCGGAACTGCTCGCCGTCGAACAGGGGCGCGCGACCAAAGCCGGCGTCGGCGGGTCGGTCATCGGTGCCCTCGAGAAGCGACTCGACGTCCAGCTCGCCGAAGATACCTGATAGTGTCGGTTGTAACTTGTCACCGGCATTCGACGTGACCGACCCCGTCGAACGGCGGTACGGGCTTACAACCGATACTATGCTACCGGGGCACACACCTTTTGCGGAGGCCGTCGTAGACCGGCTATGGATCTGTCGCCCGAACAGGCGGCGATACGCGAGACCGTCCGCGACGTCGCCGTCGAGGAGATTCGCCCGACGGCTGCCGAGTGCGACCGCGAGGAGCGATTCCCCGAGGACGTCTGGGACGCGCTCGCGGACCTCGACCTGACCGGCCTGACGGTGCCCGAGGCCTACGGCGGGTTCGACGCCGACCGGCGGACGTACGCGCTCGTCAACGAGGAAGTCGCCTACGGCTCGCTAGCCGTCGCGACGGCGCTGTCTGTCCACAGCCTGGCCACCTCCTGCATCGCCGAATTCGGCGACGAGAACCTGCGCGAGGAGTGGCTCCCGGAGATGGTCGACGGCCGCCCGGTCGGTGCGTTCGCGCTCTCCGAACCCGGTGCGGGGTCGAACCCGCGGGAGATGAGCACCGTCGCGCGACGCGACGGGGACGAGTACGTCCTCGACGGCGAGAAGCAGTGGATCACCAACGGGGAGCGTTCGGGCGTGCTGGTCGTCTTCGCCAGGACGGACTCCGACGACCCCGATTCGATAACGCAGTTTCTCGTCCCGAAGGAGACCGACGGACTCTCGGTGGGCGAGCCGGAGGACAAACTCGGCCTGCGCGCGAGTGACACGACGAGCCTGACCTTCGACGGCGTCCGGATTCCCGAACGCTACCGGCTGACCGACGAGGGCGAGGGGCTGGCCGCGGCGCTCTCCATCCTCACGGGCGGCCGCGTCGGCATCGCTGCGCAGTCCGTCGGGCTCTCGCAGGCGGCCCTGGACGAGGCTGCGGAGTACGCACAGGAGCGCGAGCAGTTCGACGGACCGATCGCCGATATCCAGTCTATTCGGCACAAACTCGCCGATATGTGGACGACGATTCGTGCCGCGAGGCTGCTCACCTGGGACGCCGCACGGGCGATGGACGCCGGAGAGAACGCCCGTGCCGTCGCGAGTATGGCGAAGGTCTTCGCGACGGAGGGCGCGATGGACGTCACCAACGAGGCCGTCCAGATCCACGGGGGGTACGGCTACGTCTCCGAGTTCCCCGTCGAGCGGTTCTACCGCGACGCGAAGGTGACGACCATCTACGAGGGAACCACGCAGATCCAGAAGAACGTGATCGCCAGGGAGGTACTGGGCGGCTGAGCGGTCGACGCGGCTCCGCGGGTCGTGCGAGGGGAGACGCTGCGCTGACCGACGCTCATTTGACGTATCGTCGCATAGATGCTCGCGTGACAGCAGCCGACTACGACGCCGTCGTCTACGACCTGGACGGGACGCTCGTGCGCCTCGACGTCGACTGGGACGCGGTGGCCCGGGACGTCGACGCGGCGCTGGCCGACCACGATATCGACACCGACGGGCACGACCTCTGGGACGTGCTCGAACGCTCCGTCGAGACCGGTCACCGTGACATCGTCGAGGAGGCCATCGCGGCCCACGAACGCGACGGCGCGGAGACGGCGTCGATACTGGCGCTCGCCGAGGACCTGCCCCACGAGGTGCCCGTCGGCGTCGTCTCACTCAACTGCGAGGACGCCTGCCGGCGCGCGCTCGACGTCCACGACCTGGCCGACCACGTCGACGTGGTGGTCGGTCGCGACACCGTCGGGACGTTCAAGCCCGACCCCGAACCGCTGCTGGCCGCGATCGAGGAACTCAGCGCCGACCCCTCGCGAGCGCTGTTCGTCGGCGACTCGGAGAGCGACAGGACGACGGCGGAGCGGGCCGGGACGGACTTCCAGTGGGTCCGGGACCGGGTGTAACGGTCCGACTCCGAGAACGGCGTGGCGGACAGCCGGGTCAGTCGTGGTACTTCTTCGCGTAGCCGAAGGCGCTTATCGCTGTCAGGAACCAGACGACGCCACCGACGCGGATGGCGAACTCGGCGCGGGCCCCCCAGGTCGGCAACTCCGTTCCGAGCGAGAGCACGGCGACCAGCGGCGCACCGACCAGTATCGTCACGACGAACGTGACCTGCATCACCCACCCGAAGTCGACGCCCTCGGGGTCGGTCCGCTCTACCTGCTCGGGCATACCGCCACTCTCGCCGTTCGCGCGGTAATCAGTTACGGATGGCGGCGGAGCGGCCCGTCCGCCACGCTTCCATGACAGTGTTTAACCAGTCGCCCGCCCGAGACGGGGGTATGCGGGCCAAAGACATCCGGGCAAAGGCCGGCGAGGAGCCGGTGACGATGCTCACAGCCTACGACGCGCCCACCGCGAGAATCGTGGACGAGGCCGGGACGGACGTCGTCCTGGTCGGCGACTCGATGGGGAACCTCCGCCTGGGCCACGACTCGACGCTGCCGGTCACCGTCGACGAGATGGCCAGCGCGACCGCTGCGGTCGCCCGAGTCGTGGAGGACGCCTTCGTCCTGGCGGACATGCCCTTCCTCTCGTTCGGCGCGGACGAGGCCACCGCCATCGAGAACTGCGGCCGGATGGTCAAGGAGGCCGGTGCGGACGGCGTGAAGCTGGAGTGTGGCCCTCACACGGTCGATCTGACGCGGAAGCTGACGCAACTCGGAATTCCCGTCCAGGCCCACCTCGGCCTGACGCCCCAGCACGAGAACGAGACCGGTCTCTTCCGGCAGGGGACGGACGAGGAGACCGCCCAGGAGATCGTCGACCTCGCGCGCGAGCACGAGGACGCGGGCGCGTTCTCGCTCGTCCTCGAACACGTCCCGGCCAACCTCGGCGCCGCCGTGACGGAAGCCATCGACATCCCGACCATCGGTATCGGCGCGGGACCGGACTGCGACGGACAGGTGCTGACCGTGGACGAGGTGATCGGACTCACAGAGGGCGCCGCGCCGTTCTCGAAGCAGTTCGGCGACGTCCGCGGCGAGATGGAACGCGCCGTCGACGGTTACCTCGACGCCGTCGAGAGCGGGGAGTTTCCCGCCGAGGAGCACAGCTACGTCGAAGACGAACTAGACGATATCTACTGATAGGGACCGTTGTAATTCGGTTACGGTCAGTGTCCTGTTGTCGGGTCCTGTACGTCTGAGACGTTTCTCTTTCGTGGGTATGCTGGCGATAGTTACAACGGTCCCTCTGATTCGAGAAACGCGGCGACCCTCTCGGTGAACGTCTCGGGCTGCTCGACCATCGCCAGGTGAGCCGCGTCTGGGACGGTCTCGAACTGCCCGTTCCACACGTTATCGGCCAGATATTCGTGGTACTCCGGCGGGGTTAGCTGGTCGTACTCGCCGCAGACGGCGAGCGCCGGGACGCCGATTTCGTCCAGTCTGTCGCGGACGTCGAACGCGTGGCACGTCAGGAAGTCGCGACGAGTAATCCGCTGACCGACGTCGCGCATTTCGGCCTTCGACCGCTCCACGGTCTCCGCGTCCGCGTCGTGAAACAATCTGTCGTCCCGGTGGAGGAAGTCGACGGCTCCCTCGAAGTCCGTTGCGAGCAACTCCCGGAGATGCTCGTGGACGGCGAGCCTGGCGCCCGTTCCAGCGAGAACGAGTGCCGACGGGGAAATCGCGTCGTCGAGGACGGCCTGGAGGACGACTGCGCCGCCCAGCGAGTTCCCGACGAGGACGTCGGCGTCGGTCTCTCTGGCGACCGCCGTGACGTCCGCCACGTACGCTGTGAGCGTCTCCTTGCCGGGGTCGGTGTCGACGTCCACACTTGCGCCGTGGCCGCTCAGGTCGACTGCAACGGCCGGGTGGCGAGGTCCGCCGGGGCCGTACTGGTGTGCCCACGCGCGATGCGTCGCGCCGCTCCCGTGGACGTAGAGGATCGAAGCGTCACCGGCGGATTCGCCGGCGCCGCTCGTCCGGCGAAATGCCGTGGTCCGACCGTCGTGGGCGACGGTGTCCATACCTGTCGTTCGAAAGCAGTACTGATAAGCGCCGGGCGGCCGAACGGTTCGGTGTGAACCGCTTTCAGTCACTTCTTCTCTGATGCCGCCAACGGGGGACCTACCTGGGCGATAAGTTTATATATCTTCGACGTTTACTATTGGTTAGTATGAATGGAAACCAGCAGCTCGACGACGACGCGCCGGTGCGCCGATTCGAGTACGACGACGGCACGAGAGTACTCGCGGCAGACCTGGGCGTCGCCGGCGACGCGTCCGTCGACGTCGTCGACGGGACGGCCATCGTCGTCTCCGGATCCGACCAGTACGACCTGGCGCTCCCTGCAGGCGACGCGCAAGCGTTTATCAAAAACGGGGTCCTCACTGTCGAAGTGACGAGCGACTCCGAGGAGGCCCACTAATGAAACTCACTGTCAAACCACTCAAGCAGAAGGACGCCGGTCGTGGGCTCGCCGCCATCGACCGGAGCGCGATGACCGAGATGGATCTGGAGAACGGTGACTACATCGTCATCGAGCGCGGCGAGAACCGCGTCGTCGCCCGCGTCTGGCCCGGCTACCCCGAGGATGAGGGCCGGGGCGTCGTCCGCATCGACGGTCAGCTCCGCCAGGAAGCCAACGTCGGCATCGACGACCGCGTCAACGTTGAGAAGGCGGACGTCCAGGTCGCCAAGGCCGTCACGGTCGCCTTGCCCCAGAACCTCCGCGTCCGGGGTAACGTCGGCCCGATGATCCGCAACAACCTCAGCGGCCAGGCCGTCACCCAGGGACAGACCGTCCCCGTGAGCTTCGGCCTCGGCCCGCTGTCGAGCATGAGCGGTCAGAAGATTCCCCTCAAGATCGCCGAGACCGAACCCGAAGGGACGGTCATCGTGACGGACCAGACCGACATCGAGGTCTCCGAGCAGCCCGCCGAGCAGATCAGCGGCGGCGCCGGCCGCGGCGGCGACGGTGGCCGCGAGACGCCAGACGTCGCCTACGAGGACATCGGTGGCCTCGACGACGAGCTCGAACAGGTCCGCGAGATGATCGAGCTCCCGATGCGTCACCCCGAGCTGTTCCAGCAGCTCGGCATCGAGCCGCCGAAGGGCGTGCTCCTTCACGGCCCGCCGGGGACCGGCAAGACGCTGATGGCCAAGGCCGTCGCCAACGAGATCGACGCGTACTTCACGACCATCAGCGGCCCGGAGATCATGTCGAAGTACTACGGGGAGTCCGAGGAACAGCTCCGTGAGGTCTTCGAGGAGGCCGAGGAGAACGCCCCCGCCATCGTCTTCATCGACGAGATCGACTCCATCGCGCCCAAGCGCGGCGAGACCCAGGGCGACGTGGAACGACGCGTCGTCGCACAGCTGCTCTCGCTGATGGACGGTCTCGAAGAGCGCGGCCAGGTCATCGTCATCGGCGCGACCAACCGCGTCGACGCCATCGATCCGGCGCTGCGCCGCGGTGGCCGCTTCGACCGCGAGATCGAGATCGGCGTCCCGGACAAGGAGGGCCGCAAGGAAGTCCTGCAGGTCCACACCCGCGGGATGCCCCTGGCCGAGGGGATCGACCTCGACGCGTACGCCGAGAGCACGCACGGCTTCGTCGGCGCCGACCTCGAACAGCTGACGAAAGAGAGCGCGATGAACGCGCTCCGCCGCATCAGGCCCGAACTCGACCTCGAATCGGACGAGATCGACGCCGAGGTGCTGGAACGGCTGGAGGTCAGCGAGGACGACTTCAAGGACGCGATGAAGGGCATCTCGCCCTCGGCGCTCCGCGAGGTGTTCGTCGAGGTCCCGGACGTCTCCTGGGAGGACGTCGGTGGCCTGGACGACACCAAGGAACGGCTCCGCGAGACCATCCAGTGGCCTCTCGAGTACCCCGACGTGTTCGAGGCGATGGACCTCAACGCCGCCAAGGGCGTCCTCCTGTACGGCCCGCCGGGGACCGGGAAGACCCTGCTCGCCAAGGCCGTCGCCAACGAGGCCCAGTCGAACTTCATCTCCGTGAAGGGGCCCGAACTGCTGAACAAGTTCGTCGGCGAGTCCGAGAAGGGCGTCCGCGAGGTCTTCGAGAAGGCCCGCGAGAACGCCCCGACCGTGATCTTCTTCGACGAGATCGACTCCATCGCCGCGGAACGCGGCTCCGGCGGCGGCGACTCGCAGGTCGGCGAACGCGTCGTCTCGCAGCTCCTGACGGAGCTCGACGGCCTCGAGGAGATGCAGGACGTCGTCGTGGTCGCGACGACCAACCGACCCGACCTCATCGACTCGGCGCTCATCCGCCCCGGTCGCCTGGACCGCCACGTCCACGTGCCGGTGCCGGACGAGGCGGCCCGCAGGGCAATCTTCCAGGTCCACACCCGGAACAAGCCCCTGGCCGACGGCGTCGACCTCGACCAGCTCGCCCGCCGCACCGAGGGCTACGTCGGCGCGGACATCGAGGCCGTCACCCGCGAGGCCTCCATGGCCGCGACCCGCGAGTTCGTCAACAGCGTCGACCCCGAGGAGATCGGCGACTCGGTCTCGAACGTCCGCATCACGATGGACCACTTCGAGCACGCCCTCGACGAGGTCGGCCCCAGCGTCGACGAGGAGGTCCGCGAGCGCTACGAGGAGATCGAGAAGCGCTTCGACCACAACGAGGCCGGCATCGGGGACGAGGAGACGGTCGGCCGGACGTTCCAGTAGTACCTTTTTACTTCGGGGGGTGTCCTCGCGACGCTCCGCGCCGCTGCGGGCACCCCCGCTCGCAAAAATCTACGCTAAAAACGACCTTCTCGCTCGGCTTCGCCTCGCGAGAAGCGAAACGGCTCGCTTCGCTCGCCGTATGCTTATTTCACCACATCCGGGATACCTCCGCCGCTATCGCTTTTCCAGTGCCGCCCGGTAACTGACCGGATCGAACGGCCGTCGTACCTCGCGAACTTTCCAGCCGGTCGCGTTCGCAGCCTCGCGCAATTTGTCGGGACCGAACAACCGGAAGTAGAGCGCCTCGTCCACCTCGTCCTCGTATTCGAACCACTGGACGCGGTGTGCCAGGCCCTGTGCCGGGTCATCCCTGAAACCGAGCAGGTCTTCGATGCCGTCGGCGCCGGGGTCGTAGCTGTGGAGGACGGCGGTCGCGTCTGGCGTCGTCACGTGGGAGAGGTCGGCGAGGAACGATCGGAGTCCCTGCATCGAACCTGCGAGGCACATCTGGGTCCCGATGGCCAGCGCGGACTGGAACCGTCCTGCCTCGAACTGCTCGCGGAGTTCGAACATGCTTCCACGTCGTGCGTCCTCGACGCCGCGGTCTTCCATCGTCTCGACGAGGTGGTCGCTGACTTCGATGGCCACCGTCTCGAAGCGGTCCTGGAAGTAGAGCGCGTCCCGGCCGGCGCCGGCACCCAGGTCCAGCAGTGGCCCGTCCAGCACCGATGCGAGCCAGGCGCCGTAGTCGCTCTCGGCGGCGAACTCGCCGAAGTAGAACGACTCGACGGGATGTTCGAGGATCTGCTCACCGTCGCGCTGCACCAGCGGCTCGTTCTGCTCGTCCCGGTGCCAGTCTCGAATCGCGCGGCCGAAGGCGTCCGGCATGGCTAGACGGTCGGGCCGGTGGTTGGTGTGCGTTATTGTGACGAGGTACCGATACCCAAAGACGCGAGCCGATGGCGAGTCCTTCAATTGTTCTAGGCGTATTCAGCCGTTCCCCATCGGCTTATCGCCGTTTAGGGAAGAACATATATACTGGCGTATCGTGCTAACAAGTATCATGCCAGAATGCGACGACTGCGGTGCCACCGTATCGGAGGTATGGCGCCACAGCGAACGATCCGAGTCGATGACGCACCGAACGATCAGCTGGACCTGTCGTGACTGTAACCCCGACGTCGACAGACCGATAGCACCGCTCACCGGCGCTACCGTCGGTTCACACGGTAGCAACGGCCGCCAGCCGTCGGACTGAGAGTTCGAGAGAACCGCGGACCGTTCAGTCCAGGTCCGCGAGGAGCTCCTCGGCGTGGCCCTCCGGGTCGACGTCCTCGTAGACGTGCGTTATCGTCCCATCCGTCCCGGCGACGTACGTGTTCCGGAAGACGCCGTCGAAGGTGTCGCCGAACATGTTCTTCTCGCCGTAGCTGTCGTAGGCGCTGGCCACCTCGCCGTCTTCGTCGGAGAGCAGCGGGAAGGACAGGTCGTACTCCTCGGCGAACGCCGCCAGATCGGCGACCGGGTCGTCGCTGATGCCCAGGACTGCGACGTCTCGGTCCTGAAACTCCTCCAGGGTGTCGCGGAAGCCGGCGGCTTCGGTCGTACAGCCGGGCGTGTCAGCGCGCGGGTAGAAGTAGAGGACGACGCGCTGGTCGGCGTAATCCGAGAGGGCGACGGGCTCACCCTCCTGGTCGTTCAGTTCGAACTCGGGAGCGGCATCGCCAGTGTCGAGCATGGTGTCCGTCGGGACGCGCGCGACAAAACGCTGGTCATCCCGAGAAGGAAACCGGCTTGTCTCCCGACGGCCAGGGGCAACTATGGAGATGCAGGTCCGCGACCGAATCCCGTCGCTGACTGCCCTACTTACGATCGTGTCGCTCGCTCTCGTCGTCGGTGCCGTCCGGGGCTACGTCCCGGCCGCGGTCCTTCCCCGCGCACCCGACGTCGTCCTCGACGCGATTCCGACGGTCAACGCTGTCGTCAGCGCACTCGCGATCGTCGTCGTCCTGTCGGGGCTTCGCGCGGTCCGACGGGGAAACGTCGACCGCCACCGGCGCCTGATGCTCACCGGATTCGGCCTCTTCCTGGCCTTCCTGGTACTCTACCTCTATCGCGTCTCGTTGCTCGGTCCGACACACTTCGCGGGGCCTGCGTGGGTCGAGACCTACCTCTACCTCCCGATCCTCGTCGTCCACATGGGCCTCGCGATCGTCTGCCTGCCCCTGCTGTACTACGTCCTGTTGCTCGCCTACAGTTATCCCGTCGCCGAACTCCCTGCGACGAACCACCCCCGCGTCGGGCGCGTCGCGGCCGTCCTCTGGCTCGTCTCCTTCGCGCTGGGCATCGTGGTCTACCTGCTGCTGTACGTGGTCTACTGAGTCAAAACGCTCATTGCGGTCGATACTGACTCCGTTCGCATGGCTGGTACCGTCGTCCTCGTGACCGTCGCCGTGAGCCTCGTCTTCTTCGGTGGTCTCACCGCTGGCCTCGTCGCGGTGTTCCGCTCGCTCGAACGGGACCGGTATCCCACGACCGGTCGACGGAAACTCGTGCGAAGTTCGTTCGGATTCGGCGCCGTGGCGTCCCTCTCCGCGCTCGTCGCGCTGGCGACGACGTTCACGCTCGATATCAGGACTGTCTTCGGATTCGACGCGATGCTGGCCGGCGTCGGTGCAGTAATCGTCGCCGCCGTCCCGCTCACGCTCGGCCTCGTGCTCGCTCTCGACGCGGAGAAATTCGACTGGTACTAGACGAGGTCGTTCAGCATTCCCAGCAGGTCGACGCCGACGTCGGCCCACTCCACGAGTTTGTACCCCAGGTAGATGCCGACGATCCCGAGGATACCGGCGAGGTTCGGCGGCGCCGGGATCGGGATCTGGAGCGTTCGGAACAGTGCGCCGGCGACCAGACCGGTCAGGAGCGCCAGCACGAGTTCGAGGTTCATGTGATCGAAGGGACGGGGACGGGCCACTCAAAATTTCGCACTGTCTGGCGCGTCCCACCCGTCGAACGTGTTGGACCGGGACTCACTAGTCGTCGGCGCTGACTTCACCGCCGCCGATGACTGGCCGCTGGACGTCCCGATCCGTCTCCTCGCCCTCGATCTCGTACGGATACTCGCCCGTGACGCAACCGAGACAGAGGTCCGACTCGCTCGTCTCCAGGGCGCCGGCGACGGCGTCGATGGAGAGGTACGACAGCGAATCGGCACCGATCTCCTCGCATATCTCGTCGACCTCTTTCTCGGCACCGATCAGTTCCTCGCGGGTCGCCATGTCGATGCCCATGTAACAGGGCGCCAGGATCTTCGGCGCGCCGATGCGGACGTGGACGGCTTCGGCCCCAGCGTCCCTGAGCAGTTCGACGAGCTGGTTCGAGGTGGTGCCGCGGACGATGGAGTCGTCGATGATGGTGACCGTGCGCCCCTCGATGGTGGACTTGATCGGGTTGAGTTTCAGCCGGACGGCCCGCTCGCGCTCGTCCTGGGTCGGCATGATGAACGTCCGGCCGACGTACCGGTTCTTCATCAGCCCCTCGGCGAACTCGATGTCTCTGCCGGCGTCCTGGGCCGCCTCGGCGTAGCCGGACGCGAACGCGCGTCCGGAGTCGGGCACGGGCAGGACGACGTCGGAGTCGATGCCCGATTCCTCCCAGAGCGACCGGCCCAGCTCCCGCCGGACGTCGTACACCAGCTTCTCGTCGATGGTGGAGTCCGGCCGCGCGAAGTAGACGTGTTCGAAGAAGCAGTGGGCCGTGTTCTCCTGCTCGATGAGCTGGTAGGTGTCGTAGCCCGACCCGTCGTCGTGGAGGACGACGAGTTCGCCCGGTCGGACGTCCCGGACGAGTTCACCGTCGAGGGTGTCGATGGCGGCGGACTCGGAGGCGAGCACGTAGCCGTCCTCCAGTTCGCCGATACAGAGCGGGCGATTGCCCTCGGGGTCGCGCACGCCCATTACCGTCTCGTCGTGCATGATGGTCAGCGAGTACGAGCCGTGTATCCGGGACATCGTCCGCTTGACCGCACGGACGAGGTCGGCCTCTAGGAGGTTGCGCGCCAGGTCGTGGGCGATGACCTCCGTGTCGCCGTCGCTGGTGAAGGCGTGGCCCAGCTCCGCGAGTTCCTCGCGAATCTCGCCGGCGTTGACGAGGTTCCCGTTGTGCGAGAGCCCGAGCGACCCGGACTTGAACGAGACGGAGAAGGGCTGGGCACACGAGGAGTCGACGCTCCCGGCGGTGGGATAGCGGACGTGACCGATGCCGTTTGCGCCGTTCAGCGACTCCAGGTCGTCGGGGTCGAACGCGTCGCCGACGAGCCCCATCTCCACGTGGTCGTGTTGCTGGAACCCGTCGTGGGTGATGATGCCCGCCGACTCCTGGCCGCGGTGCTGGAGGGCGTACAGAGAGTAGTAGAGAGGTCGGGCGGCGTCTCGGTCGTCAAGTGCGATGCCGACGACGCCGCACTTTTCGTGCATAGTGTGGAGCTATTCGCCGGACTTGCTCTGCCAGGCGTAGTCTCGGCGCTTCGCGGACTTCCCGAAGCCGCAGGACGCGCAGACGCCCTTCTTCGAGTGGTAGGATTTCTCGCCACAGCGGCGACACTTGACGTGCGTGGTCGTGTTCTTCTTGCCCTGACTCGGAGTTCCTGCGCCAGTCATGTGTTGATCGAAACGACGTTGTCGCCGCGTATAATCGTTGTGTCTTCGCCCTCGATGACCAGGTTCATGTGCTGGTCGTACCCCGAGAGCTCGCCTTCGAATACCTCGCCGTCCTTGAGTGACACTGTGACGGTCTCGCCCAGCGACGCCTCCAGCACGTCGAGCGGTCTTCCACTCATACCACTAACGGGCTGGCGACTCGTGCATAAACGTACCGCTTGAACTCCTATATCGAGACGCTGAACGGAGCGAACTCCTCGGCTCGCACCGCGAAGCCGGCAAGCAGATCCGCGACCGCGTCGAGATCGTCGGGATCGATCACTTCGACGGGGGTGTGCATGTACCGGTTCGGCAGGCCGAGGTTGAGCGAGGGGATGCCGCCGCGGGAGGTGTAGAAGGCGTCCGCATCGGTCCCGGTCCGGCTGCCCGTCGCCTGTAGCTGGACGTCGAGGTCGTCCCCGTCGGCCGCTTCGCGGAACCCCTCGACGAGGACCGGGTGGTTCGCGCTGCCGCGGGCGACGACCGGGCCGCCGCCGAGTTCGACGCCGGAGGAGTGCTTGCCGGGCGAGTCGGGCGTGTCCGTGGCGTGGGTGACGTCGACCGCAACGGCGGCGTCGGGGTCGAGGTCGAAGCCGACCATCTTGGCGCCCTGGACGCCGACCTCCTCCTGGACCGTGGAGACGGCGTACACGGTCGCGTTCGTCCCGCGCTCGCTCGCACGACGCAGCCCCTCTGCGGCGGCCCAGGTACCGATCCGGTTGTCCATCCCGCGAGCCGCGAGACGGCCGTTCGCGAGTTCGGTCACCGACTGGTCGAGAGTTATCGGGTCGCCGCGGTCGACGAGTTCCGCGGCCTCGTCGCCGTCTGTCGCACCGACGTCGACGTGCTGTTCGCTAATCTCCGGCACGGAGTCCTCGTCTGGGTCACGGAGGTGGATGGCGGTCTGGCCGATGACGCCGGAGACTGGGCCGTCGTCGGCGTGGACGGTGACGTGCTGGCCGCGCGAGACCGTCTTGTCCGACCCGCCGATGCGGGCGATGCGGACGAAGCCGTCGTCGGTGATATCTCGGACGATGAAACCGATCTCGTCGCCGTGGCCGGCGAACGCTATCTCACTGTCGCCGTCGCCCTCCAGGACGGCCACCGCGTTGCCGTAGTCGTCCGTCCGGACCTCGTCGGCGTACTCGCTCACGTAGTCGATCCAGACCCGCTGGCCGGCGGTTTCGTACCCCGAGGGGTTGGCCGTCGCCAGCAGGTCGTCCAGGAACTCGCGTCGTCGCTCGTCCATGACCGGTCGTTATCGCACTCGAACCAAGAACCCCGCGCTTCCGGTCGCAACGCCGACGCGTGGGCCCGCGGCTACCAGGAGGTTATCTCGACGTCCCGGAGCGGTCGTTCGAGCGGGACGGCGACCTGGCCGCCGGTGTAGTGGGAGAGGTAGAAGCCGACGATGATCTCCAGCGAGCGAGTCGCCTCCCGCCCCGTCGACCGATTGGTGGCTGTTCCGTCGAGCAGTTCCTCGACGTGGCGAGCGGCGTTGGCAAACGCCCGCTGGTAGTCGTCCTCCCACGTCCACGAGCCCTCGATGCCCGGGAGCGGTTCCTCGACGTGGTCGCCGTCGTCGAGACGCCAGTAGCGCCACTCGCCGTCGTCGTTGTTCACGTACAGTTTCCCCTCGCTGCCCACGAAGTTGAGTAGCATCGACGAGTCGGCTCGCGGGACGGTGCAGTCGACGGTGACGAAGGTTCCGTCGTCCATGACGACGAACCCGCCGCCGCCGGCGTCGTCGACCTCCCGGTCTGCGCCGAGCGACTCCACGGCCTCGTTCTCACCGGTGATGTACCCCGACACCTGGTCGGCGCGGGCGTCGAGCAGGTAGACCAGCGTGTCGAGCAGGTGCGTCGAGTTTCGCAGGAGTTCCATGCGGAACTGGGTCGTGACCGAGTGGACGTCCCCGAGAATCCCCTCCTCGTGGACGAGTTCGTGGAGTCGCCGGAGTTTCTCGGTGAACCGGAACGAGTGGTTGACGAGCAACTCCGTGTCGGTCTCCTCGCAGACGGCGACCATCTCCTCGGCGTCGGCGACAGCGGCGGCGATGGGTTTCTCGCACCAGACGACGGCCGGGTCGGCGGCCGAGCGGGCCGCGTCGACGACGTGGTCGTGGTGGAGGAAGGAGGGGGTACAGACGGAGACGATGTCGAGGTCCTCGGACGCGAGCATCGCCTCGTGGCCGACGTACTGTCGGTCTTCGGGAATTCCCCAGACGTCACCGAACCGTCGCAGTTTCCCCTCGTCCACGTCCGCGACGGCGACGAGTTCTATCCCGTCTGTCGCGTGGTAGCCGCCCGCGTGGCTCGCCTCGACCTTCTGCTGGCCGAGTTCGTCCTCCTCGTGCATCCCCAGGATGCCCATCCCGGCGATGCCGCCGGTGCCGACGATGCCTGCGCGATACGGTGCCATATCGCTCGCTACGGTACAGGCCCCCTTGGTAGTTCGTCTCTCCGCGGGACCGAGGCGGTTTACTCGTAGACGTGGACGCTGCCCGTCGCGTTGTCCTCGATGTAGTCCCAGTCGTACTCGACGCCGAGGCCGGGGCCGTCCGGGACTGGAACGGTGCCGTTCTCGTCGATAGTGTCGATCATGTCGGAGTAGTCGCCCTCGTAGACCGGTGGCTGGGTATTGGGCGCCTCGGGGTGGACCAGCGCCAGTTCGTAGTAGTTGGCGTTGCGCGCCGCGGCGATGCAGTGGCGCTGTGCGGGTCCGGGCGCGTGGAACTCCACGTCGATGCCGAACCCCTCGGCGACCTTCGCGCGCTTCATCGCACCGGTGATGCCGCCGTCGTACTCGGGGTCCGCACGCACGAAGTCGGTGGCCTCGTTGGCGACGAAGTCGGTGGCGGGCTCGAGTCCCCTGACGTGCTCGGTCTGGAGGATGGGCGTGTCGAGCATCTGCCGGAGTTTGCGGTGGGCGTGCTGGGAGATGCCGCCGTCGCGGTAGGGGTCCTCGTACCAGAAGAAGCCCTCTTCGTCGAGGGCGCGGCCGAGTTTCAGCGCGTCGGCGAACGTCTCCAGTTCGCATGCGGGGTCGTGCATCAGGTCCATCTCGTCGCCGACGCGCTCGCCGACGGCGTGGACCGCCGCGATCTCCCGGTCGAGGTTGCGGAGTTCGTCGCCGCCACCCCAGCCGTGGATCTTGAAGCCGCCGTAGCCCATCTCCAGGCACTCCTCGGCGAAGTCGGCGAACGCCTCGGGGGAGTCGAGGCCGCCGGCGTCGTCGCCGTGGTAGGTCGACGCGTACGCGGGCAGGCGCTCGCGGTAGGTCCCGAGCAGTTCGTGGATGGGGGCGTCGTAGCGCTTGCCCGCGTAGTCCCACAGCGCGATGTCGATGGGGCCGATACCCATCCGGTCGTACTTGCGGAGCGCGCGCTTGATCTCCGACCAGTGTTTCTCCCGCTGGAGGGGGTCCTTCCCGACGAGGTAGTCGGCGAAGGTGTTGATCTGGGCGGCACCGGGGGAGTTGCCGCCGACGTACTCGCCGGTGATCCCCTCGTCGGTGTGGACCGTGACGCCGAACAGTTTGCGTTCGGTGACCGCGCCGGGTTCGTAGACGAGGTTGAACCCGTTCTCGTCGGTGCCCACGTCCGGAATCTCGTAGGCGAACTCGACGCTCTCTATCTTCGTGATTTCGGGCGACATACTAGCCGAGACCGGTGGCGAGGTGATAAAAACAGGGGCGCCGGTCGTTCGGCCGCTCCGGACCGCCTGCGACCCGTGCACCGGTCGTCGCTCGCGTCAGTGTGCCGACTCGGTCACCTCGTGGCCCTTCCGCCGCCGGTCGAGCGCGTCCATTACGTAGTTCGCGCTGATGCCGTGGACGACGACGGAGACCAGGACGACGAACCCGAGGATGGCCCAGAGTTCGTCGGCGGCAAGCAGGAGTTCGATCTCCTGGAACGACGCCTCGTTGAGCGCGTAGGCGAGGTAGTAGAACGAGCCGATCCCCCGGATGCCGAACGCCGAGATGACGAGCCGTTCGGCCATCGAGACGGAGCTGCCGAGGAGGGAGATCATCCCCGCGACGGGCCGGACGACGAAGACGACCACGAGGCCGACCAGCGCACCGGTCCAGGTCAGTGGACCGAGCAACCCGCCGGCGATGGCGCCGCCGAACAGCACGAGCACGGCCGCCATCAGCAACCGCTCGGTCGTCACGGCGAAGTCGTGGAGGTCGAAGTAGTAGTCGTGGTCCCACTCGTAGTTCCGGAGGACCAGCGCGGCGACGAACACGGCGATGAACCCGTATCCCCCCATCAGCTCGGCGGCCGCGTACGAGATCAGCGTCGCGGCCAGCGCCTCGGCGCCCGCCATGACGCGCGCCAGGTCGGTCGTCGCCGGCGAGCCGAAGATGAACCAGGCGAAGACCCGACCGGAGACGTAGCCGATCACCGTGCCGGCCGCGATCTTGTAGAGCAGTTCGTACAGCGCCCAGTCGGCGAGCCAGGCGAGCGACGACGTGCCGCTGGCGGCGGCCACCGCGATGGCGAGGTACGTGAACGGGAACGCCAGCCCGTCGTTGAGGCCCGCTTCCGAGGTCAGCGCGAACCGGATCGTCCCCTCCTGTCTGGTGGCGTCGACGTCCTCGTCGACTTCTTCGGTCGGCGGCGTCGCCTGGACGTCCGAGGCGAGCACCGGGTCCGTCGGTGCGACGACGGCGCCGAGCAGGATGGCGGTGGCGGTGAGCGTGCCGAGCACGGTCACCCCGAGCACGGCGGTGACGAAGATGGTGATGGGCATCGCGATCAGGAGCAATCGCCAGGTCGTCGACCAGCCCCGCGGATCGAACGGGCGGTCGATCTTCAGGCCGGCCCCCATCAGCGCGATGATGACGACCAGTTCCGTCAGGTGTTCGGCGACGAGGACCTGTTCGATCGGGTCCGGGGGCGTCGTCTCCAGGGGGAGGGCGAACAGAGCGAAGCCGGCGATGACGTACACCAGCGGGAACGACATCGGTTTGTCCGACAGGACGCGAGGCAGCGCGACGGCGCCCATGATCGCGAGACCGACGAAGAGGAGGGTCACCTCGTAGGAGGCCATTGACACGGAATAGTAGTCAACCAACACGTAAATCTTCATTGACTTGTCAAACTTCGGATCCAGGGGACGGGCCTTCGTCGCGGAGGCGACGCGCGTGGAACCGTCGCCCGGTACGAACGAATAAGTGACAGACGGCACAAGGGTACGTATGGTTCGATTCACCCTGTTCGAGGTCAACCTGGACGGTGCGGAGTTCAACGCCGCGGCACCCTTCAGCGGGGCCGACGCCGAGGGCGCCACGGAGGGCGTCGGTGAGACGATCGAGGAGCGACTCCAGGGAGACGCGGAGCCGTCGGGTGTCGGGACGTCGCCCGCCGCACTCTTCGCGGGCCTCGTCCTCGCGGCCGGCGCCATCGCGCTCGGCCGGAAACTGCTTTCCCGCAGTCGTTCCGACCACTCGGACGCCGAAGCGACCGAGCAGGTCCCGGCGCTCTAGGGAGAAGGCATATCCCGACTGACACCAAAACGGTGGTATGGGACTGTATCGGAGCGTCCAGGCCGTCGCGAACGCGTCAGGCGACGGTCCTATCGACTGGAACGCCGTCGCCGAGGCGGCCAAGGGGTCGGTCGCACCCGGCTCTGTCAACCTGTCCGAGGCGGAACGCGAGGGCTACGCGGGGGACGTCCGCGACGCCCGCGACCGTGTCAGCGACGTCGCCGCGGTGGAGTTCGACCTCCCCGGGACCGTCGAGGTCCAGGACCGCCACCACTGGATCGACGCCAACGTGACGACGTTCGAGCGCCTCATGCGCCCGCTCGAACAGCAGGCGAAGTTCATGCCCGGCCTCGCCCGGCTCGCCAACACCGGGTCGATGGCCTTCGCGCTCTCCTTCCTCGGTAACAACGTGCTCGGTCAGTACGACCCGCTCCTCCTGGCCGAGGCCGACGACCACGCGCTGTACTTCGTCCACCCGAACATCGAGCGCGTCGCTGGGCAACTCGACGTGAACCGGGACCGATTCCGCCGGTGGATCGCCTTCCACGAGGTGGCCCACGCCGCCGAGTTCGGCGCCGCGCCGTGGCTCTCGACCCACCTCGAGGAGACGATGGAGGAGACCATCGGCGCGCTGACCGACGGGCGTCTGGACCGCGATTCGCTGGGCGAACTCGACACGACGATGACCGCCGTCGAGGGGTACGCCGAACTCGTCATGGACCGGGCGTTCGACGACGAGTACGACGACCTCCGGGCGAAACTGGAGGCCCGCCGGAGCGGTCGCGGACCGATCGCGATGCTCGTCCGCCGCCTGCTCGGCCTGGGCATGAAGCGTCGCCAGTACGAGCGAGGCAAAGCCTTCTTCGACGTCGTCGCAGACGAACGCGGCGTCGCGGGCGCGAGCAAGGTCTGGGAGGACCCCTCGCACCTGCCGACCGACGAGGAACTCGACCACCCCCGGCTCTGGCTCGGACGAGTCGCAGAATAACTCCTGGTTCGTCGTCCCTCGCGTTCGATACCCGGTCGTCTCAGCTCACCAGCTAAAATATATTTTAGCTAACATATTTTCCACCCCTGCCCGAAGACCGGGGTGATGACGCGACCAGAACTGCGACCGAACTCACCCGCACGATCGATTGGCTCGCCAGCAGACGCCGAACTGATCCCCGGAGCATCCATAGCGAAACGTCCGTCGTCCGGTAGTCAGGCGAACGACGTGTCGCTCGACGCTCCGAGATTCGAAACCGGGACGACCATCGTCGCGCTGCGAGCGGCGGACGGCGTCGTGATGGCCGCCGACCAGCGCATGAGCCTTGGCGGTCAGTTCACAGCGAACAAGTACGTCCAGAAGATAGAACAGGTCCACCCGACGGCGACGATGGCCATCGCCGGGTCCGTCGGCCCAGCAAGGGACCTGATCCGGTCGCTCCGGGCCGAGGCGAGCCTGTACGAATCGCGACGCGACGAACCCATGAGTATGACGGCGCTCTCGAACGCCGCCGGAGCGCTCGTTCGAGGCCTGCCCGTCGCCCCGCTGCTCGCCGGCGTCGACGAGTCAGGTGGACACGTGTTCGAACTCGACGGGGGCGGAAGCGTGATGGCGGATAGCTACGCCGCGGGCGGCAGCGGAATGCAGGTCGCTTACGGCGTGCTCGAACGGCGTGTCGACGCCGACGCGGACGTCGAGGCGGCCGCCGACACGGCCGTCGCTGCCGTCGAGGCGGCGTGCGAACGAGACACGGCCAGCGGTGACGGGGTCACTCTCACCACGGTCACCGGCGACGGAGTCGCCTTCGACGAACGGAGGGCCAGCTAATGCAGTCCGATCGCCAGCGTGCCTACGACCGGGGCAGTACCATCTTCTCGCCGGACGGGCGCCTCTACCAGGTCGAGTACGCCCGCGAGGCCGTCGAACGCGGGAGTTCGACCGTCGGCGTTCGCACGAACGACGGCGTCGTCCTCGCGACGCACAGGCGCCGCCGGTCGTCACTGGTCGAACCGAAGAGCATCGAGAAACTCCACGACGTGGACGGGCGCCTGGGAATGGCCACGGCGGGTCACGTCGCGGACGGCCGCCATCTCGTCGACTACGGCCGACAGTACGCCCAGCGCGAGCGCCTGCGGTACGGGGAAGCCCCGGGCGTGGAACCCGTCGCGAAAGCTCTCGCCGACTACGTCCAGGAGTCGACTCAGACCGGTGGAACCCGGCCATTCGGGGCGGCAGTGCTTCTCGGGGGTGCCGTCGACGCCGTTCCATCCCTCTACGAACTCGACCCGTCCGGGACGCCCACCGAGTGGCGGGCGACGGCCGTCGGCGCCGGGAGCGAGGCGATTCGATCGCACCTCGAAGCCGAGTACGACCGGGACGTCGACGTCGAGACCGGATTCACGCTGGCACTCCGGTCGCTCGCCGAGGGAATCGACCGCGACCTGACGGCGTCGGACCTCGACCTCGCGTCCGTCGACGCCGACGGATTCGAAGCGTTCGACCGGGGCCGCCGCCAGCGTGCACTCGACGAGGCCGGGCTCTCGCAGGCGTCGTAAGTCGGTTTGCGCTCACGCAGTGGCGTCGTCTTCTCGCATCTCGTCGGCGGGCCCGTTCTCGCCACCTGCCGAACCGGTGGCGTCCGAGTTCGCACGGTTCGAGCCGAGGCCGGCGTCGCTAACGGTGCGTCGACGGTGTTCGACGACGTTTCCGTCGACGGAAACGTACAGGTCGAGGACGTCGTTGTCGAGACGAGTACTGACCAGTACGCACCACGGCTCGCGCGAGACGACGTGTTCGCGCCACTCGGGGCCGACGTTCCACACCGGCCGGTCGCGGACGTCCTCGTCGTGGTCACGGTAGAACGAGACGACGGCGGGGTGGTCGAGGACTGTCAGCGACAGCGGACAGCGGAGGTCCCTCCCGCACCCCTCGCAGTCGAAGGTCGCCTGCACCGGTACGTGTGCTGTTTCGTCCCGGTCCCGCTCGTTGCCGTCCGCGAGTTCGCTTCCGGACGCGGGTTCGACAGCCACGGTGACTGTTCCCCCGCAGTCCGGACAGACGCCGTCGCCGTACGAGCGGATCCGGTGGCGATAGAACGTGTCGAGCGCGGCCGGGAGCGACCCGTCGTCTCGCGTGGTGTATCCACTGGGCGGAAGTGACAGGCCCAGTATCGGCGTCTCACAGTCCTCGCAGGCGACCTCCGTCACGTTGTCCGCCGCGTGCGCGACGAGACTGGTCTCCTGGCAGAACGGGCATCGTTCGTCGAGTTCGACCGGACCGACGTCCACGCTATCGGTGTAGACGCCGGCACGAATTCCGCGCGCGACTTCCCGGCCGGCCGAGGTCAGTTCGTACCTGTCGTCCGCACGCTTGCGGACGAAATGGCCGTCCAGTTGCCGGAGGTGATAGGCGAAACCGGCAGAGGTGTCGACGCCGCTGGCGTCGTGCAGTTCGGAGAACGGCTGTGGTCCGTCGGCGGCGAGCGCCCGGAGGACGGCGGTCCGCGCCTCGTCGCCGAGGCCCTGAAACGCGTCGCTCGGCGTGAACACGTCCGTCTCGGCCGCGTCCTCGTCGTCCTCCAGGTGGTCGGTCACGTCACGGAACTGTGGCCGGCGGACGCAAAGAGCTATCGGCGGGTACGCGAGCCGTAGCGGCTACCGTCCGTGCGATAGCAACGAGCCCGGTGGTGGCGCCTCTCTCGGCTCTGGCCCCGTCTACCGCCGTCTGCGGGGGCCCATCCCCATGCTGTCCGGGAACACCCACCACGCGAGCGCGGCCCCGACGGCGGAGCCAGCCAGAAACGCCCCGGCCATCGTCGTCGCGCCGCCGTCGCCAGCCAGCACGACCAGGGCCATCGACGCGCCGACGAACAGCGAGAACCCGACGCGGAGGCGAAAGAGGAACTGTTCGCGCTCCTCGTCGGTGATGGACGGGCCGACCATCAGATATCGCCCGCCGTGGAGACGTGCATCCCGACGACGCGCCAGTCGCCGTCGACGGCTGGGTCGTCGGCACCACCGCGACGTTCGAGCGTCCCGCTCCAGCGCGTCTCGAACTCGTACCGTATCGGGGGGTCGGAACCGGTCCACCCCACGAACACCTCGTCCGAGAACCAGGCGTGGTCGTCGCGTTCTGTGACCCGCAGCGCACGGCTGTCGACTGTCCAGCCGCTGGTCGTCTCGGTCTGTTCGCGCAGTCCGTCGGCCACCGCCTCCCCGCCGACGAGTCGCTCGGAGATGCCGAACTTGACCAGGTCCTCGTCGTCCGCGAAGAACGGTCCCAGCGGGTCACCGTTGCGGAGCGCGTCGTAGTACGCGCGGACCGTCTCCCGCGCGCTGGACTCCGTCCCGACGGCGTCGTCGCTCATACGATATCAGAGTAATCCCGGCGGTATAAATCAGTAGAATCCGCGGTCGACGTCCTCCTCGACGACGTCGTCGAACTCGGCTTCGAGCAGTTCCTCGGCCTCTTCGAAGGCGTCGGCCAGGTCGTCCATCTGCTCGGGGCGGTCGTACTGGTCGAACTCCATCGGGCCGTAGGCCGGCGAGTCCATCGCGTCCATCACGTCCTCGAAGAGGGCGTCCGGGGTCGTCGGCGCGTCGGCGTGGGCCTCCAGTACGCTCTCCAGTTTCCCGGCCACCGCCTCGGCTTCGTCCTCGTCTTCGACGGGCTGCTGGACGCCGAACCCACCCGCGCCTCGGTCGGGAAAGAGCGGCTCGAGTTCGTCGTCGATCTTCCGGGCGACCTGTGACCCGACGCCCTGGACCTCGAAGGGGTTCTTCGCGTAGGTCTTCAGCTGGAAGACGCCGGCCGAGGGGTGGCCCAGGTAGAGGTCCTCGCCGATACCGCTCGCGCGGTCCCCGCCCACCGCGCGCCACTGCCCGGCGTCGGCGTTCGATTCGACCACGTCGTCGAGGATGTCCTGCCAGTCGCGAACGCGCATAGATATCGCATGCGTCCCGGCAGAAAAGTACGTGTCGGTTCCCGCGACGGCGCGCTCCAGGCGACCGTCGACTGCACAGCCAGCATCGAGACCCGTGGCTTCTTTACCACCGAAAGTGACAGTGGGACTAGTTCCAGTACGCCGCCGTTCGGTCGGTCTCCCGTCGTGGGTGCGGGAGTCGGACGAGCGAGAGCCGAATCGGCGGCGTGCAGACTACGCCAATGTCACACACCAACCCGACTGGATCCCTCCCCAGGCAGGCAGGCGAGCCCCGACAGCTCGTCTTCCTCGCGCTGTGTAGCCTCGCGCTCGTCGTCGCTGCCTTCGCGGCCCCGCCGACCGCTCAGGGGTCGTCCTCCCCCGACGTCCCCCTCGGGGACCTGTTCGGCAACGAGTCCGAGCAGACCGGCGACTGCGTCGTCCTCCTCTCCGAAAACCCCGTGCCGGGACGGGACGTGACGGTCGCCGTCCGTCGCGGTGGCGAACCACTCCAGGACGTTCGCGTCTGGTTCGACGACCAGTCTATCGGCGTCACGAACCGGTCCGGCCAGGTCACTGGCACGGTGCCCTACGTCCGGAAACTGGCGGTGAAAGTGGGGCTGCCCGGTGGCGGGTCCTGCGAGTTCGAAACGGTGACCGGGGGAGCCGCGGTGCAGCACCAGTCCGCCGCGCTCGCCGCCCCCGCCGACTCGTCGAATCTCGCCGGGAACGCCGCGCCAGAGACGGGCCAGTCCACGGGGCAGGCCGCCGCGCAGGCGACCGACAGCCCGGCTGCCACGCAGGCGACAGACACGGTCAACGTCTCGGACTCGTTTCGCTTCCTCGGTCCCATCGGCGTCGACGTGGTAGGGGAACCCAACCCCGGCGAAACCGTGACGCTCGTCGCCACCATCCGAGGCGACCCGGTCCCCGCGGCGACGGTGTCCGTCGACGGCGACCGGGTCGGACGGACCGACGAGAACGGCGAGTACGCGCTGACGATTCCCGACGACGGGACCGAACGGCTCCGGGTGAACGTCCAGCGCGGGGAGATAGAGGGCCGGACGTTCGTCGACGTCAGGCTGTTGCGCGTGGGGGTCCAGGGCGGGCGGTTCCCCTTCCCGGGCCAGTCCGCGACGGTCCGGGCGGCCATCGGCACCGACGCGGCCGCGGACGCCGCGGTGACGCTCGACGGTGAGCGGGTCGCCACGACGAACGCGACGGGGCAGGCCGCGATCACCCTCCCCGGGGATCCGCTGGCGACAGTGACCGTGACCACCGGCGACCGGACCGCGAGCAGGTCGATGCTGTCGGTGTTCGCGCCGACGATCGTCACCCCCATCGCCGCCCTCCTCCTGCTCGTCGGGAGTCCGCTCGCCGTCTACTGGGCAGACGGCCGGCGCGGCCTCGCCGTGCTCGTCGCCCTCGCCGCCACCCTTATCGCCGGGACCGCTGGCTACGTCGTGGCCGGCCGCGACGGTGCCGTCATCGCCGTCGGTTCGACGCTGTTACTGCTGGCGCTCGTCATCGCCGTTCGCCGGCCCGACCTGGTCTCCGCGGCGGGCGACCGATTCACGTCGCTGGTGACGCCCGGCGGATCGGCGGGTGACGTCGCCCGTTCGTGGATCGACCGCGTGACCGATGGCGTGCTCTGGATCACGCGGCGCGTCGAGCGCTTCGTGGACCGGATCGAGACGAGTCTGGGCGAGGTCCTCCGTCGGCTTCGCGACTTCGAACTCGCAGCGCTCGTCGTCGACGCCCGGGTCTGGATCGGCGGACTCCCTCGACGGTTCGTGGCCGGGATCCGGTTCCTCGTCGGCCTTCCCCGACGCCTCCTCGGCTGGCTCCGACCCGGAACGGCCGAAGTCGAGGCGAACTCGTGCGGTGACGGGCCCGCCCCCGCGTCGTCGAGTCACACACCGGGCCCGGCGATTCGCGAACTCTGGCGCAGCTTCGCCCGGCGCGTCGTTCCGGACCGCTGGCCCCAGCGGACGCCGGGAGAGGTGTCACGCCAGGCCATCGACGCTGGATTCCCGCGAGATTCCGTTGTCGAACTCACGGCGGTGTTCCGCGACGTCGAGTACGGCGGCGAGCCCCTCTCCGACGACCGGTACCTGCAGGCACAGCGCGCCTACGACGCCCTCGACGCCGAGGAGACGGCGTCTGACGCGGCCGACGGCGCCGATGGGACGAATCCCGGCCAGAGTGATGGAACGGCCACCCGAAACGGCGACGAACCGACCGATGGCGCCGGCCCGACCGGTGGCGACGATGGCAGAGAGGTGAGCGGGTCGTGAGGACGGCCCTCGCCGCGGTTCTCGGGGTCGCGACCATCGTCGGTGCGGTCGCTGCGCTCCTGGCGAGTTCCGGAACGGTGTCCGACAGCGCCCTGCTCCTCTCGATGGCCGTCCTCGTCGGCGTCGTCGGCGTCATCGGCGCGCTCGTGAAGGTCGCGGGTACAGACTCGGACGACGTGGCGTCCGCGCCCTGGGAGGAGTCCGGCGTCCTCGTCGAACGCGCGCCCGAGCGCTCGCCGGCGGCGTACGACCTCTCGGGAGAGGCGCTCGCCGACGTCGTCGCGGCGGCCGGCGAGGCGGCACGTGAAGACGGCACGGTGGCCGCCGGCGTCGACGTGGTTCGACCCCACCTTCGCGAGGCGCTCCTGGGCGTGTTCGTCCAGGGTGGCACCGACCGGTCCACGGCGGAGGCCCTGCTCGCTCGGGGAAGCTGGACGGACGACGCGACGGCTGCCGCCGTGCTCGACGACGCGGTCGACCACCCGGGCTGGAGCGTGCTGCAACGGTTCGAGGCGTGGCTCTTTCCCGAACAGGTCCTCCGTGAGGAGGTCAGGCGGGCGATGCAGGCCATCGCGACGGTCGCGGACCGTGAACTCCCGACCGTTCCCGGCCAGCACGCTCCCCGGACCGTGCCGGTCCTCGCGCCGACGCTCGAAGATCTCCGTCGCGGTGCCGATGGCCACCTCCAGCGCGCAGTCGAACCGCTCGGGGGGCGTACCCGCGGTGACGTCGACGACGGACGGGCGGCCCATCACACTGGCAGTACCACCGGCGAACTGGTCGGAGACGGGGTCAGTCAGTCACGGCAGGACGACCCAGCGGCCGGGGAACCCCGTCGCCGTTCGGCGACAGACTCGCTGGCCGATATTCGGGTCGGGAGCCAGCGGGGCGGAACGGCGGCCGACGACGTAGTCGCCGACGAAGCGGCGGACGAGGACCAGGCGGGAGAGGGGGTGTCCCGTCGATGAGCGACCCGACGCTGCGCTGGCGCGGTGGCGTCGCGGCGACTATCGTGCTCGCCGTCGTCGGCCTCGCGACCAGCAACGGACCGATACTGCTATCGGCGGTGGTTCCGCTCGCCTACGTCGCGTACGGCTCGCTCGCGACCGCGGAGCTCCCGACGGAGCTGACGGCGAGCCGGACCGTCGAGCCGACGCCGGCACCCCCGGGCCGTCCGGTGGCCGTCACGCTGACCGTGACGAACGACTCCGACCGGACGCTCTCGGACGTCCGCGTCGTCGACGGCGTTCCCGGGGACCTGGCCGTGATGGACGGCTCCCCGCGCGTCGGCACGACGCTGGAGCCCGGCGAGACCGTGACCCTGGAATACACGATGGTTGCCCGACGCGGGGACCACGACTTCGACCCGCCGCGCGTCCGCCTCCGGAGTCTCGGCGCCGGCGCGGCGGCGACGGCCGCGCTCCCGGTCGACGGCGACGTCGAACTGGTCTGCCGGCTCGACGCAGAGGCGCCGCCGCTCGCCGACGACGCCAGCAACCACGTGGGTCAGATCACGACCGACAGCCCGGGCCGCGGCCTCGAGTTTCACTCGACGCGCGAGTATCGTCACGGCGACGACGCGAACCGGATCGACTGGCGCCACTACGCCAAGCGCGGCACCCTCGCGACTGTCAACTACCGGGAACACCGGTCGGCCTCCATCGTCGCCGTCGTCGACGCCCGCGAGGTGTGTCGCGTCGTCCCCGGACCGGGTCGGCCGACTGCGGTCGAACTGGAAGCCTACGCCGCGACCCACGCCGTCGGCGAGTTCCTGCGCACCGGCCACGACGTCGCCGTCGCCGTCGTCGGCCTCGACGGGCCGGGGCCCGCGGGACTCCACTGGCTCCCGCCGGGCGGTGGCGACGGCCAGCGCTCGCGCGCACTCGACCGGTTCGAACTGGCGGCCGACGCGGAGACGACGGTGGAGGACCCCGAAGCGCAGTTCACGCAACTGCTCGGGCTCGCGCCGCCGGGCGCCCAGATCGCGCTGTTCTCGCCGCTGCTCGACGACGCGCCGGTCGACGCCGTCGAGGCGTGGCTCGCTCACGACCACTCGGTCGTCGTGCTGTCGCCGGACGTGATCACTGGCAACACCGTCAGTGGCCAGTACGAACAGGTCTGCAGGGGGACCCGGCTGGCGCGCTGTCAGGCCGCTGGCGCTCGCGCGCTCGACTGGCGTCGCGGGACGCCGCTCCCGGTCGCGCTGGAGTACGCCTTCGCCGCCGACGCGGGCCACGCGGCGCGCCGCCGCGCGGACGCTGGTACCGGCGCCGGCACTGGAGGTGACGCCTGATGCCGCTGTTCGGTCCGCGACTCGACAGGCCATCGGCCATCGGCGACGAGGGGCGACCGCGTGCGACCAGTCTCACCATCGCCTCGGTGGTCGTCTTCGCCGTCGTCGCCGCGACCGGCTGGGCCGGTGGGTTCCTGCGCCTGACGCTCGCGCTCGGGACGCTCGTCGGACTCTTTACCGTCGGTCTCTCGCTGCTGAACCGCGAGCGGTTCCTCGCGCTGTTCCTCGGTCAGCTCTGTTACGTGCTCGGCGGGACGGGACTGGTCGGGTTCGCCCTGTTGGTGCTCCTACTCGCGCCGGCGTACGGGCTCGTGCTCACCGGTTTCGCGCTCGCGCTGACCGGGCTGGCGACGACCTGGGCCGACGTCGCTGACGCCGAGAGTACCAAAACCGCGCTGTTCCAGGGCGGGGCCTCCTTCGTGTCGATGCTCGTCTGGTTCGTCTGTCTGATCGTCGTCGCCGGGACAGTGCTGGCCCTGTGGACGTTCCTCACCGGCCCGGCGACGTCGGTTCCGCCGACGCCGTCGCTGATCGTCTTCCTGTTCGCGCTCTGTGTCTCCGGCGTCCTGGTCTGGCTCGGGACGCGGTGGCTCCCGTTCCGACAGCTCACGCCGCGGGACCGTCGCCCGCGTCTGGAACGCACCCTCGGCCGGTTTCGTCTGGTGACCGCCGTCGTCGCGCTCGTCGCCTTCGCCGGGGTCGTCTTCGGGCTCGTCGCCTGGCTTCTGGGCGGCTTCGACCGGCTGTACGCGGCGCTCCCGCCGTCCTCGGCCGTGTTCGGCGGCCTCTCCTCGCCGTTCGTCCTCGGGCCGCTGTTGCTCGTCGGCGTCGCCGTCCTCGCCACCGCGGTCGTCGCGCTCGCGCTCCGCCGGGTGACCCGGCCGACCGACCGGCGGGCCAACCAGCTGCTCGCCGCCGTCGTCGCCGGGTTCGCGTTCACGGTGCTCACCATCCCGTTCTACTTCTCCGTCGTCCCGGGCATGCCCCTGCTTCGCGTCGTGGTGGCGGTCCTCCTCGTTATCCTCGGCCCGCCAGCGCTGTTCGTCGCGGGGCTCGCCTTCCTTGGCGGTGTGACCGTCGGCGTCCTGCCCGAGCGCGCCGGCGGCCCGGCCGTGGCCTCGGCGGGGATGGTCGTCGCCACCGTGGGCGCGGGTCTCGCCGGCGTCCCGCCGGTCGCCGTCTTCGCCTGCATCACCGCCGGCATGGTCGCCTGGGACGTCTCGGCGTTCGGCCTCGGCGTGACGGCCGACCTGGGCCACATCCCCGAGACGCGCCGCCTCGAACTGTTCCACGGGGTCCTCGGCGTGGGCGTCGGTATCGTCGTCGCCGCCGTCCTGGCGGGGGTCGACCTCCTGCGGACGGCGGTCGCCGGCGGCCTCGTGGCCGGCCCCGCTATCTTGCTCGCCGTGGTCGCCGTTCTCCTGCTCCTGATCCCCGTCCGCGGGTGAGGTTCCGTCGCCACTTCTCGACTCGAAGTTAGTCACGGGATTGATAGTGGTCGGCATAGAGGTCGTTCGTATGACAGACGAGCTGCAGGGTCGGACGGTCGAGGCCGCCGCCGACACCTGCCTCGACGTGGTCGAACGGGTGGAAGAAGCCGCGGTGGTCGAGCGGGGGGTCCTGCTGGCTATCCTGGCCGCCGTCGTCTCGAAGGGTCACGTCCTCCTCGAAGACGTCCCCGGGACGGGCAAGACCGTCACGGCGCGGGTGTTCGCCGAGGCGCTGGGCCTGGAGTTCCAGCGCATCCAGTTCACCCCGGACCTGTTGCCCGCCGACGTCACCGGGTCGAACGTCTACGACGAGCACACGAAGGAGTTCGAGTTCTCGAAGGGGCCGGTGTTCGCCAACGTCGTGCTGGCCGACGAGATCAATCGCGCTCCCCCAAAAACGCAGGCTGCCCTGCTCGAAGCAATGGAGGAGGGGCAGGTCAGCGTCGACGGGACGACCTACGACCTCCCCGAGCCGTTCGTCGTCATCGCGACGCAGAACCCCATCGAGCAGGAGGGAACCTTCCGTCTCCCCGAGGCCCAGCGCGACCGTTTCAGCGTGAAGACCTCGTTCGGCTACCCGGACGTCGACGGGGAGATGGCCCTGCTCGACCGTCGGGCCAGTCGTCGGACGCTCTCGCCCAGCGTCGAATCGGTCGTCGACCGCGAGCGCGTCGTCGAGTTACAGGACCTGGCCGAGGACGTCCGCGTCGACGAGAAGGTCCGCCGCTACATCGTCGACGTCGCACGAGCGACGCGGAGTGACGACCGGGTCGACGTCGGCGTCTCGCCCCGCGGCGTCCAGCGCGTGTTCGAGGCCGCCCGCGCCGCGGCGCTCATCGCCGGACGGCGGTACGTCGCCCCCGACGACGTCAAGCGCCTCGCCGAGACGACGATGGCCCACCGACTCGTGCTCACGACCGAAGCGACCGTCGAGGGAGTCCAGCCTGGAGACGTGATTCGGGACGCGCTCGATGCCCTCGACGTCCCCGCAGTGTCGCCGGACGGGAGCGAGTCAGCGGACGGGAGCGAGTCGACGGACGCAGCAGCCTCTGCAGGCGACGCCGACGCGGCCCAACCGACCACGGACCAGCCCGACTCCGACGGGTCGACCGAGACCGACGGATCGCCCGGCGAGGGAGACACGTTCGCCGACAGCCCGTCCCAGGTAGATTAACGCCCCATCCGACGACCGACAGGGTTTTTCCGACCGCTCTCTTGCCTTCGCCCGTGCAATTACGCGGGGTCGTCGTGGACGTATCCGACGCCAAGACGGTGAACACCCAGTACGGCGAGAGCGACCTCTGCGAGGTGACGTTCAAACCCGAGGGCGGCGTCGCCGAACCGGTCACGGCGACGCTGTGGGGCAAGTGGGCGGAGACGGCCGACTACCTCGAACCGGGGATGGAGGTGGCCGTCTACGACCCCGAGGAGCGCGAGTACCAGGGCGAGACCCAGTACTCGGTCGGCGGCGACGCCACCCTGGTCGTGGAACCGACCTTCCTCGTCGACGTGACCGACGTCCGCTCGTGGGTGCAGTGTCCGCGGATGTACTACCTCAACAAGATCGGCGGCACCGACCACGCATACCCGGTCGTGAAAGGGACCATCGTCCACGAGGTGTTCGGCGACCTGCTCCGCGGACGCGACCTGGAGGACGCCATCGACGACCACGTCGACGACGCCGGCCTGGATCTGGGCCTGCTCGGACGGGACGCCGACGAGGTACGCCAGGAGGTCCGGGACCACGCCTCCGCCATCGAGGGGTGGCTCCAGCAGGGACTCCTCACCGAAGAAGACGAGTGGCGCTCCGAGATGACGCTCGTCTCCGAGCGATTCGGGATGAAGGGGCGGGCCGACGCCGTCCGTCGCGGGATGCCGGTCGAACTGAAGACCGGGAAGAACACCAAACGTGACCCGCGCTTCCAGGACAAGATCCAGGCCGCCTGTTACGCGCTCATCCTCGAAGAGCGAAACGGGGAGGCGCCCGACACCGGGACGCTGCTGTACACCAAGAACGCCGCCGTCGAGCGCACCGAGGAGTCGGGCGACCTCTCGCCGGCCAAGGAGTTCTCCATCAACGGCGGCCTGCTGAACTTCGTCGTCCGGACGCGCAACGAGATCGCGGCGATGGAGTACGACGCCAGCGTCCCGACGGGCTACGAGGCCGACGCCAAGTGCGAGTACTGCTTCGAGCAGGACACCTGCATGGTCGTCTCGGGCCGCCTCGACCAGGAGTCCAAGGCCGGCAAGATCGGGTCGGCGATTCCCGAGGAAGAGCGGGCGTACTTCGACCGGTTCTACCAGGCCATCGAGCAGGAGCGTCGGGCCGTCCACCGCGAGTACGCGAAGCTCTGGGACCAGACGCCCCAGGAGCGGGCCGACGACGACCGCGCGCTCGTGGACCTCGAACCGGCCGGCCAGACGCAACTCGACGACGGCCAGTGGGAACTGCGGGCGACGGGCACCAGCGCCGTCTCGAAGATCCGCGAGGGCGACCTCGCGCTGGCGAGCGACGGCGATCCGATCACGGGCGCCGCCGAACTCTGTCGGATCGAGAGACTGGACGAAGACGAGATCATCGTCAGCTCAGACGAACCGGTCGAACTCCGCCGGCTCGACGTCTACCCCTCCGAGATCGGGACCGACCGGATGCTCACGGCGCTCCACGACGCCGTGCTCACCCGCCCACCGGAACAGAAGGACGTGCTCTTCGGGCGGAGAGGGCCGGAGTTCCAACCCGTCGAGGAGACTTTCGTCGACAACAACGACGCCCAGAACGAGGCCGTCCGGCTGGCCGTCGGTGCCGAGGACTTCGCGCTCGTTCACGGCCCGCCGGGGACCGGCAAGACCTACACCCTCGCTCAGATTGTCCGGGCGTGCGTCGACCGCGGTGATACGGTCCTCCTCTCGGCCTTTACCAACCGCGCGGTCGACAACTGCCTCGAAGCGCTGGAGGACCAGGGATTCGAAGACATCGTCCGCGTCGGCACCGAGAGCGGTGTCCGCGACGACATGCAGCAGTACCGCCTCGACACCGCCGGCGACCCGGACGAGTGCGTGAGTCAACTCGAAGACGCCGCCGTCGTCGCCGCGACGACGGCCTCGTGCAGTTCGCGTATCATGCGGACCCAGGAGTTCGACACCGCCGTCGTCGACGAGGCCGGCCAGCTAACTGAGCCGGGCACGCTCGCCGCGACGGCGCGGGCCGACCGCTTCGTGCTGGTCGGCGACCACCAGCAGTTGCCACCCGTGGTCAGTTCCGAGAAGGCCAACGAGGTGCTCGGGCGCTCGCTGTTCGAGCGCCTCATCGACGAGTACCCCGACGCCAGCGTCCTGCTCGACCGCCAGTACCGGATGGCCCAGCGCATTCAGGCGTTCTCTTCGCGGGAGTTCTACGACAACCAGTTGCGCCCCGCCACCGGTGAGGTCGCCGCCCAGCGTATCGGCGACCTGCCGGACGTCGACCCCGAGTCGCTCCCCGAGAACCTCCGGGACGGCGCGGCGTTCGTCGACCCGGACGGGAGCGCCGAGGGGAACACCAACCCGACGGAGGCCGCCGAGGTCGCCCGCGTCGTCTCCGCGTATGTGGACGCCGGCCTGGATCCGGGTGACGTCGGCGTCATCGCACCCTACCGCGCCCAGGTCGCCGAAATCGGCAAGCACGTCCCGGAGGACGTCGCCGTCGACACCGTCGACCGGTTCCAGGGATCCAGCAAGGAGGTCATCATCGTCTCGTTCACCGCGACTGGGTCGCTCGACGGCCCCATCTTCGAGGACTACCGGCGGATCAACGTCGCGCTGACCCGGGCGAAGAAGGCGCTCGTCCTCGTCGGCGACGCGGACGCGCTGGCGACCGACGAGGTGTACGGCCGCATGGTCGGGTGGGCGCGCTGAATCCCGTCTGTTTAAGCCGCTCCCATCGGACAGGCCGGCTATGTACCGGCTCGAAGCACTCTCGCGGCTGATCTGGGAGTCGGTCCCGGCGGGCGCGGCGGAGCCGTTCGGGGTGATAACGGCGTTCGGGAGCGCGACGTTCCTGCTGTTCGCGCTGTCGCTCCTCTACTGGCTCGACGAGCGGCGGTCGACGGCCGCCGTGGTCAGCTACGCGCTGATCGCGCTGGCAGTCGTCATCGGGCTCAAGGCCGCGATGGGGCTCCCACGACCGCCCGAGACGGTTCGACTGATCCCCCTCGAAGCGGACCCGCACGGATTTCCGAGCGGCCACACCGTCGCGGCCGTGGTCGTCTACGGTGGCCTCCTGGCCGTCCGGGACCGCCTCGACGACCACCGGGCCGTCGTCGCCGTCGCTGTCCTCGTCGGACTCGTCGGACTCTCCAGAGTCGTCCTCGGGATGCACTACCTCGGCGACGTGGTCGTCGGGACAGCGCTCGGACTCGTCCTGCTCGCCGTCTGCGTGCGCGTCGTCGGCGACGACCCGACTCGCGGGTTCGCGCTCGCGGCGGTCGTCTCGGTCCCGGCAGTGGTCGTCACGGCGCTCGGTGCCGAGGCGTTGCTCGCCCTCGGCGGGAGCCTCGGTGGTGCGGTCGGGAGTCTCCGTCTGGACGGCCTGGCAGAACTCCAGTCTCGCTTCCACGGCGTCGTCCTGACTGCAGTCGGCGTTCCGTTCGTCTTCTTGACCGACGAACTGGCCGACGGACTCGCCGAACCGGCGCTCGTCGTATTCGCGTACGCGCTTCTCGTGGCGGGGATACTCCGCTTGCCCGCGCTCGTCCGCCGCCTCCCGCTGGACGCTGTCCGGCGAGCGTCGAAGCCGCGATAATACCGGGCATCGAACACTCGTCCGTCCGGACGCGGTGGACACGCCGTCCGGAGAACTCGTCTTTTCGAACCCGCGAACGCTCGACGAGGGGTGCGTGTTCGGGGATCCGACTCGTCCCGGCGGAGTCACCGGAGCGCGTCGGTGCTCCCGTCGCTCCCTTCGGCGCGTCGACGCTGGATGTCCTCCCCGAGACGCGTGCGAAGGGCGTCGTGGAGCGCCCGGGCCGTCGCGTCGTCCACGTCGTGGGCCGTCGCGTCGCCGCCCATCAGGCTCGAGGTGCTGGCGGTGTCGGCGGTGACGCTGGCCAGGTCGCGGTACCGCTGGAACACGCTCCGGCTTCCGATGACCGTCTGGACGCGGTAGTAGGGGACCGCCCGCGTCGTCCGGGTCCAGAATCCGCTGCGGGCGACGAAGACGTCGTCTGTCGTCGCGTGTCCGCGGTGCTTCCACGTGAGGTGGCCGGCGACTGGTGCGAGGACCAGCAGCGCCAGCGGCGCGTACCACCAGCCGACGCCGAGCAGCAACCGGTCGACGAGGAGGAGGACGGCCGTGAGCGCGAGCGGCAGGAGCGCGAACCTGACGACGTATCGCCGGCGCGCGCGTCGGGGTGGCCGCTCGACCGCCGGCGTCTCGAACTCCCCGAGCGATTCGGCCAGCGCGGTGACGGTCGCTCTGTCGTCGAGTGGGATGGCCGTGTTCGACGCCTGTCCGTCGTTCGCGCCGGGCCCGTAGCCCGCCGTCTCCACGGAGAGGCCGGCGTAGCCGAGCGCCCGCATCGGCGCCGTCTCCTTTATCGACACCGTCTGTATCTTCTCGACGGGGATCGACCCGCTGTAGCGGTTGAGAAAGCCCCGCTCGTAGCGGAGTTCGTCGCCGACGCGCCTGAGCCGGAAGTCGTAGAACTCGATCATCGTGAGGACGGCACTCACTACCAGCGTGGCGAGGGCGAACTCGACGAGCGTCACAGCCGCGACGATGGCGAGTTCGGTCGGCGAGTAAGTCGGCAGCAGTTCGAAGGCCACCGTCTCGGGACCGCCGAGGGCCGCGGTCGTCGCGGACAGGACGGCGAGGGCCAGGTCGCCGAAGAAGGGCGTCCCGACGACGACGAGAACCGGCGCGCCCGGTTTCGCCGTCATCGCACCGAGCCGGAGCAAGTCGGCGTGGTCGAGGCGGTAGAGATCTTCTTCCTCCGGCGAGCGTCGCCGGGCCGTCGTCGCCCCGTCGCTCGATGCGTCACCGGCCACGCCACCGCCGGCCGCTCTGTCGCCACCTGTCTCGACAGCGCCTGCTCTGTCGGCGCCGGCCGATGCCGTCGACGGCGCCGATTCGCCGTCCTCGCTGATGGTTCCGCTGGCTTCGTCCATCGCCTCGCGACCGTGGGCAGCGACGAACTCCTGGAGTCGTCGCGCCTCCGCCAGGTCGACGGCGTTCAGGACCGCCTCCGTCGAGCCGCCGCCCGCCGTCTCGAAGTTGACGACGGCGAGGCCGAGCGCCCGCTGGATCAGGTTCCGGCTGACGTCGACGTTCTGGACCCGACCGAGGGGAATCTCTCGTTCTTGGCGGTTGAACACGCCCGACGAGACGGCGAGGGTGTCGCCGGCCGTCTCGTAGGTGAATCGTAGATAGCGGGCGACGCCGTAGGCGGCGCCGCCGAGCAGGCCCGCGCCGCCGAGCGCGAACGTGACCCAGAACGGGGCGAGTCCCAGCGGCCCTGTCAACATCACGCCGAGGAAGAACCCGGTGCTTCCGAACTGGAAGGCCGTCCCGATCACCCGCTGGACGGCGCTGAGGGGGTGGAGTCGCCTCATACCGCGTCGGACCCCTCGCTCTCGATGGCGAGGTCGCGCAGGCGTTCGCGCAGTCGATTCGCCCGCTCCGGCGTGAGGCCGGGGATCGAGATGTCCGCGCCGCGGGTCCCGGCCGTGTAGACGACGAGACTCGACAGGCCGACCAGACGCTCGACGGGGCCTCGCTGGGTGTCGACGTGCTGGACGCGGACGTAGGGGACGGCGGTCTCGACCTCGGTGACGACGCCTCTGACGAGGTACAGCGCGTCGTCCTGTATCTCGAAGCGCCAGCTCCGGTAGTACAGCAGCGCGTGGACAGCGCCGAGGAGAGTGGCGGCGACCCATATCGCCGCGACGAGTGCGGTACTCACGGTGAAGAACCGCTCGGGGACCACCCGACCGACGACGAACGCGACGACGGCCAGCACCGTGGCGGTCAGGAGGGCGCGACCGATCCACAGCAGCCGGACCCGCGAGTGAGGGCGTTCCATGGGCCGAACGGCGCAGGGGAGGTCAAAAAGGGTTGTCGTCGGTCGCGGCGGATCGGCCGGTTTGCGGGCAGCCGTCCGGTCGCTCATACCTCACTCGCTCTCGACTGGCGGGCTCTGTCCGGCGCTTCCATCGCCGTCTATCTCGTCGAGGACGCGGCGGTGGAACTCCTGCAGGACGGCCGACTCGTCCTCGGCGAGGACGACGTCCGTCGCGGCCAGCGTCGCCAGACCGAACGCGCGGGGCGAGGGCGAGTCGACGCGGACCGTCTCGACCGAGAGGTCGCCGCGCTGGATGGCGCCGGTCACCTCCTCGATGCCGGCGACGTTGAGTTTGTCCTCCAGGATTTCGCGGTAGGTCTCCTCGATGACGGCGAACTCCTCCAGGTCCTCCGCGAAGCTCAGCAGCATCTCGGAGCTGACCTGCTGCTCGGCGGCCGATTTCTCGTAGCCCTTGTACCGCTTGAGGATCATCAGCGAGCGCGTCGCGTTGATACGGAAGTACCGCTGGAGGAGGTCCGTTCCCTGGAGCGCTCGCCGGAGGTCGTTTCTCACGTCGTCCGGTTCGATGTCGGTGAGCAGTCCCTCCACGCCGACCTTCCGGTTGAGCGGCATCGAGAGGGTGAACCCGTTGTCCGCGACGGCGACCTTGACGTTGGCGCTGGTAGCCTGGGCGACGCGGTAGGCCAGCAGGCGCGAGAAACCGTCGTTGAACCGCCGGCCGTAGCCCGAGTGGACGTAGTAGTGCCGTTCGTACTCGTCGTGGTCCAGTGCCTCCTCGACGACGAGGCGCTCGTCCGTCGACAGCGAGTTCGATCCCGCGTAGGCGACCTGCTCGGAGAGCATCCGCGTGATAGCGCGGACGCTGTTCTCGTCCAGTGGGTGCTCCCGGAGCCAGTGTCTGATCGCCGGCGGCCCGCCCTGGCCCAGTTTGTCGAGGAACTCTCGCTGGAACTGGAGTATCTCCTGGCCCAGGTCGTACGAGAGCGGGAGACGCTCGGAGAACCACGAGGGGACCGTGGGGCGGGCGCTCGTCCGGTCGACGTACACTTTCGATCCGCGGCGGTAGCTGTACTGGAAGTGGTCACCGCCGAGGACGAAGACGTCGCCCTTCTCCAGCGTGTCGAGGTACTCCTCGTCGAGCTGACCGACCCAGTCGTCGCCGCTCCGGGTGTAGACGTCGCAGGTGAACGAGTCCGGGATGGTGCCGATGTTGGTCATGTAGATGACCCGGGCGAGCCGGCCACGCTTGCCGATCAGCGGCTCGCCGACGGGGAACTGGTCGTAGTGGTGCTCGCCGTCGGGCGCGTCGTTCTCGTCGCGCCATATCTTGGCGTAGACGTTCTTGTCCTCCATCCCGGCGTAGTCGGCCGTCAGGTAGCGCAGCAACTGCTCCCAGTCGGCGTCGTCGTAGTTCCGGTAGGGATACGCGCGCTGAAGGGTCGCTTTGACGTCTTCTTCGCGGCGGACGTCGTTGATCGCCATCCCGTAGACGTGCTGGGCGGCGACGTCCTGTGCGTTCTCGGGGACGAACACTCTGTCGACGAACCCCTCGTGAGCCTTCTTGAGCATCACCGCACACTCGATCAGTTCGTCGCGGTCCAGCGCGACGACCCTGCCCGTGACCGTCTGGCCGAGCTGGTGACCGGCGCGGCCGATACGCTGGAGGAGGGACGCCACGGACTTCGGGGAACCGACCTGCACGACGAGGTCGATGTGGGGCATGTCGATGCCGAGTTCCAGGCTCGTCGAGGTGGTCACCACGTCGAGGCTCCCTTCCTTCAGTTGCTCCTCTATCTCCTGGCGCCGGTCCTTCGAGAGGCTGCCGTGGTGGCAGCCGGAGTTCTCCTCGTCGTAGGCGTCGTAGTCCTCTCGTAGGTTGTGCAGGACGCGCTCGGCGCCCGAGCGCGTGTTGGTGAAGACGAGCGTGTTCGTGTGGCGCTGGATCAGGTCGTGAAGCTGGCCGTAGAACCGACCCTGGACGACGTCGCGGGGCGTGTTGATGAGGTCGTCCGTCGGACAGGTCAGCTCCACGTCGAACTCGCGGGCGAAACGGGCGTCGACGATCTCGTAGTCGCGCGGCTCGCGTGTCACTTCGTTCCCGCTCGTATTCTGCGAGGTCTCCTCCTGGTCGACCTCGCAGCCCACCAGATACTCCGCCATCGTCGACAGCGGCTCGACCGTCGCCGAACAGCCGATGCGGGTCGGCGAACCGTGGGCCATCTCCTCCAGCCGTTCCAGCGACACCGAGAGGTGCGTACCGCGCTTGTTCTCGGCGAGACTGTGGATTTCGTCGACGACGACGTACTCCACCGTCCGGAGTTTCTCGCGGAACTTCGGACTGTTGAGCAGGATGGCGAGCGTCTCCGGCGTCGTGTTGAGGATGTGGGGCGTCGTCTCCAGCATCTTGCTGCGCTCTGCATCGCTCGTGTCGCCGTGGCGGATGGCGTGGCGTAGCTCGACGTCCTCGCCACGCTCGTCGAGTTTCTCAGTGATGCCGGCGAGGGGCACCTCCAGATTCCGGTGGATGTCGTTGGCCAGGGACTTCAGCGGCGAGACGTAGAGGCAGTAGACGCTGTTTTCGAGTTCTTCCTCCCGGGCCTTGCAGAATAGCTCGTTGATGATGCCGGTAAAGCTGGCGAGCGTCTTTCCCGACCCCGTCGGCGCGGCGATGAGGGCGTTCTCCCGCTCGTGGATGAGCGGGATGGCTTCCTTCTGGGGCGGCGTGAAGAAGCCGCCGTTGTCGGGGACGAACTCGCCGAATTGCTCGGACCACCACTCTTGGACCACCGGCTCCAGCAGTTCGAGCACGTCCGCGTCGTCGATGGCGACGTCACTGGGATCGAAAGTTGGTTCGACCGCTGCGAGTCGCTCTCGTCCGCCCATCTGCTCTATCCGAGGGGCCGCGCAGTCAAGTGGGTTTGGTCCCCGGAGTGAAAGTGAAACCATATGCGGGTAGCCCCGCAACCGCTCCCATGACCGATTCCTTCGATCTGCGCTGTCCGGTCGTGACGCCGATGAACGAGACCGGATCCGTCGACCTCGACGGCCTCGAAACGCTCGTCGACCACCTCGTGGATTCCGGCGTCGACGGCCTGGTGCCCTGCGGGACGACGGGCGAGTTCTCGGCGCTCACCGACGAGGAGCGTCGCGCCGTCGTCGAGACGACCGTCGACGCCGCCGACGATCGGGTCCCGGTGATGGCCGGCGTCGGGGGAACCGCCGTCGGCGAGGTTCGCCGGCACATTACGGAAGCGGCGGCGGTCGGCGCGGACTCGGTGCTCGTCGTCCCCCCGTACTTCGGCGGCCAGTCGTCGGCCGACGGTAACGCGGCGTTCTTCCGGGCCGTCCTCGACGACTCCCCGCTGCCGGCGTACCTGTACAACATCCCCCAGACCGTTGGACAGGCGCTCCAGGTCGACGCCGTCGCCGAACTCGCCGACCACGAGTCGGTCGTCGGTATCAAGGACTCTGGCGGCGACCTCACGTACTTCGGGGACCTCCTGCGGCGGACCCCCGACGACTTCGAGGTCTACCAGGGCTGGGACGCCGCGTACCTGCCGTCGCTGGCGATGGGCGCCGACGGCGGGATCAACGCCCTCTCTCACGTCTCCCCTGACGCGTTCCACGAGGTGGCCGAGGCGGTGACCGAGGGCGACCTGGAACGCGCTCGCCGCCACCAGCGCGAGACCATCGATCCCGCCTTCGAGTTCTGCCGGGACCACGGGTTCGCCCCGTCGGTGAAGGCCGCGCTGGCCCACCGCGACCGCATCGACTCCCGGACCGTTCGGCCGCCCCAGGAGTCGCTGGACAGTCAGGCGCTCGACGAACTCGGGGCCGTCCTCGACTGACCGGGACCGCCACCCGCGAAAGGTCAAATCGTGACTGAGCGTCCACGAGATACTTAACGGCGGACGTTCCTCTACTGCTGTATGTCGCTGTTGCCCTCGCGAGGTCCTGACGTCAGCACGGCCCAGGAGGGCGAGATGGAGGTGGTCGGCGTCGACGAGGACGTCGACGGCGTGCTCGACGCCCTCGCCTCCGACACCGCCCGGGCCGTGCTGAACGCGATCTACGACGACCCCGGGACCCCCTCCGAGATAGCCGACCGGCTCGACATGTCGATCCAGAAGGTCTCCTACCACCTGGAGAAACTGGAAGACGAGGAACTCATCGCCGTCGCCGGCACCCGCTACTCCGAGAAGGGCCAGGAGATGAACGTGTACGAGCCGCCGGAGGACCCCCTGGTGCTGTTCGTCGGAACCCGCGAGCGCAAGGACTCGCTGCGGACGATGATCAAGCGGTTGCTGCCGACGGTCGGTATCCTCGCCCTTGCGAGCGTCGCCGTCCAGCGATTCCTCGGCCGTGACGGCGGCGGTGGAGTAGTGTCGCTGTCGTCGGGGGCAGGCGGGGCCGACTCCGGGGACGGTGGTGACCCCGACGTCGAATTCAGTGGTGCCGAGGACCAGGCCGCGACCCAGACCGAGGCGGCCACGTCGACACTCACGGAATCGGGGGCCGACACTGGCGACGGCGGCGGGAACTTCACTATCGAGAGCGCCGACACGACCGAAACCGCGACTCAAACCGTGACCGAGGCGCCGACACAGACGCCCGTCGGCGAGTCGCTCGACACCACCACGCAAGTGACCGAAGCCGTCGCCGGAAGCGCCGGCATCTCGCCTGGTGTGGCCTTCTTCCTCGGTGGCCTGCTCGTCGTCGCACTACTGGTCGGCTGGTGGGGCTACCAGACGTACGGCCGCTGACGGCCGCCGAACCGCTGCCACTCTGGCGTCTCTCGACCGGGCTGCCACTCTGTCGTCGCTCGGCTGGACTTCCTCTCGACGTTCTCGACTGGACTGCCTCTCGACGTTCTCGACCGGACCGTCTTTCGACGTGCCCCGCTATCGGTCGCTAAAAATCCGTTTTGAGTCTTGCGCGGTGTTTTGATATGCCGGTGTGTACACTGAATCGCGCCACCGTGGGCCCTCCCCCAGACCCAGACTGCCCGCTGGGTCTGTCGGCCGCTGACACCGCGGCCCGCGGCCGGCCACCTGCGCCCGTCGACGGCGTGGGTCCCTGAGTACGGTTCCCGCTGACGCCAACTGCTTTGGCCCTCCCACGAGTCGGTCCCCGTATGCGCGTCACGTTTCTCGGCACTGGTTCCGCGATGCCAACTGGCCACCGCTTCCAGACGGGTCTCCTCGTCGAGTCCGGCGACCACAGCCTGCTCGTCGACTGCGGCAGCGGCGTCCTCCACGCGCTCGAACGGACGGAGACGGGCTACGAGGGCGTCGACGCCGTCCTCCTGACGCACCACCACCTCGACCACGTCTCGGACCTGGACGTTCTGCTCAAGGCTCGCTGGCTGGCCGGGGCGACGGAACTGACCGTCGCCGGACCGCCCGGGACTGGGGAGTTCGTCGAGGGGCTGTTCGACCTCCACGGGTACATGCAGGGCCGCCTCGATCTGACGGTCCGCGACGTCGAGAACTCGTTCTCCCTCGCCGGGTTCGACGTGGACTCGATGGAGGTTCGCCACTCGATGCAGTGTTTCGCGTACCGGTTCGTGGGCGGCGACGGTGGCCCGCCGTTCGTCTTCAGCGGCGACACGGAGGCGTTTCCCGAACTGGTCGAGTTCGCGGACGGGTCGGCGGTGCTGGCCCACGACTGCTCGTTCCCCGACGACGTCGACGTGTCGAACCACCCGACGCCGTCCCAGCTCGGCGGGGCCCTGGCCGCGGCCGACGCAGACCTGGGTCGCGTGTACCTGACCCACCTCTATCCGCATACGGAGGGCCGTCACGAGGAGATGCTGGACTCCGTGGGCGACCACTACGACGGGGACGTGCGCTTCGCCGAGGACGGGCTCTCCGTAACCCTCGACGAGGCCGACGGCGCTCACTCCAGTTCGTAGGCCCTGACCGTCGAGAACCTCGCTTCGCACGGGTCGCCGGGGACGGCGCTTGAGACGGCGAGGCCGGGACGCACCGGGTCCGCGAGCGCGACCCGCCGCTGGTCGAGGGCCACCCAGTCCGTCCCGTCGACGGAGACGGAGCAGGTGAGTGTCTCGCCCGTGCGTTCCAGGCGGAACCACTCGTGGCGCTCGTCGTCGACCAGCATCGTCTGCGCGACGTCGCCACCGGGCTCGGGCCGGTAGACGAGTTCCGTCTGCCCGCCGACAGTGCGGCCGACGTACCCGAACGCGGCTGTCTCGCCGAGACCGTCTCCGATCCACAGGCCGGCGCTGCTCCGGTCGTGGACGTGGTCGACGGTCCGCAGTCGCGCCTGGATCCGGACCGAGCCGTCCGTCACGGCGTGAGCGACGTAGAACGACCGTGGTCCAGTCTCCGCGGCCGTGTCACCCCGGAGCGTCCACGTATCGGAACTCGGGTCGTAATCCGCGCTCCCAGCGACCTCGCCGCCGGAGACGGCCGATTCCTCGGTGAGTCGAATGCTGGGGCCGGTCTGGTGTTCGCTCTCGGGCTCCGTAACGACGAGGGCGTCGCGAAACTCGAATCGGGCGCCGCCGTCGGCGCTCTCGGTTATCCGTATCGACCAGCCGTTCCGCTCGGCGACCTCCGCGACCAGTGCGAGGCCGGTTCCGCTCCCGTCCTCGGCCGTCGTGTACCCCCGCTGGAGGACCTTCTCCCGCTCCGACGGCGGGATGCCGGGCCCGTCGTCGCTCACGTAGAACCCGTCGTCGAGGGCGCCGACCCGGACGGTGACGTCGGCGCCGCCGTGAATCACGGCGTCCTCCTGAGCGTGCGAAGGGGGGCTCGTGGAGCTATGCTCCACGGCGTCGTCACGAGTCGCAGACGAGTGACGGCTTGTCGAACTATGTTCGACAGCGTTCCTGAGGAGGTTCTCGAGCAACGGCCGCAGTTCCCGTGCGGGTGCCCTGATGCGCGTGGGTTCGGGCATCTCCACGACCAGATCGGCGTCCTCGGTCGCGACGAACGACCAGAGCTGTCGGGCGACGAACGGGACCTCGACGTACTCCCCGCCTCCGGCCCGCGGCGGCTGGCGGGCGAGATGATCCAGGTCGGTGAGCATCTCGTCGACGCGGTCGAGGGCCGCCGCGGCCGTGTCGAGGGCGGCCTCGTCCCCGTGCTCTCTTCCCATCTCCAGGTGGCCGCTGGCGAGGTTGAGGGGGTTCTGCAGGTCGTGACTGATGTAGCTCGCGAACTGTTCGAGGCGGTCGCGCAACTGTTCGGCGCGGCGTTCCTTCTCCTTGAGGTCCGTGACGTCCATCGCGACGCCGATCAGTCCCTTGTTCGACCCGTCGTCGGCTGGCCAGGGAACCTTGCTGACGCGCGTCCAGTGTCGGTTCCCCGGCGGGCCGGACGCCTCGTCCTGCTGGTGTATCGAAACTCCCTGCTCGACGACGCGCATGTCGTCGGCGTAGAACTCGGCGGCGGCCTCCGGGTCGTAGCTGTACACCTCGCGGTCGGTCTTGCCGACGATGGCGTCCTGGTCGGCGCCGCCCGGGACGTCCGTCATTCGCAGGTGTCGGCCCGCCTCGTCCTTGACGAAGACGGGGATCTCGAGCTCAGAGGTGAACGCCCGCAGCATGTCGCTCTCTTCGGCGGTCACGCGCTTGCGGTAGTAGCGCTCTCGCGACTCCTCGAGTACCTCTCGCAGTGTCGACTCGGCGACCGGGCGCGGGAGGTACGTCGTGGACTCGAACCGCGAGAGGCGACTGAGCAGCTCTCGGTCGGCCTCGGGAGCGAGGTACACGACCGGCAGCAGGTCGTCCCGTTCGGCGAGTTCAGCCCGGAAGGGGGCGACGTCGGGCACGCTCTCGTCGAGGACGACGCAGCCGATATCGTCGTGGTCCTCGAACGTGTCCAGCGCGTCGCCGGGGTCTGGTTCGTGTTGGACGGCGGTATCGGACGCGTCGGCGAGCGCCGTTCGAATCGTCGCTACCGTCTCCACGTTCTCGCTGACGACGAGGACGGACGACGGTTGCTGGAGTATGACGTTCATCGGAACGCGGGCTGGCGGATGCTACGCACAACGGCACGCGTCTCGGTATTAACTCTTGTTACACGGCCTGGCCCCGGAGAATAATCTCCCGACCGCCCCCGAACCGCGTTTCTGGACGCGCCGCTCACCATCGATCCCCGTTCAGTCCGACCGTCACTGGTCCCCGTTCAGACCCGCTCTAATCGCACGCGGAACGCCGCCCCACCCAGGTCGCTGTCCCCGACGCTGACGCCGCCGCCGTAGGATTCGGTGAGCGCGCGGACGAAGCCCAGCCCGAACCCGGTCCCCGTGCTCTCGGAGCCCTTGGCGCCCATCGCGAAGACGTCGTCGCGAACTCCGTCGGGGATGCCGCTCCCGTCGTCGTCGACGCTCACGACCACGTCACTGGGGCCGGTCTCGTCGACGGACACTCGAACGGTCACCGGCCCGTCGTTGTGGACGGCCGCGTTCGAGAGGAGGTTACTGAACACCGATTCGAGCAGTTCGCCGCCGTAGGTTCGGTACTCGCATGTTGCCGGGTCGAACTCGACGGTGAGGTCGTCGAACTGCGACCGATTGTCCTCGACGACTTTCGTGAGGATGGCCCGCAGGTTCCGCGGTTCGGGTTCGTCCTGCGCTTCGAGCGTCGAGACGAGATCGCCGACGCGGTCGATGAGGTCGGCCGAACTCTCTGCCGCTCGGTGGATTCGCTCGGCGTGCTCGCGAGCCTCGCCGTCGAGGTCGGAGACGAGCGCGTCCGAGAACCCCGTGATGACCTGGAGGTCGTTGCCCAGGTCGTGGCGCAACAGCCGGTCGTACAGTTCGATCATCTCCTTGCGGCTCTCCAGGTCCTGGTGGGCCCGCTGGAGGTGCTCCCGGGACCGGATGTTGCTGATCGCCGTCGCCGCGTGAGACGCGAGGATGCCCATCGGCCGGACGTGCGCGTCGCCGAACGCTTCGTGGGAGGTCGACCGCATCACGAGGACTGCGGTCACCTCGTCGACTATCTGCGCCGGCACTGCCATCGCCGCCGTCACGCCGGAGTCGGGGTCGACGCGTGCCGCCGCACCGTCGCGGACGACGGTCTCGCGGCTTTCGAAGGCCTCGACGGCCATCTCGCCAGCTTCGTCCCCGGGCGAGAGACTGGGGTTCGTGCTGTGGCTCACGCGGAGGGCACGATCGTCTACCTCGACGAAGGTGGAGTGGGCGGTGCCGAACAGGAGCGTCATCGCTTCCAGGGTGAGCGAGACGACTTCTTCGACTGTCTCACACCGGTTGAGCGCCTGGCCGTACTTGTTGAGGTCGGCTACCTGGCTCGCGAAGTCCGCCTGTTCCTCGAATGTCATGTGGTGACGTGGCCCTCCTGAAAGCCCGAATTACCTGAACGAAGCTGTACCGGTAAAAAACGGTTTCGCCGCCGGTATCAGAAACTGAACTACTCGATGCGGTAGCGCAACAGCGCGGCGATGCCGCCGAGGTTCGCGAGTTGCTGCCCGGGGTCGAACTCGCCGGAGAAGACGATTACCTCCCCGCCCTTCTGTTCGGTCGTCTCGATTATCTCGTCGACGTCGACGTCCCACTCCGCCGCCGAGCGCTCGCGCCGGAGGTGTTCGTCGAGGACCAGCAGCTCCTCGATGGCGCCGAAGTCGGCCGCTTCGGCGACGGACTCGGGGCCGTAGGCCACCTTGGCCCCCTCGGCGATGCGCTTCGTCAGTTCGTCTATCTTGTCCGCCTCCTCCGCGATGCGAGTCTCGGCCTGGACCTCCTCGACGGCGCCGCGCTTGAGCACCTCGTGGACGCCGCGGTCGCCGACGCCGCTGGTGTCGACGACGCTCATCTTCTCCGCGACTTCTGGCGCCTCGTCCTGGATGTAGTCGAGCGCGTCCTGTTTGGTGAAGCCCGGCCCAGCCAGGATGTAGGCGTCGACGTCCTGCCGGCGGAGCACGTCGGTCAGTTCGGCGAACAGTTCGTCGCGCGGGCGAGCGTAGTCGCCCTTGCCGGTCGTCGCCGTGATGGTCGCCCGCTCCTCGGTCCCATACTGGGCGACGGTGTGGAGGTGGGCTTCGCCCTCTTCGACGGTGGCGATGGCGACGTCGGGGTTCTCCGTCGCCTCGACGGCGTCCTGCAGGCGCTCCTCCTGGTCGGGCTTCCACCACTTCTCGACCTCAATCTCGGTGTTCGGTTCGACGTTGAGCGTGTGGTGAAAGCCGAGCTGGTCCTCCCGGGAGCAGCCCACGAGCTCGCCGCTGACCCGCAGGCGGTTGGCGAACTTCGCGAACTCGACGTCCTCGACGCGGAGCGCGACCCACATGTGCTCGCGCTCCCCGCCGGTGTCGCGCATCTGGTCGTCGTTGCGCTGGATGCGCCGGGTGGTGTCCCCCGAGACGGTGTCGCCGGGTTCGAGAACGTAGGTGAGGTGCCAGAGGTCGTCGAGCGTCTCCGGCACGAGCTCGACGCGCTCACGACCCTGCTCCGTCTGCTCCCGGCCCTGGATACGCATATGGTGTCACTTCCGGTTCGCAAAACAAGTGTGCTGTTATTCGGGCCGGGACCTACGCGGCCGACTCGTCGATGGCCACCTCTTCGCGCTCAGCCACGACGGGCAGGTCGCTGATCCCCTCGCCGATGGCGTAGGCGGCCGCGATGGTGCCGTAGTAGACGACGAAGGCGCCCAGGATGGCGCCGATCCCGGTCGCGGACAGGGCGCCGCTGATAGCCGAAGCGACCAGCGTCACCGCGAAGGCGACGACCCAGGCGACCGCGAAGCCGCGGTGGCCGCCGATGGACCGGAGCTCCCGGAGCGAGAACGCCGAGCCGAGGCGGTCGGTCCGGGCGAACGCCGCGATGGCGGCGGGCACGAGGTACGCGAACGCGAGCGCGACGACCATCGAGAGCAGGAACACCACCAGGCCGACCAGGAAGCCGAGGGCCGCCAGGCCGCCGCTGGGTTCACCGCCGTTCGACGCGACTACCGGCACGAACCAGCTGAACACCGCGAAGGCGACCAGAGCGGCCGGGATCAGCGAGTAGACGACCGAGATGACGAACACCTTCAGGCCGTCGACGAACAGCGTCCCCCAGTCTTCCCAGGCCGGCGGTTCCGCGACGTCGCCCCTGCTCACGCGCCGGATGACTTCGAGCCCGTAGCCGAGCACGAAGAACATCGGCAGGAGGAACACGCCGAGGAGGGTAAGGATACCTCCGATTGCGACGTTCTTCACGTTGTCTGCTCCCTTCCACGGATAGCGAATGGCTTCTTCGAACATTGTGTGTCTCCGTTAACTCCGGGAGGCCGTCACCGACCGCGGTGGCGCTGCTGCCGACCAGTAATTAACGTCTAGTGATAGGTACGGTGAGGAGATAAAGCTAGCTGGTCGGTGCCAGCCGTGACGACGTCTCTGTCGCCGCCACTACCTGCTCACTCCACGGACCGACTACCGCCCGGTGGCAGGAATTCCTGGATGCGGTCCGGGCTGGCGACCTTGCGCACGAAGGAGTCGTCCGCGAAGCGGGTCTTGAACTCCCGGTAGAGGCGCTTGGCGATGTCGTTCTGTGCGAACTGTCCGGGTTCGACCCGGATGGTCGTCTCGGCCTTGGGAACGATGGCGGGTGTCGGGCCACCGATTACCTGCGTCTCGTCCTCGCAGGTGATGCCCACGGAGACGTCCACCTCCTGGTCGCGGAAGTACGTGCGGTCGCCGCGGACGGCGAAGCCGCCCTTCTCCAGATACTCGCCGCTCTCGGGCGTCTTCGACACCTGGTCGGGGTCGACCATGTACACGTCGCCGGCGTGTTTCCCGTCCTTCCAGACCGACGAGTAGGAGACGGCGAACGTGGCCGCCTGGTCGAGGCTGGTATCTGGGAGGTCGACGTCCTTCGCCGCCTCGCTCGGCCCGGTGGCCTTGAGCACGGTGATCGGTCCGCCGTGGGCCTGGGCGTGGAACACCTTGTCCCCGTTGTCGAGGTACTTCTTGACGAGTTCTTCGTTCTGGTCGGCGTTGCGACCGCCGATGACGAGGAAGCCGTCGCTGGTGTGGAACCAGCGGAACCGCTCGTACCACTGCTCGGTCTGGCGGACCGGGATGGAGTTCATGCCGAGCCAGTCGACGTCTTCGGCCTCCTCGTCCCCGTCGTCTCCGTCGCCTGCGCCGTTCTCCTCCCCCTGGTCTTCGGCTTCCCAGCGGTCCCGGCGCGCTTTGGCGTCCTCCAGGTCCTCGCGCGTGTCCTCGATGGCCGCCTGGGCGCCCTCCTTCTTCCCCTCGACGCGTTTGGCCTCCTGGTAGAGCAGGTCGGCGTTCTTCTCGACGCCCATCGACGCGTCCACGGTGACGCGGGTGTCGTCTATCTGGAGGGTGACCGTCCCCTCGCTGCCGTCGAGGCCGACGACGGCCTCGGCTTCGGGGATGCCCTGCTCTTTCCCCGCCTCGAACTTCGCTTCGATGTCCTCCCACGGGACGTCCTCGTCGCGCGCGCCCTGGACGGTCGAGAGGATCTCGGCGACCAGATCGTAGCGAGCGTACAGCAGTTCGGCCTTCTCGCGCTCGGCGTCTGCCTGGGCCTCGAAGTCGTCGATGGCCTCCTGCTGCTGGCGGATGATGTGCTCGTACTTGTTGATCTCCGCCTCGAAGTCGGGCCGGTCGCGCCCGCCGCCACCGCTCTCGGCCGCGTCGCTCTCGAAGTTGTAGAAGTAGTCGTCCAGCGCCGCGGTGAACGTGTCGAAGGCCTCGCTTCGGAGGTGGGAGTACTCCTCCAGCGAGATGGGCGTCGCGTCGACGCGCCGGCCGCTGTCGTCGTCGTTATCCTCGTCGGCGTCGCCCTCGTCGCCGTCCTCGTCGTCCGTCTCGTAGTAGACTCGCGGGTCGAGATCCGACTCCCGCAACTGCGTCGCGAGCCCGTCGACGGCGTCGTACAGCGCCTCGAACTCCTCCTCGGTGGTGTCCTCGATGGCCTGGTTGTACTCGACGCCGGCCCGACTGCAGAGTTCCTCGCCGTAGAGCCCTCCGAAGTTGAGTTGCGTCGCGAGCGTCCGCACCACGTCGGCGTCGGACTGCTTCAGCCGGGCGACGAACCCCTCGTAGTCCACCGTCAGGGGGTTGAACCGCGCCGACGGGAACTCGTAGGTCGCGCCCGGGGCGACGGTCCGGGACTTGAGCCGGATCGTTTCGAGGCAGTCGACGACCTCGCCGTGTTCGTCCAGCACGGCGACGTTACCGTCGCCGAACAGTTCCGCGACGACGGTCGTCGAGTTGTCCTCGCGCTCGAAGTGGAACTGGATGATGCGGTCGAACTCGAACTGTTCGACGCCGACGAGGTCCGCGCCCGAGAGCCGATTTCGGAGCATCATCGCGAAGTTCGGCGGCCGGCCCGGCGCGTCGGGGACGTGCTGCTGTGCGACGACGTGGGCGCGCTTCGTCTCGCCGACCTCTATCAGCAGTTCGACCCGCCCCTCGTCGTAGTCCCGCAGCTTCAGGCGGAGGAGTTCGTCGTCCTCGTAGAGGTAGGCCTTGTCGAGTTTGGCCCCCTCGTACCGTCGCAACTCGCCGACCAGCGCCGCGAGGTCGACGCTCGTCAGCTCCCGCTTCTGGTCCATGGTTGGTGGTACGGTGCGCGACGCAAAACCGCTTCGAACCCGGCTCATAGTGGTGGTTGTAACTTTATACCGGCGTTCGACGTGGCCAGTGCCGTCGAACGCCGGTACGGGCTTACAACCACCACTATCAGAAGTGGTCCGCGACCGCGTCGCCGGTCTCCAGGCCGCTCCGGACCGCCGCGTGGAGTCGTGCGTCGCCCGCGACCCAGTCGCCCGCGAAAAAGAGGTCGTGCTCGGTGGCGTCGTCGAGCGCGCCCACGGCCGGCCCGCCGTTCGGCAGCGCGTAGCGCCAGTGCTGGTGATCCGTCCAGTCGGGCGTGTCGAGGCGCTCGTCGTCCAGCAGCGAGGCGGTCTTCTCCGCCGCGGCGTCGACGATCGAGGGTGCCGGCTGGTGGTAGTACTCGGCCGACCAGTCGGGCGCCATCTGGACGAGCAAGAGGCTCTCGCCGTCGGGGACGTGACCGGTCTTGCACTCCTCCCGGGCGACCCAGCCGACGTCGTGACCCTCCCCTTCGCCTTCGTTCACGAGCGCGTAGTAGGGCACGTCGAGTTCGAAGGGGTAGTGGAGGACGATCGAGATGACCGTCCGGAACGGGACCTGGGCGATGGACTTCCGGAGGTCGCGACAGTCGCCGTGCTCCCACTCCGCTTGCCCGAGCAGGTCCGCCGTCTGTGGCGCTGGCGGCGTCAGGACGAGCGCGTCGAACGTCCCGCGGTCGTCCCCCTCGTCGTCGACCACGCGCCACGTCTCGTCGTCGCGTACGAGCGTCTCGACCTGCGTGTGGCGGTGGACGCTTGCGTCCGTCGCCGCGAACAGACGCTTTGCGAGTTGCGTCAGCCCAGACTCGTAGGTCCACATGTGGTCGTTCGTCTCCTCGCCCTCGCTGACCTTCCCGTCGTCGTCGAAGGTCCACACCGGCTCGGTCACGTCGACCAGCCCGTCGGTCGACAGTTCCTCCGTGACGAGTTCGCTCACCCGCTCGTCGTCGCTCTTCAGGTAGTTCGCCCCGTATTCGTAGGTACAGCCGCTGGCCCGACGGGTGGCGGCCCGTCCGCAGACGCCGCCGCTCTTCTCGAACACCGTCACGTCGACCGGGGCATCGCGCAACGCGTACGCCGCGGCGGCGCCCGCCGCTCCGGCGCCGACGACGGCCACCGTGGAACTCATGTGCCCGACGACGGCCGGGTCACACTAAAATACCCCTTCTATCGAACGTTCGGCGACTGCCCCGCTTCTCGCGATGTGTTCGTCCCGCCGCTCCACTGAGGTCTGTCCGTTCATCACCGTCGTTGCAGTGAACGCGCCGGTACACTACCGAGCGCGAGGCCGTCACGGCTCTGGCGGGCAACGACCGCCGACGGCCTGGGAGAGCAAGGACCCGAGATCGGCTAGGAACACCCCGATGGTGCGGAAACGCCGAGAAACTCGAACGGTTCCGTCTCGACGAATTCGTCGGCGACGTCACCGGCGAACACGTTCGCCTGATCCTCACCGAGCGACAGCCGTCGGACTCCCGAATCCGCGCCGAAGTCGACCCCATCGAGCTCCAACCAGAAGACGTTCGGCGAAAGCGCCGACTCGAAGTAGTAGCGTCGGTCTCGATGATCGGCGACCGTGCGCCAGCGCGTCGAGGAGATATTCGGTTCGGCCGGTGTACTGATGCCGTACGGGACGGAGACGTTACGGATCACGCCGAAGACGCTCGCCGTCGCTTTTCGGCGCTCTCGCGTCTGCGGAATTGCGTCCACGTAGAAACTCGCTCGGGCGAATCGGTCTGCCGGGCGATTCGTCCCCGGTAACATGACTGTGCCACCGATCTCCGACCAGTACTCGTCGAGTGCGAGTTGCTGGTCGAACACGGGGGAGTTCGTCATCACCTGATACTCTCGGCCGTGGTGGATCGTCAACTCGCCATCGACGTACTCGATGACGGCGCTGTCACCCGTGGCGTCCGACATGGAGAGGTGCAAGGTGGCAAGCCTGCCTTCGTCCGGGATTTCCTCGGAGACGACGACGAACTCCTCTTCGCGGTGGTTCTCGACCGCTTGGGCGACCGTTGCGAAGTTGTCGAGGACGTACTGTGCCCACAGAGAGATCGACAATCCGGGCGTGTCACCGGTCCATTCGGGATAGTCGGATTCGCTGAGCCAGAGGACGTTCGCGACCAGACCAGCCTCGTTCATTCCGTCGGTCGTCGCGATGTCGTACGCGGAAGCGATGACACTGCCGTACTCGCTGGTCCACTCTATCGAGGCTGGACCGACGCTGCCGGTTCGCGTTATTCCCTCCGGAAATACCCAGAGGTTGGTCCCGATCTCGCTGTGCCAGTCCATCGACCGAGCGGTGAGCACGACGTCCTCGGGTCCGAGATACACCAGTCGGGTGCACATCTACGGACTCCCTCCCGTCTCTCGAAAGTTATGGATTTCCAACACGTCTCGTGGTACGTCGACCGGGAAAATAAGAATAATTTAGTAATAGTTACATTTCAGGAGAGTAGCGCCGTCTCCCGAATTTGGAACCGAATTCGACGAGTTGACCGCCTGCGCGGTCAGCGTATTCCACACGATTCGGTCGTGATCTCGTGCGAGCGTTTGTTTTATCGGAACGACGGGCTGCGTTCCGGTTCGGCACCGAGCGGGCGACGGTTCCACTTCCCGGTTCCAGTCACAGTCGTTCAGCCAGCGCGAGCAAGGCATCGTCGCCACCAGATAGAATCGGTTCGCCGTGGGCCATCGCCGCGATGTCGAACGGGCCCGATCGCTCAGAGAGGTCACGAATGCTCTCCCGTAGTTCTCGCATATCGTACGAATCGAGCCAAAACGGCGGGGTGAGCGCACCGTCGTCCTCCCAGACAAGGTCGCCGAGCAGCGCGACGCCGCTGTCGTGGACGTAGACGGCATGTCCGGGGTTGTGTCCCGGCGTCAGGTAGACCGTGAACTTTCCGACCCGGTCGCCGTCGTCGACGGGCCGGACGTCCATCTCGTCGGGGAGCGGAAACAGCCGACGCGTCACGCGGTGGAACAGGCCCTTGTGATGGGCCCACTGGGGGTGGGCGTCGTGCTCGAGGAGGTCGTAGTCCGGCCGGCCGAGGTAGACCGGGCCGTCGAACTCGGGAAGGAGGCGCTTCAGCCCACCGACGTGGTCCAGGTCGTAGTGGGTGATCAGAACTCTGTCCAGATCACCGACGGCGTAGCCCGCGTCGGCGAGTTCGTCACGGACTGAGGGGCGGTTCCACCAGAGGCCGACGTCGACGAGCGTCAGGTCGCCGTCGGTCTCGGACTCGTCGGTCGCCATCTCCCCGTCGTCGACGAGAAAGGAGTTGGAGGCGAACGGCGGGATCAGTCCCAGGTCCAGGTACCAGACGCCGTCCGCCAACTTCCGTGCCATTGCGACGTGTCTACCGTGTCCACGCTGAAAACCTCCGCGTCTGCTGTAGTGGACCGCCCGGACCGAAAGGTTCTGGTGTGAACCGTCTGTCACTCTGAACGATGGAATCGACCGGCCAGACCGCGATAGGGACGTTCATCGTCGCAGGTTCGGCGGTGATGGTCGCCGTCTCGCTCGTCGCCGGAGACGGTTTTATCGGAATCCTTCCGTTTCTCGGCGACGCACTCGCTGGCGTGCTGTTCATACTCGCCGGAATCGGGCGCGCGATAGACGCGGCCGGCCGAACGATAGCGCGGCCGCAACTCGTCGGTGCGGCGTGCGTCGTCATCGGCGTCTCTTTCGCTCCGTTCGCCGTCCATGCACTCGACGGCGGCGTCGCGAGTCGTGCTTGGGGGGTCGCGGCCGGTGCCGGCGCCGCGACGATGGTCTGGGTCGGCGTGAGTTTCCTGACCGGTCGGATAGAACCGGCTGCGTAGTCGTCGACGCTACCCCATAGTTACTTGCTCACGTGCGGCCCAGGTCTCACTTTTTCTTCATCAGGTATCCTTGCCGGCCAGCGGCTGGCTGCGGGCACCGCTCTCTACTCACGGGCGTGGTGGGCTCGTTCGCAGGGTCAGCGTGACCGATTGCCCCGCCCGACCCGAAAATCTGGGCCAAAAGAGGGCCCTCACACAGTTCGAGCCCGCACGTCAGATCCGGTTACAACCGTTTGCTCACGTACGGCCCGTCCTGGCGATAGCCGAGCTTCTCGCGGTAGTACTCGCGCACGCCGATGCCCGAGATGACGGCGAGCTTCGAGTAGCCGGCGTCAGCAGCGAGTTCCTCGGCCTTCGCCAGCAGCCGGCGGCCGTAGCCGCGATGCTGGTGCTGGCCCACGGCGTCGTCGCCAGACTGGTCCGCCGCGTTCTGCGCTGCGCTCCCGACTCCCACCTGACTCCCGTAGACGTGCAGTTCCCGGACGATCGCGGCGTCGTCGAGTTCCCGCCGCACCGGGTCGTTGGGGAACCGGAGCCGGCAGAAGCCCACGAGGAGGTCCTTCTCGAAGTCCTCGAAGGAGATGAAGTGCTCCGTGCCGCCGCCGGACTCGTAGGTCATGACGTCGAGTTCGACCTTCTCGGGGTCCTCGTCGTTCATCCCGACCTCGCGACAGCGGATGCAGTCGCAGGTCCACCCGTGCTCGTCCATGCGCTGGCGGGCGAGCTGGCGGAGGTTGGACTTCCAGACGCCGCCCTCGATGAAGTCCGCGGGGATGTCCCGCTGGACGCGCTGGAGGCGCGTGTAGCGGGGGATCATGTCCTTGATCTCGGCGACGAGTTCGGCGGCCTCCTCGTTCTCCAGGGGCTGGAACTCGTCCTTGCGGTACCAGTCGTAGGTGACGGTGCCCTCGACGACGAGGGTGGGGTATATCTTGAGGTAGTCGGGTCGCCAGTCGGCGTTATCGAAGATGCGCCGGAAGTCCTCCAGGCACATCTCCTTGGACATCCCGGGCTGGCCTGGCATCATGTGGAAGCCGACCTTGAACCCGGAGTCGCGCAGGCGGCGGTTGGCGTCGATGGAGTCCTGGGTGCCGTGGCCGCGGTGCATCTCCCGGTTGATGCGTTCGAATGTGGTCTGGACGCCGACCTCGACCTTGGTTCCACCCAGATCGAGCATCCGGTCGATCTGCTCGGGGTCACACCAGTCGGGCTTGGTCTCGAACGTCGTCGCCACGTTGCGCACGTCGGCCGTCTCGTTCTCGGCGACGACGTCCTCCAGGTAGCTGAACTCGTACTCGTCGGGGTCCTGTGCGAAGCTGACGCCCTCGGCGGGTTCCGGCGGCGCGTCGACGTCGAAGGCGTTCATCGCCTCCAGCGCGCGCTTGACGAACCACTCCTGGTAGTCGTGCGAGCGAGCGGTCATGGTTCCGCCCATGAGGATCAACTCGGCCTTGTCGACGGGGTGACCGATCTGTCGCAACTGGTTGAGCCGCAGCGTCACCTGGCCGTAGGGGTCGTAGTCGTTCTGCTCGCCGCGCGCGGCCGCGGGCTCGTGGCCCGTGTAGGACTGCGAGGACGAGAACTCCGAGTCGGGCCCGCCGGGGCAGTAGAGACACTTGCCGTGGGGACACCGCTTCGGCGAGGTCATGATGGCGATGGGCGAGACGCCCGAGGCGGTCCGGACGGGCTTGCGCTGGAGTACCTCCTCCAGTTCCTCGCGCTGCTCGTTCGGAACGTAGTCCATCAGCTCCGAGTTCTTCGGGACCTTCGGCGCGGAGTACTCCGAGCACACCTCCATCTTCGCGCTCTCGACGTCGTCGCGTTCGAGGTCGCCCGCGAGGATTCGACTCACGAGTTCCTCACAGACCTGCTCGAACGCCTCCGTCTCGGTGGGCTCGGTCGTCTCGGTGCTCATCGGTTCGGTTGCTCGTGAATGGTCGTTTCGCGCGAATAAGGGTATCGCTCCTGCGGAAGGCGCGTCCACGGTCGCTTGCGTGGCCCTTCGAAGACCGGCTTACTCCGCGTTCGAGTGCGGGTCCTCCGGGGAGAGTATGGATGCGAGTCCCGCCGCATCCGTAGATTCAGCGGCCTGGAAGCGGCCCCACTCGCCGCCGATTTTGATCGCGAACCAGCCGCCGTAGGCCATCGTCAGAAACCCAGTCTCGGCGGCGTCGCTCGAAACCGCCTCCGCGACGAAAAACGTCGAGAACGCCGTCAGGACCGTCCAGACGATGAGGGCACTCCCCAGTACGGTCAAAACGCGGAGCGGGACGTCGAGTACCGTCTGCGGTGATAGCGACTCGTACCGGTGCGTCTCGAAGTACCTGCCGTAAGCCTCGTGAATGTGCGAGCCGACGGCCGCCAGCAGCGACCCGAGTACCATCGGGGACTCCAGCTGGGTCATCGGTCGCCCGCCGCCGAGGACGGTGTCGAGGAGGGCGTAGCCGACGGTGAGAGAGATCAGGCCGAACGAAAACGACGCCGCGACGACGCCGACGTTTCGCGGATACACTGGGGGTAGCCGCCCGTGGAGGGTGATGGGCCGGATTCCGTCGAGCCATCCCTCACCGACGAAGCCGTCTTCGCCGACACCAGGCAGTTGTACGCGCCGGTCCCGGGTGACTATCTCACCCTGGGTGAACAGGGCACACCCGGCGTAGACGCACAGCAGCCCAAGCAGGTCGACCCAGTAGAACAGGTACAGCGTCGACAGATCCCACCCGAACCAGAGGACGCCCGCGACGGGAAGGAGATTGACGAGGAGGACCGGAGCGAACCCACCGAGACTGTCGGCGTCTCCGGTTCGCGGTCGCACCATCTACAGTCCTTCACTTATCCCCGATCGCTTAAATTAACTCCGCTATATGGCGGCGGAAGGCGCCCCACGATCAGGTCCGTCTCGTCCGACAGTGACGGAGCGAGTCCCCGACGGAGGAATACGTTCGCCACTCACCGTAAGGTCGAATCAATCCGAAGTGACTGGGAAACAAACTTGTACGCTCCTGCATACAGCCCGGCAAGGAGTCACCGAACGTGGACGTCACACCGGAGCAACTCCGCGACACTGGCTTCGCGGTCCAGTTCGACGCCGTCGCCGAGACCGTTTCAGTCGCCGACCGGGACCGTGGGCCGAACCTCGCGGTCGTCTCGGACCCGTACGCTGGCCGGGACCTGCTGGTCGACCACGTCGTGACCCGACTCGATGACCCGACCCGCGTCGCCCTCGAGGGCGTGGCCAGCGGGGAAGAGCTACCCGAGCTCGCGAGCCGGGACGCCGGCGACGCCGTCGTCGTCGAGAACTGTCACTACCTGTTCTCGCGGGAGGTCGGCGGGTTCGGCTGCCTGGAAGGGTTCCTCGAAGCGATCGCACTCTCGTCGCCGACGGTGGTCACGTCGTGGAACGCGGCCGCGTGGTCGTACCTGGACGCGGTCAGGGACGTCTCGCAATCGTTCGACCGCGTGGTCCACCTCCCGCCGATCGACGCCGTCGACCTCGCGAGGATCGTCGAGGCCCACCACGACGGCCCGCTTCCCGAGTTCGTCCAGACGTCTGCCGACGGCCGGGTCAAGACCGTCTCGTTCGACCGCGCGACGGTGTCCCCGCTGGGCAGTCGCGAGGTGACGGTGCCGATGCCGAACCTCAACACGGAGTACTTTCTGTCCCGTGACGCGACGGAGACCGTGGGCGACGTGGAGGCGGTCGTGTTCCAGAAACTGGTCCAGGTCGCGGGCGGGAATCCCGGCGTCGCGACGGCCTGCTGGGACGAGAGCGTCCGCGACGGTCAGGTAGCACCGGGATTCGTCGCGGAGTACGATCCGCAGTTCTCGCTGGACGACGACGCGGCCTTCGTCCTCGAACTGGTCGTGTCGAACGACCGGATCCGACGCCAGACCCTCGACCAGATCCGACCGACCGTCCAGGTCGACAAGGCGCTCCAGACGCTCGCCGAGTCGGGACTCGTTGCCGTCGACGGCGAGTGGGCGCGCGTGGCACCCACTCACTGGCGGGCGGCGAAGGAGCACCTCGAAGGGAGGCAGTTACTGTGGTGACGCTCCTCCAGACCGTCACCGACGGGTTCTCGCTCGACCCCGCTGTCGTCGTCCAGGCCCTCCTCGTACTGGTCGGCGCATACGTGGCCGGGCGGACAGTCAGCGGCGCGCTCACGCGCATCGCCGACCGGTTCCTCGCTCAGCGGTTCCGGGTCACGCTTTTGATACCGATCGTCAAGTTCGTCATCTACGGCGGTGCGTTGTACGTCACGGCTACCCTCCTGTTCAAACTCACGACCGCACAGCTGGTGGCTTTCTCCGGCGTCCTGGGCGTCGCCGTCGGCCTCGGCCTGAAGGACCTGTTCGCGGACGTCGTCGGCGGCCTCGTGCTCGTCACCGAGCAGCCCTACCAGATCGGCGATATGGTGACTATCGGCACCCACTACGGTGAGGTCGTCGACATCGGCATTCGCTCGACGAAGCTGTTCACGCTCGACGACACGATGGTCACCGTCCCCAACTACCTGTTTTTCAACGAGGCGATCGCCAACGCGAACGACGGCAACGCCGAGATGCTCGTCACGGTGACGTTCCAGGTCGACCCCGGTTCCGACGCGAACCGGGCGCGAGACATCGTCGAGGAGGCCCTGCTCAGTTCGCAGTACGTCTACGTCTCGGATGCGGCGCCGGTGGAAGTGTTCGTCTCGGACGAACTCCACTACCGGATGGTCGAGGGGCGGGCCTACGTCAACGACCTGCGCAACCAGTTGCGCTTCGAGTCTGACGTCTCCGAACGCGTCCTCGCTGCGTTCGCGGCCGCGGACATCGAGTCGCCGCAAGTGCCGGCCAGCGTCGCGGACGGTGCGGAGGGCTAGCGGTCACACACGCTCGGTCGCGGGCGGAGTCTGGCGCGCTCAACGGAGTAACGGTCGTGTTCGCGGTGCGCACGGCCGTGAGTCTGAATAGCGGGGAACGACGAATCACGGGTATGGCAGCCGAGACCGAAGCGGACGACGACCTCTCGAAGCCACCCTTCCGTGGCTGCGTCTTCTGCTACACGGCGGAGATGGGCGTCTATGGCCTCAGGAAGGGGCTCAGACGCGTCACGGACGACTGATCACGCCTCGTCCCAGTAGGGAACCTCGGCGTCGCGGTCCAGGTAGGTCGACAGCGTCCGTTCGTCCCTGTCGCCGCCCGGAGCACTCCCGGCGTACAGCCCGACTTTGTCGTCGTCAGGATACACCGTAATATCGGGCTCGTTCATCGTCGAGACCATCAGGTAGCGCAGCCCGCCTTCGCCCCCCTCGATGGCGTGGGTTCCCGCTTCGCCGCGCGGGAGTGCGACGAAGTCGCCGGCCGAGAGGTCGTGTACCTCGGCGTCGGGCCCGAGAGCGATAGTCCCCGTCCCGGAGAGGACGAAGACGGCCTCCGCGTTTCCCTCGTGGTAGTGGCGGAGCCAGTCCTGCTTGCCCTCGGGTAGCTCGTACAGACTACAGCCGAGTTCGTCGCCGGCAGTCGCCGCCCCGAGTTGCTTCCGACGGAACTCGTGGTCGCCGTGTTCCACGTCGTCCCACTCCAGGTCGTCCTCGTCCACTAGCTGGTCGTCTGACATGCCGAGACGGTACCGGGCAGGACCTCTTGAATCATTCCCCGGGCTGGGAACCGTTCACTCCCGTCCGCGACCGGGAGCGTCGCCACTGGCGTGCGAAGCGAAGCGGAGGAAGGTGGCCCGTTACTGCTCGCTGGCGACGACGTCGAGCGTCGCGTCGAGCACGTCGTCGCGCTCGCCCGCGAGGAAGCGGATGCTCTGCTCGCGCGCGCTCCGGGCGCTCACGCCCGCGTCGGGGACGCGCTCGGCGACGTCCCAGGCGACCTGGTGGACGTCGACGTGGTCGTCGGTGCGAACGTACAGCGTGTCCGTGTCGAGGCCGACGAGGACGTCGACGTCGTCGTCCTGCTGACGGTACAGTTCGTCGAGCAGGAGCGTCGACGGCGGGAAGTCGTAGCCGTGGGTGAACGCCGCCGTGTCGAGGATGGCGACGGAGGTGTCGCCCACCTCGTCCACGTCGAGGTTCGCGCTGGCCGTCTCGACTTCGGTGTCGAGTTTCGTCCGGAACTGCTCGGCGATGTTGGCGGCGAGGCCGCCGACGTCCGTCTCGTCGTCGCCGAACAGCAGGTCGATGACGAGTTCGCGCTTGTCCTCGTAGGACTGGTAGAACGCCTCCAGCGCGACGGCCTCGCGGAGCTGACGGACGGCGTCCGCGTCGTAGCCCGCATCGGCCGCGGCGTCGAGGTAGGCCTCGGGCGTGTCGTCCCAGAAGCTCACCGCGGGGAGGTGCTCCAGGTCGGAGCGCACGTCCTCGTTGACGTGGGCGGCGACGTTGGCGGCCAGCGCCGTCGCGGTGGTCTCCGGCGAGTCCGACAGCGCTGGGCTGAGGATGGTGTCGACGGAGTCGACGACCTCGTCGTCCGCGTCGGCGTCGTCGAGGACGACCCGCGGCGCGCCGTAGACGTCCAGCAGTTCGAAGCCGTCGAGGCTTTCACGGGTGCCGCCGGCGGCGACGAAGACGAACAGCGGCACCTTCTCGTCGTGGCGCTCGCGGTTCTCCAGCATCTGGGTGGCGTCCTTGGTGGCGTCGTCCATGTCGTAGACGCCGCCCTCCAGGGGTCGCCGGTCGAAGTAGTGGTACTCGGCGTCGGCGCGGCGGTGCTCCTCGCGGACGAGGGGCAGGGTCGCGCGCTCGATGGCGACGCCGGCGACGTAGCCGTCGGCCGTCGCGGAGTGGCGGACGATGACCGGGCGGTCGGTGATGACGGCCTTCCGGATGGCGGTCGCGGCCTCGACGAGACTGTCGCTCAGTCCCTCGATGGCCGTGTCGTCTGCCAGCGGGTCGACGGCGTCGGGCCGGGCCCGCGCGTCGAGTGCGTCGGCCATCCGCTCCTCGACCGTCTCGCGCTCGTCGGCTTCGAGCGCCTCGAGCGATTCGGTCTCGACCTGCAGTTCGCCGCGGCGGTCCCGGACCTCGCCGTCGAGGCGGACGACGTCGGCTTCCTCGACTTCGGGATAGGCGCGGACGCCGGCCTCGACGAAAGCGGCGCAGTCGACCGTCCCCGTCTCGTCGCGGACCTCGAACACCGTCGGGCCGCTCGTCTGGCGCACGTTGGTCACCTCGCCCTCGAGGCGGACGTCGTCGCCGACGCTGTCCTCGAGGTCGCCGATCTGGACGCGTTCGTACTCGCGCTCCTGGACGACGGCGCCGCCGGCCGTCGCGGACTCGGCGGCGTCGGAGCCGTCCCGGTCGTCGGCTGAACTGGCACCTTCGCTCGCGGCGTCGCCGGTACTGGTCTCAGCGATGGCGCTCGCGGCCTGTTCCACGCGCTCGTCGTCGGTGTCGCCGACCGCGCCGTTCTCGACGTCGGCCGCGCCGGTCGAAACGGTCTGACCGGATTCGTCCGCGTCAGTCGACCCCTGTCGGGAGTCGTCGCGCTCGGACTGCTCGGGGGGAGACGACTGGGTGACCGTTACCTGGCTGGCGTCGTCCTCCGACGCGTCCGTGCCAGCCGCCTCACTCCCGTTTCCCGCTCCGTCCACCTCGTCGGCGAGACGGGCGTGGTCGAACTCGGGGTCGTCGACGAGGACGCCGCGGAACTCGCGGTCCTCCTGTCGGATCGACCAGCCCAGGTCGATGTTGCCGTTGTCGCGCACGTTCTTGACCTTCACGAACACCTCGTCGCCCGGCTCCCAGTCGAGGGAGTCCAGGCGGCGGTCCAGTTCGCTCCGGTGAAGCAGGCCGGTGACGCTGTCACCGATGTCGACGAAGACGCCGAACTCGGCGAAGCCGTCTACGGAGCCGCGATAGTAGCGGTTGTTGGTCAGTTGATTCGGGTGGTCGCCGCGGAACTCGAACAGCACGTCTTCCTGGTGAAGGTCGCAAATGTGACCGTCGACAGACGTGCCGCAGATGATACACGAACCCATTGCACGGTGAAAGAATGCCGCCACTAAAACGGTTGTCGAATCTCCGCGAGGCCGGCGCGGGGAAGTTCGGCCCGAATTCGACGCCGGGATCCCCGTTCCGTCACTCGAATATCGCCCCTGTCACTCGAAAACGGGACTGTCCTCCTCCAGCATCTCCACGCCGCGGGCGATCTCCCGGGCTTGCTCGGGAAAGAGGGCCACCTCGATCTCCGACCCGTCCTCGTCGGTGAAGCCGATCTTCACCCGCTTGTCGCCGTACTCGCGGACGTCGACGCCCTCGACGTCGTAGAGTTTCGCCGTCGCCGTGCGGTTCGAGGGGCCGACGTGCTTGATCGCGCCGTCCTTGAGTTCGAACATGAAGTCGTCGAGGTCGAGCGTGAGCATGGTATCGATTGCGCGTGGGGCGACCGTAAAGCTGGCCGTCGGGGAAACAGAGAACAGGGGCGACGCCGCTGGAGAACCGCTCAGATCAGCATCTGCACGGCGGCGACGCCGCGGAAGGCGTAGCCGAACACGAGCAACGCGGGGACGGCCCCGAGCAGTGCGGCCCTGGGAACCGAGAGGTCGTGGATCACGCTCGTCCCGACGACGTACAGCACGCTGCCCCAGAGCGCACAGGCGATCCGCAGTTCCGGGAACGGCAGGCCCGCGAGCACGCACGGCGCGGTGGCGTACGCGATGACCTGGACCGTCTGGCTCACGCCACCCCGGTCGGGCGCGAACGGCGCGAGCAAGAGCGTCTGGAGGGCGGCCGTCAGGTGCAACACCGCCGGCGCGACGAAGACGACGACGGCCAGTAGCGCGAGCAGGGACTCCAGCGGTCCCAGGTCGCCGATGAGGGGGTACGGAAACGGACCCGTCGAGAGGGCGCCCCGGGCGGCGAGATCGACGACGGCGAACCGGCTGGCCTCCTCAACGAGGACGACGACCGAGGCGAACACGAGGCCGGGCGCCTGGTCGCCGGGGGCGACGCCGCGCTCGAAGAAGCGTCGTGGCCGGGTCAGTACTTCGAACCACGCGCGCGCGAGCGCCGTCGGTCCGCGGTCGCGTCCGCCCGTCGGGTCCTCGATCCACTGTGTCATAGTGTGTCCGTCCCTCCGGGGTCAGTCGTCCGCACCGACGTTCTCCTCGCTCTCCATGCTCGCCGGATCGGGGGTGATTCCGGCGTACTGGACCGCCTCCTCGCCGAGCGTGGTGACGCGCCGCCGGACCGAGTCGTCGACCAGTTCCTCGCCGCGGAAGGCGCTGCTCGCGCGCGGAATGGCGGCCTGGTGGGGGATGACCCAGCAGTCCAGCGAACGGCACACCGACCGGAGGTGGTCGAGCGCGGTGATGGGGAAGCTCCCGCCCGCGACGCACAGCAGGCCGACGGTCTTCTTCTCGAACTCGTCGAAGCCGCAGTAGTCCAGCGCGTTCTTCAGCGGCGCGGAGTAAGAGCCGTGGTACACCGGCGTCCCGAGGAGGATGGAGTCGGCCGCCTGCACCGCTTCGCGGAACGCCTCGCCGTCGCCGGCGTCCTCGTCGTCGGGGTCGAGCACCGGCAGGTCCCACTCGCGGAGATCCAGTAACTTGGTCGTCGCGCCGAGTTCCTCGGCCGCGTCGAGGGCGATCCGGAGCGCCTTTCGCGTGTGGCTGTCGTCGCGGAGGCTCCCACAGAGGGCCACGACGTGCGTCTCGGTCATTACGTCGTCCGAGGGCGCGCCGGGATAAAAGCCCGGCCACTTTGCACCGGTGACCTGCTCTGTCGAGTCGGTTACCGGGCCACACCGCCGATTGCAGCAGTTATTCAACCCTGGAACCCTCAATACGCATACAATCAGCGTTCGCTCACGCCGACGGCGATAGCGACCTGCCCCCGAGGACAGGCGGCCTGAGCGCCCTCGAGGTGGAAACTGCCTGCGATCGAAACCCCTGCGGTAGTTCACTCAGATGAGTCCGGAACTGTCGGTGGTGACGACGGCGATCGCCCTCCCGTTCGTCGGTGCTGCAGCCACGCCACTGATCTACCGGTGGTTCGGCGAGCGGACGGGGTACGCGGCCGCCGCGCTCGCGCTCGTGAGCTTCGGCCTGCTCGCGACGCAACTCGGGGAGTACGGCACGGTCGCCGCCCCGTGGATACCCTCGCTCGGCGTCGCACTGCGATTCACCGTCGACGGCTGGGCGCTCCTGTTCGCACTCCTGGCCAGCGGTATCGGCGTGCTCGTCTTCACCTACTCGGCGGCGTACATGCACGGTGGTCACAACTTGCAGCGGTACTACGCCGCCCTGCTCGCGTTCATGGGTTCCATCCTCGGCGTCGCGCTGGCCGCGGATCTGGTCGTCGTCTTCCTCTTCTGGGAGCTGACGAGCCTCGCCTCGTTCGTCCTCATCGGTCACCACACGACCGACGGCGAGTCGCGATACGCCGCCCGAATGGCGATGCTCGTCACCGTCGGCGGCGGGCTCTGCCTGCTCGCCGGCCTGCTCGTCCTCTCCCTCGCGGCGCGACAGGCGCTCGGCACGGCCACCTTCGACCTGGCGACGATGCTCGCCAACGACGAGGCGATGCGAAGCGCCCTGCGCGACCAGGGGCTGTTCGTCCCCGCACTGGTCCTGATCGCTATCGCGGCCGCTGCCAAGTCCGCTCAGGTCCCGCTGCACTTCTGGCTCCCCAACGCGATGGTCGCGCCGACGCCCGTCTCTGCGTTCCTCCACTCCGCGACGATGGTGAAGGTCGGCGTCTACTTCGTCGGCCGACTCCGTCCGCTCCTGAGCGGGCCGGAGTGGACGCTACTGTTCGCGACGCTCGGGCTGGTGACGATGACGGTCGGTGCGTTGCTCGCCGTCGCCTCGACGGGCACGAAGGAACTACTCGCCTACTCCACCGCGAGCCACCTCGGTCTGATGGTCGCTGGCTTCGGGTTCGGTGCCGTCGCTGGCGGCGAAGCCGGCGCGTTCCACTTGCTCAACCACGCGCTGTTCAAGGCGCCGCTGTTCCTCGTCGCCGGCATCCTGGCTCACGAGGCAGGCTCGCGCAGTCTCGACAACATGAGCGGCCTCCGGCGAGAACTCCCGGTGACGGCCGCGATCTCGGTCGTCGCGGGACTCAGTATGGCCGGGATTCCGCCCTTCAACGGCTTCTACTCCAAGGAGCTCCTCTTCGAGGCGGCCTACGAGTTCGCCCACGAGGCGGGGGGACTGGCGTGGCTCTATCCGGCAGTGGCCACCGTCGCGAGTATCTTCACCGTCCTGTACTCGCTCAAGTTCCTCGCCGTCTTCTTCGGCGAGCGCCGCGCGCCCCAGAAGACTGTCCCGCGACCGCCCACAGCGCTCGTGGTCCCGCCCGCAGTGCTCGCCCTCGGCGTGCTGGTCGTCAGCGCCGTCCCGCAGTTCGCCGTCGACCTGATCGTCCAGGGCGCCGTCGACGCCACTGCCCGCGGGCAGCCGGAATTCAGCGTCCACTTCCCGCCGAAACACGTCACGCCACCGCTCCTGATGTCCGGCGTCGCCATCGTCGGTGGCGTCGCCGCGTACCCGGTCACGGACCGCGTCGCGCGCGCTATCGAGACGGTCCGTGACTCGACGGTGCTGATCAGGCCGAGCGGCTGGTACGACCGTGCGCTCTCCGAAACCGAACGCGCTGGCGCGCGAGTCGGTCCGCTCGTCCACACCGGCGTCCTCAGGACGTACGTCGTCTGGGGACTCGCGACGGTGAGCGTCCTCGTCCTCGCGGGTTACGTCGCGACCAGTGCCAGTGTCCCCGCCGTCGACGGCCTCGGCGTTCCACTGATCGTCGCGCTCGTCCTGTTGATCGCGCTGCTCGCCGGGTTCGCCGTTCCCACGGCGCCCTCGCACGTCGCGGGCGTGCTCACCCTCTCCATCCTGGGATTCGTGCTGGCGATCTTCTACATCGTCGCGAGCGCTCCGGACCTGGCGCTGACCCAGCTCGTCGTCGAGACGCTCGTCCTGTTGATCTTCCTGCTCGTCCTCCAGCGACTGCCGGAGTTCTACGCGGACCTCGACCGGTTCGTCGTCGGTCGCGACGTGGTCCTCTCGCTCGTCGTCGGCGTGATGGCCTTCGTCTCGACGCTGCTCGTCAGCCCGGACCCGGCGGCAGATCCGACGGAGCTGGCGCGCTACTACGCGACGGAGGCCGTCCCGGAGGGCGGCGGGACGAACGTCGTCAACGTCGTCCTCGTGGACTTCCGCGGCTTCGACACGATGGGGGAACTCGTCGTGATCACCATCGCGGCCGTCTCGGTCCTCGTGCTGGTGACGATGCGGACGCGGGGTGAGACGCAGTGACGACGACGATCATGAAGACGACGGCGCGGATCGCGGTCCCGATCATCCTGGTGCTGGCGGTCTCGCTGTTCTTCCAGGGCCACAACCTGCCCGGTGGCGGATTCATCGGCGGCGTGCTGACGACGACCGCGTTCGTCCTCGTCTACGTCGCCTACGGGCTGGACTACCTCGAGGCCGGTGTCCTCGACCGCGAGGTCGACCCGGGGACCGGTATCTTCGAACACCGCTCGGTCACCGCCTACAGGCGGACGTTCGTGCTCGGGCTCACTATCGTCGTCGGGAGCGGTCTCGCCGGCCTGCTACTCGGCGGGTCGTTTCTGGCCCAGGACTACGTCATCCTCCACGACGTCCCAATCTACCACGAGGTCGAACTCGCGAGCGCGCTGGTGTTCGACCTGGGGGTCTACCTCGTCGTGGTCGGCGGGCTCCTCACGATACTCTCGGTGGTGGGTGCGGAATGAGCGTCGCGCTGGCCGCCGTCGTCGGCGGGCTGTTCGCCGTCGGCACGTTCCTCCTGTTGCGCCGCAATCTGGTCCGGGTCGTCTGGGGCATCGCGGTCATCACCCAGGCGGCGAACGTCTACCTCATCGCGATGGGCGGGGTCCAGGCCCCGACCCACGACCTGGTCCCGGTCCTCGAAGGCCACGGGAGCGAGGTGTCACAGACGGCCGACCCGGTCGTCCAGGCGCTCGTGCTGACGGCCATCGTCATCAGCTTCGGGACAACGGCGCTGGCGCTGGCGCTCTCGTTCCGCGCCTACGAGGAGAACGGGTCCATCGACGTCGCGGAGTGGGGTGAAGAGGGATGAGTTTCCTCGTCGTCGCGCCGGTCGTGGTCGCCATCGCCAGCGTCGTCCTGGCGTTCCTGGTCTCTCGGTGGCCGCGGGTCCAGCGCGCGACGAGCGCCGCGACGGGCGCCGTCTACGCCGGGACCGTGGCGACTGCGGTGTGGCGGCTCGTGCTCGGTCCGGACGCACCCGGCGCGGCGGCCTACCAGCTCGGCGGCCACCCGGCACCGTTCGGCATCACGCTCGTCCTGGACGGGCTCTCGGCGTTCATGCTCGTCGTCGCCGCCGTCGTGGGGCTCGCGTCGATAACGTTCTCCGTCGTCTTCGTCGAGCGGGACAACCAGCGGGTGTACTACCACCCGCTCTTTCACTGCCTCCTCCTGGGTGTCACCGGCGCGTTCCTCACCGGCGACCTGTTCAACCTCTTCGTCTGGTTCGAGGTGATGCTGATGGCCAGCTACGTGTTCGTCGCCTTCTACGGCGGCGCTCGCCACACCGCGGCGGCCGTCCGGTACCTCGTCCTCAACGTCGTCGGCAGCGCGTTGATGCTGCTCGGCATCGGCGGCCTGTACGCGGTGACGGGGACGCTCAACATGGCCGACATGGCGCGCAGACTCGCCGACCCCGCGGCCTCCGGCATCGACCCGGCGCCGGTCGTCGGGCTCTCGGCGCTCCTGCTGGTCGTCTTCGCGCTCAAGGCCGGCCTGGTCCCCTTCCAGTTCTGGGTCCCCGCCGCGTACACCACCGCGCCGCTGCCGGTGACGGCGATGCTCGCCGGTGTGACCAAGAAGGTCGGCGTCTACGCCATCGTCCGCCTCTACTTCACCGTGCTGGCGGGCGCCGCGATTCCGGTCGACGTCCTCGGCGTCGCGGGCGACTCGCCGCTTTCGTTCCTGGCGCCGGTGCTCGCCGCGATGGGCGTCGCGAGCATCGTCGTCGGCGGCCTCGGCGCCGTCTCCAGGGACACCCTGGAAGGAACCTTCGCGTACTCGAGCGTGGGACAGGTGGGCTTCATCGTCGTTCCCGTCGCGATCGCGGCCGCCAGTACCGGTCAACTCCGGCAGATAGCCCTCGTCGCCGCGCTCGTGTACGCCCTCCACCACTCGCTGGCCAAGAGCCTGCTCTTCCTGTCGGCCGCCGCCGTCTCCGACGCGACCGGGACGAACCGCGTGCGAGACGTCGGTGGACTCGCTGGACGATCGCCCGTGCTCGCCGGCGCGTTCTTCGTCGGCATCCTGTCGCTCGTGGGGCTCCCGCCGCTGGCCGGCTTCTTCGGGAAGTTCTTCGTCTTCGACGTCTCGATCCGGTGGTACGCGGCGGCGCCGGGCTGGGCTCCCTTCGCCGTCTTCCTCTCGCTGCTGGCAGGCGCGCTGCTCACCATCGTCTACACGACCCGGACCTGGACGGGCTGTTTCTGGGGCGCCGAGACGCCAGCCGTCGACGGCTCGGTCGTCGACGGGAGACAGCTGGCCGTCCTCGTCGCGCTCGCGGCGGTCGTCGTCGCCGTCGGCGTCGGGTTCGACCCGGTGTACCGCTTCGCCGAGACGGCCGCCACGGCCGCGACGGAGCGCGGCGACTACGTCGAGGTCGTCTTCCCCGACGGAGGTGGGGCGGCGTGACGCGGCGCTGGCCGGTCGCCGGCGTGCTGTTCGGCGTCCTCTGGGTGTTCGTCCGGGGCGTCCCCCTCTCGCCGGACCCGATGCTCGGGCAGTTCCTCTTCGGCCTGGTCGTCGGAATGCCCATCGCGTTCGTGTTCAGGCGGCTGTACAGCGAGGGGATCGACCTCCGGCGGACGCTGCGGTCGATCCCGTACGCGTTCCTGTACGTAAGCCTGTTCACCAGAGAGGTCGTCGTCGGTAACATCGACGTCACGTACCGCGTCCTCGCGCCGTCCCAGCCCATCGAACCGGAGGTCATCCTCATCCCGCTCCGGGTCCGGACAGACCTCGGTGTGACCACTATCGCCAACAGCATCACCATCACGCCCGGGACGATAACGCTTGACTACGACGAGGCGGAGAACGCGCTGTACGTCCACGTCATCGACGGCCGCGACCCCGAGGCGATCGTTCGGCCCATCAGAAACTGGGAGGACTACGCCCTCCGGATTTTCGACGAGGAACTGTCGCCCGGCGACCCCGCGCCTGACTTCGCCGTCTACCCGCCGGACCAGACCCACCCGGTCCTCGAACAGGCCGGCGGCGGGCCGGACGCCCAGCCCGCAGATCCGGACGAGCACGCTGAATACGGAGGTGAGACCGATGGTCGCTGAGAGCGGACTGGTGACCACCGCCGCAGACGTCGCCATCGTCCTCGTGACGCTTCTGAGCCTCCTCTGTGGTTACCGGGTCGTCCGCGGACCGACCGTCCCCGACCGGGTCGTCGGCCTCGACGCCATCGCGACCAACGTCGTCGCCATCGCCGTCCTGTTCGCGCTCCGGACCGGCCGCGGCCTGTTCGTGACGGTGAGTCTCGTGCTCGCGGTCATCGGCTTCCTCTCGACGGTCGCCGTCGCGAAGTTCGTCACGGAGGGCGACATCATCGTCCGTCAGGAGTAACCATGCACTGTCAGACCCCACTCGACGACCGTTCGACGCCCTCGCCCAGTGAGCGAGCGGCAACCACCGGCAGCGAGATACTCGGCGGTTCGACGGTTGCGGAGAGGTGGATCTGATGGTCGGGCAGATCGAATCGCTCCTCGTCGTCGGCCTCGTCGCCGTCGGCTGTTTCTTCCTCACGGTCGGGACCATCGGCCTGCTCCGGTTGCCGAACGTCTACAATCGGATGCACGCGACGAGCAAACCCACGACGCTGGGCACCGTCTCCATCTTCCTCGCGGGATTCGTCTACTTCGGTCCCGGCGGCGCCGGCCTGCCGTCGCTCGTCGGCATCGCCTTCCTCTTCCTGACGGTGCCGACCGGTGCGCACATGATTTCCCGTGCGGCGGAGCGGACGGGGGTCCCGTTCCTGGGGGGCGTCACCTGGCCGGGGAAATCGGACGAGGAGTGACCAGTCTGGGCCCCGACTCGCCGCGTCAGAGTTCGGAGTTCGTGGGCGCCACCTGTCCGACGCCGTCGGTCTGCACGGTGGCCGAGGAGGGGCCGTCGACGAGGTCGACGTCGGAGAAGACGAACCGGGCACCGCCGTCGTGGCCGTCGGTCACGTGGACCGACCAGCCGTGCGCGCTGGCGATGGAGTCGACGATGGCGAGACCGAGGCCCGTTCCGTCGCTGTCGGTCGTGTACTCGTACTCGAACACTCTCTCCCGCTCGGCCGGGGGGATTCCGGGCCCGTCGTCCTCGACGTAGAACCCGTCGTCCTCGGGGCCCACGCGGATCGTGACGCCGGCGCCTCCGAACGACAGGGCGTTCCTGAACAGGTTCTCGAAGACGTTCTGCAACCGCGTCTCGTCAGCGAACACGCCCGTGTCGGGGTCCAGTTCGACCTCGAGGGTCGCGTCCGCCGTCGCGGTCGTCTGCCACGCCGCCTCGGCGACGTCGGTCAGGTCGACGAACTGCCGGTCGTCTATCGTACGTCCCTCGCGCGACAGCGTCAGCAGGTCGTCGATTATCTGCTCGATGCGCTCGACGGCGTCGTCTGCCCGTTCGAGCCGCTCGGTCGCGCCCGCGTCCATCGCCAGTTGGATGTTCCCCTGTGCGACGTTCAGCGGGTTCCGGAGGTCGTGCGATAGCGTGCTCGCGAACCGTTCGAGCTGCGTGGTCTGCTGTTCGAGGTCGCGGATCCGCCGTCGCCGCTCGGTGACGTCGTGGATGATGAGCCCGTAGCCGTGACAGTTCTCCTCGCTGGGGAGGTGGGACACCGTCACGTCGTAGACGCGCGGTTCGCCGTCACTGTAGGACGTAAACGAGGACGGAACCGGGCCGTCGTCGTCCGACTCCTCGTCGCCGGCGAGTGCGGGAACGAGGTCAGCGACGTTCGTTCCGATCTCACCCTCCAGTCCCGGGAAGGTGGCGATGGCGACGTTGTTGTAGTCTAGCAGCCGGAGATCGCGGTCGACGACGACGACGGCGTCGTTCAGTTCGTCGAACACCATCTCGCGCGCGAGTGGAACCAGGTCGAAGAGGTTGTACCGGTACACCCCCAGTCCGATGAAGAGCCCGGATACGACCGCACCGAACAGGAAGGCCGCGTCGGCAGGGACCGGGAGTATCTGGCCCAGCCAGAGGAACATGACCAGAAATGGGACGGTGAACGCCGCGAACAGCGCCACCGTCTGTGCGCGCGTCACACCGGTGTCCGACATCGCTCTGGCACCCAGCAGCGCCGGCGGGGCCACCATGAACAGCCAGAGCGGGAGCGAGACGATGCTGTAGAGACCAGTCGGCATCCCGTAGACGTACGTGATGGGTCCCGCCACGACCTGGTACTCGGTGTACGCCAGCCCGAACACGGGGTTGGTAATGGTCATCGCCGCGAGCAGGAGGTACCAGGCGGCGAAGACGCCGACGACGCGACGCGACAGCCATCGCGCGCGGCCGGTGTACGCGAGCGTGAACAGAAAGACGAGGAGCGGCACGCCGGAACTGATGGAGACGCTCACGTTGTAGAGGTACTTGGCGTACTGTATGTTCGGGGCAAGAGCGTGTGCGATGGCGAGGACTCCGAGAACCGGGTACGTGGCCGCCCAGTAGACGATGAGATTTGCGGCGAAGCTCTCGGCGTTCGACCGAATCCACACCGCTAGTGACAGCATAAACGTACTCGACAGGAGCACCGCGACGACGAACGTGGTTTCGGCGACGGTCGGACTCACTGCTGATAACAATGCCTGTCTTTCCATATGGCTCTTCGGGCCTCATGCATCCTGAGAGAGAGGAACTCGCAGCAATCTAGTCGCGGTTTTTCATCGTTCTGACCGAAACCGGTCGTTCGCCCGGTTGCGTCCTCAGGCGCCGTCGACTGATAGCCGCTCGGACGCGTCCTCACCCACGCGTTCGGTCGCTTCGGCCTTCTCGACCACGACGTCTTCGAGGACGAGAACGTCCAGGCCCATCCCGAAGAAATCCTTCAGCGCCTCGGTGGGTGTCGTGACGATCGGTTCTGCGTGGTCGTTGAACGACGTGTTCAGGAGGACCGGGACGCCCGTGATCGACTCGAACTCGGATATCAGATCGTGATACCTGGGGTTCTGTCGGTCCGAGACCGTCTGTGGTCGCGTCGACCCGTCCGCCGGGTGGAGGACTGCGGGAATCTCCTCGCGCCTGGACGGCTCGACGTCGGCCGCAGTTATCATGAACGGCGCAACTTCGCCATCGGCCAGGTACTCGTCGGCCGCTTCCTCGAGTAGCGACGGGGCGAACGGTCGCCACTCCTCGCGGTGTTTGACGAACCGGTTCACCCTGTCGCGGGACTCCGCTGTTCGCGGGTCGGCAAGGATGCTCCGGTTGCCGAGAGCCCGTGGACCGAGTTCGAGGCGGCCCTGGAACCACCCGACCAGCGCGCCCTCTGTGAGTCGCTCGGCGACGTACGCCTCGACGTCGGCTGGTTCCGCGTAGGGGATCTTGTTGGTGGCGAGCAGCGACCGGATCTCGCTGCCGTCGTACTCGGGCCCGTAGGACACCGTCTCCATCTCGGGGACGTCACCGGGTGACCGTTCGAGCATCCCCGCGCCGAGGGCGAGTCCGGCGTCGTGGGCGACGGGCTGGACGAACAGGTCGTCGACGGCGTCGGACTCGCGGAGCCGCTTGTTCAGCTTGCAGTTGAGAGCGACGCCACCGGCGACGGCGAGGTTGCTCGTCTCCTCCATCCAGGTGTACGTCTCCGCGATGCGGACGACCGTCTCTTCGAGGAGTTTCTGGGCGGTGTACGCCAGGTCCTTCTCCCACTGGGTGAACGATTTGGGCGTCTCCTTCCGGTCGCGGCCGAAGGCGTCCTCGAGACGCTCCACGCCGTAGCCGGTACCCCACCGTTGCGTGAGGTCGGTGACGTCGTAGTCGACGCCCGTGTCGACGAGGGACCTGAGCGTCCGCTCGATCTCCGGGTTCTCGTTCCCGTAGGGCGCGAGCCCCATCACCTTCCCCTCGCCGTTGAACATCCGGTACCCGAGGAACTCGGTGACGACGGCGAAGAAGAGCCCGAGGCTGTTGGGATGTTCGTACGTGCGGACGCGTTCGAGCCCGTTCTGGTGGCCACGCCAGACGACCGTCGCGTCGTACTCGCCCTTCGCGTCGACGGTGAGGACGACGGCGTCATCGAAGCCCGAGGGGTGGAACGCGCTCGCGGCGTGACACAGGTGGTGCGAGCGGGTCTCTATCGGCGGGACGGCGTCGCCCAGCGCCGCGAGTCTGGACTCGATCTGGCGCGTCGGGAACAGCTGGGCCTGGAGCTGCGTCTTCGCCGTGTTCTCGACCGCCGCGAGTTTGCGGACCGGGTCGCGTACTCTCACCGCGTCCCGCAGGTAGTGAGAGAGCACCTTCGACCGAAGCCGCGGGTCGTAAGGCAGTATCACCTTCTCGACGTCCGAGAGCGCGAGGTCGCGGAAGTCCAGGCAGGCCTGGATGGCTTCCTCGGGAAACGTGTTCACGGCGTGTTTGTCGCGCGTGAGCCGCTCTTCCTCGACGCCGTAGACGAACTGCCCGTCCTCGAAGAGCGCGGCACTGGGGTCGTGTTGCCCGTAGAGACCGATGGCGGGCTTGAACGTGAGCACGTGCGTAGGCATCGGAGATCAGTTACCGTCGCCGGCGTCCTGCCGGGGGAGTGGTCGCTTCGAGCGGTTCGAGTCACGAACGAACTGACGGGAGATTTGTGGTGTCATCGGTGTAGCTATCTATTCTGATGCCACGTCGGTATTCGGAATAAACGTTGTAGCACGTTCGCAGCCGCTGCGAACGCGCTGGAATCACTGAGCCATCAGCGGAACCTACCTGACTATTCACCGCCTAAGTAAGGGCTCAGGAGGGTTCGTTCCGTCACGCCGTGGTAGAAACCGACCCGCGAAACGACCAGATACTCGAACTGCTCAGCGACGACGTCGTCAAGCGGATTCTCACCGTGACGGACCAGCGGGCCACGTCGGCTCAGGGGCTCGACGACTACTGCGACGCGTCGCTCGCGACGATCTACCGACGCATCGAGGACCTGCTGGAACTGGGCCTGCTCAGGGAGCGGACGGAGTTCCAGGCCGACGGGAACCACTTCAAGAAGTTCGAGTCCAACCTGGAGTGTCTCGCCGTGAGCCTGGACGACGGAACGTTGCAGGTAGCCGTGGACAGGCGCGACGACGCGCCCGACCGATTGCGGACGATCTGGGACGCGATGCAACCGGGGTGGGAGTGAGTGTACGTCTGGCTGCTGGCGGTGAAAGCAGTCGTCGTCCTCCTCGGACTGGTCGTCGCGTTCCAGGGGTTTCGCGCGGCGCGGCGCGAACGGAGCCAGCGGATGTTGCTCACCGCCGGCGGGTTCACGTTCCTCAGCGTCGGGTCCGTCCTCGGCGGCGTCTGTTACGACGCCTTTCAGCTGTCGCGACCGCTCTCCGGGACGATCCAGAGCGGCGTCGTCGGCGTCGGGATGGTCCTCATCTTCCTCTCGGTGTTCCTCCCCGGCTCGGCGCCGCAGTGAGCCCGGTGGCGTTCCATCGAATGGCATCCGAGTGACGCGCTCACAGCCCGTGCCCGCTAGATGCCCTGGACGGTCTCGATCATGCCGACAGACTCCAGCGTCATCCAGACGAGAAACAGTGCGTACAGTCCCAGGAAGCCGTAGGCCTCGAGGTTAGTGAGTTCCAGGTCCGTCCGCGTGAAGACGACGAAGACGAGCGTCGCGAACGCCAGAAACCCCATCGTCGGGATGGCGGCGAGGAAGTTGATGGTCGCCGACCCGGCCAGGAGGACGCCCACGGGGATGGCGACGAGGAGATTGAACGTGTTGCTTCCCAGGACGTTCGTGATGCTGGTGACGTCCTCGTCGTTGCGCGCGGCGCGGACGCTGACGATGGCGTCCGGGAGGCTCGTCGCCGCGGCGATGACGGTCAGCCCCCACAGGAAACTCGGCGTGCCGAATATCTCGCCGAGGGAGAGCGCGGCGATGACGATGCCCTCGACGCCGCCGGCGATGAGCACCAGGGCCACCGCGAGTATCGCCCACTCGCGACCCGGACGGACGTCGACGGATTCGGTGGCCACGTGCTCGCTGGCGTCCTGCTGGTGGAGGAAGACGTAAATGCCGTAGGTCGCCAGCGGCAGGACGGCGAGGGGCGGCGTCAGTATCGCCGCCTCGTTCGTCCCGCCGGGGACGTACGTCGCCCCGAGCGCGAAGACGATGAACAGGACGAGCACGCTGATGATGTAGAACTGGGCGTCCTTGTGGACGATGTCCCGGGTCGCCTGCAAGCGGTCGCTGACCAGCGCCGACAGCGCCGGAATGACCAGCAAGTTGAAGATGGCGCTGCCGACGATAGCGCCGACGCCGAGCGAGAACTCGTCGTGGACCACCGTGCTAATGACGACAGAACTGAGTTCGGGGAAGCTAGAGCCGATCGCGATAACGATGGCGCCGTGGACGGCCACCGGGAGTCCATAGTACTTGCTCAGCCGCTCGGCGGCGCGTTCGAGGAGCACGCTCCCCTTCCAGATGACGGCGGTGCCGACGACCGCCAGCCCGAGGGGGACGAGGAGGCCGTTCACGACTCCCTGTTGTCGTGAACAGGTGAAAGGCGTGTTCCCTCCCGGAACCCGTCGTTCGCCGCACCTGGCGCGACCGGCAGGGAGGCGAAGGTCGGCGGCGGTCAGCGCCGGAGGCGGGCGACGACCTCGCCCTCGCCTTCGCCGTCGCGCTCGTCGACGTCGACGAGACCGTCGTCCGACAGGTCCGAGAGTAGCCCCCGAAGCCACTCGCGGCCGTACTCGCCGTTGGGGGCGTAATCGACGCGGATCCGCGGGCCGAGGTCGTCGAGCGCCTGCTCGTCGTACTCCTTCAGCACCGAGACGACCTTGCCGCGCATCTGCCGGCGACTCCCCTCGAAACTCGGCTGCGTGGGGACGTCCGGTGCGGTGAAATCGCCCGTCTCGTAGGCGTGACACCACTCACGCCAGGGACACCCCGCCCCGTCGCAGGCCGGCGTCTTCTCGCAGGCCACGCCGCCGAGTTCCATGACGGCGTTGTTCCAGACGCGGGACTCGCCCTCGGGCATGAGCGCCTGGGCCACCTGCTCGAATGCCGCGTCGTCGTCGGGCACGTCGAAGGCGCGGTAGAGCACCCGCTTGACGTTGGTGTCCACCACCGCGTCGCCGTTGTTGAACGCGAACGACGCGACGGCGTTGGCGGTGTAGGGACCCACGCCCATCAGCTCCTGGAGTTCGTCGGGGGTCTCGGGGAACTCGCCGTCGACTTCGGCGGCTTCACCGCCATCGTGAGGTCGGTCCGATGGACCGACCTCTCCCTCGGTCACCTGCCGGGCGGCCTCGTGGAGGTACTTCGCCCGGTTGTTGTACCCCAGCGAGTGGCTGGTCCAGAAGCCGACGACGTCGGCCCGCTCGGCCTCGGCCAGGTCCGCCGCCGTCGGCCAACGGTCCAGAAAGTCGTTCCAGGCCTCGACGACGCGGCCCAGCTGGGTCTGCTGGCTCATCACCTCCGAGACCAGTATCTCGTAGGGGTCCTCGGTCACCCGCCACGGGAACTCGCGGTGGTCCGCCTCGTACCACGCTACCAGGGCGTCCCTGACCGCCTCGACGTCGTCGGGTACCTCCCCCGCCAGCTCGCTCATCGAACCTAGGATGGCCTTTGGGTGGTTTGGGTCTAGCGATTCCGTCTGATCGTTTTGAACTTGGACGAGTGCTTTCTGGTCAGTACAGTGTGTAGACGTATCGTTTGGTGTGGTTCGAACTGGTGACGTAACTGAAGACGACAATACCTCGAAAGCCCTCGGCCCGCTCGACTCGCGCGGACTCGCTGCGCGCCGTCGGTGCTTGCGGGTCCGTGCTTCGCCGACCGCGCCTCGCCCTTTCATTCCTCCAGGCTCAGCATCGCTCGCGCGATAAAACGCGCTCGCGATTGAGTCCGCCAATCCTCCCCGGATTCGGCGCGTCGCTCACGGCTGACGCCGTTCGCGCAATAGGTGGCGCTTCGCGCCACCCTGTCCGCGCCGAATCACGCTTCCTGACCGCTCGGCAACCGCCCGGCCGGGAGGCCGTCTCGTCGGCCGACCAGGGGGAGGGTAGGGCTGCGGTACCTGGGGGACTGAAAGGGCGAGGCGGGCTCCGGGAACCCCGGCCCCGTAAGCACCGAAACGCAGTGAGAAGCGCAGCGGGGCCGCGGGACCGGAGCGCGCCGAGGGCTTTCTGGGTCTTGCTGTCGGCATTGGTTTCACTGGCACAACCGAGAATCACCCGTTCAACTCACAGATAGAGTGAGTGCGGAAAACGAAAGGCCACTTGAGCTACGACAAATCGACGAACGCACCGACCATCAGACAATCGTAGTCGAAACTCGTTTCCGCGCTCTCGCAAACACCACGGTATGACGCTCGACGACCTCTCTGACGACGTCTCGGACCAGTACTCGGACCTCGGCGACGAACTCGCCGTCTCGCTGGACCGCGAGACGCGGAACGAACTGGCGCTCCTGACGACGGCGCTGGAGCCCGAGAGCACGGACGAACTCGTCCGGCGCGCGGTGCACATGCTGTTCCAGACGGCCATCGAGACGGGGAACATGGACTTCCACCTCCGGTCGGGCTACGACTGCACCTACGACGAGTACCTCTCGGGGATGACCTTCGACGAGATGACCGGCGCGAACCAGTTCCCGCAGGCCCAGGAGAAAGACGACCGGCGCTACCAGTTCTGAGCGCTGGCGTCCGGACGACTGGCTCGGGTTCGACGACTATCTGGCTTGCGATAGCGTAAATCGGGAATTTATCATCCCCTTATTTTATTCGTAGGTGGCTCTCAAGGGGAATTAACAGGTCCTCGACAGCCAATGGTCCTCCAGCTCGGTTTCGTCGATCCCGCCGGACTCGCCGGTCTGGTAGCGCTGGTGCCGCTCGTGATCCTCTACCTCGTGCGGCCCGACCCGCGAGAGCTGTCGCTGCCGACGGTCCGGTTCCTGGCCGAGGAACGCGACGACGGCGGCGCACACCCCGTGTTGCGGCGGCTGACGCGGGACCTGCTCTTCCTGCTCCAGGTGCTCGTCGTGCTGGCGCTGACGGCGGCGCTGGCCTCGCCGTACGTGACGGTCGACCGCCAGACTGCCGGGAGCTCGACCGTGGTCGTGCTCGACACCAGCGCGAGCATGGCGACCGAGACGGGCGACGGCACCCGGTTCGACGCGGCCCGGGCGACGGCGCGCGACGCCGTCGCCGGCGAGACGACTGTCGTGACCACCGCGCCGGCGGCAGGGACGCTGGTCGACGCCGGTGGCCCGGCCGACGCGCGGGACGCGCTCCGGACGGTGCCCGTCACCGATGCGTCGGGCGACCTGCGGGGCGCTATCTCCCGGGCAGCTACGGCGGCCACGTCGGTCGACGACGGCGCCCGCGTCGTCGTCCTCAGCGACTTCGTCGACGAGAGCGGCTGGCGGTCGGCGGTGCGGACGGCCCGGGCGAACGGCGTCGACGTCCGGCTCAGGCAGTTCGACGGCGGTGGCGCGGCGAACGTCGGAATCGTCGGCCACGACGTCACCGAACGCGGCGCGTCGGTCACCGTCCGCAACACCGGGACCGAACGAGCCGAGCGCACCGTCAGTCTCGGCGACCAGTCGACGGAGGTGACCCTCGAACCCGGCGACGTCCGAGAACTCTCCTTCGGCGTCCCGGCCGGGGGCGGTACCGTGGAACTTTCGCCAGGGGACTCGTTCCCCACCGACGATACCGCGCCCGTCGCAGCCCCTGCCGACCCCACCGTGGAGGTACTGCTGGTGACGAACGAACCCGACTCGAACCTCGCGACGGCACTGGACGTCATCGGGAGCGTCGACCTCACCGTCGCCCAGCCGCCGGCGTCCGTCGACGGCGACTACGACGTCGCAATCGTGGGTCAGGTGGACGCCGGCGAAGTGCTCGACAGCACGGTCGAGACCGTTCGAGCCATCGCAGCCGACGGCGGCGGCGTCGCCGTCGTCGCCCAGCCGGACCTCGCCGACTTCGGATTGGGTCCCATCTCACCGGTCGAGCCGCGACGGATGACCGCCCAGCCTGGCGTCGAATCGCCGGCGGACCACGACCTCACCCGGAACTTCGAGTTCCCCCGGCCGGAGCGCGCGCTGGCGGCGAACCTGACGCGCGGCCAGGCGCTCGTGAACTACACCGACGGGTCGCCGCTCCTGGCCACTGCTTCCCACGGCGAGGGGAGGGTGCTGTACTACGGCTACGTCCCCGACCACTCGTCGTTCCAGCGGGGCGTCCGTTACCCGATCTTCTGGAAACGCGCGATGTTCCACCTCGCCGACCGGCCGGCCGTCGCCGAGTTGAACCGCGAGACGGGCGCGAAGTTGCAGTTTCAGTCCGAACGGACGGTCAGTGGGCCACGGGGTGACCGGACCACGACGGTCGCGACGCTGGACGCCGTCGGAACGTACGACGTGGACGACCAGCGCTACGCCGCCGTGCTCGCGGACCCGGCGGAGTCCAACGTGACGGCGCCGTCCATCGACGAGGTCCGGTCGGCCGGACAGTCAGACGGCTCCACTGGTACTGCGTCGGTCCCGGTCGAACTGACGCCGGCGGTCGTCGCCCTGGCGACGCTGCTCGTCCTGCTCGAACTGGCGTACCTCCGCCGGCGGGGTGACCTCTGATGGCCGTCGAGACCACTCTCGGCGGCGTCCGCGTCGGGCTGGCGCGCCCGCTCGCACTGGTCGTCACCCCACTGCTGGTCGCGGTCGTCGGCTGGCTCGTCCTCCGTACTTCGGAAGCCGGCTGGGTTCGCTCCCGCCGTCGCTGGCTGCTCTTCGGCTCGCGGGCGTTCCTCGTCACAGTCCTCGTCGTCTCGCTGGCCGGTCCCTACACTGTCCAGAGCCGGACGGTCTCCGAGGAGCCGTCCGTCCGGCTGGTCGTCGACCGGTCGGCGAGCATGGCGGTCACGGACAACGAGACGGGCGAACTCGCGAGGGCCCTCGAACAGCGCGGCGTCGACGTCGACACCACGACGGTCGGCTCCGGGACGGAGTCGCGGGTCGGCGACGCCGTCGCGAGTTCGCTCGCCCCGAACGCGACGGTCGTCGTCGCCTCGGATGGCCAGGTCACCGGCGGGCAGTCGCTGGGCGAGGCGGCGGAACTCGGCCGGCAGGTCGACGCGACGATCAGTAGCGTCGACGTTCGCGCGACGGAGACGGAGCGGTACGTCGGTGTCGCCGGTCCGTCCAAGGTCAGCGCCGGGGTGAACGAGAGCTTCCTCGTCACCGTCGATGGAACCCGGCTGAACGGCACCGAGATGACGCTCGAAGTCACTGTCGACGGCGAGACCGTCGTCGAGCGGACCGTCACCGGCGCGGAGTCGGTCGAGTTCGAACACACCTTCGCCGAGACGGGGAGCCACCGAGTGACAGCGAGAATCGACGGCGACGACCGGTTCGCCCGCAACGACGTCTCCCGGAAGACGGTCCGCGTCGTCCAGCCCCCGCGGATCCTCTACGTCTCGCGTGACTCGTACCCGCTGGAGTCGTTCCTCTCGGAGCTATACACGGTCGAGCGCGCCGAGTCGGTTCCCTCCGACCTCGACGGCTACTACGCCGTCGTCGTCCAGGACGTGCCGGCGGGCCAGCTCGGTGACCAGGCCGCGCTCCAGCGGGCCGTCGTGAACGGCACCGGGCTGGTCACTGTCGGCGGCCCGCAGGCGTTCGAGGCAGGCGGATACGGCGACGCGCCTATCGGCGACCTGACGCCGGTCGACTACGACGACCGAGACCGGCAGTCGACGGTCGTCCTGGCCGTCGACGTCTCGGGCAGTTCCGAGCAGTCGATGGCCGTCCAGCGCGGCCTCGCGCTCGACGTCCTCTCGCAACTGGGCGACCAGAACCGGGTGGGAATCGTCGCGTTCAACCACAACCCCCACGCCATCGCGCAGCCCCGACAGCTCTGGGGATCACGGGACGTCCTCCGAGACAGGATTCGCCGGCTGCAGAGCGGCGGTGCGACGAGCATCGACGTCGGCCTGGCAGGCAGCGCGGCGATGGTCGACGGTGGCGACGCGACGGTCGTCCTCGTCACCGACGGGCACTCGAACAGGGAGCCTGCGGTGGCGAGAGCGGAGACCCTCTCCGAGCGGGGCATCGAGGTCGTCACCGTCGGCGTCGGCGGGAACGTACGGGAGGGCCGGTTGATCGCCATCGCGCGGGCTGGCGGGGGCACCTACCTCCGCGCGAGCGAGACGAACCGGCTCCGGCTGTTCTTCGGCGACGACCAGCGCCAGTACTCCGGCGACGGACTGACCGTCGTCGACGGGGCCCACTTCGTCACCGAGGGCGTCCGGTTCACGGCCGCACCGGGGTCGGCCAACGACGTCTCGGTCCGCGACCGCGCGACCTACCTCGTCGCCAGCGGGGAGGGTACGCCGGCGATGTCGGCCTGGCGCTACGGGCTCGGCCGATCGGTCGCCATCACGGCCCACGACGGGAACGGCCGCCTCGGCGGGCTCCTGACCAGTCCGGACTCGCTCGCCGTCACGCGCTCGGTGAACTGGGCCGTCGGCGACCCCGAGCGCCTCGCGACGGACGTGACCGACGTCTCGGACACGCGCGTCGGCGAGCGGACGGCCATCACCTACCGGGGGTCCGAGCGGCCGGGCACGGACGATCCATCGTTCGTCCGCACCGGCCCGCGGGCGTACCGGGCGACGGTCACCCACGACCAGGCCGGCTACCAGACGATTCGGGAGGCGACCTACGCCGTCGACTACCCCCGCGAGCACGCCGGCTTCGGGCAGTCGCCGGCACTGACCGCCGCCGTCCAGACGACGGGCGGCCGGACGTTCGACGCGGACGATGCGGCGGCCGTCGCCGAGTACGCCCGCCAGCGGTCGGTTCGCGAACGCGCCGTCGAGCGCGAGTGGGGCTGGCTCTTCCTGGCCGCCGCGCTCGCGCTGTTCGTCCTCGAAGTCGGCGCCCGGCGCGTCCAGACGATACGACACAGGAGGCACGACTCATGAGCTACGTCGGAACGAAACTCAACCTCGGACTCGTCGTGGTGGCCGTCCTCACCGCCGCGACCATCGGTGGATCGACGCTGTACTACCAGTCGTCGGTCGGCGACGTGACGGCACAGAACCAGGAGCTCCGGACGGAGAACGAACAGCTCCGGACCGAACTCGCCACCGCGCGCGAGAACAGTACCGAGTTACAGACCCGGCTGGAGAACCTCAATCAGAGCCTGTCCACGCGACAGGACGACCTCCAGACGTTGATCACGCAGCTCAACGAGACCGAAGGGGAACTGAACACCACTCGCGCAGAGCTACGTGAGGCCCAGGACGACCTCGAAGAGTCCCAGGACCGCGTCGAGGAACTGGACGACGAGGTGTCCGAACTCGAGCGGACCGTCGTCACGGAGCGCGAAGAGCGCCGGACGCTCGAAACCGAGAACGAGGAGTTACGCGAGCGAGCCACCGAGGTCGAGACCCGCAACGCCGAACTGGAGACGCAGGTCGCGACGCTGGAAGAACAGATCACCCAGCTAGAACAGGAGAACGAGGAGCTCAGACAGCGGATCGACGAGCTCGAATCGCAAGTGGAGGGCGGATCGTGACCGATTTCGAGACCCTCGACGCGGCCGTCGACGAGGTCCGCAGGGAGGGGTACAAGGCGGCCGCCGTGTTCGCGACGGCGGACGCCGTCCTCGCGTTGCTGGCCGTCGACGTCGGGCTGACCGTCGTCGCCGTCGACGTGCCCTCGTTTTCGGCCCTCCCCGTCGGGACGGAAGGCCTGATCGCGGCCGTCGTCGGGCTCGCAGTCGGGCTGGCGAGCGTCGTCGTCCGGGCCCGCCGGCACGGAGTCGAGCGCTTCGAGGCGGCCAACCCCGAACTCGGCGCCGCCCTGCGGTCGGCACGCGATGCGGCTCACTCGGCTCACGACGACACGATGGCCCGGCGGCTCTACGCGGACGCGCTGGACCGCCTGTCCGAGGCGTCGAGCGGGCGTCTGCTGGACGAGCGACGACTGGCACTGCGGATGGTGGTCGTCTTCGTCCTCGCGGTGGGCTCCATCCACGTCACGGTCGCCGGCGTCGCCCTCGATCTGGCCGACTCGCCCACCGTCGGCGGGTCGGATGGGCCCGACAGCGACCAGCAGCCCGACGACCCGCCGCCGGAATCGAGCGACAGCCTCGACTCGGACCCGATTTCGAACACCGACGGCAGTACCGTCCTCGGCGACCCCGGCGAGGTCGCGCGGGGCGACGAGGCGCTGACGGCGAACCTGTCGGACCGGTCGGGGTCCGGGGCCGGCGACGAGCGGGCCCGCTACGAGAACGCGGGACATCCGTCAGCCGAGGATATCTCGCCCGAGCGTGCAGGCTACGACGACCCCGGATCGGTCGAGGACCCAGAACTGGTCAGGGAGTACGCGCTCCGTATGAGCGAGGAGAACGACGATGACTGAGAACCTATCCGACGACGAGGCGGTACAGCGACTCCAGGACGCGCTCGACGCCGTCCGGGACGAAGTGCGAAAGCGGATCGTCGGCCAGGAGGCCGTCGTCGACCAGCTGCTCGCGTGTATGCTGTGCGACGGCAACGCGCTGCTGGAGAGCACGCCCGGCCTGGGCAAGACGTTGCTCGTCCAGACCCTGGCCGACGCCACGTCGCTCTCGTTCAGCCGGGTCCAGAACACGCCGGACCTGATGCCCTCGGACGTCACCGGCACCGACATCGTCCGGGACACGGCGGAGGGTCAGGAGTTCGTCTTCGACCCTGGCCCCATCTTCGCGAACGTGGTGCTCGCCGACGAGATCAACCGCGCGACGCCGAAGACCCAGGCCGCGCTGCTGGAGGCCATGCAGGAACAACAGGTCACCGTCACCGGGGACACGTACGACCTGCCGGAGCCGTTCTTCGTGCTGGCGACGCAGAACCCCATCGAGCAGGAGGGGACCTACCCGCTCCCGGAGGCCCAGCGCGACCGCTTCACGATGAAGATACTGCTGGACTACCCCGAAGACGACGAGGAGACGGAAATCGTCGACCGGTACACTCGCCGGCTCGACGACGACATCCCGGTCGAGCCGGTGCTCACGCCGGAGTCGTTCCGGGACGCCCAGCGACTCGTCCGCCAGTTGCCCATCGCCGACGACGTCCGGGACCGGGCAGTCGGCGTCGTCCGGGAGACGCGGCAGGCCGACCGGCTGAACTACGGGGCCAGCCCGCGGGCCAGCATGGACCTCGTGCTCGCGTCGAAGGCGAGAGCGTTCCTCGCCGGCCGGAGCCACGTCGCACCCGACGACGTCGAGGCGATGGCCCGCCCCGTCCTGCGCCACCGCGTCGTCGTCGACTTCCGGGCCGAGCGCGAGGGCGTTGCGCCGGACGACGTGGTCGGCGACCTGCTATGATCGACGCCGCGTTCCTCGACGAACTGGACCGGTTCGACGGCTCGCTCTCGCAGGTGACCGACGCCCGTCAGCGCGGCGAGCAACGCTCGACCGAACTCGGCGAAGGCCAGCGCTTCGCCGACTACCGGTCGTACGTCCCCGGCGACGACACCCGTCTGGTCGACTGGAAGCTCTACGCCCGGACCGGCGAGCGCTACGTCAAGCAGTTCGAGGCCGAGCGCGACCTGACCGTCCACGTCCTGCTGGACGCGAGCGCGTCGATGGACGTCGGTGGGGAGGAGATGCACAAGTTCGAGTTCGCCGCGAAACTCGGGCTGGGCTTCTGTGCGCTGGCCGCCGCGGAACACAACGACTTCCGCTTCTCCGTGTTCACGGATCGGTTCGACCGAATAGACGCCGGCCGGTCGAATCGCGGGGAGGTCCTGGCGCTGATCGACCGGCTGAACGAGATCGAACTGGCGGGCGAGGCGGACTTCGACCACGCGCCCGTGGAGTACGCCGCCACTATCGACTCGCGGTCGCTCGTCCTCGTCGCCAGCGACTTCCTGGCCGACGTCGACGACGTCGAGGCGGGCGTCGAGGCGCTGGCCCGAAACGACGTCGTCCTCGCGCAGGTGTTCGCACCCGAGGAGGTCGACCCGCCGACGAGCGGCGACACCATCTTCCGCGGGCTGGAGCGGGAACTGGAGTTGCGAACGTACTTCGGGTCGCCCCAGCGACGGACGTACAGCGAACGCCTCGAAAGTCACGTCGAGCGAGTGTCCGAGACCGCCCGAAACGTGGACGCGCGCCACGTCCGTGTCGAGAGCGACGCCGAGTTCTTCGACGCCTTCGCCCGGACCTGGGTCGAGTGATCTCTCGTCGCCCGGCGATGGAACGGCGCGATCGATTCGAGGGATGCTCAGACCGTGACCACGACCGTCACCGCAGTCGCGGCGCCCAGCAGCGCCAGACTCCAGACGGCGACGCGGTAGGCGAACCCGCGGTTGGGACTCGCGAGCGTCAGGCCGGCCTTCACGACGATGCTCGCGGCCGTGGCGAGGAGGACGGCGATGGTCGCCTCGTCGGCACCGATAGCGCCACCGCGGTAGAGCACGACAGCGGTGGTGGTCGCGCCGGCGCTGGAGACCAGCCCGGACAGTGCCGACGTCACGTAGAGGCCGGCGGAGCCGAACTCGGCCCGCGCCACGGTGCCGGCGACGAGCACGACGAGGAAGATGGCGCCGAAGACGAGGGCGTTCCGGAGTGAGAACGGGCTATCGAGGTCGATGTCGACCTCCTGGGACCAGTCCGCGGTGTAGGCGGCGACGGCGAAGCTCCCGACGATGACGGCGCCGAGCGGGACGACGGCCTCGAAGAGGACGCCCCGCTGGACGGTGAAGGCGACGGCGATGGCGAGGTTCCGGAGCGCCATCGCCGCGTCGGCCAGCAGGATGGCCGCGACGGCGTACGAGACGGCCTCCGGTCGCTGTTTGACCTGGTCCAGCATCGTCCCGACGACGGCCGTCGAGGACGCCAGCCCGCCGAAGAAGCCAGTGACGGCGACGCCACGACCGCCGTAGGACTGGACGACGGCGTAGTTGACGATACCGATGCCAGCGACGGTGACGACCAGCAGCCAGACGATGCGGAGTTCGAGCGCGAGCGAGAGCGAGGCGACGGAGACGTCCAGGGGCTCGGCGGGCAACAGCGGGTAGACGACGAACGCCAGGATGGCGAACTCGGTCGCCGACCGCAGTTCCTCGTGTGTGAGGTCCCACGCGAAACTGTGGAGTTCCCGCTTGAGGACGAGCAACAGCGAGGAGAGCACGGCAACGGTGACGCCTTCGAGGACGTAGCCGTCGGCGACGAGCGCGCCGACGCCGTAGGCGACGAGCATCGAGACGGACGTCGTCAGTGAGAGCCCTTCCTGCTCGTCGATGAGTCCCTCGACGCCGAGGAACACGCCGAGGACGACGACCAGGAGCTCGCCGACGGCGAGCAGTAACTCGCTGCCGACCGTCGTGAAGACGGCCGCGAGGAGGCTCACGAGCGAGAAGGTTCGGATGCCGGCGGACTTCTGGGACCACTCGCGTTCGAGGCCGAGGAAGAGGCCCAGGGCGCCGGCGAGGACGAGACGCTCGACGGCGGATTCGAGCGCCAGGGAGCCGAGTTGGCCGAGAACGGTCACTGGTGGATAGTAGGCGGCCCCGGCATAAACCATTCCGTCATTCCGCAGCAGGAACATTTTTGTATCCCGCTGGACTGTTCGGGGTATGGTCCAGTTCGAACTGGATATCAACTGGCCACGAACGATCTGGATCGTCTTCGGGCTCGTGCTGGCCGGAGCGATCGTCTTCGTCCTCCACTCGTTCGTCGGCACGTTCGTCTTCGGACTCTTCCTCTACTACGCGACCCGTCGGCTCCACCGCAGGGTCCGCCGTCGGGTCCGGCCGGCGAGTCTGGCAGCCGGCGTCTCACTCACACTGCTCGCGTTGCCGGCGCTCGTCCTGCTCTACTACACCGCGGCCATCGCCCTGGAGGAACTCGCCAGGGCCACGGACCGACTGAACGACGTGGAAACCCAGGCCCAGATCGGTCCCTACCTCGACGTCGTGGAACCGTACGTCGAACTCTCCACGGTCGTCCAGGACCCGACGGCGGTCCTGACGGACGCCGGTGGTCTCGGCGCGCTCTCCGAGACGCTGACCGCTGCACTGGGCTACATCGGAATCGTCGGAACAGGGCTCCTCCACCTGTTCGTCATGTGTGCGCTCGCGTTCTACCTGCTTCGTGACGGGCCGCAACTCGCGCGGTGGGGAACGACCTTCACCGACAGACGCGGCGTCCTCGACCACTACTTCCGCGAAGTCGACAAGAGCCTCGACAAGGTGTTCTACGGCAACATCCTCAACGCGGTCATCACCGGGACTGTCGGCGCCATCGCGTTCAGCCTGCTGAACCTCGCGCCAGCCCCGTTCAACGTCCCCTATCCGGCGCTGACTGGACTTCTGGCCGGCGTCGCCAGCCTGATCCCCATCGTCGGAATGAAACTGGTCTACGTCCCGCTCGCGATCTACCTCGCTGGCCTCGCCGCAGTGAACGGCGATGGCTGGTGGTTCGTGGGCCTGTTCGTCGCCGTCGCGTTCGCCGTCGTGGACGTCATTCCCGACCTGGTCGTCCGCCCGTACGTCTCCGGGGGAAGCCTCCACGTCGGCGCGCTCATGTTCGCGTACATCCTCGGCCCGCTGCTGTTCGGCTGGTACGGCATCTTCCTGGGGCCGATGCTCCTCGTGCTGGTCGTCCACTTCGTCAGAATCGTCCTGCCGGAACTCCTGACCGGGACGCCGATAGAACCGTACTCGGTGGATCCGACGCACGTCGTCGACGGTCCCGTCGACGATCCGGAACCCGCTTCGTCGGGGTCCGCCGACGTCTCGCCGCCCGGGGCGGCGGCCGGTGACGGGATGCCCGCGGACGACGTCGGCCCGACGACTGATTAGCGGGTACAGACGGACGTAATACGGGCATCGGCGCGTTCGACCGCGACCGCGCGGTTACGCCTCGACGTACTGGTTCTCCCAGTCCCGACGAGCCTCGATTTCACGGCTCCCCCGACGGGTCATGCTGTAGAAGTTCGTCCGGCGGTCGCGCTGGCCCTTCTCTACGAGTCCCTTGTCTACGAGCGTGTCGAGGTTGGGATACAGTCGGCCGTGGTGGATCTCCTTCTCGTAGTAGTCTTCGAGTTCTTCCTTGATGGCGAGCCCGTGGGGTTCTTCTTCGCCAGCGATGACGTACAGCAAGTCACGCTGGAAACCTGTCAAGTCGTACATCGGTAATGTCTACACGCCCGTTACTGTCGGAATTGCATAAGTATGTCGGATTGGTGGGGAGATTCCGGCGGCTGAACCAGTACGTCCCGCAGAAACTGGTTGCTGGATAGATAACTATGCTGATGATAGTACGCGTTTCGTCACATCATTGACCAGTCATAACCGCTGGGGTTCACGACGAAAAACGTATCATCGTACCGATCGAACGGAGGGTATGCCCGAAGAAATTCTCTTCGAGAGCGAACAGCAGCTGGACCGCGACGCAGTGGCGTCGTACCTCCGGACGATCGCCGACCGACTCGAGGACGGCGATCCCGTCTCGCTGGAGTCGGGTGCAGACTCCCTCTCCGTGACGGTCCCGCCGACCGTCGAGTTCGAGGTCAAGGTCGAACGAGAGGGACCCGCCGACGGCCCGACGGATATCGGGTTCGAACTCGAGATGGAGTGGGACGAGAACGCAAGCGGGGAGGGCGACGAGCGCGGCGGCGGACTCAGTATAGAGTAGTCTCGTGGCTCGAGCCGTTTCGGCTCGACGTCCGGAAAACAGACGGAGATTCGACTCGTCGTCGATAGTTCCTCGAAAGTGGTAAGCGAGTCGCGTGGGGAAAAGCCCACGCGACCGCTTGCCGCCCTGAATTGGTCCCCGCTGACGCTTCGGCCCTCCAAGCGAAGCGTCAATTGAAAGGTGGTATGTGAGTCACTTAAAAGTACCGGCAGCAGACAGAAACGGTCGAACAGCTGATAGTGGTGGTACGCTCCTCAGATGTGCTCCTCCTCCAGGACCCATCCCAGGGCGCGCCGGTAGTGCGTGAACAGCATCCGGACGCGGTCGTGGCGCATCTCCTCGCTCTCCAGTTGCTCACAGCAGAACTCGTACTGGTCGCGTATCTCGTCTTCCGTGCGCATGGGTCCCGGTTCGGGCCGGCGACAGAACTATCTTGAGGCGCTGGCCCACAGGTCCACCTATGAAAGTTCGCGGCCGCCGGGAGTGCAAGGAGTGTGAGACGCGGTGGTCCTACTACGAGACGGCGAGCGTCCACTGTCCGAACTGCGGGTCGATGAAGAGCGTCGGCGTCGACGACCGGACGCGACACACCGACTCGCCGACCAGCTTCGACCTGACGCCGGTCCGGAACCGGATCGACGAGGCCCCCCTGCGCGACGTCGCCGGCGCGGCGGTGGACCTGGTCAGGGAGTACGTCCGCGAGCGCGGCTTCGTCGACGCGGGCGAGTTGCTCCCCCTCGACGACACCTTCGTCGCGGCGACGGAACTCCGCCACGTCGGCGCGGAACTCTCCCGCGAACTCCGCCGGACCGAGGCCGAGGAGCTGTACTTCCTGGACCTGTTGGCCGGCGCCGACGGAGGTGAGCGTCCGCCGGCCGAGGAAGTCCCCGACGCCTTCCGGAGTGCGCACGGGCTCGCGATGGCCGACGCCGTCGGGGACTACCAGCGTGACCTGCGAACGTACCTGGACGAGCATCCCCACCCAGAGGCTCGCTCGATCTCCGGGAGCGTTCGTGACCACCGAAAGCGAATCGAGGCGCTGGACGGCGACGTCGACCCCAAGGACGCCGAGCGCCTCCTGCACGCGGCGCGAGACGTCGGCAAGTACCTGATCTCCGGCGAGGAGAGCGCGCTCGTGACGGCGGACAACTGGCTCCAGGGGATCGAATAAAAGAGCCGGTCTGCTTCTCAGGGTAGTTCGACGTCGACGCCGGACTGCAGGCCTGCAGCCTTGACTGTATTATAGAGCAACATCGCCCTGGTCATCGGGCCGACGCCGCCGGGGACGGGCGTGATGGCGCCGGCCGTCTCTTTGGCGCTCTCGAAGTCGACGTCGCCGACCAGTTCGTACCCCTTGTCGTTGTCCGCCTCGACGCGGTTCACGCCGACGTCGATGACCGTCGCGCCCTCGCCGATCATGTCTCCGTCGATCAGTTCGGGGACGCCGGCCGCAGCGATTACGATGTCCGCGTTCCGCGTCTTCTCGGCCGTGTCCTCGGTGCGGGAGTGACACACCGTCACCGTCGCGTTCCCGCCGTCGGCCTTCTGGAGCAGGAGGTTCGCCATCGGCTTGCCGACGATGTTCGACCGGCCGACGACGACGGCGTCTTTCCCCTCGGTGTCGACGCCCGCCGATTCGAGCAGCTTCTGGATACCGTGTGGTGTGCAGGGCTTGTACCGGGCGTCGCCGGCGACGAGTCGGCCGACGTTCGTCGGGTGGAAGCCGTCGACGTCCTTCTCGGGGTCGATGCGTTCGAGCACGTCCCGGTCGTCGACGTGGTCCGGGACGGGCATCTGGACGAGGATGCCGTGGACGGCGTCGTCGGCGTTCAGTTCGTCGATAGTGTCGTACAGTTCCTCGGCGGGTGCGTCCGGGTCGATGTCGACGTCGACGGCGTCGATGCCGACCTCCTCGCAGTCGCGCTGTTTCATCGAGACGTACGTCTCGCTGGCGGGGTCGTCGCTCATCAGCACCGTCGCGAGCGAGGGCCGGACGCCGGCGTCGTCGAGCGTCTCGATCGCGTCGCCGAGATCGTCGCGCACGTCCTGGGCCACCGCGTCACCGTCGATGATGTCGGTCATTACCGGAACAGGCGATTCGGTGACCCTTCAACGTCCCGGATCAGTGACCGACAGTGCGAATCATTCGGGACAGTCCGCTTCGGTGAACGACCTGGGCTCGCTCCCCTGGGTCTCGGCTGCGGTGGTCCCCGAATCGACGTTCACGAGCATCGCCTGCCCGCCGTACTCGTGGGTCTGGTCGTGTCCGCGCACGACGACGCAGGCGTGCTCGCCGGGCACCTCGACTTCCGCCGACCGCGTAAACTCCTGGGTCCCGTGGGCGTGGGCGAGTTCGCGCCGCCCGAGTCGCGTCCCGTCGAGGGCCTCGACCTGCCACCAGTTCGCGTAGCCGTCCTCACCGTCGTCGTCCTCAGAAATCTTCGATTTCTGATGGGCTGCGAAAATCGCGAACGCGATTTTCGAACGTCGTGAATCAGAGTGACGTCGAATCGGTATCGGTCGCCATCGACCGTTTCGACGGACACCCCGACGACGTTGGCTTCCCTGCGGTCCAGGTCCGTCGAGGACGTCTCGGGCTCCGTCTCCGTATCGACTCCGGCGGGATCGGTGTCGTCACCGGTCTCGGGCTCGCCCTCGGCGTCTGCGTCGGTACCGCCGCCAGATTCAGTCGCCGTCTCTCGACTCTCTGGCTGACCGCATCCGGCGACGGACGCGGCGGTGGCGGCGGTTGTCGTCAGGAACGCCCGCCGTCCGTGCGTGGCTGTCATGGGCGTGGAAACGACCCGCGGGCAGAAAAGCGTCGGCGGCGTCACCGGCGGATCCGATCGGTACCCCACCGGTTCGTGCTGGACCTGCCAGCCCGCGTTCGATCAGGCGTCGTCGACTGGGGACGAACCCTGGCGTCTCTGACGAGCAAGCCGGCCATACACCGCCAGTGAGTGACCCGTACCGCGCAAACCGAGTATTTGACTGTCGGGCTATTACCCGTCGCAAACCGCCCCGGCGCTGCCGTGGACGCCGGACAGCTATCCATGTCTTCACCACTACTGCAGCCACTGACGGTCCTCCTCGTGTCGTCGAGTGGGCTGCTACCGGGAAGCGATCGGTCGCTTGACGACGCTGATCCGATGATCGACGCCGAGGTCTGCGATTCCGCCGACAGGGCAATCGACCGGATCGGAGCGAACGAAGACGACGACCGGATCGACGCGGTCGTCTGCGGACACGACCCGCCGGCAGTCGACGCCGTCGAGTTCGTCACGGCCCTCCGGGAGCGTCACCGCGAGTTGCCGGTGATAGTGATGCCGGCCAGAGAGGCTCCGGACTGTGCCGAAGCGGCGCTGACGGCAGGCGCGACCGACGTCGTCCAGGCGCCGCCGTCGTCGGTCTCGCCGCCGGTGCTCGCCAACCGGATTCGTCAGTTCGTCCGGCCTGCCGGTACCGCTGACGAATCGCCGAACGGGGCGACGGCGGCCGAATCACACCCCGAGGCCGCAAGCGAGGATGCGCCGACGGACGACCACATCTCGGTCCTCTCCGGAGCCGTCCGGGAGATACGCCACGCAGAGGAGCGGGACGCCGTCGCGACGGTCATCTCGGACGCAGTGGCCGCGGTCCTCGACGCGCCCGGCGTCGCCGTCTTCCTGTTCGACGACCGCGACAACCTCCTGCGCCCGGCGGCGATGACGGACGAGATGTGCGAGTACTACGGCGGCGAGACGGTGTTCGGCCCCGGCAAGCCCGACTCCATCACCTGGCAGGTGTTCGTCACGGGCGACTCGCCGCTGTTCGACGACCTCAGGGAGTCGGAGGCGTGCGTCAACGAGGACACCGACGCCAGAAGCAGCGTCTTCGTCCCCTTCGGCGAACACGGCGTCGTGGTCGCGTCCACGGACTCCGTTGGGACGTTCACCGACCGCTCGCGCGAGGTGATCGAACTGCTCACGACGACCGCCGAGGCGACGCTCGACCGGGTCGAGAGCGCCCAGAACCTGCGACGACGCGACCGGCGTCTCCGGGAGCAGGAGTCACGGCTGGCGCACCTCGAACGGACTGTCGACCTGGTCTCGTCGATCGACCGGGCGCTCGTCGATGCCGAGTCGCGCGAGGACGCCGAGGCGGCCGTGCTGGAGTGCCTGGTCGAGGACGGCGAGTTCGACTTCGCGTGGATCGGCGGCGTCGACGCCAGGACCGGCGAACTCACGCCGCGGGAGTGGACCGACGGGGGCGGACAGTACCTGGACGAGGTGTCGCTGGTCGTCGACGACTGCGACGAACCGTCGTGTCGGACGGCCCGGCAGTGGCAGCCGGTCGCCGAACGGAACGTCGCGGAGACTCTCGACGGCGACGGCTGGGAACGGGACGCCCTCGCGTCCGATTTCCACTCGGTCCTGAGCGTTCCGCTGGTGTACGAAGGGGTCCTGTACGGCGTCCTCTCGGTCTACGCGAACCGACCCGGTGCCGTTACCGAGCCACTCGTCTCGGTCCTCGACGGCGTCGGGGAGACGACGGCCTACGCGATCAACGCCGTCGAACGACGGCGCTCGATGCTGTCGACGGGCGTGACGGAGCTCGAACTCCGTATCGACGGCGCCGACGACGTGCTCAACGTCGTCGCCGAGAGCGTCGGGACGACGGTCGACTGTCTCGAACTGCGGCCGCGGCCAGACGGGTCGACTGCGCTGCGGTTCGCAGCCCCGGACGTCTCCGTCGAGTCGGTCCTGTCGGCGACGTCGGGCCTCGTGGCCGTCGACAGCGTCACCCACGTCGGCGGGAACGGCGCGCACCGCTTCGACGCCGTGGTCGGCGGCGAGATGGTCGGGTCGGTCGTCGCGGCGTCGGGTGGCGTCACGCAGACGGTGACCGCCGACGGCCGTTCTCTCGTCGCGACCGTGACCGTTCCGGACAGTCTCGCCGTCCGCACGTTCCTCGATCGACTGGCGCGACGGTATCCGGACACCGAACTCCTCGCCCGGCGAGAGCGCGAGAGTGCGTCGATGGCACGGGAGCGCTTCCTGCAGCAGCTCGAATCGTCGCTGACCGACCGCCAGCTAGAGGTCCTCCGGACAGCCCACGACCAGGGGTTCTTCCGGTCCCCCCGCGACGCGACCGGGCAGGACGTCGCGGACGCGCTCGGCGTCTCCCAGCCGACTATCAGTCACCACCTCCGCGCCGGGGAGGGGACGCTGTTCTCGCTGCTGTTCGGCGACGAGTGACTGTCCAGGGCGGTCAACGCAGGATGAGTCGTGGAACCGTCTCTCACGGCCGTCTAGCATAATAAGGGCGTGCCGGCTGGCGATTACGTGTATCGAAGGTAACGCTATGCTGGCGTGTCCGCAATCGAACGGTTGTCACGATGAGTTCCCCCGCAACACACGGATTCGTCCAGCAGCAACTCTCGAACCAGCCGAGCGAAGACGTCATTATGGCGGTCTCGCGGCTCTCCGACGTAGACCCGCTCGACTTCGAACAGTGCCTGCACGACGTCGTCGACCCGGACGCGCTCGACAGCCTGACGGAGTGGGGCGACGACGCCGACGTGGGCGTCTCCTTCACGTTCGAATCCTACGCGGTCACCGTCGAGGGCGACCAGCTAGTCGTCGAGGACCGGCAGGCGACCGAGTGACGGCTGCCTTTCGAATCTGTCGTCGTCGATTTCGCTGCTAACTAGCTAGACCGGCAAAAAGTGGAGCGGTCGGTTACGTCAGTCGTACAGCGGGTAGGTGTCGGTGAGATCGTCGACGCGTTCGGCGACCTCGGCGAAGACGTCCTGGTCGTCGGGGGAGTCGACGACTTCGGCGATGAGGTCCGCCACCTCGCGGCAGGCGTCCTCGTCGAAGCCTCGCGTCGTCAGGCCGGGCGTGCCGGCGCGGATGCCCGAGGGGTTGAACGCCGAGCGCGTCTCGCCGGGGACGGTGTTGGCGTTGAGGACGATGCCCGCGTCTTCGAGCGCTTCCTCGACTTCTTTGCCAGTCGTGTCAGGGTGGGAGGGGCGCAGGTCGACGAGCACGAGGTGGTTGTCGGTGCCGCCCGAGACGAGTTCGAGGCCGCGCTCCTGGAGCTGGTCGGCCAGGGCCTTCGCGTTGGCGACGGTCTGTTCGGCGTACGCCTCGAACTCGGGTTCGAGGGCTTCACCGAAGCCGACGGCCTTGCCGGCGACGTTGTGCATGAGGGGACCGCCCTGCATCCCCGGGAAGACGGCGGAGTCGACGTCGTCCGCGTACGCCTCGTCGCACATGATGATGCCGCCGCGGCCGGCGCGGATGGTCTTGTGCGTCGAGCCGGTGACGAAGTCGGCGACGCCGACGGGCGAGCCGTGGACGCCCGCAGCGACCAGCCCGGTGATGTGGGCGATGTCGGCCAGGTGGTAGGCGTCGACGGCGTCGGCCGCCGCCTGGATGGACTCCCACTCGACCTCGCGGGGGTACGCCGAGTAGCCCGAGACGATGATGTCGGGGTCGTACGCCTCGGCCTGCTCGCGGAGGTCGTCGTAGTCGATGTAGCCCGTCTCCGCGTCGACCTCGTACTGCTCCACCTCGTACACCTGGCCGGCGAAGTTGGCCGGGTGGCCGTGGGAGAGGTGGCCGCCGTGGGTCAGGTCCAGCGAGAGGATCTTGTCGCCGGGGTCGAGGACGGCGAGGTAGACGCCCATGTTGGCCTGCGAGCCCGAGTGGGGCTGCACGTTGACGTGGTCTGCGCCGTACAGTTCCTGCGCGCGGTCGATGGCGAGTTGCTCGACTTCGTCGGCGTACTCACAGCCGCCGTAGTAGCGCTCGCCGGGGTAGCCCTCGGCGTACTTGTTCGTCAGCGTCGAGCCCTGGGCCTCGAGCACTGCTTCGCTGACGTGGTTCTCGGAGGCGATCATCGCCAGCGTGTCGTTCTGGCGCTCGACCTCGCCGGTGAGCGCGTCCGCCACTGCCGGGTCCTGGTCCCGGACGTGGTCGTAGTTCATGCCTGCCAGTCGACGCCGGGTCGTCAATAAACTACCTTTCCGTGGAGCAGAGTGCGACGGGATCACACACTGTCGCCGGCCGGTGACCGGCCCTGACCTATGGTATGTGGCAACAATCTGAGTAGCAATAGTTATGGTTCGGGAAAGTAACACGTACGCCTACATGTTCATCAGGGGTGGGCCGGATGCCAACGACTGGGGGGACGGCATCGATGGGCCCAGCGGTGTCGAGATAGACGGACGAGACATCCTCGTCACTATCCGGGACCAGCTGGGGCCGACGAGCGAACCGGACTGGGACCTGGCGCCGTCCGTCGAACGGACGTGTTCCGGGACCGCGCGCAGGCTCGTGGTTCCGGGGCGGGACGTCACCGTCACCGACGTCGAACTGGGGACGCAGTACCCCATCAACTCGCCGACGGAACTCCCGACTGGCGAGTTCCGACTCACGAGCAGGGGCTCCCGGGGTATCACCGAGCAGAACAGACCCGCGACGGTCCACGTCCGGTTCGACGGTCCCGCGTCGGTCAAACCGAACAACGGATCGGCCGTTCTCTCGTTCTGGGAGCGCACGCAGGTCACCGTGGGTCACGAGACCAGCGGGTCGTCGTTTCCGGCGCAGATGACCGTCGAGCCCACGGTGCGAGGCGTGGCGAGCGCCGTTTCACACCTCTCCGCGGCCCACCACACCACCGGGCCGGCCCGCTCGCACCCTGGATTCCGCGACCATCCACCGCTCGTTCGCATCGGGGAGGAGACGGAGATCCCCTCGGCCGTCCGCGAGGACACGCCGGACGCAGGCCTCGCCGTCCACGTCCCGGAATCGCTCGACGCCCTGTTCGTGGCCGCGCCGCTGGCGTACTACCTCGGCGCCCACGTCTTCGTCGACGACGCCAGGGACGCCCCGCGACTGACGTCGCCGGAGGCGGACGTCGACTACCAGTTCGACCCGCTCCCGGCGTTCCAGCACCAGTGCGCGCAGCTTCTCAGGCGCGTGTTCTTCCTCGACTGCCAGGTCCGCCGCGTCGCCTCGTGTCGCGACCGGGCGCTGCGGCGACTCCAGAGCCAGTTCGGGCTCGACCCGGCCGCCGTCCAGTCGGGCCGTCCCGCCGAGCGGCTGGCACACTACCTCGACGTGCCGCCTCGCGAACTGGACCCCGAGTTACCCGACTGGCACCTGACGACGTACGTCTCCCCCGAGCCCCATCACGCGCGCAGTCTCCCGTACCTGCTGGACCGACTCAGCCTCGTCTACCTCCCGCAGGCGTCCACGCTCGAACGGAGCGACCTGCTCCAGAGCACGCTGAACGACGCGTACCCGGTCCGCGGCGCGGCGACCCCGCCCGACGTCGTCCAGCCGACGCTTCAGGCGGGTCACGTCCACGCCTGGCTCGCGTCGGGGACGCCCATCGACGCGTTCAAGACGTCGACGCGGGCCTTCGAGAACCAGTTCCAGTACCAGGACCGGACGAACGACCGACTCCGGGTGTCGGTCGTGCTGAACGACGACAGGATGGCTGACGAACACGGAACCGTCTCGGACATCTACCGGGACCGGGCGGCGAACCTCCCGATCGACGTGACGGTCCGCGAACGCCTCCCGCGGGGCGACCTCGCGGACGTCTTCGAGTCGGCGAACGACTTCGTCCACTACATCGGCCACTGCGACGACGAGGGGCTCCGGTGTCCCGATGGAAACCTCGACGTCGCGGATCTTTCCACCTCGCGCACGCAGATGTTCTTCCTCAACGCCTGTGGCTCCTACGAACAGGGGCTGGAACTGGTAGAGCAGGGGTCGGTTACCGGCGCAGTGACGTTCAGAACTGTCCTCGACGGCCAGGCGGCCCGGGTCGGGACGGCCTTCGCGCGCCTGCTCGTCCACGGATTCAGCTTCGAGCGCGCGCTCTCGCTCGCCCGGCGCCGCATCCTCATGGGCAAGGACTACGCCGTCGTCGGCGACGGCACCTACGCCCTGCTGCCCAGCCCGAAACAGCCGGCAGTCGTGTGGATACGGGAGGCGTCCGACGACGAGTTCGTCGTCCGGTGTGAGGTCGTCAACGCCCGGTCGAACGGCGCGCGCTACCGGCTTCCCTTCGGCGAGACGCCGGTGCTGAACGGGTCAACGACGGAGTTCCGACTCTCCCGGGAGGAACTGGCGACGGCGCTCACGGAGACGTCGGTTCCTGTCGTCTACGACGACGACGTCCACTGGTCGGGCGAACTCGTCGACCGGCTCTGAGACTGCCGGACGGTCGTCGTCGTGGCACATTTTCTGTGCCGCGTCGCGAACTGTCTGAAACAGCTACGTTCGTCAGTGGGAGTCTCGCCGGGCGAAGATTTGTGGTTTTCTCGACCTCTCACAATATTTACTCACCCCCTTCAGTGACTCTTCTCTATCAGCTGACGAATTCAACTCGATATGGCCAGTAAAATTAAATATCTTTATTCGCTACTAACTACTAGATGATTCGATCGAATTTGCTCGAAGACGACGTCGGTTCCGTACTATCGACAGCGCTGGCAGACCTCTCGGGAACGATTTACGTCGTCAATCCGTCTCGTGACTCCATCTCTGAACTGGTCACTGTACTGACCGAAAGCGAGGACCCACCGGACGTCCGCCTCCTGGCCGACGACGCGCTCCTCAAGGAAGTGATGGACGACTTCATCGTCGCGAGCAAGGCGGCGGACCTGGTCGACGCCGGCCACCTCGCGCTCGAAGTCCTCGACCACGCGCCGAATCACTCGCTGATCGCCACCGAGGATACGACCATCTCGATCGTCTCCGTCGGCAACAGCGTCGCCGGGCTCGCCACCGAGGAGTCGGCGTTCGTCGACGACGTCGCCGACTACTACGAGAGCGAGTGGGACCGGGCCGAACAGTACTCGCTCCGGACGCCGCCGCTCGCCCGCGTCCGTGAGACGCTCGAATCCGACATCGGACCGGACGCCGCGGGCGACTTCGACGCCGTGCTCTCGTCGCTCCAGACGGCCCGTGGGGACGGCGACGGACTCGACGAAGTGACCATCAGCCTCCTCGTCGCCGCGCGCAACGGCGAACTGCTGTACGACATCAGCAAGTGGGGCGAGGACATCGGCCTCGCCAGCAAGGCCACCTTCTCCCGGACGAAGACGACCCTCGAGGACATGGGGCTCATCGACACCGAGAAGGTCCCCATCGACGTCGGCCGTCCGCGCCTGCGCCTGATGCTCGGTGACGAGCGCCTCGAAGACGCCAGCACGGACGAACTCGCGAGCGTCGCCCAGAGCCTGCTCGCCTCCTAGGCCTTTTTCCCCCGCGTCGTCGTTGCTCACGGCATGTGCCCAGCCGTCGCTGTCGTGGGGAGCGGCCCCGCCGCCGACGCCGCCGTCGCCACGCTGCACCAGTACGCGGAGCGGGAGCCTGACGAGGCCGACCCGTCCGTCGTCGTCACACGTCCCGAGATAGCCGAATTCGACGACGCGGACCTCGTCGTCGTCGTCGACCGGGTCGGGGCGTCGGCGTTCGCCGACGCGAACCGGTCCGCCATCGAGTCCGACACGCCCTGGATCGCAGTCGAACTCGGCGGGATCGGCGGCGTTCCCGTGACGACCGCGGCCGTCACCGGCTTCGACCGAGACGGCGCGTGCTACGACTGCCTCGCAGAGCGGGTCGCGGCCAACGTCGACGAGGAGACCGACCCGGTCGGCGCAGTCGACGCCGAGAAACAGTACGTCGCGGGCGCCATCGCCGGCGAGGCGGCGGTCACCGTCGTCCGCGGCGAGTCAGACGGGGCTGTGCTCGGTCGCGTCACCGAGATTCCCCACGCAAAGCGGCGGCTTCTTCCGGTCCCGGGCTGTCACTGCGGCGGGGACCGCGACCTGACCGTTCGCCGCGACTACGAGGCCGTCTCCGTCGAGGAGGCCCTGGGTCGCGCCGAACGGGGGCTCGACGACCGCGTCGGCATCACCACCCAGGTCGGCGAGGTGGAGTCGTACCCTGCGCCGTATTACCTGGCGAATCTCTCCGACACGTCGGCGTTCAGCGACGCCACCGCGCCGCGCCAGGCCGCGGGCGTCGCGGTCGACTGGGACGCCGCCTTCATGAAGGCGCTCGGCGAGTCCTACGAGCGCTACGCGGCAGGCGTCTACCGCTCCGCCGACGCGCAGACGGCCCCGGCGACCGACCTCGACAGCTGCGTCCCGCCGTCGTCGTTCGTCACGCCCGAAGAACTCTCCTGGGACGCCGGGACCGAGACGGAGTGGGTCCCCGCGAGTAACCTCACCACCGACGGGTCGACGCACGTCCCGGCGGACCTTGTCTTCCACCCGCCGCGGAACCGTGCTATTCGGCCGCCGCTGACGACGGGCCTCGGGCTGGGTTCCTCGTCTGTCGGCGCGATGCTGTCCGGGCTGTACGAGGTGGTCGAGCGCGACGCCTCTATGATCGCCTGGTACTCGACGTACGACCCGCTCGGACTGGCAGTCGAGGACGCGGAATTCCAGACGCTCGCGGCGCGGGCCGGGGCCGAGGGACTGGACGTGACGACGCTCCTGCTCACACAGGACGTCGACGTTCCCGTAGTTGCGGTGGCGGTCCACCGAGACGAGTGGCCGAAGCTCGCGCTGGGTTCGTCCGCTCACCTGGACCCCCACGAAGCAGCCCGCGGCGCGCTGGAAGAGGCCGTCCAGAACTGGATGGAGCTCCGGCGGATGGGCCCCGAACGAGCGGCCGAGGCGGGTGGGGCGATCGGCGAGTACGCCGATCTGCCCGACGCCGGCCAGGAACTCATCGACGTCGACCAGGCCGTCCCCGCGGCGTCGGTCGGACCTGCCGACGTTCCCGAGGGCGAGGCTCACCTCGACGCACTCGTCGACCGGATCAGCGACGCGGGCCTGACGCCGTACGCGACGCGTACCACGACGCGGGACCTCGAATCGATCGACTTCGAGGCCGTGCGCGTCCTCGTCCCGGAGGCCCAGCCGCTCTTCCTCGGCGACCCGTTCTTCGGCGAGCGGGCGCGGACCGTGCCCGCGGACCTCGGGTTCGAGTTCACGCCCGACCGCCCCCACCACCCCTTCCCCTGACTCGCTCCTGCCCACTCGTTCTGCCTTGCCACTCCGCACCCCGACCCGCCACCCTTCCCCATAATCCGTAATTTTATGACACGACCGCGTGAAGATCCATGTGGGTTGGTAGCGCGTGTGCGTTACCGTGAGCGCCGTGATCGAAGAATTCGACCTCCCGTGTGCGGAATGCGGGCACGAACTCGTACGCACTATCGTCGACGACCTGGGGACCGACACCGACGTCACCGTCGCCGACTGTCCGAACTGCGGCAGCCGGTACTATCCGCGAGGGGCGCTCGAACGCCTCTAGATGCCGAAGGTTACTCGCACCATGTCCCGGGTTCCCGGGCCGAGACCGACCGCGGTCACCGCGACGAGCAACAGCAGCGAGTAGCGCGGGCTCTCCTCCATGAACTCGTCAGTGAACAGCCACAGCACGAGCGAGGCGACGACCATCTTCACGACGAGGAACGGCCAGGAGGTGCCGACAACGGCCGAGAGCGACGCCGGCTGGAGGGACTGGGTCACGTCGATGATGAACGCGTTGGCCGGGTGCTTCGGGTAGTAGTTGAAGTTCTCCGGGATGCCGATGTCGTGGATGAAGTCCGCCGAGACGACGTTCGCCACCCCGTCGATGGCGTGGCCCCAGAGGACGAAGAAGCCGACGGCGCCCGTCGCACCGACGACCTCCGGCCACCGGCCCTCGATGGCCCGCCACACGCCGTAGGCGATGGCCGACGCGAGGACGACGGTCACCGCGAGCATCTGCGGGAACAGGTAGACGTACTCCGTCGTCGCACCGAGGTAGGCGAGGTAGGCCATGTTGACCCCGAGCAGCGCGACGCCGACGGTGCCGAGGGCCCGGTAGCTGTCGTCGACGACGCCGCGGTCTTCGAGCACCACCGTCGCGAAGAGGACTGCCAGGGTGAACGCGAACATCACGAAGTAGATGATCGGACTCACGAGGAGCGAGTTCAGCGGGTAACTGATCAGGGGCTCGACCCCGGCGGCGACCGCCTTGTCCGTCGCGTCCTCGACGACCCGGAGCGTCCCGCCGAGGAGCATGAAGGGAACGAGCGGGTAGTAGAGGTCGACGTCACGGGCGAGTCCGTACCGTTCGAGGAAGAAGTACGCGCCGACCAGGAAGAACATCAGCGCGACCACGTAGCCCAGTTCGGAGACGAGCGTGTAGCCCGGCTGAGCGTAGACGGCGCCGCTCGCCTGAGCGGCCGAACACGCGCCCGAGTCGTAGAGAATCTCGACCGTGCCACCCTCGTTGACTGCGCAGTTGGCGGCCTGCGCGTCGGCCGCGACGGGGCCCCAGAAGTACTGCCAGATGAACCTGTCCCAGACGAGTCGCGGGGCGGCCAGCACGCCGACGACGAACGCCCCGAGCAGGGCGACGAACGCCGCCAGCCACGCGCGCAAGGGGTCGACGCCGTCCAGTCGTGCTTCGAGCGTCTGCATGTCCGTGTTGGCATCACCCGCAAGTTTCAGCCTTCCGGTCGTGTGCGGCGCGTGCGCCCGGGCGTTTTCTCGGTGCGTTCTGCCCGGGGGGTGGGACGATCTGTCGAGGGCTATCCGTCGAGGGCCTGCCGCGCCGCTTCGAGGACGACGTCGTGGGCGTTGCCGTTCGAGGCGACGACGCTGTCACTGTCGTGGCGCCACTCGTTCCCGTCGACGTCGGTCACGGTTCCGCCGGCTTTCCGGACCATGTGGACGCCGGCGACGGTGTCCCACGGGCGCATCGGTCGCGTACAGATTGCGGCGTCGAGGCCGCCGTCGGCGACGGCGGCGAGCGTCGTCTGGAACGACCCCACGCGGCGTTCGTCACCGAAGCGCTCGGCGACGGCCTCGAAGAGGTCGACGAACTCGTGGCGCTTCTCCGGGGGCCAGTAGCCCACGGGCGACGCGACGAACGTCTCGGGGTCCTCGCGCTCGCTCACCGACATCGTCGTTCCCTCTCGCTCGGCGCTCTCCGGACCGCCGGCGTAGAGGTCACCCATCGCCGGCATGTACGTCGCGGACCCGACCGCCTCGCCGTCGACGACGGCCGCGACGCTCGTCGTCCACACGCGCGACTGGCGGACGAAGTTCGTCGTGCCGTCGATGGGGTCGACGACCCAGCAGGCGCCGCTGTCGGGGATCTCTTCGACCAGTCGCGCCTCGTCCGCGTCGGCCTCCGGACCGCGCAACACGCCGCTTTCCTCCTCGCAGACGAAGTCGTCGTCGGGGAACTCCTCACGTATCGTCGCCAGCACCTGCTGCTGGGCGTCCCGGTCGGCCTCGGTGACGAGGTCGTTCTTGTCTCGCTTCGTCTGGACGCTGAGGTCCGTCCGGAAGTGTTCCCGGGCGACGGCGCCGCCCGCCCGCGCTGCTCGTTCGGCCATTGCTGCCCGGTGGTGAGCGTCAGTCATACGCCACCCTCGGCCTCGCCCCCTCAAATTCCCGTTGCTTCCGGATCCCGCTTCGTCGGGTTCCGCGCCCTCGCGTCCCGGCCCGCCGGGTCACGCGTCGCCGGATTCCGCGCCGCCGGATCACGTCTCGTCCGCGTTCGCGTCGTCGACGGCCGCCAGGATGGATTCGGCGATGTCGCGGGCCTCGTCCGGCGTATAGAGCGTCTGGTTGCCCACCGACTGCTCGATACGGACGTACCCGTCGTCCGGTTCGATGGCGAAGTACGCGGTGTTCTCGAGCGGTGGAACCTCGGACCGCCGGTCGCCGGCCGTTTCGTTAGCCATGTGAATTGGTACCGCGCGAGGACGCTTAAAGGTCGGTCCGGGTCACCTGGTCGTCGGTGACGGTTCCTGAATCCGCCATAGTAATCGGGCCCCGGCGAATCGTGGGAGGTATGCAACGAGTTCCGACGGTCGTCGCCATCTGCGGGAGCCTCGGCGACCCGAGTACGACCCAGCGTGCGCTCGGCCACGCCATCGACGCGGCGGCGGACGCCGGCGCCGAGACCGAGTTGATCGACCTCCGCGAGTGGGACCTCCCGCTGTTCGACCCCGACGACCGCGACCGTGGCGACGCCGCCGAGCTGCGCAGGGTAGTCGGCGAGGCCGACGCGGTCATCATGGGCACGCCCGTCTACCACGGGATGGTGTCCTCGGCGCTGAAGAACGCCTTCGACTACCTGGGAAAGGACGAGTTCGCGGGCAAAACCGTCGGCCTGCTGGCCACCGCCGGCGGCGGGTCGTACGCCCCGACGCTCGAACACCTGCGCACGGGCGTCCGGACGGTCCACGGCTGGACGCTCCCCCACGAGGTCGGCATTCGGGGGGCCTACGACGCCTTCGACGAGGAGGGCGAGTTCGTCGACCCCGACCTGGCAGCAAGGGTCGAGAAACTGGGCCGGATGGCGACCGAGTACGCCCTCATCGAACCGCAGAGGGTGTGAGAAGTCGTCTGCACAGCTATCTACTGACTCCGTCAGAAGTTTTGCGAGGGAAGAGCGCTCCGAGAGCGTCTTCCGCATCACGGGGGTGGGCCCCGACGATGCGAGGGATGCGATTTGAACGCATGGACCACCGGAAGACGCTTTCTCACTCGCTTCGCTCGTTCGCTCGCGCCTTCCGAGCTCTCGTTCGCTCGCACTGCTCGCTCACGAGAACTCTACAGGAGCGGATCTCGAGTCCGCCGCCGTTTCCAGGCTTGGCTACCCGGTTACTCCGTCAGAAGTTTTGCGAGGGAAGAGCGCTCCGAGAGCGTCTTCCGCATCACGGGGGTGGGCCCCGACGATGCGAGGGATGCGATTTGAACGCATGGACCTCTACAGGAGCGGATCTTGAGTCCGCCGCCGTTTCCAGGCTTGGCTACCCTCGCACGCATAGGAGAGTCACGGGCCGGTTAGCTAAAGAATTCCGACTCGGACCGGGGCGCTCACTCGCCGCCGTCGTCACCGGACTCCCGGGCGCCCATCACCTGGGTGACGTGAGTGAGCGTGACCAGACCGAGTCCGCCCGCGAGGTTGCCGGCGGTGACGACGGCAACGGTGATGGCCAGCGACGCGAGCGAGATTTGCGCGTCGAAGAAGAGGCCGAACACGGCGTGGAGCGCGGTGACGACGACGTGGTCGAAGGGGCCGAGCGAGAGGAGGAACCCGACGGCGTAGGCGAGCCACATCCGACTCGTGACGTCGTCCGCCGCGGCGAGCATGTACGAGAGCAGCGAGACCAGCGCGCCGCCGGCGAAGGCGCTCCCGAAGATCGCCGCGGTGTCGCGGCGGAGCAAGTGTTCCGCGTACCGGGCGAGCGCTTCCGCCGTTCCGGCCGGTAAGGCGCCCTCGAACGAGAGGAACCAGGCGAGTACGACGCCGCCCGCGATGTTCAGGACGAAGGTGACGGTCCACAGTCGGACGAGCGGACCGACCAGCCAGGAGTCGTCCGCGTCGACGGCCTTCGCGACGGGGTCGAAGAAGTTCTCGTTGAATAGCTCCGCCCGACCCACGACCAGGAAGACGACGCCGGGTCCGAACGCGAGCGCGCCCGCAATCGTCGAGAGTTCCGGGACGACGGGGTGGACCGCCGCCTCGACGATGCCGAGGGCGACGATGCCGAAGAGTATCGTGAATCCGGCGATGAAACCCGTCGAGACGAGTTCGACCGTCGTCTGTTCGAGTCGTCGTTCGCCTTCGTCGACGGCGCGGGCGAAAATCTCCGCCGGCGTCGGCGCCACGCTCATGCCGTACGGTTCGGCTGTTCGATGGATAAGCGTTCACCGCCCGAGACCGATTCCCGACGGAGTTACACGCCTCCAGAGCCACGGTCTCACCATGGACGACCACACGCGCGACCCGAGCGTCGACCCGCCGGAGGGGGCTCCGACCGGGTGGCGCGAGGACGGGCGGTGGGAGCACGCGACGCTCCGCCGTGCCGTCGTCCACGGGGTCGCGCTGTACAACGACGGCGCGTACCACGAATCACACGACTGTTTCGAGGACGAATGGTACAACTACGGACGCGGGTCGACGGAGAGCAAGTTCCTCCACGGGATGGTCCAGGTCGCGGCGGGGGCGTACAAGCACTACGACTTCCACGACGACGACGGGATGCGCTCGCTGTTCCGGACGGCACTCCAGTACTTCCAGGGGGTGCCCAGGGACTACTACGGCGTGGACCTGCTAGACGTCCGGACCACGCTGACGAACGCGCTGAACGACCCCGACGTCCTCGACGGCTGGCGAATCGCGGTCGACGGGGCGTATCCGGCCGCCGACCGGGCCGACTACCGGTACGCGAACGCGCTCGACTGACGACGGCGTTCTCGATCGACGACGGGGTCCCGGATCGTCGCGCGGTGCGTTTGGCGACCGGACGCGAGCGCGGTCCTCGAATCCTGACGGCCGCCGTCAGTCACCGACGAGCGGTTTAACTGAGTCGATACGTTTTACTGAGACATGAGTTCACGACCGGGGGCCGCCGACGCGGCGTTCTGGGGGGATGTCGACGACGGTGACGACGACGTCGCGCTCGCGCGGTACCGGACGCTCCTCGACACCATGGACGAGGGCGTCTATCAACTCGACGCCGAGGGGCGCTTCGTCGCGGTCGACGACGTGGTCATCGAGACGACTGGATACTCCCGCGAGGCCCTGCTCGGCGAGCACGTCTCGGTCGTCCTCCTCGACGACGACGTCGAGCGCATTCAGCGGGAGATCGCGACTCTGCTGGCCGCCGACACTCGAGACGTCGCGTCGTTCGAAGTCACTGCCCGGACCGCCGACGGGGGGACGGTGCCGCTCGAACTCCGGATCAGCCTCGTGGTCGAAGACGGCGAGTTCCGGGGGACTATCGGCGTCGCTCGCGACCTGCGCGAGGGCGAACGTGGGCTGGAAGCCGAGCCCGTGGCGTCCGACCGGAGGTCCGCCGGACCGATGGCGGACGTCCTCGACGAGGCGAACATCGGCGTCTTCGTCCTCGACGAGACGTTTCGGGTTGCGTGGGCCGACGAGACCGTCGGGACGTACTTCGGCCTGGACAGCGACGACCTCGTCGGCCGGGACAAGCGGGCGGTCGTGACCGATCAGGTGGCCGACCGGGTCGAGGATTCCGACCGGTTCGCCGAGCGCCTGCTGGCGACGTACGACGACAACAGCGACGTCGAACAGTTCGGGTGCCACGTCACGCCCGGTGAGGACCGGCAAGAGCGGTGGCTCGAACACTACAGCAGGCCGATCGAGTCGGGCCAGTACGCCGGTGGTCGGATCGAACTCTACTACGACGTCACGGAGCGAAAGCGCTCGGCGGACGAGTTACAGGAGACGGAAGCCCGGTTCCACTCGCTCGTCGACGCCGTCGAGGAGTACGCCCTCTTCCGCATGGATCCGGACGGACGCGTCGTCAGCTGGAACGAGGGTGCGAAAGCGATCAAGGGGTACGAGCCCGAAGATATCCTGGGCGAGCACTTCTCGACGTTCTACACCGAGGCCGACAGGGACGCTGGCGTTCCCGAACGGAACCTCCAGCAGGCGACCGAATCGGGGTCGGTCGAGGACGAGGGGTGGCGGGTGCGAAAGGACGGGAGCGAGTTCTGGGCGAACGTGACGATAACGGCCGTCTACGACGACGACGGGACCCATCGGGGATTCGTGAAGGTCACCCGCGACATGACCGATCGGCGCAGACGCGAGCGCGAACTGGAGAGCGAACTCCAGCAGGTGCTCGGCCGTATCTCTGACGCGTTCTACGCAGTCGACGACGACCTTCGGTTCACGCACGTGAACGAGCAGGCCGAGGTACTCCTCCAGCAGTCCGAGGACGAACTGCTCGGGACGCACCTGTGGGACGTGTTCCCTTCGGCGACGGACACGGACGCGGTCCGCGACGCCTTCCGGACGGCGATGGAGTCACAGGCGGCCACCAGTTACGAGACGTACGTCGAGGCGTTCGACTTCTGGGTCGAGGCGAACCTCTACCCCTCCGAGACCGGCATCTCCGTCTACTTCCGTGACGTCACCGAGCGCAAGGAGCGCGAGCGCGAACTCGAACGCCGCGCTCGCCAGCAACACGTGGTGGCGGATCTCGGCCAGTTCGCGCTCGAAGCCGACCACCTCGACGAACTCATGAACGAGGCCACGAGACAGGTCGCCACCGTCCTCGACAACGCGTACGCCAAGGTGCTCGACCTGGACGCCGACCGGCAGGAGTTGCTGGTTCGCCAGGGCGTCGGCTGGGACGAGGGAATCGTCGGTGAGGCCACCGTCGCCGCGGACGACGACTCACAGGCGGGCTACACCCTCCTCTCCGAGGGGCCAGTGGTCGTCGAGGACCTCCCTGCGGAGACGCGGTTCTCCGGCCCGGACCTCCTCACCGACCACGGCGTCAGGAGCGGCATCAGCACGACGATCGGGTCGGTCGACGAGCCGTGGGGGATACTCGGCACCCACGACACCGGGCACCAGCAGTTCTCCCGAGAAGACGTGAAATTCGTCCAGAGCGTCGCCAACGTCCTCGCCGAGGCGATCGAACGGGACCGGTACCAGAGCGAACTCGAGGACCTGGTCGCCGACCTCCAGGAGTCCAACGAGCGCCTCGAACAGTTCGCCTACGCCGCGTCGCACGACCTCCAGGAACCGCTGCGGATGGTCTCGAGTTACCTCCAGCTCATCGAGACCCGGTACGGGGACGAACTCGACGCCGACGGCGAGGAGTTCCTCGAGTACGCCGTCGACGGCGCCGACCGCATGCGCGACATGATCGACGGGTTGCTCCAGTACTCACGGGTGGAGACACAGGGCGACCCCTTCGAGCCGGTGGCCCTGAACGACGTCCTCGACGTCGTCTACGACGACCTGCAGGTCCGGATCGAGGAGAGCGACGCGAACGTCGAGACGACGTCGCTCCCCCGGGTGATGGGCGACCCGAGCCAGTTACGTCAGGTGTTCCAGAACCTCCTGAGTAACGCTATCGAGTACAGTGGGGACGAACCGCCGCGAATCGAGGTCTCGGCGGAACGCGACGGCTCGGACTGGGTCGTCTCCGTCCGGGACCAGGGCGTCGGTATCGACCCCGACGACGCGGACCGGATCTTCGAGGTGTTCCAGCGCCTGCACACCCACGAGGAACACGCCGGGACCGGGATCGGACTCGCCCTCTGTCAACGGATCGTCGAACGGCACGGGGGAGTGATCTGGGTCGACGCAGCGCCCGGGGACGGGGCGACGTTCTCGTTCACGCTGCCGGCGATGGATGCCTGATAGTGGTGGTTGTACGCCCGTCCCGGCGTCCGGCCGAACGCCGACAAAAAGGTACAACCATCACCATGACACGCCGGTCCGGGACCGGTGATTCCGGGTCCGGATCGAAGCGTACCACTCTAATGGATAGCGTCCGAGGCCTCGTACGTGTACGTCGAGCAGCTCGGCACTGGTGATCCAGAGATAGCCGTCGTGGGCGCCATCCACGGCGACGAGCCCTGTGGCGAGCACGCGGTCAGGACGCTGCTGGACGAACGGCCGGCCGTGCAGCGACCGGTGAAGTTCGTCGTCGCCAACGAACTGGCCCGCGACCGGAACGAGCGGTACGTGGAGGAGGACCTCAACCGGGCGTTTCCCGGCGATCCGAACGCGCCGACCCACGAGGGACGTCTCGCGGCCGCCGTCGCCGAGGAACTCCGTGGCTGCACCGTCCTGGGACTGCACTCCACACAGTCCTACGACGGCATGTTCGCGCTCGTCGACGAGATCGGGCCGACGGCACGGTCGATCTGCCCGCGCCTCTCTATCGACGCCGTCGTCGAGACGACCGGCGCGAACGAGGGCCGTATCTACTCGGTCATACCCGAGGCCATCGAGGTGGAGTGTGGCTACCAGGGCTCGGCACAGGCCGCGGAGAACGCCGTGCAGGTGACCCGCGAGTTCCTGGCCGCCACCGGCGCGCTCCCGGACCAGGACGGCTCGCGACAGGCGGACCTCCCCGTCTTTCGCCTCCGGGGACCGATCCCGAAGCGCGCCGCCGACACCTACGACGTCTACGTCTCGAACTTCGAGGAGGTGACCGCCGGCGAGGTGTTCGCCGCCGTCGGCGAGGAGAACGTCGTCGCGGAGGAACCGTTCCACCCCGTGTTGCTCTCATCGGACGGCTACGAGGACGTCTTCGGCTACCGGGCCGAGCGGGTGGGGACGCTCTCGGCCGAGGACCGCTGATTCTTGGGTGCCGACCCCGCTTCTCTCCCAGCCGTTCGAATCGGGATGTTGAATTCATAGACAAGGGGATTGGATAATCGGACTGGCCTGTCGAATTTCGGCCGATCTGGGGCGCAATATTGGTAAAGGCACTTACACTAGAGCGGGGAATTGACAGGAGATCCTACATGTCCGAAGTGGCCGGCAGGAGCGAGACGGAGTCCGTCGTGGAGGTCGAATTCCGCGTCCAGAGCGAAACGTACCCCTTCGTCGGCGTGTCTGCCGACCGGGAGTGTACGACGAAACTCGCGAAGATGCTCCCCCGCCCCGGGGGGCAGTACGCGGAGTTCTTCGACGTGACGGGGACCGATCCCGACGGGATCGTCTCGCTCGCGTCCGCCCACGAGACCCTGGACGCCACGCTCCTCGCCGAATACGAGCGCGGTGGCCTGTTCGAGTTCACCGTCTCCGGCGACTGTCCGGCCTACTCGCTGGCCGAACTCGGTGCCCTCCCGCGGACAGTCGAGGGGGTCGGGGGAACGGGTCGCATCGTGGCGGACATCCCGACGGGGTACGAGGCCTCGGCGGTCGTGGCGACGTTTCTCGACGAGTACGACGACGCCGAACTGGCCTCCAAGCGGGAGAAAGAGGGCGTCGAGCCGATGTTCGCCGAATCGGCGTTCCGGGCGATCCTCGAGAACGACCTCACCGACAGGCAACGCGAGGTGATCGAGGCCGCCTACGAGGCGGGGTACTACGACTGGCCCCGCGAGCGAACGGGCAGCGAGATCGCGGCGGACCTGGGTATCTCTTCGGCCACGTTCTCCGAACACATCCACGCGGCGGAGCGCAAACTGCTCACCGTCCTGTTCGGCCGCGGATCCGGTCGTGCGGACTAGTCGGCGGCCGCAGGTGAGACGACCGTTCGCCCGTCCGCGTGGATCGTGACTGTCCTGCCCTGGTATCGGAACCGAACACTGGACCGGGAGTTGGACTGCGTCCCCGCAGCGGTGGCGGTCGATTCGACGACGGTGTCCAGCGCGTCCGGGTCGATCGATTCGTAGAGCGGGTCCATGCGCGTCGGTTCGGTCCCGGTGACGGCGGCGACGGTCCTGACGACGCTCTCGGAGGGCGATTCGTCGGGGTCTCGGGTGTACGTCGTCGCGTTCGAACGGCTGTTCCTCAGCTCGTCGGCCGGTGAGTCGTCGTGCCTTCCCATAGATTCCCGTCCGATTACCGGTGTCAGCACTAGTGGGAGAGGCCACTTGATTCGGATCCCTACAGGTCGAGGGCACCCAGGTAGCAGTCTGCAGTCGTCGGGAACCAGGCCTCGCTCACCCGTCTTCCGACGGTGCGAACTCAACGAGCGTCAGGTCGCGGTCCAGCGCGCAGTAGTCGTGGGGTGGGTCACCGATCACCTCGTCGATTCGATGCTCCTCGTCGAAGTCGGCGCCCGCGGGTTCACAGTACTCGTGACTCGGACAGCCGGTGTACGGGCAGGGTCCAAGGAGCGTCGCCTTGCTGCCGGCGTAGGCGCCCTTCGAAGCCACGTTCGCCCTGACGCGCGCGGGCTCGACTTCGACGGCGTTGACGCCAGCGTCGTGGACGGCGCAGTCCAGCGTCTGGCCGTCCTCACGGACGTCGGTGACGCGATACCGGACGCCCTCCGTGAGATTCAGGCACTGGGTCCGGTAAGGGCACCCTTCGCACCCGCTGGCTTCTCCCTGGTAGACGAACTCCTGGTCCACTTCGGCGAGGCGGGACCCGACCAGCGTAACCGTGGTCATAGCGGAGGCTAGTGTGGCGACGAAAGTAAGCGTATGGCCTGGCGCGTGCGAGCGGAGTGTCATAGTGGTGGTTGTAAGCCCGTACCGGCGTTCGCCGGTACAAAGTTACAACCACCACTATCAGCCCTGCCGGCCCGTCAGTTCGTCGAGCCGGTCGAAGTAGTCGGGGCGGGGGACCTGGTAGAGGTCGCGGTAGTCGATTTCGCCCGCCGCGAACGCCTCGGCGAGGGCGACGGCGCCCGCCACGGCTCCCTCGCGGTCCTCGTAGGCGTCTGCCTCGCGGGTAATCTCCGGTTCGAGCGCGAGCGTGACGTACCAGTCGGCCCCGACGCGCCGACTGCCGGGTCGGCGGTCACGCTGGCCGCGAGTGAGGTAGATCGTCGGGAGACAGGGCGCGGGAAACTCGTCGCCGTCGAAGACGTCCGGACGGAAGGCGAGGACGGCCTTCTCGCCTTCGTCGCTCCAGACGACCCAGTCATCGTCGAGCGAGTCGAAGCTCATGGGCAGCGCTTGGACGGGTGTGCGAAAGAGTCCACCGTTCCGGCAGTGGCTGGCGTGTCGGAACGTTTTAATACGAGATTATTTCGCGTGTGGGTGATACACACGGACGCGTTCTACCCTGTAGTTTCCACTCGTACCGGCACGGAACGATGATCGTTATATACGCTATCTGGGGAAAGGGTTATACTGGCACAGTCCTTCTACAATAAATAGTATCGGAAACAGTTCCGAACGGCGTATCGAAACAGATCCGGAGCATCGTCCCCGCGTTCTGGATTGACAAGTGATAGCATGGCACGAATCGAGCGCAGTCGGCCCGGGCGGCCGGGCCCCGAGGCGGTTGTCGGCAGGTACGGACGGAGCGTTCGATGTTGGCCACACCGTACTGTTCCCGAGACGCGCGGCAGCGATTCCACGTCGACCGCGTCTGGCACGCGAGCCAGCTACCGACGCGAACTGTCCGTGATAGCATGACAGACACGAAAGAGACACTCGAAGAGCTGAGCCGAGAGTACCAGGACGCCATCCCGTCGGACCTGCGAGCCACCCATTCGTTCGACTGGTACCTCGACCAGCTGTACGAAGACCCGCGAATCGCCCGCAACGCCCACCAGCGCGTTGCCGACATGTTCGACTACTACGGCACCGAGTACGACGAAGACGCCGGCGTCGTCGAGTACGAGCTGGCCTCGGAGGACCCCCTCAACGACGGGGAGAACACCTTCTACGGCCCCGTCGTCCACGAGGCGATACACGAGTTCGTCAACAAGGTCAAATCCGGCGCACGCGGGCTCGGTCCGCAAAAGCGCATCAAGTTACTGCTCGGCCCGGTCGGGTCGGGCAAGTCCGACTTCGACCGCCAGGTGCGGCGGTACTTCGAGGACTACACCACGCGCGAGGAGGGCCGGATGTACACCTTCCGCTGGACGAACCTCTGTGACGTCGTCGGCGACCAGGACCCCGCGGACGACGTCGTCCGGTCGCCGATGAACCAGGACCCCATCGTGCTCCTGCCCCAGGACCAGCGCGACCGGGTGATCGCGGACATCAACGAGGACCTGGACGCGCCCTACACCATCCGCAACGAGCAGGCGCTGGACCCGGCCAGCGAGTTCTACATGGACCGACTGCTGGCGTACTACGACGACGACCTCCAGCAGGTGCTTTCCAACCACGTCGAGATCGTCCGGTTCATCGCCGACGAGAACCAGCGCCGCGGGATCGAGACGTTCGAACCCAAGGACAAGAAGAACCAGGACGAGACCGAACTCACCGGCGACGTCAACTACTCGAAGATCGCCGTCTACGGCGAGAGCGACCCGCGGGCGTTCGACTACTCGGGCGCGTTCTGTAACGCCAACCGCGGCATCTTCTCCGGCGAGGAGCTACTGAAACTCCAGCGGGAGTTCCTCTACGACTTCCTCCACGCGACCCAGGAGCAGACGATCAAGCCCAAGGCGAACCCCCGGATCGACATCGACCAGGTCATCGTCGGGCGGACGAACATGCCCGAGTACCGGGACAAGAAGGGCGACGAGAAGATGGAGGCGTTCAACGACCGGACCAAGCGCATCGACTTCCCGTACGTCCTCAGCTACGAGGACGAGGCCCAGATCTACCGGAAGATGCTTCGCAACGCCGACCTGCCGGACATCCAGGTCGAACCCCACACGCTGGAGATGGCCGGCCTGTTCGGCGTCCTCACCCGCGTCGAGGAACCCGACACCGAGACGGTCGACATGCTCCAGAAGGTCAAGGCCTACAACGGCGAGATCGGCGAGGCCGACGACGTCGACGTGAAGAAACTCCGCGACGAGGCCGAGAACAAGGCGGAGATCGGCGAGGGGATGGAGGGCGTCTCCCCGCGGTTCATCGGCGACGAGATAGCCGAGGCGATCATGGACTCCATGCACCGGGACCGGCAGTTCCTCTCCCCGCTGACGACGTTCAACCACTTCGAGGACAACCTGGAGAACCACGGCTCCATCCCCGCGGACAAGTTCGATCAGTACTACCGCTACCTCGAACTCGTCCGCGAGGAGTACAAGGAGCGGGCCATCGAGGACGTCCGCCACGCGCTGGCCTACGACGTCGACGAGATCCAGCGCCAGGGCGAGAAGTACATGGACCACGTGATGGCCTACATCGACGACGACACCGTCGAGGACGAGATCACGGGCCGCGAACAGGAACCCGACGAGCAGTTCCTCCGCTCGGTCGAGGAGAAACTCGACCTGCCGGAGGACCGCAAGGACGACTTCCGCCAGGAAGTGTCCAACTGGGTCTCCCGTCGTGCCCGCGAGGGCGACACGTTCAACCCGCAGGACAACGACCGCCTGCGTCGCGCCCTCGAACGCAAACTCTGGGAGGACAAGAAACACAACATCAACTTCTCGGCGCTGGTCTCCAGCGGCGAGATGGACGACGACGAGCGCAACCAGTGGATCGACGCGCTCGTCGAACAGGGTTACTCCGAGGAAGGGGCAAAGGAGGTGCTCGAGTTCGCCGGCGCCGAGGTCGCCAAGAGCGAGATGGAGGACTGACCACCATGACGGCTGAGGACTTCATCGGTCGCGCCGACGCGGCGCTCGACGCGACGTACGAGGAGCCGATGACCCTCTCGGAGTACGTCGATGCGATCCTGGAGGCACCCGGGCTGGCCGCCCACGCCTCGAAGTACCTCCTGGAGGCCATCGAGGAGGCCGGCACCAGGACCGTCATCGAGGAGGGCGAGGAGAAGGAGCGCTACCAGTTCTTCGACGACCCGCACAACGACGGCGAACACGCCATCCTCGGCAACACGGAGGTGCTCAACGACTTCGTGGACGACCTCCGCTCGATAGCGGCGGGCCGGGGCAAGGACGAGAAGATAATCTGGCTCGAAGGGCCGACGGCGACCGGAAAGTCCGAACTGAAGCGCTGTCTCATCAACGGCCTGCGAGAGTACTCGAAGACGGACGCAGGGCGACGGTACACTGTCGAGTGGAACGTCGCCGGCGCCGGCGAGAACAACGCGGGCATCACCTACGGGGACAGCCCGGTCGAGGACGAGGACGACTGGTACGAGAGCCCGGTCCAGGCCCACCCGCTGTCGGTGTTCCCGGACGACGTCCGGACCGAACTCGTCGCGGATCTCAACGACCGGCTCGACGACCACGTCCCCGTCCGCGTCGAGGGGAAACTCGACCCGTTCAGCCGCGAAGCGTACGACTTCCTGGAGGAGCTGTACAGGAGAGACGGCGCCGATGACCTGTTCTCGGCGGTCACCGATCCCCGGCACCTCCGGGTGAAAAACTACGTCGTCGACGTCGGCGACGGCATCGGCGTGCTTCACTCGGAGGACGAGGGCTCGCCCAAGGAACGCCTCGTCGGGTCGTGGATGCACGGCATGCTTCGCGAACTCGATTCACGCGGCCGGAAGAACCCGCAGGCGTTCTCCTACGACGGCGTCCTCTCCCAGGGCAACGGCCTGCTCACGATCGTCGAGGACGCGGCCCAGCACGCGGACCTGCTCCAGAAACTGCTGAACGTCCCCGACGAGGGCCACGTCAAACTGGACAAGGGCATCGGGATGGACATCGACACGCAGCTGGTCATCATCTCGAACCCCGACCTGGAGGCACAGCTCAACCAGCACGCCGAACGCGAGGGCCAGGACCCGCTGAAGGCGCTCAAACGTCGGCTGGACAAACACGAGTTCAGCTACCTCACCAACCTCTCGCTGGAGGCCGAGTTGCTGCGCCGCGAACTCACGAACGAGACGTCGGTGTGGCAGGCCGACTCCTGGGAGGAACTGGAGGAGTGGATCCAGGAGCCACTGACCGTCCAGGTCCGCGATAGCTCCAACGAGGTCACCGGCAAGGAACTGGCGCCCCACGCCATCGAGGCCGCCGCGCTGTACGCCGTCGCCTCCCGGCTGGACGCCGGTGAGATACCCGCCGGGCTGGACCTGGTCGACAAGGCTCTCCTCTTCGACCGGGGCTACCTCCAGGAGGGCGACGAGCGCATCGACGTCGACGACTACGAACTCGACACGAACGCCAACGACGGCGAGCACGGCATCCCGGTCACCTTCACGCGGGACGTCATCGCGGACCTGCTCCACGACCAGCAGGACCGCCACCACGCCGACCTGGACGTCGAGAACGTGATCATGCCCCGTGACGTGCTGAACACGATGGCGGAGAACCTCGGCGGCGCGCCGGTGTTCTCGCCGACGGAGGCCAGCGAGTTCGAGGAGCGCGTCGTCCCCGTGAAGAACCACGTCTTCACCGAGCAGGAGCGGGACGTGCTCGACGCGGTCATGCGCGACAAGCGCGTCGACCAGGCCACCGTCGAGGAGTACATCGAGCACGTCTACGCCTGGGAGGCGGGCGAACAGATCGAGAACGACCGCGGCGAGTACGAGGAGCCGGACCCGCTGAAGATGAAGGTCTTCGAGATCGAGCACCTCGGCCGGTTCGACGACCGGAACTACGAGGGCAACGCGCCCGACGAGGCGGTCCGGCACTTCCGGACGGAAAAGATCATCACCGCGCTCAACCGCCACGCCTGGCAGTCCCGCGACGACGAGTTCCGCGTCGAGGACGTCAACCCCAAGGAGATTCCGGTCATCGAGACCGTCCTCGAGAGCCACGACTGGACCGCCGTCAAGCGGACCTACGAGGACTTCGACCCGCGCCAGTGGGACAACCCGCCGAGCGGGACCGAGACGGCCGACCTCAAGGCGAAGACCGTTCGGAACATGCAGGAACTGTTCGGCTACAGCGAGGCGTCGGCCGAACTGACGAGCCGCTACGTCATGAGCCAGGTGAGCTACAAATGGGACTGAGAGAGGACCTCGAACGGTACCGCGCAGTCGGCGAGGAGCGCCGCCAGGACCTGGCGGAGTTCATCCAGTACGGCGACCTGGGTCAGAGCCGCCAGGACGAGGTGCGGATCCCCATCAAGATCGTCGACCTGCCCGAGTTCGCCTACGACCAGCGCGACATGGGCGGTGTCGGCCAGGGCGAGGGCGCCGAGGAGGGCGACCCCGTCGGCCAGCCCCAGCCACAGCCCGGCGACGGCGACGAGGACGGGCAGCCAGGCGAGGAGGGCGGCGAGCACGAGTACTACGAGATGGACCCGGAGGAGTTCGCCCAGGAACTCGACGAGCAACTCGGCCTCGACCTCGACCCGAAGGGGAAGAAAGTCGTCGAGGAGTCGGAGGGCGACTTCACGGACATCACCAGGACTGGTCCCTCCAGCACGCTCGACTTCGAGCACCTGTTCAAGGAAGGGCTGAAGCGCAAGCTGGCGATGGACTTCGACCGCGAGTTCGTCCGCGAGGCGCTCAAGGTCGACGGCTGGGGACCGGCCACCGTCTTCGACTGGGCGCGCGACCAGCACGTCCCGGTCTCGAAGGCCTGGCTGGAGGAGACGTACGAGGAGATAGACGACGCCGAGAAGGCGACCTGGGACTCCATCGAGGAGATGGAGGCGAACGTCGAGCGAACCGACACGGCGGCGCGCATCCGCCGGGAAGGGGTCGACCAGATCCCCTTCCGCCGCGAGGACGAGCGCTACCGCTACCCCGAGATAATCGAGGAGAAGGAGCGCAACGTCGTCGTGGTCAACATCCGCGACGTCTCGGGGAGCATGCGCCAGAAGAAGCGCGAACTCGTCGAGCGGACGTTCACGCCGCTGGACTGGTACCTCCAGGGCAAGTACGACAACGCCGAGTTCGTCTACATCGCCCACGACGCCGACGCCTGGGAGGTCGACCGCGAGGAGTTCTTCGGCATCCGCTCCGGTGGTGGAACGCGCATCTCCAGCGCCTACGAAGTCGCCATGGAGCGCCTCGAAGAGGAGTACCCCTGGAGCGAGTGGAACCGTTACGTGTTCGCCGCCGGTGACTCCGAGAACTCCTCGAACGACACCGAGGAGCACGTCATTCCGCTGATGGAGCGGATTCCGGCGAACCTCCACGCATACGTGGAGACACAGCCCAGCGGGAACGCGATCAACGCGACCCACGCGGAGGAGGTCGGGCGTCACTTCCGGGACGCGGGCGACGTCGCCGTCGCCTACGTCTCCTCGCCGGAGGACGTCGTCGACGCCATCTACGAGATACTGAGCACGGAGGAGGAAGACGCATGAGCAGAAAGGACCGTATCCGCGCCCAGCGCGCGGCCGAGCAACTGGAGGAACCGGTCGAGGAGGCTGCCAACCTGGCCGAGCGCCTCGGCCTGGAGCCGTACCCGGTGAACTACTGGATCGTCGACTACGCCGAGATGAACGAACTCATCGCCTACGGCGGGTTCCAGCAGCGATACCCGCACTGGCGCTGGGGGATGCAGTACGACCGCCAGCAGAAACAGGGCCAGTTCCTCGGCGGGAAGGCGTTCGAAATCGTCAACAACGACAACCCGGCCCACGCGTTCCTGCAGGAGTCGAACGAACTGGCCGATCAGAAGGCGGTCATCACCCACGTTGAGGCCCACGCGGACTTCTTCTCGAACAACGAGTGGTTCGGGATGTTTGCGGGCAGGTCGTCGCGACGCGACGACGAAAGCGAGGGCGGCGACAGCCGCACGAGGACTCCAGACGCCTCGGCGATGCTCGCCCGCCACGGCGACACCATCCGGGAGTACATGCAGGACCCGGAGATCGACAGGGCCGAGGTCGAGAAGTGGATCGACCACGTCCTCTGCCTGGAGGACAACGTCGACCAGCACCAGCCCTACGCCCCCGTCGGCGACCCCGACGTCCCAGAGATAGACGAGGACTTCGAGGACGTCGCCGACCAGCTGGAGGACCTGAACGTCTCAGACGAGGTCAAAAAACAGGTGTTCAGCCAGGAGTGGCTCGACGCCCAGTCGCCCGACGACGAGGCGATCACCTTCCCCGCCGAACCGGAGAAGGACGTGCTGGCGTTCCTCAGGACCCACGGGATGCAGTACGACGAGGACGGCGAGAAGGCCGTCGAGATGGAGGACTGGCAGGTCGACGTGCTCGAAATCCTGCGGCGCGAGGCCTACTACTTCGCCCCGCAGAAAATGACAAAAATAATGAATGAGGGGTGGGCTGCATACTGGGAATCGATGATGATGGGCGAGGAAGGGTTCGCCGGCGACGACGAGTTCGTCCTCTACGCCGACCACCAGTCCAAGGTGCTGGGGTCGGCCGGCCTCAACCCCTACAAGCTCGGCAAGGAGCTCTGGGAGTACATCGAGAACAGCGAGAACCGCCGGGAGGTCGCCGAGCGACTCCTCCGCGTCGAGGGGATCACCTGGCGCAATTTCCAGGACGTCGTCGACTTCCGCGAGGTCCAGGACCACCTCGCGCCCGAACCCTGGCTCCGGAATATCCCGGGGTCGCTAGAGGAGATACCTGCCGACGACCCCCACGTCGACGCGGAGATGCTGGACGCCGCGAAGAGTGGCGAGTTCGACGTCGAGCGGTACCCCTGGAAGGTCCTCACCTACGAGGGCCTCGCCGAGCGCCACTACTCACTGGTCAAGCCCCAGTACCGCGGGTTCGTCTCCCGCATCGGGCAGGAGGACCTCGAACGGGTCTCGCGGTACATGTTCGACGACTCCCGGTACGAGAGCGTCGCGGAGGCGCTGGCGGACGTGGACTTCGCCCGCGGCTGGGACCGCATGCGCGAAATCCGGGAGAGCCACAACGACGTCACCTTCCTCGACGAGTTCCTCAGCCAGGAGTTCGTCGACGAGAACGACTACTTCACCTACGAGTACACCCAGTCCACCGGCGACTACCGGGTGACCTCGACGGACTACCGCGACGTCAAGAAGAAGCTGATGCTCCAGTTCACCAACTTCGGCAAGCCCACCATCACTGTGGCGGACGGGAACTACGAGAACCGCAACGAGCTACTCCTGACTCACCAGTTCAACGGCGTCGTCCTCGACATGGACCAGGCGAAGGACACGCTCGAGCGAGTGTTCCAGCTGTGGGGCCGGCCGGTGAACCTGCTGACTATCGACAAGGTGTTCGACGAGCACGACGTCGAGGTCGCCCGGCGGCGTGACCGCGAGCCCGAACCCGAGGACGTCGGCAAGCGCCTGCGCTACGACGGCGAGGAGGTCACGGTCCAGGAAGTCGACTGGTCCGAGGTCGAACACCTCGCGGCCGACGACGTCGACTACGACACCAAGCCCGAGGAGTGGCTGGCCTGAACGTTCGGTCCCCTACTTGCCCGCCCCCTTCTCTGGACGCCGCGCGCCCGTGTCGCTCCGCTTCACCGACTGGCGGTCCGAGCCGACCGCCGGAGCCACTCATCGGCTGCGCACAGAACACCTGCCTGGTGATTACCGCTTACTTAAACCCTTCGCCGGTATGCGCGACCCCGCGGTCGACGTGCTGTTATGAAGGGGATGGCGGTCAGCCGTTCACGTGCGAAGATGACGCCACCAGACGAGCCCTCCATGCCGACGCGTCGATCCCTCCTCCGGGCCGGCGCGGCGGCCGTATCGACCGGACTGACGGCGAGTACGGCGGGATGTACTGCGCTCCCGCCGCTCGGTAGCAGAGCATCGTACGGGCGCGTGGACGTCCCGGAAGCGGGCCGACCCGACTATCGGCGATGGCTCCCTGCCCAGTCCGTCGTCGAGACGGACGACGACTGGCTCCTCACGTACGCCGAACCAGGACCGTTCGACGGCACCGCTCCCGAACTGTTCGTGGCCCGCAGGGGTCACCACCGGGCCGAACAGGACTACTTCGGGATCGGGTACGAGAACTACGATCGGCTCGTCACCACGAACCTCGCGACGGTCGTCGAGGCCGAGTTCGCCGCCGACGAGGTCGCGGCGACGCTCGCAGACACTGCCTACGAACCGGACGGCACGTACCGCGATTACGACCTGTACGCTCGCTCTGACGTCCCCCGGCGCCTGGCGGTCCGCGACGGCGTGTTCGTCTGGACGAGCGCCGAACACCACCGCGTCGCGAGCCTGGAAGCGACCATCGACGCTGGGCGCGGTACCGTCGAGCGGTACCACGAGGCCGACGACGACTTCGCTGCGGTCACCGAGGCCGTCGGCGCGAGCCGACTGCTCTACGTCGGCGGCGGCCATCCGGGACTCGCCACCGAGTACGCGACCCTGGGAGCGGACGCTTTCAGGATCCGCGACGCGGGCTACCAGATACTCCTGGAACGGTATCCCGAGGGGCAGGCCGTCTCCGCGGAGCGGCTCAGGCGGCTCCTCGAGGACCAGCCGCACCAACTCTCGTCCGAAACGAACGCGCCCGAGGTCGGGGTGGACGGCCGCCTCGCCACGGTCGAGGCGCGCGTCCCGCTGGCACCGGACAGGGACCGCGATCCGATTCGGGACCTGCCACAGGTCACCTGGGGCGCGTCGTTCGACGCCGACGCGCGGACCGTCACGATCCGACACGAGGCCGGCGAGGCGGTCGACGCGGACCTGCTGTGGTACGACGTCGACTCGCCCGACGACTACGGCGAGATCGAGAAGCTCCCGCTGTGGTCAAGCGGAGACCGCGTGGGACCGGGCGACGAAACGACGGTCGACCTGAGCGACAGTCCCGACGCGGACGGCGTGCAGATCGAGTACGGTCCTGAAGGCATCGGGTCGCGGACGTTGTTCTACTACCGGCTGGAGGCGGACGAATGAGCGCGGCCCTCGGATCTCGCTGTCCCAGTCCGGACCGCTCGCGGACCCCGCCGGTCGAGAGCAAGCTATATCCCCCACGTATGACAGACGAAGCTGTGAACGGGGAACACGACCTGGCCGACGTCGTCGCGCTGCTCGACGACGAGCACGTCCGGTCCATCCTCGTCGCGACGAGCGCGGAACCGCTGTCGGCGAAGGAACTGGGTGACCACTGTGACCTCTCGGTGTCGTCCATCTACCGGCGGGTCGACGAACTGCGCGACCTCGACCTGCTGGAAGAGCGGACGAGGCCCCGACGCGACGGGCACCACGAGACGGTGTACGCCTCGGCGCTCGACCGGTTCGAACTGACCATCCGCGACGGAGACCTCGACTGGACCGTCGAGCGGGCCGGCGGGGACGTCGCCGACGAGCTCTCGCGATTGTGGGGGAACTTCTGAGATGATCGCGTTCTTCAGCACCGTTGGACTCGCGGCCGGCGTCGCTGCCACGGGGTCGGCCATCGTCGGCCTCTACATCGGTGTTCACGCTTATCGCGGGCTCCGGCGGAACGAGGACCGGTCGATGCGGTACCTCTCGGTCGGGATGATCCTCCTCTTCGGCGTGACGTACGTCGTGGCCCTCGCCGGCCAGGGCCTCATCACGTTCCGCGTCGTCCCCGTCCGGTACCAGAACGTGTTCCGGCTCGCGGTCCGGGTCCTCCAGTTCGTCGGACTCGTGACCATCGCGTACTCGCTTCGCGTCGCGGCCAGCGACCGCGCGGCTGCGCCACCGCGTCGCCCGCCCCGCTGACGCAAACTACGCCCTCCAGAATCGCAGGTCAGGAGAGGTCTGGGAGCCCGGCCTTGATTTCCCCGCGCCGGTCTTCGAGCCACTCGGGCAGGACGAGTCGCTTCCCCAGTTCTGCGACGTCTTCGTCGACGGTGTAGCCCGGCGACTTCGTGGCGAACTCGAAGAGGACGCCGCCGTGTTCGCGGACGTACACCGACCTGAACCACTTGCGGTCGATTATCTCGGTTGGCCGAAGTCCCTGGTCCTGAAACACCTCGCGCCAGGCCTCCTGCTCGTCGTCTTCGACCCGGAACGCGACGTGGTGGACGGTCCCGGCGCCCGGCTGGCCGCGGGGCGCCTGCGGTTGCTCCAGGACATCGACGACCGCGCCGAGATCGGCGCTGGCCTCGAACCGGCGGCGGTCGTGCTCGCTTTCGCCCGCTGTCTCCTCGTACCCCATCGTTCGGAGGAGGTCGACGGTCGGCCCGGCGCTCTGGAGCGAGAGCGTCACGCCGAAGAAGCCCCGAATCGCGTGTTCCTCGGGGACTGGTCCGTCCGGCTGGTTCGCGGGCGGCGCGTCGGCCGTCGCGACCAGCTCTAGCGGGAGTCCGTCGGGGTCGCGGAACGGAACGACGGTGTCGCCGAACCGCTCGCGAGGTTCGTCGACGTCGGCCCCCTCCGCGGACAGCCGTTCGGTCCAGTAGTCGACGGCGTCGGTCGGAATCGTGAACGCCGTCGTGCTGACCTGTCCGGTGCCGACGCGGCCGCTGCGAGCCCCCGGGTAGGGGAAGAAGGTCATGCTCGTCCCGGGCGTGCCGTCGTGGTCGGCGTAGAACAGGTGGTAGACGGAGACGTCGTCCTGGTTGATGCTTCGCTTGACGAGGCGGAGTCCCAGCGTCTCGGTGTAGAACGCGAGGTTCCGGCCAGGGTCGCTGCCGACGGCGGTGACGTGGTGGATTCCGGGAATCTCCGTGGGCATGTGTCACCGTAGGGACGCGACGGGGATAATTCTCTGGCTCTCACGGCCTCCGATACCGCCCGCGGTCGGCGAGCGACCTCAGAGCCAGTCGTCGGCCCAGTCTTCGATGTCGCTGAAGACGGGACAGAGCGCCTCGCCCTTCTCGGTCAGGGTGTAGTAAGTGGCGATGGGCTGGTCCTCGACCCGGCGGTTGACGAGTTCGGCGTCCTCCAGGTCGTCCAGCACGCGCGAGAGCGTCCGGGAACTCGCGTCCGTCGAGCGCTTGAGTTCGTTGAACCGCTTTTCCCCCTCGGCCAGGTCGTGGAGGACGATGAGGCGCCACTGCGAGCCGATCTGGTCGACCGCCTCGATCACCGGACAGGCGCCGGCGTTCTTCTCCTCGACCGTCTCCTCCGATTGCTCGAACGTCGATGACATGGACGTAATCTAGTATCACTTCTATCGCCTAACGTATATATTAGTTCCGGAAGGAACCAGGTAACGCAATGATACCTGCTGTGCGAACCACACCAGTAGTACCGGGCCGAACGACTGCAATTGCCGATACCGCCTCCGAGGTGAGCGCCTGATGGCGTTTACGGGAACCGAGGGACTCGTCCTCCTCGTCGCGCGCGTGCTCTTCGGCGGCGTCATCGCCTTCACCGGGCTCAATCACTTCGTGCAGACCGAACAGATGACGGGCTACGCCCAGCACAAGGGGCTTCCAGCACCGAAGCTGGCGGTTCTCGGGTCGGGGCTGGCACTGATCCTGGGCGGCCTCGCCATCGTCTTCGGTATCTTCCCGACGGTGGGGGGCGTCGTCGTCGCCGCTTTTCTCGTCGTCGCGGGCGTGCTCTTCCACGACTTCTGGGCCGTCCCCGAGGACCAGCAACAGGACGAGATGACGCACTTCCTCAAGAACGTCGCGCTGGCGGGCGGCGCGCTCGCGCTGGCCGTCCTCGCCGTGGAACGCTGGGCGTTCAGCGTCGGCCTCGGCGCGTTCTGAGCTCTCTCCTCACCTGCTTACCCACGAACCCGTGACCCCCTCGGGGTTTCCGCGTTCCACACCGTCGTGAGCGATGCCGTCGAAACGCTGCCGGTCGGTACCGTGACGTTCTACTGCGCCCCAGTCGAACAGTTTCGTCGATGTCCACGTTCACGGTCGACACTGACCGGCGGCTATCGGTCGTCGACGTCACCGACGACGTCCGCGACGCACTCCCGGCAGACGCCGACGGAACCGCGACGGTGTTCGTCCGCCACACCACGGCCGGTGTCACGGTCAACGAGGCGGAACCGCGACTCATCGGCGACTTCGAGGACTGGCTGGCCGACCGCGTCGCCGACGAAGGGTGGGCTCACGACCAGCTAGACGGGAACGCCGATTCTCACCTTCGGGCCGCGCTGATCGGTCCGGACGCGACGATTCCGGTGTCGGACGGCGACCTCGACCTGGGTACCTGGCAGTCCGTCCTGCTCGTCGAGTGCGACGGGCCGCGGACGCGGACAGTCGACGTCCGCACGTGAGAATTCGGTGCTCCCGGCCCACAGTTCCCAGCCCTCAACTGGCGACCGCTTCCTCTTCCTCCTCGTCTTCGCCCCCGTAAATCTCGGCCAGCTTCGATTCGAAGGCGTTCCGGATGTTCCGGCGCTTCTTCTTCATCGACGGGGTCAGCAGGTCGTTCTCGGCGGTCCACTCCTGCGAGACGAGCACGAACTCCTTGATGCGCTCGACGCGTTCGAGGTCCTCGTTGACCTCGTCGACGGCCTCCCCTATCCAGTCTCTCACGCGGTCGTCCTCACAGAGCGCCTCGTCGTCCGCCGGGAGGTCGACCCCCTCGCTGTCGGCCCAGTGGCGAAGCGCCTCGAAGTTCGGGACGAGGATGGCACCGATGAACTTCCGCTCGTCGCCGACGACCATTATCTGGTCGACCCGGTCGTTCGTCGAGAACGCGTCCTCGATCGGCTGTGGCGCGACGTTCTTCCCCGTCGAGAGGACGATGATCTCCTTGATGCGGTCGTGGTAGGTCAGGAAGCCGTCGTCGGTCTGTTCGACGATGTCCCCCGTCCGGAACCACCTTCCGGAAACTGACCCCGTTTCCGACTCCCCCCTCGCTTCGCTCGCGGGGACGTCCTCCGTGAACGCGCGTTCCGTCTCTCCCAGGCGGTTCCAGTACCCATCGGTGACGTTCGGGCCGCGGACCTGGAGTTCGCCGACGGCGCCCTCGACGTCGTCGAACTCGGTGGCGTCGACGACGGACTCGTCCAGCCGCACGTCGATCCCGTAGACAGGGACCCCGAGCGTTCCCGGTCGGATGTCCTCCGGCGGGTTTATCGTGATGACTGGGGCCGTCTCGGTCAACCCGTACCCCTCGACGATGGTGATCCCCATCCCGTTGAACGTCTCGCAGAGCTCCTTCGCGAGGCTCCCGCCGCCGCTGACCATGAACTCGATCTCGCCGCCGATGTTCTCCTTGACCGTGCTGTAGACGAGGCGGTCGGCGAGGGCGTGTTTGGTCCTGAGCCCGGGACCAGGATCCTCGGTCCGCTGCCACTCGCGAGCGACGCCCAGCGCCCACTCGAAGATGCGCTTCTTGACGCCGGATTCGCTGGCCTGCTCGCGCATCGTGTCGAAGATACGTTCGTACACGCGGGGGACGCTGGCGCCGGTGTTCGGTTCGAGCAGTTTCAGGTCGTCCGCGAGCGTGTCGGGGTGCTCGGCGTAGCCGACGGCCGCGCCTGCGGCGAACATGACGAAGTGACCCGCCAGCCGCTCGAAGACGTGGGCCAGCGGCAGGAAGGAAATCGTCTTCGTCCCGGGGGTGAGCGCCGGCAAGTCCGGAGTTTTGTCCGGCCGCGGGGCGAGTCGTTTGTGTACCTGATTGACGTTCACCCGGAAGTTCCAGTGGGTGAGTTTGACTCCCTTGGGCTGACCGGTCGTCCCCGAGGTGTAGATGAGGCTCGCGAGGTCCTCGGTGTCGCGGGCCGCCAACCAGCCGCGATACTCGTCCTCGTCGAACGCCTCGTCACCGAGTTCGTACACCTCCCCGAGCGAGTAGACGTCGTCGCGGTCGCTCTCGTAGGCGTCCATCACCACGAAGAACTCGAGGTCCAGGTCGTCCTCGACGGCGAGGACGCGTTCGAGCAGTTCGCCGTTCTCGACGACGACGCCGGTCGCGTCTGGGTCGTCGAGCAGGTACTGTACCTGCTTCGTCGAGGATTCGGTATACACCGTCGTGACGACGCCACCGGCGGCGAGCAGGCCGAAGTCCGACAGCGCCCACTCCATGCGCGTGTTCGCGTAGATGCCGATGCGGTCGTCGAAGTCGACGCCGATTTCACGGAAGCCGGCCGCGAGACGGCGGACGATCCCGCGCATCTCGTCGTAGGAAATATCGCGGTACTGGCCGTCCGGCGCCGTCGGAACGACGTCGCCGCCGAGCGACCGGTCGTACACCCCACCCTTGTATCGCTGGGCCACCCGGTTCGCGTTCCGGTCGGCGGTGGCCTCGAACATCTCAGAAAGCGTATCCTCCCCGATAACTGGGTCGTCGTAGTCGGCCTCGGCCGCCCGCCAGTCCCGGGTCGATGCGTCGGTACCCATACCCCTTGCGTACGAATGGCACGCAAATATAGGCCCCGGTCTCCGGAGTTCGTTCAGTTGTCGGGAGTTTCCTGTCGCTCCCCTCGACGGAAGGACTACTCGACGTCGATCCGGACGGCGTCGCTCGCGCGTTCGTCGACGGGGAGCGTCACTTCGAGGACGCCGTTGCGGTAGGTGGCGCCGACGTCGTCGACCGCTACCTCGCCCGGGATCCGTACCGATTCGGATACCGTCCGCTGGCGGTACTCCTGGTCACCCGCCACCTCGTGGGTGCCGTCGATGGTCAGCACGCCGTCGTCGAAGGTCAGGTCGATCTCTTCGCGTTCGAACCCGGGGAGGTCGGCCAGGACCACGTACTCGCCGTCGCGCTCCTCGACTGTGACGCCCGCGTCGCGAGCGTCATCCGCCGTGAGGGCAGACCCAGCGTGTGTTCCGTCACCGAGCATCGGGTGACCGTCGACGGCCCGGTTCCCCATCACCGAGCGTCGCATCTGCTCGAACATCGCTTCCATCTGCTCGAAGGGGTCGTTTGCGCTTGGCATAACGGGCTATACTTGGTTGCGAGTCTATATATACTCAGCAGGAGCTGTGCTATCATTCGCCCGATACCGGTCCTCTCGGCACCGATCTGTCCGGTCTCGTGATCCGGATCGAGGTTTCAGGCCCCCGTTCGAGCGACGTTTCCACGGGACGGATCGCGTGCCTTTTTCGCCGGGGAGGCGCAACGTCGTGGCATGACAGACGGGTGGTTCGCGGGGCTGGACCCCGACGACGTCGACGGGGGAGCCCGCGCGATACGCGACGGGAGCGCGGACGAACCGGCCGACTGGCCCGCACAGGCGGTCGAGGCGGGCTTCGCCGCCGACGAGGACGAGTACTACGACCGTCTCCAGTCGGCCGCCGTCGCAGCCGCGCGAGGAGCCGCCCGGGACAGTGAACGCGCCGACGACCGCCAGCTGATCCACGCCGTCCGAGCCATGGACGACATAGATAGATATCTATTGTACGACTTCAGATTCTCTCCTTCCCTGCCAACATGGACAATTGAAGGAAGAACCCCTTGAAAAGGAAGATATTGGGGAAAGAGTCTAATCAACCCTGGAGGACGTAATATTCTTCATTTCAACCCGTAAATGACCCTGACTCTTCGAAACTCCCGCAACATTTATCGGCAAAAATAGCTAGCGATAGGTAATGCCGAACGGAGAGCGCGAATGGATTCTTGATCGCGTCGCAGGACTCACAGAAGGCGCTGATAAGATTGAACCAACTTACGTCGAAGGCGTCGACAATAGCTTCAATACATGGTCTGCACTGAAATTGATTGTCCACTCAGCAACCATCAACATGTATACCAAAGTCATTTCCAAGCACTTTGACGACTTCTTCTATATTGATGCGCTTGCTGGCTCTGGTTTATCTGAGTACGGAGAAGGCGAATGCTTTCTGGGATCTCCCCTTGTTGCAGCCAAGCATGCCTCTGAGCCGTTCACCAAGATGTACTTTGTTGACAGCGATCAGGAAAAATGTGACCTGCTGGAGCAAAGGCTAAAGAACATCTTTACTGATCCTGCTTCAGACATTCAGGAGCCGGGAGACTGGGACGTTCTTCAAGGAAATTCTAATGAAGTAATATATGAGATATACGACGATATCTGGGAGGTGAGAGGTCCCTCTAGCAGTTTTCATACGATAACTTTCGCAGATAATCAAGCCATGGACTTCTGTTGGGACGCCCTTGAAAAGCTAAGTGAACTAACTGGGGACTATCTCATCAATTATCCTGGTGCAATGGCCGTTGGAATGAATATAAATAATCAAGGTGCTCATGAGGGGAAGATGAAGGAATTCTTTGGGCGCAACCTTTGGAGCCTTAATCTCTCTTCGCGCGAAGAATATAAACAGGAATACATGGACCAAATGGAGAGTCTATTTGACACAAAGAGCCACCAAGTCCCAGTAAAGGTTCGCAGTGGAACAAAGAGCTATGAGTACGATATGATCTACGCGACCAGAGACACCTCCGGCGGGAGTGGCTACGTTGAAGCCATTGAATATGTTAAAGAGTTTGTTG